>JBGAID010000149.1:0-17224 GCA_044225865.1 Polyangiaceae bacterium | reverse complement strand
GCAGGCTGAACGGGCTCAGGTCCGAGCCCGGATCGGGGGGCGGGTAGAGGTTCGTCAGCTTGACGAAGACCGGCATCCGGAGCGTCTTCGCGAGCGAGACGTGGAGGATGATGCCGACCACCATCGCCGCCGTAGGCCAGAAGAAGCTCTTCCGGAACAGCTCCGGCGTCGTCTTGCGCCACCCGAGCAGGGGGGCGATGCACATCAACAGGAAGACGGTGACGAACGGGATCGGGAGCCAGAAGTTGTAGAACGTCGGCCCGACCGCGGACTGGTATTTGAGGAAATACTCGCTGAAGAGCGGCCAGCACGTGGCGGTCGCGATGAAGACGCAGCATCCGAGGAGCGCCCAGTTGTTGAGCACGAACGCCGTCTCGCGCGAGAGCGGCGACTCCAGGCTGGCCTCGCCGCGGAGCATCGGCCTGCGCCACACCACCAGGCCCGCGCAGAGGGCGGCGATGAAGCCGAGGTAGTAGAGGAAGTACTCGCCGATGCTGCTCTTCGCGAAGGAGTGGACGCTCGAGATCATCCCGGAGCGGGTGAGGAACGTGCCGAAGATCGTGAGCCAGAACGTGGCGACGATGAGGAAGACGTTCCAGATTTTGAACATCCCGCGCCGCTCTTGGATCATCGTCGAGTGGACGTACGCGCTCGCCGTCCACCACGGCAGGCACGCCGCGTTCTCGACGGGATCCCAGCCCCAGTCACCGCCCCAGCCGAGCTCCTCGTAGGCCCACATCATCCCGAGGACGTTGCCGATCGTGAGGAAGAGCCAGGAGAACACCATCCACTTGCGGGTGGCGTTGATCCACTCCGTGTCGAGGCGCCCGGTGATGAGGGCGGCGACGCAGAAGGCGAAGGGGACCACCGCGCTCGTGAAGCCGATGTACAGGCTCGGCGGGTGGATGATCATGTACGTCGTCCGCAGCTGGTAGTTGAGGCCGTTGCCCTCGAGGGGGGCGCCTCCCAGGTTGGTGCGGAACGGAGCGACCGAGAAGATGAGGAGGAGCGTCTCGAACGCGATGACGCTCATGATGGTCGCGATGACGTAGGGCTGGAGCTCTTGGTAGCGGCGCCCCATCCACCTCAGACAGATGCCGCTGAAGAGGCCGGTGAGGAAGATCCACCACAGCCACGACCCGCTCTGCCCGCCCCACAGCGCGACGACCTGGTAGGCCGTCGACATGCCGCGGTCGCTGTTCTCGACCACGTAGTGGAGGCGGAAGTCGCTGCTCACGAAGGCGTACGCGAGCGTCAGCACCCCGAGGCCGATCAACGAGAGCGTGCCGTAGGCGCCGTACCTCGCCGCTTGGAGGAGGCGCGGTCTACGCGATGCTCCGGCGGCGAGCGCGACGGCGAACGTGTAGCCGGCGGCGGCCAGGATGGCGTAGAGCACGACCGTCCCGAACTCGGGAAGAGATTGCCACATAGAAGGTTTCCAAGCTTAGAGTCTCGGGCCCGCATAAGCCACGGCTTGCGAGCGCTATTCCGCGTCGAAGCGTGCGGTGTTCACGCCGCATCTCCGCGGAGGCGAGGTATACTGAACCATGCACGCGACGGAGCGAGACGCGAGCCAGGGGGAGCTCATCTACGACTGGAACGAGGTCAGCCGAAGAGGCCGGCTCTTCCCCGAGCACATGAGCTTCTTCGACGAAACGCTCCGGGACGGGCTGCAAAACCCGAGCGTCACCGATCCGGACATCGGCGCGAAGCTGAAGCTGATCCACCTGATGGACAAGATCGGCATCCACGTCGCGGACATCGGGCTGCCGGGGAGCTCCAAACGTGCGTTCGACGACGTGCTGCGGATGTGCCGCGAGATCACCGACCACAAGCTGAAGCTCCGGGTCGCGTGCGCGGGCCGCACCGTCGTCAGCGATATCACGCCGATGATCGAGATCTCCCAGCGCGCGGGGATGCCGGTCGAGGTCTACGCCTTCATCGGCTCGAGCCCGATCCGGCAGCTCGCGGAGGATTGGGACATCGCCACCATCGCCAAGCGCTCCGCGGAGGCGATCGACGTGGCGGTCAAAGCAGGGCTCACCGTGGCATATGTCACGGAGGACACGACGAGGTCCAGGCCGGACTCCCTCGCGACCCTGTTCAAGAACGCGATCGATCACGGCGCGTCCCGGCTCTGCCTCTGCGACACCGTCGGCCACTCCACGCCGGACGGGACGCGCAACCTCATCGGCTTCACGAAGAGCCTCGTCGCGGCGATGGGGGCGAACGTCGGCATCGACTGGCACGGCCACAACGATCGAGGCCTCGCGCTCCCGAACGCGATCATGGCCCTCGAGTGGGGCGCCGATCGCGTGCACGGGACGGCCCTCGGCATCGGCGAGCGCGTCGGCAACGCCCCGATGGAGCTCATCCTGTTGAACCTCAAGCTCCTCGGCTACCTCAAGGATCAGGATCTCACCCACCTCCTCGACTACTGCCGGGTCGCGGCGGAGGCGGTGAGCTGGACGGTGCCGATCAACTATCCGCTCGTCGGGGCCGACGCGTTCCGGACCGCGACCGGCGTCCACGCCGCCGCCATCATCAAGGCCCAGCAGAAGGGCGACGCGTGGCTCGCGGATCGCATCTACTCGGGCGTGCCGGCCGGCATGTTCGGGAGGCAGCAAGAGATCTGCATCGGGTACATGTCGGGCGCCTCCAACGTGAACTACTGGCTGCGGCAGCGCCAGATCGAGCCCTCGAAGGAGCTCGTCGACGCCATCCTCTCGCGCGCCAAGACGACGCAGCACAACCTCACCGACGAAGAGGTGCTCGCGGTCGTCGCGGAGCACCGCGAGAGGCCCGCAGGCTGAGCGATGGCGCGCTCGTTCGGAGCACGCCTCGTCGAGCGCTTCACGATCTTCGTCGCGATCGCGGTCCAGCTCGTCACGCTGTTCGGGCTGCGCGACGTGCTCCTCTCGCCGCTGCCGGCGCGGGCGATGGTGGCGGCGCCCGCGGCCGTCCCCGCGGGCGACGCGAGCTGTGAGGTGCACGTCGTGGACGCGGAGGGCCGGCCCCTCGCGGAGGCGGTCGTCCGGGTCTTCCACGTCGACGGCTCGGGCGAGGTGTTCTTCGCGGGCGAGCAGTGGACGCGGAGCTCGGAGGCGCTCTCGTTCCCGGGCCTGCCGCGCGGCGAGACGTGGGTGCTCGCGTACGGTCGCAACAAGAGCCGCGCGTCCACGCGGGTCATGCTCGATCCGATCGAGGGGGAGGTCGGCCCGCCCAAGCGTTCGGTGACCCTCGCCCTGCGCGACGCGAACGCGCTCGCGGTCCGCGTCGTCGGCGAGAAGGCCGAGGTGATCCCAGGCGCGACCGTCACCGTCGTCTCCACGGACGCGCTGCCTCACGTCGTGATCGCGGACGGGGAGGGCCTCGCGTCGTTCGATCGGCTGGGCCCGCCGCCGTGGTCGGTGACGGCGAGCGCGGAGGGCTACGATCCGGTCTCACGGAGCGGCGTCTATCCCGACGTGGCGCCCCTCGAGATCAAGCTCGAGCGCCTCGGCGGCCTCGAGGTGTCCGTGGTCGACGTCGACGGCAAGGCCGTCCCCGACGCCGAGGTCATGCTCTCCGGCCCGACGGTCTGGCCGGCCCGCAGCGCGAAGACGGACGAGGAGGGCAAGGTCACGATCGTCGGGCTCTACGCCGGTCTCTACGATCTGAAGGCGCGCCGCGAGCGGCTCGTCTCCGCCACCGACATGAGCGTGCCGGTCGCGCAGGGCAAGCTCGTGGAGCGGACCCTGGTCCTGCGCGAGGGCCGCTTCGTCACTGTGACCGTCACCGACGGGCCGGTCCGCGAAGGCGGCCTCGAGCCGCCGCCGATCGAGGGGGCCGCCGTCGTCCTCGTGGAGGAGGGGCTCTCTTCGTTCCCGATCCAGCAGAAGACCAACAAGCAAGGCATGGCCGTGCTGGGCCCGATCAGCGAAGAGGCAGTGACGATCAGCGCGCGCGCGGAAGGCTTCGTCCCGCGCGTCGTCGGCAACGACGCGGTCAAGGACGACGCGGTGACGATCCCGCTCCTGCGCGGCGGCGCGATCGCCGGCGACGTGCGCGACGAGCGCGGCTTCCCGATCGACGGGGCCATCATCGAGGTCCTCGGCACCGACGTGGACGGGATGCCGATCCACGAGACGACCGACCGCTCCACGTTCCGAGACGATCTCTTCGAGTTCGCGATGGGCGGGCCGACGCCGCTGCTCCCGAGGGGCGAGCTCGGGGTCATGCCGGGGCCCATCCCTCCCATCCCCCACGCGGGGGGCGCGTTCTCGACCGGCGGCGAGGGCCGCGGGGGCGAGCCGTGGGTCACCCAGGACGACGGGACCTTCCGCTGCAGCCCCGTCACGCCCGGGCGCGTGCAGGTCCTCGTGCACCACCCCGAGTACGTCGAGGCGCTGTCGGACGTGTTCACGCTCCCCCCCGGCGGAGAGCGCACCGTCCACATCGTCCTGCGCCGCGGCGGTCGCCTCGAAGGGCGTGTGCTCGAAGAGGATCGGATGGCGGTCGCGGGGGCGCGGGTCGAGGTCGCCGCCCTCGAAGGCACCTTCACCCAGGTCACGTACACGACCGACGACGGATCGTTCGCGTTCGCGGCGGTGCCGGAGGCGGTGCTCGTCACCGTGTACCGCGGCGACTCGCTGGGGGAGATCGCGGCCCGCGTCGATCTCGAGGTGGAGCCGAACCGCCGCCGCACGATCGAGATCGTCCTGCCCAAGCCGCGCGAGCCCACCACCCTGCGCTTCGTCGACGAGCGCGGCTTCCCGGTGTCCCGGGTGGAGGCGCGCGTCGTCTCCCTCGATCTCGGGACGGCCCTGTTCCGAACCCACTTCACGAACGACGACGGGGAGGTGGAGGTGCCGGGGGCGCGCGGGCTGCCGCTGCGGATCGTGGCAGAGCGGCCGGGGCGCGCGCCGCTCGTGGAGACGCTCGCGGAGGCGGGCAAGGTCCACACGTTCACGATGCGGCCGGGCTTCGTGCTCAAGGGGGAGGTGACGGGCAAGGGCGGCCGCGTGCAGATCGCGGAGGCCGACATCACCCTCTTCACGGAGGCCGGGTCGCGCCACACGAAGACGGCGGAGGACGGCACGTTCCAGATCGACGATCTCGCCCTCGGCCGCGCGCGCCTCGTCGTGCGCGCCGCCGACTACGCCGACGACGAGCGCGTCCTCATGATCGAAGGCGACGGCCGGAGGCCCATCCAGCTGGACAAGATCGACCTGCTCGCCTCGGGCTCGGTGGAAGGAAAGGTCGAGACGGACGCGGGCGAAGCGGTCGCGGGAGCGCGGGTCGGGGTCGGCGCGGTGCCGACGTATCTCCCTGTCGGCAAGCTCCCGCACGGCATCGTCCAGACCGACGCCGACGGCCGGTTCGAGCTCGCCGGCGTCCCCTCCGGGATGGTCGACCTCGAGGCGTACAGCCCCGAGCTCGGGCGCGGCCGCGTCACCGGGGTCGAGGTCCGAGCGGATCGCGTGACCCGGCGGGTGACGATCACCATCCCCGCGCAGGACTACACGCCCCCGAAGATCAAGGCGGCCGGCTCGATCGCGGTCACCCTCGCCGAGCGCGGGGGAGGGGTCGTGATCGTCGACGTGCCCGAGGGCGGCGAGGCCGAGCTCGGCGGCATCGAGCCGGGGGATCGCATCGTGAGCCTCGCGGGGCGCGCGACCGCGACGATCGAGCAGGCGCGCGACGCCCTCAGCGGGCCCCTCAACGAGGACGTGATCGCGGTCGTGGAGCGCACCGACCCGAGCGGCGCGGCGCGGACGCTCACGCTCCGCGTTCGGCGCGAGAGCGTCCGGCGCTGAGCAAGCGTGACGCTCGCGCCTGCTCCACGACGTGAAAGAACTTCCGAAGGCGTGGCATCCTCGTCCTGCGCTTCACCAACGATGAAGCCCTGTCTCAAACGGAAAGCGTGCTCGAAAGAATCCGCATCGTCTTCCGACGGATCTCCCCCCTCGGACAGCGAGGGGAGCCGGGGGTTGCCGAGAGGCATGACGCCGACTCTTTCAGCAGCCTGCTACTCGCGGTGCATGACGAGGACGACGCCGTTATCCATGGTCCAGTGGAGCTTGCCGTCGTCGGCGATCGACATCTTGGAGCGGTCCTCTCCCGCGCCGGCCTTGCGAGTGAAGACGACCTCCATGTCGCTGCCCTCGACCTTCGCGACCTTGAAGCTGCCGGACCTCGGCTCCTCGGCGGGGATGGAGACGGTCGCGTTGTTGCCGTTCAGCTCGAGGTGGGTCTGCTTCACCCATCCTTGGGCCCGCGCGAGCTGGGAGGGATGGACGTGCTGCACGTCTTCGCCGACCCACTTGCCCTGGAGCTTGTCGCGCGGACTCTTGTTGCAGCCGGTCGCCAAGGTCGCCAGCAACAATGGAAGAACGAACACGGCGCGCTCTCGCACGGTGACCTCCGAACGTTCACGAGGGAAGGTTCCGCGCTGCTGCGAGGGCCGCTGCGACCGCGCGAAACCGTGGTGATTTCAGGCTCGAAGCGTATGGACGCGACGCGAGGCGGGCCAAAAGAATGTAGGCGTTTTAATTACATCTGCGCACCCGATCGGTGCGTCCAGCCCACACCGCTCACGTCGCGACAGCGGTTTCCGGCTATGGGGCTGCGTCGTTTTGCGGCCGAAGGAGCCTCTCGTCCTTGAATCGCTCTGCGTTTCACCCCCGTCGCCTCGCCTCGTCCCACCGCTCGGACCTGCTCCGCTCGCTCATCGAGATGTGCCGGCTCGTCCCCGGTCAGCCGGCGCCCGTCCTCGTCTTCGACCTCGACGGGACCCTCCTCGACAACCGCCCGCGGGTCGCCCGCATCTTCCACGAGCTCGCCGAGGCTTGGGCCGAGCCTCACCCGGACGCGGCGCGGAGGCTCGCCGCCGCGACCGCCGAACGGATCGTGTACGGCCTCGACGAGAACCTCCACCGGCTCGGCATCGACGACCCTCGCCTCCACGAAGAGGGCTTCGCCTTCTGGAAGGCGCGGTTCTTCACCGACGCGTACATGCGCTACGACACGGAGACCCCGGGCGCGCTCGCCTTCGTCCGCGCCTGCTACGAGGCGGGGGCGACCATCGTCTACCTCACCGGGCGCGACCTCCCCAACATGGCCCTCGGGACGTTCGCGAGCCTGCGCGACCTCGGCTTCCCGATCGGGGTGGTGGGGACTTCCCTCGTGACCAAGCCCGCGTTCGAGATCCCCGACGCCGAGTTCAAGCACGAGGTCGCCCCCTCGCTCGCGCGGCACGGGAACGTCGTCGCGACGTTCGACAACGAGCCGGCGAACTGCAATCTCTTTCTCAAGCACCATCCCGCCGCCCACTGCGTCTTTCTCGATACCCATCATGCGCCCAACCCCCCGCCGCTCGACCCGCGCGCGCTCGTCCTCGACTCGTTCGCGCGAGAAGGCTGAGCTCGGCCTTCGGGCCTTCCTGCTCGCCGTCGTCGCGCTCCTC
The DNA here is from genome assembly GCA_044225865.1 of Polyangiaceae bacterium. GTDB lineage: Bacteria > Myxococcota_A > Polyangia > Polyangiales > Polyangiaceae > Xiheicaenibacterium. The sequence goes on along the minus strand of JBGAID010000149.1, from coordinate 9,777 downwards.
GCGGCGGCGTGCCCGCCGGACAACGGGACCTCCGGCGGCACCCAGAAGGATCCTCCCGACTCTCAGCCGCCGCCGCCCGTCTCGACGACGATCCCGACTGGGCAGGCCACCGACGACGACGTCCCTCCCGACGCGGGCGGAGGCCTCGAGTTCGATCCCGTCTCCGGCCGCTTGATCATCCCCGAGGCGGGCCCTCCCGCGCCGCGCCCGTTCCGGCCCGACTCCAAGCTCACGACCGACGCCCTCACCCGCGAGGAGCAGGTCGGGCTCACCCTCCAGGCCGCGTTCCTTCCTCGCGCCCTGCCGAAGCCGCCCCAAGCCGCGGAGGTCTTTCAACCCGGCATCGACGCGGCGTCGAAGGCGACGGCGCCCCTCGTCGGGATCACGATGACGGCGATCGGCCGGATGAAGATGATGTTCGAGTCGCGCGCGCTCCCGCTCTCGTACCACGCCGAGCTCCGCGCGCGCTTCGATCGCTACGGCACCCTCGTCTTCTGGCCGGGCTCGACGCGGTACCGGGTGGTGCCGGCGGGGGCGCTGCGGACGGTGCTCGGGGAGCGGCGCGTCGACGTGACCGCGCTCTCACCCGGGCAGAAGACGCTCTCGAGCGACGGCAAGCGCCTCGGCAATCCCACCCGCGACGTGGAGCTCTTGTCGCCGCTCGGTCGGGTGAAGCTCGAGCTCGCGCGCTTCCCGGAGGCGGGGCTGGGAGGGCCGCTCCTCTGCCGCGCCCTCGTCGAGATGATGGGGATCGATCCCGCCTCGCCCGAGTGTCTGCCGGAGGAGGTCCCCCTCGCCGCGAGCTTCGACTGGGTGGGCGGCGGCGGCCTCGACTTCGTCGTCTCTTCGATGGAGAAGCGGAGCGACCTCTCCCCGGGGGAGATCCTCGTGCCGCCGCCAGCAGCAGAGCGCAGAGAGGAGGGTCTCCCGGAGACGCTCGACGGGGTGCTCCTCTCCCAAGACGAGCTCAAGGCGTTCCGCACGATGGCGGTCGAGGCCCACACCAACGATCCGGCCGCGCCCCCCGACGGGCTCATCGCCGACAACGGCCGCGATCAGCCGATGACCCTCTACCTCGACGGGGTCCCCGTCGTCACCGTGCCCGCCCTCGATCGCCGCTACATCGTGGGCCCGAAGCAGGGCCGCTACGTCGCGCAGTGGAGGACGTTCTTGGGAGACCGGGTGGAGGATCCGCAGCCCGTCGAGGTGCCTTCGATCCTGCGCAGCGTGCCGCTCCCCACGCAGGCCGACGCCGGGCCCTGACCGCTTTTGGTGTGGCGGTGGTCCGCCCGCTGCGATACGCGCATCGCCATGGCCCAGCGCATCGTGACCATGATCTCGGAAGCGGAAATCGCGAAGAGGGTGAAGGAGCTCGGCGAGCAGATCGCCGCCGACTACCGAGGCAAGAACCTCGTCCTCGTCGCGGTGCTCAAGGGGAGCTTCGTCTTCACCGCGGATCTCTCCCGCGCGATCGACCTGCCGATGCGCATCGAGTTCCTCGGGGTGCGCTCCTACGGCGAGGGGACGACGACGAGCGGCGTCGTCCAGATCACCCAGGACCTCTCGCGCCCGATCGAAGGAGAGGACATCCTCATCGTCGAGGACATCGTCGACACCGGCCTGACGATCGCCCACCTGCTCGATCTGTTCCGGACGCGCCGCCCCAACAGCATCAAGGTCTGCGCCCTCCTCCACAAGCCCTCGCGCACGCGCATCCAGGTGCCGGTCGACTATCTGGGCTTCACGATCGAAGATAAATTCGTGGTCGGGTACGGGCTCGACTGGGGTGAGAAGTACCGCAACCTCCCGTCGATCAGCGTCGTCGAGAGCGAGTGAGGCGCCCATGAGCAAGCGCCTCGCTTACCTCGAGACCCTCATCGCGAAGGGTCAGGCCGACAGCTTCGCCCGCTACGCCTACGCCCTCGAGCTGAAGGGCGCCGGTCGCCTCGACGACGCGCTCGCCGCGTTCGAAGCGCTGCGCGAGCACGACGCCGCCTACGTGCCGATGTACCTGATGTGCGGGCAGATGCTGATCGACGCCGGGCGCGCCGGCGCCGCGGTGGGCTGGATCGAGCAGGGGATCGCGAAGGCCACCGCCGCCGGCGACTCGAAGGCGATCGGAGAGCTCAAGGACGCTCTCGCTCGCTGCGGCTCCTGAGGAACGCGAGCCGGTCCGCGATCGTCTTCTCGAACCCGCGCTCCGACGGCTCGTAGAAGCGCGTCCCCGAGAGCGCGTCGGGCAGGTAGGTCGCGCCGGCGGCGTAGCCCTCCGGCTCGTCGTGGGCGTACCGATAGCCCGTGCCGTAGCCCTCGCTCTTCATGAGCTTGGTGACGGCGTTCCGCAGGTGCATCGGGACCTCGAGGGCGCCGTGCTCCTTCACCGCCGCCTGCGCGCGCTGCCAGGCCGTGGTGGCGCGGTTCGATTTGGGGGCGCTCGCGAGGTAGAGCGCGGTCTGGGCGAGCGGGTACATCCCCTCCGGCATCCCCAGCCGGCGGAACGCGGCGTCGGCCGCGACCGCGACCTCGAGCGCGCGCGGGTCGGCGTTGCCGATGTCCTCGCTCGCGAAGATGATCATGCGCCGGAGCAAGAAGAGCGGATCGTCCCCCGACTCGATCATCCGCATCAGCCAGTAGATCGCCGCGTCGGGATCCGATCCGCGCATCGACTTGATGAACGCGGAGATCACGTTGTAGTGCTCCTCGCCCGCCTTGTCGTAGAGCAGCGTCTTCTGCTCGCCCTGGGCGGCCACGTCGTCGATCGAGACGGTGGTCCCGCCGCGCGCGAGCACGTCGTCGGTGGCGAGCTCGAGGGAGGTGAGGGCCCTCCTCGCGTCGCCCTGGGCGAGGCGCGCGATCGCGCGGAGCGCCTCCGGCTCGGCGGTGATCTGCCCTTCGAGGCCGTCGGGGCGCTCGAGGGCTCGCTCGAGGAGCCGCGCGAGGGCCGCCTCGTCGAGCGTCTTCAGGCGGTAGACCTTGCAGCGCGAGAGGAGGGGCGCGTTGACGGAGAAGGAAGGGTTCTCCGTCGTCGCGCCGATGAGGGTGAACGTCCCGTCCTCGACGTGGGGCAAGAGCGCGTCTTGCTGCGCCTTGTTGAAGCGGTGGATCTCGTCGATGAAGAGGATGCTCCGCTTGCCCTCGAGGCGTCGGGCGTCCCGCGCCGCGCTCGTCGCCTCGCGCACGTCGGCGACCCCCGCGAGCACCGCGTTCAGGGCGACGAAGCGCGCGCGCGTGGTCTCCGCGACGATGCGGGCGAGCGTCGTCTTCCCCGATCCGGGCGGGCCCCACAGGATCATTGATCGGACCCGATCGGCCGCGACCGCCTGGGCGAGGGGCGACTTCGGCCCCACGAGGTGCTCCTGCCCGACGAGATCGGACAGGGCGCGCGGGCGCATGCGCTCGGCGAGGGGGACCGTCTTCTTCAGATCCGGATCGATGCGATGCGCGGACTCGAAGAGGGTCGCGCCGGAGCGGCTCGCGTCGGACGTCCTCTTGCCCGCCATCAGGCGCCCCGCGCGGCCGGTCGCGGTCCGAAGATGTCCGTGCCCACCCGCACGAGGGTCGCGCCCTCCGCGACCGCCACCTCGAAGTCGTGGCTCATGCCCATGGAGAGATCGAGCGGCGCCGAGAGGCCGAGCTCCTCCTTCAGGCTCGCCGCGAGCCGCGCGAGCTCACGGAACCAGGGCCGCGAGGCCTCCGGATCGTCGGCGGCGGGGGGGATCGTCATCAAGCCGCGCAGGGCGAGCTTCTTCCCGGCCGCGATCGCGCGCGCCACCTCCGCGACCTGCTCCGGCGCGCATCCGTGCTTCTGCGGCTCGCGCGCGACGTTCACCTCGATCAAGAGCTCGAACCTCTCCGCGGCCGCGCTCGCGCCCCGCCGATCGATCTCGGTCGCGAGCTCGGCGCGATCCACCGCGTGCACCACGTGGCAGACGGGGACGAGATCCTTCACCTTGTTGCGCTGGAGGTGCCCGATGAAGTGCCACTCGATGCCCTCGAGATCGCGCAGCTCCGCCGCCTTCGCGACGAGCTCCTGCACGTAGTTCTCTCCGAAGACGCGCTGACCGGCGGCGAAGGCTTCACGGATCGCGCCGGCCGGATGTCCCTTCGAGACGGCCACGAGCGCGGGCGCGCGCTCCCGTCCCGCTCGCTTCGAAGCCTCTTCGATGCGTGCCTTCACCGCCGAGAGCTTCGCCGCGATCGCGTCCATGAGGAGCCGAGCATGCCGCTTCCGAAGCGGGGTCGCTACTCGCTCCCACGCTCCATGCGACACGTCTGACAGCCGTGCCGTGGCGGCCTGTGCCGCGCTGAGCCGGAGGCACGCTAAAACCAGCGCATTCGCGGGGAAAGGCGCAGGTACAAATCCTGCTTTTTGAAGCTCGGCCCATGTTCCCCTCGAAGCCCTGGCTCGGTGCGCTCCTCGGACTCGTCGCGACGGCGGCCGTCGTTCCCGGCTGCTTCGATCCGCAGCCCGATCCGCCGGATCAGATCAACGGCTCCGGCGGCCAGCACCCCGGCGACGGCGGCGCGGGCTTCGGCGGTCAGGCCTACGAAGGTGGCAGCAGCGCCCCCGGCGGCGCGAGCGAGGGCGGCTCGGCGCAAGGTGGCTACGGTCAGGGCGGCGGCGGCGCGGCCGACGCGGGCGGCGGCGGGATGGGCGGCGTGGGCGGCGGCGGCGGCGAAGGCGGCGCAGGAGGCGCGGGCGGTGGCGGTGGCGCAGGCGGCGCGACCGGCGGCGGTGGCTCCGCGATCGGCGACGGCAATTGATCGTCCTGCTACGGTGAACGCATGAGCGCGCGGCGGGGGTTCTTCGCAGACGTCCGGCGCAGCAGCCCTCTCGGGTCGCTGGGCTTGGTCATCGCGATCGTCGCGACGGGGTGCGTGTTCGATCCGCAGCCCGATCCTCCCGGCTACGGGCTAGGGGAGGGCGCCTCGTCGGCCGACGGCGCGAGCGGCGGCTCTCAGAACTTGGGCGGCGCCTCGGATGGGAACGGCGGAAGCGGGCGCGGCGGCGGCGCGGCCGAAGGTGGCGCAGGCGGAGAGCCGGCGCTCGGCGGCGCGGGCGGCGCGGGCGGAATGGGCGGAGCAGGCGGTTCCGGTGGAGCGGGCGGCGCCGGTGGAATGGGCGGCGCCGGCGGCGCGATGGGTGGAGCCGGCGGCGCGGGCGGCGGCGGCTGAGAGCAGCGGTCTTCGAGCTCCGCCGCGGCAGGGGTCGATCAGGAGCGGCGCGTGTACGTGTCGGCGAGGTTCGCCATCACGTCGGCGAGGATGCCGTCCGCGACGCGGAGCCGGCGCGACATCTCGCGCGCGATGTTGAGGACGACGATCGAGTAGGCCTTGAGGTCGCGCCGGTAGAGCGACTCGAGATCGCTCGCCGACATCTTCAGCAAGAGGGCAGGGGCGAGGGCGCGGATGGTGGCCGACCTCGGCATGATGTCGAGGATGCTCATCTCTCCGAACCAATCGCCGGGCCCGAAGATCGCGACGCGCGACTCGCGCTGCGACTTCGACTGCTTGATGACCTCCATCTCGCCGTGGAGGAGCACGAAGAGCTCGCGACCTGGGTCTCCCTCTCGGAAGACGACCTCACCCGGTGAGAGGCGGATCAGGGGGAGCCTCTGCACGAACTCGCCGAGCGTCGTCTCGTCGAGACCGCCGAAGAGCCCGATGGAGGCGAGCTGATCGATGCTGGGGGCAGGCGGGGGCGCGTCGCTCGGGGAGGCCATCGTCCGTTCCTCTCGCTCGGTTGCTTCGCAGGCGTCAAGGATTGCAAGCGCCGTACGTCGTCGCGCCCAGCATGAGGGGCACGCCATCGGCGATTTGCAGCGCCGTACAGTTGGGGAAGTTGGGGTTACAAGAGGGCGACGCGGTGTCGCACCATTGAAAGCAACGATGATTCTGCGGCGGCATCTCCGTCGTCTCGAGGCAAGCGAACCCGGGGGCGCAGTCGCCGCTGTCGGTGCAGAAGGCCTGCTCCACGCCGGCCCCGGGGAGGCCGCAGAACGTGAACGGCTCGTCCGTCATCGTCACGCCGAGCTGACACGAAGTCCCCGCGGCGCCGCAGCCCGTCCCGCCCACGAGGTTGCAGTTGTCCGAGCAGAGGAGGACGCCGTCCGCTCCATCGAGCGTGATCACGCAGCGCCCGCCCGGCGGCGCGCACTCGCTGTTGGTCTCGCAGAACTTCGAGCACGCGAGGGAGCTCTGCGAGTAGCCGACGCAGATCGTCCCCGCGGCGCAGAGGTTCGTGTCGCTGCAGGGCTGGCCCTCGGGGGCGGAGCCGGCCTCGACGCACGCGCGATCGCCGTTCGCGTCGAGCGAGCACGCGAGGCCCGCGTCGCATCCGCACTGCGGGGTGACGAGCTTGCACGGCTGCTCCTCGCACGAGGGGCCGGTCGTGATCGTCCCCCCTTCACCGCCGGTGCTCGGCGCGCCGCCGTTGCCGTTGGTGCCGCCTTGGCCGGAGCCGCCTTCGGAAGAGCTCGCGCCCGAGCCCGTGCCGGCGCCGGTCGGACCGATCGGATCGCCCTTGGCGCACGCGACGAGCGCGATCGTAGAGAGCCAAGCCAGGAAAGAAGAGCGAGCAGGGAGCACGGTGCGCCTCCGATCTCGACGCTTCGAAGCGTAGCGGTGGGCCGCACGGGCGGCGAGGATCAAAGCGGCTTCTCGAACACGATGCGCGCACGGCCTGGGCCGGCGTAGTCGTCGACGGTGGTGACCGAGTACCCCAGGGCGAGATGGAACCGGACGGAGCCCTCGTTCCCTTGGGTGGTGATGGCCTTGATGCCGACGCACCCCGCCTCGCGGCACGCGTCCTCGAAGGCGCCGTAGAGCATGCGAGCGACGCCGCGCCGGCGGTACTCGGGATCGATCCCGACGAGGTGGACGAAGCCGATCTTCGATCCGGGCCCGAGCGAAGGGGCGCGCGAGGCGCCCGCGGGCTTGCTCGCCGCGTAGCTGTCCGCGACGAAGCCGAGCAGGAACCCCACCACCGTGCCGTCGTCGAGCTCGACGACGCGCGCGAGGCGCCCGAGCTCGTAGAAGAACAGCGGATGGGCGAGCGCCGTCGTCGGCCCCTCCCACCATTGGTCGATGACGCCGACGATGAAGTCGTAATCGGCTTTTTCGAGCGGCCTCGTCTTCATCGCGCCGCGAGCCTAGCAGTGAGCCGGGCGGCAGGGTAAGCCTTGTCTCGTGTCGCACGACAAGGCTCGCGTGCTCATCGCGCCCTCGGTTCTCTCTGCGGATTTCGGCGCGCTCGCGGACGAGGTCCGCGCCGTCGACGAGGCGGGCGCGGACTGGATCCACGTCGACGTGATGGATGGACGCTTCGTCCCCAACATCACGATCGGGCCGGTCGTGGTGGAGGCGATCGCGCGCGCCACCAAGAAGCCGCTCGACGTCCACCTGATGATCGTGGAGCCCGAGCGCTACATCGCCGATTTCGCGAAGGCGGGCGCCAATCGGATCCTCGTCCACGTCGAGTGCTCGTGGCACCTCCAGCGGACGCTCCACGCCATCCGCGCCCTCGGCTGCAAGGCGGGGGTCGTCCTCAACCCCCACACCCACGAGAGCAGCATCGAGCACGTCCTCTCCGATCTCGATCAGATCCTCGTGATGACGGTGAACCCCGGCTTCGGCGGGCAGTCGTTCCTCACGAGCGTCGTCCCGAAGATCGAGCGGCTCCGGGCGATGCTCGACGAGCGAGGATCGGCCGCGGTGCTCGAGGTCGACGGAGGCATCGGCGCCGACACGGCAGGGGCGGCGGTGCGGGCAGGCGCGCGCGCCCTCGTCGCGGGGAGCGCGATCTTCTCCAAGCCCGAGAGCGGCCGGCCCCCCGCCGAGCGCGCCCCGCTCTACCGCGACCGCATCGAGGCGATCCGCCGCGGAGCGCGCGCGTGAAGAGGGAGGCGGCCCTCGTCGTCGGCGCGATCCTCGCGGCGAGCTGCGCGGGGGCGGACGCGCCCGAGCGCGCGCCGGTGGGGAGCGCGACCGCGACCTCCACCGCGGAGGCGGCGCTGCCCGCGACCGCAGCGCCGGAGGCCCCGAGCGCGGCGGCGAGCGCGAGCGCGCCCGGGAGCGCCGCCCCTCAGCCCTACGTGCGCGCCGTCCGCGAGACGCTCGAGCGCGTCTCCAAGTTCCGCAAGCTCCCCATCAAGAGCCAGGTGAAGTCCTTCGTGCTCAGCCGCGATCAGCTGCGCGACAAGACGAAGCAGAAGCTCGCGGAGGAGGTCCCGCCCGGGGTCATCGAGCTGCAGGCGGAGGGGCTGCGCGCCTTCGGTCTCATCCCCACCGACTACGATCTCGAGGCCGGCTTCTTGAAGCTCGTCACCGCGCGCGTCGCCGGCTTCTACGATCCGGACACGAAGGAGATGTACCTCCTCGACGATCTGTCGCCCTCGCAGCAAGAGGAGACGCTCCCCCACGAGCTCGTCCACGCCCTGCAGGATCAGTCCTTCGATCTCGAGCCGATGCTGAAATACAAGCCGGGCAAGAGCGATCGAACCTCGGCCATCCAGCACCTGGTGGAGGGCGACGCGACGCTCGCGGGGCTGATGATCACCTACGGCAGCGATTTCGATCCGGACCCGGACGCGATGCGCACCGCCTTCTTGCTCTCGACCCAGATGAGCGAGGTCGGCGCGGAGACACCGCCCATCATCGTGGAGGGGCTCGTCTCCCCGTACACCGACGGGGTCGAGTTCGTCCGCGCGATGCGCGCGCAGGGCGGGTTCTCCGGGATCGACGCGGCATTCGAAAAGCTGCCGGAGACGACGGAGCAGACGCTCCACCCGGACAAGTACCTGAAGGGGGAGAAGGCGCTCGCTGTCCCCGCCATCACCACCGAGAAGCTCGAGAAGCTCGCGGTCGGCTTCGACGACGTCAACGGGGAGCTCGGCCTCCGCCTGATGCTCGGGCAATGGACGCCCACCAAGGTCGCGGTGAAGGCGGCGGACGGGTGGGGCGGTGACCGCCTCGTCGTCGCGCGCGGCACCGACGACCCAAAGCTGTTCGCGGTCGCGCTCTACACGAAGATGGACACCGTCGGCGACGCGAAGGAATTCGCGCTCGTCCTCCGAAAGAAATTCGGCACCCAGTGCCTCGAGCGCAAGGACCTCGGGCCGCTCGCGTGGACGATCCGCGGCTCCGACGTGGTGATGGTCGCGGGTCCTTACAAGAAGACGAGCGGCGGCGCCGTCTCGGCGGGCAAGTGCGCCGGCACCGAGGCCTGGCTCAAGTCGATCCTCGAAGCGAAGTAGCGCTCGCCCCCCGCCGGCCGCGGCCGACGACGCAGATCTCGCTCGCGTTCGCGGGGAGCTGGGTGGCGCGCACGTCGGCGAAGCCCATCCCCTCGACGCGCGCGAGGTACGAGGGGATCTCCAGCGCGAGCTTCGGATCGTTGAGCTTCAGGGTGAGCACGCACCCGAGGAGCCGATCGCGCAGCGGCCCCGCGACGCGATCGAGGTAGCGGAGCGCGACGGGCGGGGCGAGGTTCACGTCGAGCACGAGCCAGTCCACGTCGCGCGGGAGATCGCCCTTCTTCACCGCGCCCACGGGGACCTTGCGGTGCTCGAAGCGAGGGTGGGAGAGGACAGGCTCGTCCATCTCTCCCGGATCGATCCCGATCACGGCGAGCCCGCGCTTCAGCATCGCGTACGCCGCGCCCCCGGGGGCGCTCCCGATCTCGATCGCGCGCGGCCCCGAGCGCATCGGGAGATCGAAGCGCCGCACCGCCTGCTCGAGCTTCAGGTACGCGCGCGAAGGGGCCTCGGCGGGGAGCGG
>JBGAID010000148.1:0-17502 GCA_044225865.1 Polyangiaceae bacterium | reverse complement strand
GTCCGAGTGCTCGACCGGCCGAGGCTTGCGGCCCTCGCGAGCGGCGCTTCGCCCTGATGTCAGTCGGGGGGGAGGGCGGGCCTCTCCAATCGCGGAGGGCGCCCCGTCAGGCTCTCCAGAAACGCGACGAGGTCGCCGACCTCCTCGTCCGTCAGCGTGCGCGCGAGCTGCGCCCGTCCCATGATCCGAACCGCCTGTTCCAGCGACGAGATGCTCCCATTGTGGAAGTAGGGTGCCGTGACCGCGACATTGCGGAGCGATGGCACGCGCCAGAAGCTCGCGTCGGCTCGCCGTCCGGTGGACGTCAATCGGCCGCGATCTCGGGTGAAGCCGAGAGAGAGCTCCAGATCGGGGATGGGGCGGAGCGGAAACCGAGCATAGAAATCCTTGCTGGTGAACGTCGGGGAGCCGTGGCACCCGATGCACCCGACGTCCCGGAACGTCTCGTAGCCGCGGCGCGCGCGGTCTCCGAGGGCATCCTCGTCTCCTCGAGCGGCGAGGTCGAACGGCGAATCGGGAGTGGCGAGGGTGCGCTCGAATGCGGCGATGGCCGAGACGATTTCGTCGAACGAGATTCCGTTCGACCTGTTCGCTGCCCGCTCCTTCGAGAAGGCGACCGCGAACTCCGTCCGATACGCCGCCACCTGGTCGAGGGCGCGCACCGCGGAGTCGGGCGTCATGCTCATCTCGTCGGGGTTGGTGATGGGCCCGTGCGCCTGCTCCTCCAAGCTGCGCGCGCGCCCGTCCCAGAAGAGCAATGACCGGTTGCCGCTGTTCCAGACCGTCGGTGGATTGCGCGCGCCGATCCGCCCCCCGACGCCGAGCGCGAAGGAAGACGCGATGGTCCCGCTGCCGCCCAGGATGTCGTGACAGCTCGCGCAGGATATGGCGCGGTTCGCCGACAGCCGTGGATCGAAGAACAGCTTCGCGCCGAGCGCGACCTTATCTGCCTGCGCCGGCGCGGACGCCGAGAGCGGCGCCGGCAGCGGAGAAGCCCGCTCGACGGGCGGTCCGGAGCAAGCCGACAGAGCCAGAGCGAAACAGGCACCCTTGAGCAGAGCCATGGGAGCGCTCCTTTCGCCTGGAAGGTAGAAGGCCGGCGGCGCGCCGTCTGGAACCGGAGTCACTCTCTGAAAACGGGATGGCGCGCGACGGGCGATCTGAAAGGACCGTCACTCCGTCCCGGGCCAGGGCAATGGCGACCGACTCGGGGTCCCGTCATGGATCGCGGGCCAGCCGTCGCCGCCCCAGACGATCCGATCCACCAGCACTTGCCGGCCATCTCCCCCGAGCTGGGTGCCGTCCCCCGCGTTCGTCCAGGCGTGATAGACGAAATAGTCCAGCATCGATCCGCTCGTCTCGCCCACAATGGTCACGATCGAGCCGTGGCCGGGGCCGACCCAGCGCTCGTTGTTGGCGAGCAATGGCGCTCCGTGCTTCTCGTACGGGCCCAGGATCGAGCTCGCGCGGGCGACCCCCGTCCGATAGCGGTGGTCGTAGACGTTGCCGCTGTAAAACAGGTAATACATCCCTTCGTGGCGCACGACGAACGGCGCCTCCACGACGCCGCCCTCCCACGAGCCGCCGTCGTTGCGGATGAGCTCGACGGCGCTGCTCCCGCTCGCGAACGAGAGGCCATCCGCGGCGAGCTCGCGCGCGAGGATGGGCGTGGGCTGGCCCTGCGAGTTGCCGTCGATCTTGTAGACGAGCCAGCGCTTCTGGTCGGTGTCCTCGAAGAACGTCGCATCGATGACGCCGAGAGGGTGCTGCACGAGCGGCCCCGCCGTCTCCGTGAATGGACCGGTCGGGCTCGGCGCGGAGGCGGCCCCGATCGCGAGCGCGTCATTGCCGTCCACCGTCGTGAAATAGGCGACGTAGCCCGCGCCGACGCGGTGGATCTCGGGAGCCCAGTTTCGAAAGCCATTCGCGGCCCACGCCGGCTTGCCATTTGGCAGGATCGCCGCGCCGGTGTCGGTCCACGTCACCAGGCTGCGAGACGCCCGGATTGGGAAGGAGCCGCCGGTGCAAGCGGCGACGAAGCCGGGCGGGTCGATGTCGCTCGTGGCGAGCACGCCCGGATCGGGACAGTCGAAGGGAATGACCGGGTTCTGATAGGGAGGCTTCGGGCCGGGGAGCCCGCTCGGCGGCGCCGTCGTCAGGACGTCGGCGGGAATGACCTGTTCGGGGATCGTGTCCTTCGACCACGAGAGGCGCGCGGAGGCGGCCAGATCGAGCTCGAAGTAATCGACCCGCAAATCCACGGGCACCCCTGCCTCGAGTGGGACGACGGCGGTGTTGCGGGTCACGAAGTGACCGGACCAATCGTCGATGACGAGCGCGCCGTCGAGCCACACCCGCACCCCGTCGTCGGTGTCCGTGATGATCGTGTAGTCGCCCGACTCGGCGGGGGTGAGCACCCCCGTCCACCGCGCCGAGAACCGATCGGCGCCGAGCCCCGGCCCCGCCCCCCCGTCGGCGAAATCCCTATCGAGTCCCGCCTCCGTCTCGGTCAACGCGAGATCGTAATAGTCGATGAAGTATTCGGCGGTGATACCCGGCTCGGGGACGAACGAGCCGCCTTCTCCGCCTCCGCCCGCCGTTCCCCCCGCGCCGCCCGTCGAGCTCGCGCCCGCCCCGGATCCTCCCGTGCCCGCTGCGCCGTCGGCGGTCGACGCGTCGTCGCCGCACGCGACGGCGAGGGACGAGAGACAGAGCAGCGCGCCGGCGAGGCGCAGAGAGGCGCCCACCTCAGTTGCGCGCCCGGACCGCGGACCAAGCCGTCTTGGCGAGCCGCGAGATCGCCTGGGACGTCTTCGACACCCCCTTGCCATAGAGGCTGCGGATCGTCTCCCGGGCGAAGTCGTAGTCGAACGTGCCAATCGGATAGAGCTTGGCGGGGGCCCCTACCGGCAGGCGATCGAGGAGGATGGCCTTGGCGTTGCAGCAGGCGCGGAGCCCCTCGCGACCATTGAGGCGCCCATAGCCGGAGCCGCGGACCCCGCCGAACGGCAGGTCCATGTTCATGTACGTGAGGCCGAAGTCGTTGACCGAAGTCGCGCCGGCGACGATGCGCTCTGCGAACCACCGCGCCCGCTCCTGGCTCTTCGTCATCACCGTCGAAGAGAGGCCGAACTCCGTCGAGTTCGCGATCTCGAGGGCGTGCTCGTCGTTCCTCGCACGGAGAATGACCATCACCGGTCCGAACGTCTCCTCGTGCAGGATCGCCGCGTCGGCGGGGACGTCCACGAGGACGGTCGGGGCGAAGTACTCACCGACGTCGGTGAGGGCGCGCTTGCCGCCGACGAGCGCCTTCGCCCCGCGCTTCACCGCGTCGTCCACGAGCCGCTCGACGATCTCGAGCTGCATCGGCGTCGCCATCGCCCCCACGTCGACGCGCTCCGGTCCGAGCGGCGGCCCCTGTCGGAGCGCTCTCACCAGCTCCACGACGCGCCCCACGAAGGCGTCGTAGATCCCGTCTTGGACAATGAAGCGCTCTGCCGCCAAGCAGTTCTGTCCGGCGGCGATGAAGACGCCGGCCATCGCGGCGTGGACGGCCTGCTCGAGATCGGCGTCGTCGCACACGATGAACGGGTCTTTGCCGCCGAGCTCGAGGATCACGGGGGTGAGCGTCTTGGCGCTCTCCGCGACGATCTTCTTTCCGTTCGGCATCGAGCCGGTGAAGACGATCTTGTCGGCGGCGCCGATCAGGGCCGCCCCCGTGTCGGCATAGCCATTGATGATCTGGACGATGTCCCGCGGCAGGCCCGCCTTGTCGAACGCCTCGTCGAAGATGCGCTGGAAGCGCGCGCTCGACCAGGCGACGTGCTCGCTCGGCTTCACCACGACGGCGTTGCCCGCGAACAGGGCCGGGATCGTCGGCCCGAGGATGTTCTGCATCGGGTAGTTCCAAGGCGCGATGATCCCGATCACGCCGAGCGGGTGATAGTGCACCTCCGCCCGTTTGTGCATGAAGATCCCGGACGGCATCACCTCCGGCCGCAGGTGCTGCTCGGCGTGCGCGCACGTATGACGGATCTTCTCGGCGACCGTCCACACCTCGCCGAGCATCGCGTTCTCACGTGTCTTGCCCGAGTCGCGCACGATCGTCTCCACGAGCTCGTCCGCGTGCTCGAGGACGTGATCGAGGATGGACTTGAGGAAGGCGCGACGCTCGTCGAAGGACGTCTTTCGCCACTCCAGCTGGGCCTTGCGGGCCCGCGCCACGCGATCGCGCACCTCGTCGGGCGAGCACGCCGGGACCTCGCCGAGCGACCGGCGCGTGGCCGGCTCCACGCAAGGGATCATCGTCGTCGTCCGCGCGCCGCGGACTTCTTGTTTCGGGGCGCTCGTCTCGAAGGGGGCCGTCGTCATGGCCCCCCTCTCTAGCCAGAACGGCGCCCGGATGCATCACTCGTTCTCGAACTTCCACGCGAAGCGGTGGCTCGCCTTGTCCTGATGATCCGGCAGCGCAAACGTCAGGATCATGGCCGCCGTCTTCTTGTTGATCTTGCCCTCGTGCTCGAAGCAGACGCGGCCGCCGCTGTCCATGACGCTGAACGGCTTGTCCTTCGGCACCTTCTTCTCGATGCTGACCGTGTAGCAGTTGCCGCCCCCGCTGCCGCAGATCTGCTGCTGCTCCGTTTGCGTCTCCGTGACCTTGCCCATGAGGCTCGAGCGCGAGATCTCGCGCGCCTCTTCGATATGCGACTTCGTCAGGTAGACCTCGGGCTCTTGCACCTCGAGCTTGGGGACGAGCTTGTTCACGTCGACGAAGGACTCGTCCTCCGTCTCCGCCCCTACCTCCGTCAGCCAGCGCAGCTTCACGTCGAAGCACACCTGCTTGTCGTCGAGCTTCACGAGCTGGGCGTGGGTCGAAGCGCTCTGGTAAGGCAGGCCGTTCATCGCCTCGTACCAGAAGCGCTGCTGCTTGGCGTCGTTCGGTGCGACCGCGCCCGTGATGAGGGGGTTGGGCATCTTCACCGCCCCCCGAACCCCGCACCCCGCGAGCGCCGAAACCGAGAGACCCACCGCGGCGATCGATACGAAAAACCGGCTCTTCATGGCTGTCTTGCCTCCTCGTCCCCCTTCGGACACGAGGCAGAGCCGGTCGTCGCACACCGTGTGCGGATTTAGTTTCCGAAGCTGGCGCAGTTCGGGTGGGCTTGCCGGACCCACTTCTTGATCTTCTCGTCGCGGTCGTCCGAGGGCGGGACCATCGATCCGATGATGGCGGCGGCCTTCCCGCAGTCACCGACCCACGCCCAGCACATGGCGACGTTGTTCTGCGCGATCGAGACCGCGGTCGCGTCGGGCTTCTTCGAGCCGTGATCCTTGATCGCCTTCGCGGCTTGCGCTTGGTGCTGGGCGCACTTCGCGGCGGTGAAGGGGGGGGCCCCGGCCTGGAAGCCGACCGCCTTCAGGCGCTCCTCGGGCGAAGATTGTCCGCTGTCGACCGGACAGTACGTCGCTCGCATCTGGCTCGCGATGGCGCCGGCCCCGGACCCGAAGTTCTTGTCCTTGGCGATGCGGTCCGCGCCCTGATCGCACTTTCCCGCGAGCATCTCGCACGGCGCGCGCAGCGTCGTCAGCGAGTCGACGGTGGCCGGATCGAGGGCGCGCGCCTCCGCGAGCTCCGCCAGACACTTCCTCCCGTCTCTGTCCGTAAGGGCTTTGTTGGCGCGCTCGAGGTGATCGCGCACCTTCTGGGCGCGCTCGAGGGGGGTCATCGTGTCCGCGCCCGGAGGCGGACCGTCGGAGAGCTTCGCCGCGCTCTCCTTCGCCGCACCGGACCCCGCGAGCCTGGCGCGCGGCGCTCCCCCCGCGGTGCTGTCGGTGGCGAGATCCGAGGTGACCTCGTCGAACGAGAGGGGTTCGCCGGTGGGCGACGTCTTCTCCGCGCTCGCCTCTTGGGCCGGCGTCTCCTGCGTCGTCGTGAGCGCGTTCGGCGCGGCGGCGAGGGTGTCGGCGGCGCTCGGGCTCTTCGCGAAGCGACCGGTCGCCGCCGCCGCCGCGACGCCGATGATCGCGATGGCGCCGACGCTCGTGGCCGCGATCCAAGTCCCGCGTGCGCCTCGCTTGGGCGCGCGATCGGTCGCGTCCTCCACGGCGCGTATGAACGCGTCGACGCTCGCGTGCCGAGCGTCTGGCTCGAAGGCGAGCGCGGTCGCGAGGGCGACCCACAGCGCGCGCGGCGGCGGATCTCCACCCCAGGCGCTCTTCGCCTTCTTCTCGAGATCCTCCGCCTTCGTGCTCGCGCCGACCCGCTCGCCGAGCAGCGCCTCCACCATGCACACTGCGAGCGCGAACTGATCGGCCTTGGGCCCCGGCGCCCCTTTGATCTGCTCCGGCGCCATGTACGCAGGCGTGCCGGCCGGGGCCGCGCTCTGTCCTTCCCGCACCGCGAGACCGAAATCGGTGATGCGCACGCGCCCGTCGTTGCCGAGCAGGATGTTCGTCGGCTTGATGTCGCGGTGGGTGAGGCCGGCCGCGTGGATCGCGGAGAGCCCCCGCGCCGCCTGCAAATAGGCGTCGAGCCGATCGCGATAGGAGCGGGCCCGATGGGGCCAGCCCTTCTCCATCGTCACCCCTTCGATGTACTCCGCGGCGAGGAACACGGAGTCGCCCTCGATGCCCACGTCGAAGACGGTCAGCACGTTCGGATGTGAGACCTTCGCGAGGGCGCGCGCCTCCGTCGCGAGCTGCTCCGTCGCCCCCGCGACCTTCAGATCGGGGCGCATGAGCTTCAGCGCGAGGCGCCGCCCCAACGCCGGATCCCACCCCTCGTAGACGACGCCCATTCCCCCGGCCGCGACCTCGCGCCGGATCTCGTAACGGCTCAGCCGCTGGGACGAAGGCGGGACCGATCGCGAAGCGCCGCCCGGTCGATCCGTCGTCATGCTCACCGGCGTCGCCCCGCTCGCGAGAGCGGCCCGCGAGGCGTCGAGCGCGCGCCCGACCTCGACCACCGCCCGGCGGCACGACGGACATCCGTCGAGGTGCCGCTCGAGCTCGCTGCGGTCGAGCGATCCCATTCGTCCTTCGACGAAGCCGCAGATCGCCTCGGTGTCGGGGCAGAGGCTCTGGTTCACGCGGACCCTCCTTTGGGCCTCCCGATAGGGAGCTGCATGCTCGCTTCGGTAGGGGCGAGCAGGCGAGAGATGCTGAGCTCGAGGTTGTTCTCGACCAGGTGCAGGATGCTGGCCAGCTCTTCCTGGCTCACCTTCAGCATAGAAGCCAGCTCGGCGCGGGTTCCATCGACGAGCAGTTGTTTGGCGCGGGCCGTCCTCCTCGCCGCCGTCGCCCGGTGCACCCCGAGCGTCACCGCGAGCTCGTCGCACGAGAGATGCTGGAGCACCGACAGCCGCAGCACCAACCGGTCCGAAGACGACAGATTGCGGATCGCCTGGGCAAAAGCCTGCCGAAACGCCCCCCGATAGTGCTGCTTCAGGAAGTCGAGCTCCAAGTCCCCGCCGTCCGCGAGGGCCTCGAGCGACTCCTCCTCCACCGGCGTCGCCTCCCGATGCCGCCCCCGCCCCGCGTTCATGAAGGCCCGGACCGCCGCCACCCGGACCCAGTTCTCCAAGAACCCCTGTCCAGTGTAGGAGGCGATCCTCGGCGCCCCGCCCTCGGGCGCGACGAAGAGCCGGTCTCGCAGCAGCTGCCTGAGCTCGTCGCGCTTCTCGTCCGTCCGCGCGAACCGCCCCACCGCCCGCTCGATCACCTTCTCATAGCGCCGCTCGAACGCGACGATCGCGTCGCCGTCCCCCGTCGCGCAAGCGCACGCCAAGTACAGATCGTCGGGCCGCATCCGCGCGATCGCCCCTGCGCGGTCCTCGGAGGCGCTCAAATGCCGCTCGATCATCGCCGCGAACGCGCCCACGTCGAGCCTCAGCCCAGGCCACGCCCCGCGCCCGGCCGCCGCGAGCGCTCCCACCGGGTCCTCTGCGCCCGTCGAATCCACCCCCGAGTCAAAGCAGGACCCTCGCCCCGCTGCAAGTCGGGCGAATCGAGCAGGTGCCCCCACCGGTCGCGCTTCGCGCGCCCACCGCCCCCAAATCGCTCGCTCCGCTCGCTCAGGGGGCGGTCCCATCGAATGCCAACTCAGCCAATGCGCGCGCGGCGACGGCAATGAGCTCCGGGCCCCTCGCCGCATTCGTTTCGGACGAGAGCGCCTCCTCACCGCTCGTCAATGCGACGGCTCGTCCCCTGGGCATCGCCTCGAAGCGCGCCCGTCACGATCCGCGGTCGACGAGGGATGGGATCTCGAAGACCGCAATCGATCGTCGGCCGGTCCGAAACGGCTCTGATTGCAACGACCCCCCCGCGCCGGCGCGCGAACGCGCAGGGCGGCTTGGGCTTTGGGAGCGCGGGGCGTCGAGGGGGGCACGCCCCCACTTATCGCGCCAGCCGGCCCCCAAGTCCTCTTGATCTGTGATTCCCCAAAAAGAGTCTCACCCGTGCGCGCGGAGATTGGTCGAGTCGTGGGTGCACGATAATCGCGCGGGTCGCTCGAAATTGGAGCAGCGGCTTTCAACGTGCTCGGAGGAGGCCAATGCGTCGCCCTTGCGGGCGATGAATGCAGCGTTACCTCTTTCGTCCATGTCGTCTTCGGGGGACGGTCGTCTACGCTCGTCATTCGTCGCGCTCGTGCTGACGGTCGCGCTCACGTCGTCCTGCCGCACCGAAGATGGGAAGCCGCAACCTTCGGCCGACCCGGGGCCTCCCGTTCCGCAAATGCCTTCGAGCCAGGTCGCGAAGCACCGCCGAGCTCCGCCCGCGCTCGCTGTCTCCGCCACCGAGAACGGCGCGCCAATCGAGCTCCGATCCGCCATTGCCTTTCGCTATCGGCACAGTCGCACGATCGAGGTGCGGCTATCGACGGACGCCCTCTCGTGCCACGACGCCGGGATGTTCGGTCGCGCCCCCCGCGGCGGGGAGCGGCTGTTCCAGCTCGTCATTGCCCCGAAGATCGAGCCCGACGGGAAGGCGCGATGGGCGCTCGTCGGCAGGAACGCGGGAATCACTCACTCCACGGTCCCGATTGAGGTCGACAATCCGTCCGTGGCCAAGTCCGCGCCCGTCACGTTCCGGATCGGCGGGCAGCTAAGCCAATCAGGGCTGTCCTTGAGCGGGACGCTCGAGGCGAGGAGCTGCGGCGAGCTCGAGTTCATGGGTGAAGAAGAGGGGAAGGCCATCGGCAAAGACATCACCGTCTCCGTCGCGGGGGAGTCGATCGAGATCCACGGCGCCGTCTACTACCCCGACAAGAGCGCGGTCGTCCTCGGATCGGATCCGTTGACTTGCTATCACGGCCTCGCCTCCGTCCTGGACGTGGGGATTGCCCTCCCGATTCGAGAGGGCACCTCCGCGATGGCGGGGTCGCGGGTGGGGACCATCTATCCACAGGACAACCGCCGCGACAGGCCGATCGAGATCGAGCCGTGGGGCGACCTCGTCCAGCTCACGATTCATCGCGAGCTCGACATCGGGGGCTACCCCGTCAAAGTGGACGGCAAAGTCCGGACCTTCGTGTGCGGCGGAGAAGCGTCGCGTCGCGTGCTCCCCCCCGCGAAGCGGTGATCATGCATGCCGCCTTTCCATCGGTGAGCTGCTTGTCGAATTGGAAGCCCAGGGCGCAGAAGAACTCCATCGTCCGCTCCCAGTGACATCGGTCGGACGCAATCAAGCCCACGGAAAATGGCGGCCTCGACGTGGAGCGTCGAGGGGTCGAGGAGCCCCGCTCAATACGGCTCGATGGACTGACACGCGGCGAGCACCCTCGCGACCGCCGCCTCGGGCACGCTCGTTCGCAGAGGCGGGGACGGGCTCGAAAGCGCAGTCGCACGCCCCTCCCTGGCGAGCGAATTGCGCCCCAGACCTGCCCCGCAGGAACGCTATTCCCCTCCGCGTTCGGATGACGTAGGCAAAACCCTTGTTCGCTCGAGAGCTCGAATCGGCTCAGTCTTGGCTCGCCACCCCGAGCCACGTGGGCGTGGAGGAGACGGTCGCGGGGGCGGTGCAATGGCTCAAGCTCCTCGTCGAGACGCTCGGCGCCTGCATCATCGCCATTGGTATTTGCATCGCCGCGTACCAGTTCATCAGCGCCCTCGTTCCTCCCCGGGTCAAGAGCTTCAACCGGATTCGCCTCACCCTCGCCCGTTACCTCGCCCTCGCGCTCGAGTTCCAGCTCGGCGCGGACATCCTCTCGACCGCGATCGCGCCGAGCTGGGATCAGATCGGCAAGCTCGGGGCCATCGCGATCATCCGCACCGCGCTCAACTTCTTTCTCACCCGGGAGATGCGAGACGAGAGCGAATCGAAGGAGCTCGCGGTGACCGCGAGCGGCCCCGGCGAAAAGGAATGACCACGCCGCGGAGGGACCTCTCGCGCCCGGGGCCGGTCGGACCGAGTCAGCGAGGACGGGTGGACGCGGACGCGGACGTGGAGGCAGAGGCGCTGATGAGCGGCGGAGGCGCGGCGCTCGCGTCGTTCGTCGGCGCGGTGGTCACCGAGCTCGAGGGGGCGGTGGCGGCAGTCCCTTGCGCCGACGCCGAGCTCTTGGCGCCAGAGCGGGGCCCGTCCTTCTCGTCGCAGTCCTGATCGACGCCGTCACCGAGCGGATCGGGTGCGCCTGGGTGAATGTTCGGATCATTGTCGTTGCAATCGCGCTCGGCGATCTCGCCATACTTGGGCTCGACGCAGACGAAGTAGCCATCCTTGTCTTTGTCCGCCTGCTCTTGGCACGGCGGCGCGCCGTAGCAGGCCATCAGCGTGAGCGCGGCGACGGGGGCGAGGACGGTCGTCGCGAGCCGCCGGGTCGCGGACGGGCGAGGCGCCATGGCCCCGCAGTTCGGACAGCTCCCGCCGCCGACAAGGAAGCCCTCGCACCCCTCGCATCGACCCAACGATTGCATTCGTCGATACTACCGAACCGAGCGCGGCTCGCCACCGGGCGCTCCCCGACTTGACCCCTTCGACCCAGGCGTCGGACCACGCGAGCGTGACCGCGAGCTTCGCGTCCTGAGTCGCGGCGCCGGCAGTGCGGCGCCCCCGCCCCGCGCCATCGGCAGAGCCTACTGCAGCGCGTCGAGCGGAATGCGGATGATCCGTGCGCTCGAAGACTCGTAGAAGTACAGGTTGGAGTCGTCGATCTCCAGCGACGAAGGCGAGATCCCGACGATGAGATCCCTCACCGCGTACGTCGCGATGTCGAACGAGCGGAGGCCGCGCTGATAAGTGTCGGGATCGTAGAAGGCGTAGTAGATCTTCGGCGCGTCTAGGGCGAAGTCCGTCACGTTCTCCGTCCCTTGCAGCTTGGTGGCATAGGAGCTCGTGGCCGGCTGGAGCGCGAGGATGACGCTGGTGCTCGCCGCCCCCGCCGACGTCTCGATCCAGAACATGTCGCTCTGATGGCGGCGCATTCTCCCGACCCTCCCGGAGGAGGACGGCACCACGACGTTCGATATGGCGCCCGTCTTGTCGGCGGAGCGAATCTGGTAGGTCGGGCCGTTGAACCCGGCCGTCGCGTGGCCGAGGGCGAAGTAGGCGTACCCGTCGTCGCCAATCACGAACGAGTTGGCGATCCCGTATTGCTCCACCGCCGGGGTGTACGGGAGCTGGAAGGCGGTGCCGGTCGACGCGGAGACGACGCTCTTCCAATTGAGGTACACATGGCCATTGTAGTTCTGCGTGTACCAGAGATCGGGGCTCGCGAAGGCCACCGACTGCGCGTAGGGCACCTCCACCCCGTAGCCGCTGCCATCGAAGGCGACGCTCTGCATCTCGTAGTCCCACGAGACGGCATAGAGCTTTTGGCTCCCCGTCGCGACGAGGTATCCTTTGGGTAGATTCGAGACGAGCGCGGTCGGCGTGCCGAGGGGAGACTTGGCGGACTTCCAGAAGCCAAACATGTCCGAGCTCTGGTCGTTCTCGTCGGAGCTGCTCGCCCAGAAGATGCTGTCGGCGGTGAAGGCGATGGACGGGGTCAGCATCCAGTATTGGTCGGTGGCGATCACCTCGAACGGCGTGCACTCCGAGCCGAAGCAACGGCCGTCGCACGGCAGACCGCAGCCGCCGCAGTTGGCGTTGTCGGAGGTCGTGTCGACCTCGCAGCCGTTCACGAGATCGTCGTCGCAGTCGGCCACCCCTTCCGGACATTCGAACTCGTTGCCATTGCCGCCGCCGCCTTGGCTGACGTCTCCGCCTTGGCCATCGATGCCGCCGGAGCCTCCCGCTCCGCCTCCGCCCGTTTCGGGGGCGCCGCCCGTCTCGTGGCCACCTCCTTGGCTCGACGCGCCGTCCCCCGTCGAGTCGCCGCATGCGCTCGCGAAGGGAGAGAGAACGAACAGCGCGACGAGCGTGGCCCGGCCCGCAGAGAGGGAAGAATTCGCGATCCTCGAAATCATAGAAGGCTCCTTCAAGGCAGAGCGCGACGCTCAGCGGCGCGCCCCCATGCACCGCCCATTGCTACGGAAGGGAGCGACGCGATCCCCCGAGCGGCGCTCCGTCGATGCTACGAAAAACGTAGCAAGCGCCGCGCGTCGCGCGCCGGTAGGAGCTCGAGCCGCGAACGTATATCGGACCGAATGACCCAGTCCTCGACGAGGAAGAGCAAGAAGCTGACACCTTCGAAACAGACCCTCGGCGCGCTCCGCGCTCGCCGAGCCCTGCCCGGTGACCGCGCTCGCCGAGCTGCGTCACGGCAGGGGATCGAGGCGGAGATGCTGAGCATGATCGAGGGTGGGGCGAGGGAAGATCAGCTGCACGCGGTGCTGGTCGCGAGGGGCTTCGGACAGGATGAAGCCGGACCCATCGCATCGAGGCTCGGCCGGCTCGCCGATGCACAGCGGGAAGAGCCTCGCGACGACCTCGCTCGCGTGTCGCGACCCCCCACCGCCAGCGGCGACGCACGCTCTGTGGTGGCGGCGCTCCTGATCCTCGTCGGAGCGTGCGCGGCCTTCGTCGGGTTCCTTGGCATCCTGTTCACGAACGTCACCGCGGGGCTATTCCTGCTCAGCCTCGGGATCATCAGCGTCGGTATCGCCGCGAGGTTGTGCAGGGAGTCGTGAGGGCCCGCCCGCCCGGGTACGATGAGGCTGGTGCGGACGTACTACGATCACGAGGACGCATACCGCCTGATCGCGGAGCGCGGCGGGAGAGCCTGGGATGATCTGCCCACGCTCGGACGCGAGGGTCGTGGTCCCTACGACGCGATCGTTGCGTTCCTCGATTCGGCGATGGTCGTGCCCGGAGACGCGCTCGATCTCGGGTGCGGGGGCGGACAGGTCTCGATCCTGCTCGCGGCGCGGGGCCATCGGGTCGTGGGCGTGGATTTCTCCCCCACTGCCGTCGCGCTCGCGCGGCGGAACGCGCCTGAGTCCACGTTCGTCGTCGGGGACTGTCTCGATCTCGATTTGCCTACCGCGAGCTTCGATCTCGCGGTCGACAATCACGTCCTGCACTGCATCCTCGGCCCCGATCGGCGGCGGTTCCTCTCCGAGGTCGCGCGCGTCCTCCGTCCCGGGGGGGTCTTCTTCTCCGATACGATGTCTCGTGAGGGGCACGTCGACTTCGAGCGACACCGGATCGATCCGGTCAGCTTCGTCTCGCGCGCGGGCAATCGCTACCTCGTCTCCGCCGACGAGCTGGACGCCGAGCTCGGGGCGGCGGGGCTCGAGATCCTGACGCGAGACGCGCGGCCCGACGCGGCCTCGGCCATCGGTCACAGCCTCGTGCGGGTGGCGCGGCGTTTGACGACCCCGGCGGGCCATCCTATCGTGAGATGACGATGGTGCGATTCGCCGCCTGTGTCCCCATAGCTAGCAATAGGCCACATTTAAAGCGGCCTACCGCTCGGACGTGGTGGGTCATGGCATCGTTCGTAGACGATGGGACGGGGCGGTCGCGGCCCCCCTCCCGACCTCATCGAAACCGCGCGAGGCCCTGCGTCCTTTTGGATCCGTCCGCGTCTTGAGAGGCAGGAGGCTACGAAATGACGGAACGGACGAGTGACGAGGTGAGGGCGGCGGTGCGCGAGCAGTACGGCAACATCGCGCGCTCCACGACGGGGGCGAGCTGCGCTCCGAGCTGCTGCGGGACGGGCGCGAGCATGAGCCTGAAGCTGGGATACACCGAGGAGGATCTCGCGTCGGTGCCGGAGGGCGCCAACATGGGCCTCGGCTGCGGAAACCCACAGGCGATCGCCGCGCTCTCGGCCGGAGAGACGGTGCTCGATCTCGGAGCAGGAGGTGGCTTCGATTGCTTCCTCGCCGCCAAGCGGGTCGGACCTGGCGGGCGCGTCATCGGCGTGGACATGACGCCCGATATGGTGACGAAGGCGCGCGCGAACGCCAAGAAGCTGGAAGCGAAGAACGTGGACTTCCGCCTCGGCGAGATCGAGCATCTGCCCGTGGAAGACGGCATCGTCGACGTCATCCTCTCGAACTGCGTCGTCAACCTGAGCCCGGACAAGGGCGCGGTGTTCCAAGACGCCTTTCGCGTGCTCAAGCCTGGCGGTCGCCTGGCCATCTCCGACGTGGTGAAGCTGCAAGCTCTCCCGCGCGCGATCGAGGACGACCTGCTGGCGTTGACCGGTTGCGTGTCGGGAGCCGCGACCGTCGATGCGATCCGCGAGCTGCTCGGGGCGGCCGGCTTCGAGGATATTCGGGTCGAGGTGAGCGAGGCGAGCAAAGAGGCCATTCAATGTTGGCTGCCCGGCTCGGGCATGGAGAACTATGTCGCCTCCGCCACGATCGAGGCGGTCAAGCCCGGCGGCAAGAAGAAGGCGTGCTGCGGCCCCACCTGCTGCGCTCCGGAGAACAAGGCATGATCGAGCCGACGGCCCGTGCGGCGTGGCACGAGCTCGAGGGGAAGCTGCGCCCGTTCGTGGCCCGCCGCGTGCGCTCCGAGATCGACGTCGACGATATCATGCAAGACGTCTTTCTGCGCATGCAGCGCGGCCTCGCCGGGCTCCGCGACGACGAGCGCTTCGGGCCTTGGGTGTACCAAGTCGCCCGGAGCGCCATCATCGATCACCAGCGAAGCGCCTCGAAGCATCGGGTCGCGCAGAGCGAGGGGCTCGAAGACCAACCGCTCGACGCCGACGAGGAGGACCACATCGTCCAGCAGGACGTGGCGAGCTACCTCGTCCCCTTCATCTACATGCTCCCCTCTCCGTACCGAGAGGCCCTCACCCTCGTCGAGATCGAGGGACTGACGCAGAAGCAGGCGGCCGAGATGCTCGGCGTCTCCCTCTCGGGCATGAAGTCTCGCGTCCAGCGCGGACGGGAGAAGCTCCGTCAGGCCCTCGAGGATTGCTGCAACATCGCGCTCGATGCGCGTGGAAAGGTCATTGGATGCGAGCGACGGCCCGACGGAAAGCTCCCCAATGGCATTCAAACTCGCCAGTACTTGCCCCTCTGCTGCGAAGCGGGCGACCGAGGGCCGAGGGTGCCCGACCAGCTCGCGTCGCACCCTTCCATCTGGGAGCGGGCCGATCTGGAGGGTCCCCCGATCTGGACGGATCGGCTTTCGAAGGCCGAGGTCGCCGACCTCGCCCGCATCGTCTCCAAGGTCGAGAGGCGTAAGCTCGACACGCTCGGCCGGTCCGATGTGCCCGCGACCGGGCCGCTCTCGGAAGCGGGCCGACGCGTCCGTGCGGCGATCGAACGAGGGCGGGGCTTCGTCGTCTTGCGCGGCCTCGACGCGGGAGGCCTTCGCGACGAGCGCCTCGCCCTCTCCTATGTCGTCCTCGGCCTCGCCATCGGGGCCCCCGTCCCTCAAAACCTCCGCGGCGAGCTCCTCACCCGTTCGGCCGATCGCGCCCGCGACGAGGGTTTCCGCACCGACGGCGCCGACATCATCGGTCACCTTTGCCTTGGCGCGTCGGCCCCCGGGAGGGGCCCCCGCATCGCCAGCTCCGGCGCCATCGTCGCCGAGATCAAGCGCACCCGCCCGGAGCTCTATCGCGTCCTCTTCGATGATTTCCCCTGGCGATACGAGGAAGAGGGAGCTCCACCGGTCTTGATCCGGCGGCCGCTTTGCACCGCTCACGTGGGTCGCGAGGGCGAGCCGCTGGTGCGGACGTTCTTCATCCCCCGTTACCTTCGCGCGTCGCCGGCGATGGTCGACGGTCCCCGACTTCGCCCAATCCAGCTCGCGGCCATCGACGAGATCGAGCGACTCGCCGACGACCCGCGGTTCCATTGGGAGGTGCCGCTCGACCCCGGAGACACCGCGTGGGTGGACAACGGTGCGATCCTCCAGAGGTGCAGCAGAGAGGCGGGCCTCCGGCTCTGGCTGAGCTCCGTCTGATGGCGCTCGCGGAGGCAGAGAAGAAGGCGACCTCGGGACGTCAGTCCGCGGGGCAGCCGAACGCGCACGACTCGAAGACGACCTCGACGAGGTCGACGCCCGGGTATTGAAACTGGGCAATCTCCGCGCTCGCCGTCTGGCCGGTCCCGGAGCCGAAGCACTCTTTGGTATCGGCGTCGCATCCGCACACGGCGCTTCCATTCTCACACTGGGAGTAGGCCATGGCCGAGATCACGTACGCGCTCGGCTCGGCCGCGACCCGCTGGGCGCACGAGCCATCGCCAAAGGCGGGATCCCAAAAGCACGCCGGCGTCATCGCGACCCCGCCCTGCAAGCCGCGACCGTCCCATTGGAGATCGACGGTGGCGCCCGTCTCGAGCGCGTAGAGCCCCGGGGCGCAAGCGCCGCAATCGATGGGCCCGCTCTGTTGGAGGTCTTCGCAAGTTTGGAGGCAGCTGTCGTCGTACCAATAGTCGCGTTCGTCGGGAGGGCTCGACTGGAGGTCGAGCTCGATGTGCCCGCACGTCGAGGGTAGGTACGCCGTGATCCCCGAGTTGTTGCGGATCCGGATCCTCGCGGGAACCTGGACAATTGGGTCGTTTGACTACTTTGCTTCGACGGTGAGCACGTTCACATGAAGGGCGATTCCCGTGCCGCAGAGATCCGGTCAGAGCGGCGTCGCCGACCCTGTCCCCTTGATCACGGCGTAGCGCCCGTTGGGCTCGATCCCGTCGATCGCTTCCGTCGCGCCTCCCGGCCAGCGCACCTCCACGCTGTCGATCACGGCGCCTCCCCGAGGCCGAAATGGACGATATGGGAGTGTTGGAGGACCGGCCGAAGGTCGTCATCAGGCGAACCCGCGCCGTCCCTGCCTCTCCTCCGAACGCGATGCGAATGCGCTCCGCGTGGTGGGCAGTTGCTGCTCTTTCACCCCCCCAGCCCCCCGCGCGCGCGAGGGGGGAGCCAGCGCTCTGGGTTGTGCACAAGCGACGCGATCGACTTCGCGACACCTTCTTCCGAAGGCGTGGCATCCTCGTCCTGCGCTTCACCAACGACGAAGCCCTGTTACAAACGGAAAGCGTGCTCGAAAAAAACCCCGCATCGTCCTCCGACGGATCTCCCCCCTCGCACAGCGAGGGGGGCCGGGGGGGTGAATTGGCAGCCACTCCGGTGCCGAGAGGCATGACGCCG
>JBGAID010000147.1:0-17698 GCA_044225865.1 Polyangiaceae bacterium | reverse complement strand
AAGAAGCTGCTCGCGGGGGCGACCGCGACCGTCGCGATCGCGAGCTGCTCCTCGCCCGACCCGGTCGCGGACGCCGGGTCGGCCGCGACCGCGAAGACGAGCGCGTCCGCGACCTCGAGCGCTTCGACCAAGGCGTCGAGCAGCGCGACCGCAGAGACCACCGCGTCGGCGCCCACCGCCGACCCCGCCGCGAGCGCCTCCGCCTCCGCGAGCGAAACGCCGACCGCGACCGCGTTCGGCAGCGGCTCCGCGACGTCCGGGGCGGCCGCGAGCGGAGCCGCCTCCGCGACGACGAAGCCCACCGTCACGAAGCCGAAGATCCCTCCCCCGGCCTACACGGTCGTGGATCCCATGCCTCCTCCTTCGAGACGCTAGAGCACCGATCATGTTGAAAGCCGGCGCATTCGCGCGATTTCGCGCCCGATCCACACGGCCTCGTCGCTCCGCTCCTCAGGTTACGAGGCGCAGTCTTGCGGTGCTCACGCCTCGGGCGCGCGCCTCAGCCGCAAGCTCCCCCGACTTCACTCGGCTTTCAACACGTTCGGTGCTCTAGGAGCTCATCATGGCCAAGGTCGCGCTCGTCGGGCCCGAGATCGAAGAGAACCTGAGCCTGCGCTACATCGCGTCCAGCCTCGCCGCCGCGGGGCACGAGACGGTGCTCGTGCCGCACAACCAAGAGGCCGATTTCCCCTGGTCGCTCGAGCGGGTCCTCGAGGAGCAGCCGGCGATCGTCGGGCTCAGCCTCGCGTTTCAGTGGCGCGCCCAAGATTTCCTCGCGCTCGCGGTCGCCCTGCGCGAGCGCGGCTACCGCGGCCACATCACCCTCGGCGGCCACTTCGCGACGTTCGCGGCGCGCGACATCATGGTCGACTTCCCCGAGGTCGACTCGATCTGCCGCCAAGAGGCGGAGGAGACGATGGTCGCGCTGACGAACGCGATCGTGGCGGGGGCCCCGCTCCAAGACATCGCCGGCCTCGCGATCCGGGACGCGGAGGGATCGCCCCTCCTCACCGCCGCGCCCTCCGTCCCCGATCTCGCGAAGCTGCCTCGACCGGATCGGCGAGGCACCCCCGCCGCCTGCTTCGGCCACGGGATCGCCCCCCTCGTCGCGAGCCGCGGCTGCTACGCCAACTGCTCGTTCTGCTGCATCGCCGCGTGGCACGAGCAGACGCTCCCCGGCAAGCGCTACCGCACACGCGACGTCGCCGACGTGGCGGAAGAGATGGTCGAGCAGAAGCGCACGCGCGGGGTCGACATCTTCGTCTTCCACGACGACAACTTCTTCGTCCCCGGCCACCGGAAGAACTTCGAGCGCCTCTCCGCCCTCGCCGACGAGCTCGACAAGCGCGACATCGGCGCCTACGCCACGGTGGTGAAGGCCCGCCCCACCGACGTCGATCCGAAGGTCTTCGGCGTGCTCAAGCACCGCCTCCACTGCATCCGCGCGTACATCGGGATCGAGACCGACGCCGATCAGGGCCTCGAGACGCTCCGCCGCTGGTCGGGGGCGAAGCAGAACCGCAAGTCGATCGAGCTCGTGCGCGAGCTCGATCTCTACACCTGCTTCAACATGCTGATCTTCGATCCCGACACCACGCTCGAGAGCATCGAGGTGAACCTCGACTTCATGCGCTACGCGTCGGAGTACCCCTCGAACTTCGGCCGGGTCGAGCTCTACGCCGGCACGCCGCTCCTCGATCGGATGCAGAAGGAGGGCCGCGTGCGAGGCGACTATTTGATGTGGGACTACTCCCTCGCGAGCGCCGACGTCGAGCGCCTCTTCGAGCTCACGATGGCGACCTTCCACGCGCGCAACTTCGGAGAGGACGCGCTCTCGAACCGCATCATGGGGACGCGCTTCGACATCGAGGTGGTGAAGCACTTCCACCCCGAGGTCATGCGCCCCGAGTGGTCGGCGGAGGGCAAAGAGCTCACGCGAATCCTCTCCCTCGACGGGGCCGACGCCCTCGAGCGCCTCCTCAAATTCGTGAAGGACGGGGAGCCGAAGACGGCCGAGCCCGCGCTCGTCGCGGAGGTCGCGGGCGCGCTGCGCGCGACCGAAGATCGCATCCGGGCGCGCGCGAGGGCCCTCGCGCGGGAGCTGAAGGAGGCGGTCGGCGTGGGAGAGCCGCTCACGGACATCGGCGATCGAGTAGCGACGCCGCTCCAAACCCAGAGGAGCGCTTCGGCTTCCATCGCCGAAGCTTCGTGACGGTGCGACGGATGGGCCGGCTCCTCCCCATCCTCCTCTGCTTCACGCCGGCGGCGTGCTTGCTCGACTTCGACCGAGCGGGACCCCAAGGCGGGACGGCGGGGAGCGGCGCGACCCAGGGCGCCGGCGGCGGCGGCGGCGAGCCCGCCGGCGGGGGCGGGGGCGAGGCTCCTTGCGACGGCGAGTGCATCTCCTTGCCGGATGGCTTCTCGAGCGTGGTTCGTCTCACCACCGACGAATGCGAAGCCGTGGCCGAAGGGGGGCTCGACGACGTCGCGGTCTCCGCGCCGGAGGCGGTCTGCGCGTGCAGCTGCGTCGTCCCCGACGACCTCTGCCGATCCGTCCGGCCCGCATCCGATACGACCTGCACCGTGAACGGCAGCGCCATCCTCGCCGCGCCCGGCCCCGCGTGCACCACCCTCACCGCGCCCGCCAAGGGCCTCGGCTTCGTGATCGGAGGTCAGCCGACGGCGACGTGCGACTCCGACGAGAAGAAGGCGGACAAGCCACCCTTCACGCTGAACGAGACGACGCGCGCGTGCCCGGTCGAGGCGAGCTGTGGCGGGGCCGATCTCTCCTGTCTCCCCGCCGGCGCCGGCACGTACTGCCTGCTCGCCGACACCGCGACCGAGTGCCCCGCCGAGCTCGTTCCTCACCAGCTCAACCCGCTGAGCTCCTACTTCGACGACCGCGACTGCGAGTGCGCGTGCAACGGCGTCGACGGCAACGTCGGGTGCGGGACACCGACGGTCGTCTTCTACGAATCCACCGACTGCTCGGGGCAGGGCTTCAGCGGCTTCACCGCCGTGAACTGCGCCACCCCGACGAGCTTCTCCTTCAGCTCCTTCGTGTTCACTCGCTCCGTCTCCGGCAGCTGCGCCCCCGCCACCCACGTGACGAGCGGAGGGGTCGCGCCGCCGAAGAGCGGCCTCTTGCTCTGCTGCCGAGCGTGATCGAACCCCTGGCGCGCTGCGCGCTCGCCGACCCAGGAGTGGATCACGTCGCCGCGCCCTCGGCCTCGGCGGCGGGAGTAACCTCGGCCGCCTTCTCCTTCTTCTCCTGGGCGCGGTGGTCCTTCGCGATGAGGACGTAGACGGACGGGATCACGAGCAGCGTGAAGAAGGTCCCGATGCTCATCCCGCCCACGAGCACGATGCCGATGGAGTTTCGCGCGACCGCCCCCGGCCCCGTCACGAGGGTGAGCGGGAAGTGCCCCGCCACCGTCGCCACCGTCGTCATCAGGATCGGCCGCAGCCGCGTCATCGCCGCGTCCTTCACCGCCTCGATCTTCGACCGCCCCTTGAGCTGCTGCTGGTTCGCGAACTCCACGATCAGGATCCCGTTCTTCGACACGAGCCCGACGAGGGTGACGAGCCCCACCTGCGAGTAGATGTTCATCGTCGTCGTCCAGCCCTCGGTGGGGCCGTACTTCATCCCCGGCGGGCCCGCGAACTTGAGGAACGTGAACACGAGGGCCCCGAACATCGCGAGCGGCACGGAGCCGGCGAGGATCACGAACGGGTCGCGGAACGAGTTGAACTGGGCGGCCAGCACCAAGAAGATGAGGAGCAGGGCGAGCCCCATGGCGGGGAGGAACTTGCCGCTCTCGTTCCTCAGCTGGCGCGACTCGCCCGTGTAGTCGACGCGCGACCCCGGGGGCAGGATCTTCTTCGCTTCGTCCTCCATCACCTTGAGGCCGCCGTCGACGCCGCGGATCGCCACCCCCGAGATCTTCACCGAGTTGAGCTGCTGGAAGCGGTTCAGCGTCCGCGGCTCGACCCCCTTCTTCAGCGTCGCGATCGCGGAGAGCGGCATCAGCTGCCCCTTCGGACCGGTGATGTAGATGTCATTCAGCTGGTCGGGGGTGAGCCGCGCCGCCCGCTCGATCTGCGGGATGACCTTGTAGCTCCGACCGTCGATGTCGAAGCGGTTCACGAAGTTGCCGCCCATCATGGAGGCGAGATCCGCCCCCACGACCTGCATGTTGAGGCCCATCGACGCGACCTTGTCGCGGTCGATCACGATCTGCGTCTTCTCCTGATCGATGCGCACGTCCGTGAACGGCGGGAACGCGAACTGTCCGCTCTTGGCGGCCGCGTCCGAGATCTGCTCGGCGTAGCGGAGCAGCTCCTCATGGCTCGCGGTCGAGGCGATCACCATCTCCACGGGGAAGAAGCCGTCGCTCGGCAGGGCCGAAGGCAAGAAGACGGGGGCGCGCACCCCCGTCGTCGACGAGAGCTTGTCGCTCACGGAGGCCTGGATGTCGAAGATGGGCCGCTTCCTCTCCCCCCACGGCTTGACCAACATGCCGCCGAAGCCGCCGGACGGGAACGTGATCTGGAAGCTGCTCTCGAACTCCGGCTCCGTCATGAAGACGTCGTTGATGTGCTCGGTGTACGTGGAGAGCTGCTCGACGGTCGCGTTCGCGGGCGCGTCGATCGCCCCGAACATGATCCCCTGGTCCTCGTTGGGAGCGAGCTCCTGAGCCGAGAACATGTACATCGGCGCGATGAGGAGCGAGAGCACGACCCACACCACGTAGATCGCCCCGCGCCCGCGCAGCGTCCCATCGAGCACCCGCCCGTAGATGCGCTTGAAGAGCTCGAAGCCGCGGTCGATGTTGCGGACGAGCCAGCCCTGGTCGTGCTTCTCGGAGAGGAGCTTCGACGCCATCATCGGGGAGAGGGTCAGGGCGACGACGCCGCTGATGAACACCGCCCCCGCGAGGGTGAAGGCGAACTCGCGGAACAGCGCCCCCGTGAGGCCGCCCTGGAAGCCGATCGGTGCGTACACGGCGGCGAGGGTGATCGTCATCGCGATCACCGGCCCGACGAGCTCGCGCGCCCCGAGGAGAGCCGCCTCGAGGCGCGTCTTCCCTTCTCGAATGTGGCGCTCCACGTTCTCGACCACGACGATCGCGTCGTCGACGACGAGGCCCACCGCGAGCACGACCGAGAGCAGCGTCAAGAGGTTCAGGGTGAAGCCGAGGATCTGCATCAGGAACACGGCCCCGACGAGGGAGACTGGGATCGCGACGATGGGCACGAGCACGGTGCGCATCGATCCGAGGAACAAGAAGATCACGACGATGACGATGAGGATCGTCTCCGTCAGCGTGCTCACGACCTCGTCGATCGCGTCCTCGATGTACTGGGTCGAGTCGAACGCGACGTCCGCCCGCATCCCGGTGGGGAGCTCCTTCTTGACGAGCTCCATCTCTTTCTTCACCTTCTTGATGACGTCGAGAGAGTTGGCGTTGGGGAGCACCCAGATCCCCATGAACACCGCCTTCTTTCCGGACATCCGGATGTCGGTGTCGTACTCGTCCGCTCCCATCTCCACGTCCGCGACGTCGCTGAGGCGCACGAGGGTGCCCCCCTCGTCCCGGATCACCAGCCGCCGGAACTGCTCGACCGACTTCAGATCGGTGGTCGCGGTCACGTTGACCTGGATGAGAGCGCCCTTCGTCTGCCCGATCGCGGCGAGGTAGTTGTTCGCCGCGATCGCGTTCCTCACCTGGGAGGGGCTCACGTTCAAGGCGGCCATCCGGTCCGGCTTGAGCCACGCCCGGATCGCGAACGTCCGCCCGCCGAGGAGCTCCGCGCGCTGAACCCCCTCGATCGCCGACAGCCGCGGCTGCACGATGCGGATGAGGTAGTCGGTGACCTGGTTCTCCTCGAGGATGTCGGAGCCGAAGCTCAAGTACATCGCCGCGACCTGAGCGTCCGAGGGCTCGATCGCGATCGCGGGGACCTGCGCCTCCGGCGGCAGATCCGCGCGCACCTGGTTCACGCGCGCGCTGATGTCCGAGAGCGCGGCCGCCGCGTCGAAGTTGAGCTTGAGGCGGACGCTGATCGTGGAGAGGTTCTGCTGGCTCTCGGACTGGATGTAGTCGATGCCGTCGGCGGCGGCGATCGCCCGCTCGAGCGGCGTGGTGATGAAGCCGCGGACCAGATCCGCGTCCGCGCCGACGTACACCGTCCGCACCGTGATCGTCGCGCTCTCGAGCTTCGGATACTGGCGGACGTTGAGCGTCCTCACCGCCTGGAGCCCGGCGATGATGATGATGACGTTGACGACGAGGGCGAGGACGGGCCGGCGAATGAAGATATCGGTGAGCTTCATCGGCGTCCTCAGTGGTTCTCGGGCTTCGGATCGAGCTTCGGGACGTTCTCGACGCTGTTGTCGATCACCACCTTCGCCCCGTTCTTCAGCTTGAAGGCCCCCGCCGAGACGACCTCTTCCCCGGCCTTCACCCCCTCCACGATCTCCACGAAGTCCCCGCGCGCCTCCCCCGTCTTCACGAACTGCTGCCGCGCGAAGAGGGCCTTGTCCCCTCCCCCCTCCGGCGTCTTCTCCTCCACCACGAACACGGAGTCGCCGAAGCTCGCGTGCATCACCGCCGTCGCCGGCACCGCGACCACGTCGGGGCGCTTCGGCAGCAGCACCGAGACCTGCGCGAACATCCCCGCCCGCAGCTTGTCTTCGCGGTTGGGGACGGTCGCCCGCAGCTTCATCGTCCGCGTCCCCGGATCCACCTTCGGCTCGATGGCGTCGATCGTCCCCTCCGCGGTCGCGTCCTTCGCGTTCTCGATCGTCACCCGCACGCCCATCCCGACCTTGATTCGATCGTGGAGCTGCTGCGGCAGGGTGAAGTCGACGTAGACGGTGTCCACCGACTCGAGTGCGGCCACGACCGTGCCCGGGTTCAGGTACTGCCCGAGGTTCACCTCGCGAATGCCCAGCCGCCCCGCGAACGGCGCGCGGATCGTCTTCTTCTTGATCTGCGCGTTCAGCACCTCGATGTCGGCCCCGGCCGACCTCACCGCCGACTCGTCCGCCTCGAGCTGGGCCTGCGTGCCGAGCCCCGAGCCGGTCAGCGCCCGCGATCGCTTCATCGTCTTCTGGGCGAGGTCGAGACGGACCTGCGCGCTCACGAGCTGGGCGCGCTCCACGCTCGCGTCGAGCTCGATGATCGGGTCGCCCTCCTTCACGACCTTGCCCGACTCGAACAAGATCTTGCTCACGACGCCCGGGACCTCGGCGCTGATGTCGACCCCCTTCGCGCTCGTGATCGTCCCCACGCTCTCGAGGCTCCCTTCCCAGGACTGGAGCTCGGCCTTTCGGGTGCCGACCGCCTCCGGCGGCGGTCCGCTCTTCTCCATCTCCTTGCCCATCCCAATGAGCATCGAGATCTGAGAGAACTTGATGAAGACGAGCGCTCCGATGACGAGCAGCACGCCGGTCACGGCGATGACGTAGCGCATACGCGGCTCCTGACGTCCGAGGCGTTCACAGCCAGACGAGAGGGGCGGCGTATAGCAGCTAATCGGAGCGCAGACATTGCGACCGCGCCTCCGACGCCCGACCTTTGCGAAACTTCACAGCTTCGACGCAGAGCCGATGCCCACCCCCGGCTCGCTCCGCTCGCCGGCCCCTCCCAAGCGTCTTCGCAAAGCTCAGCCGCGGGAGGGGCCGCTCGTTCGCGGCGGCGGCACCATCGCGAACAGCAGCCACAAGCCCAGCGCGATCGACAGGGCGAGCGCTCCGATCGCAGACGCGCGGATCAAGCCCGCGAACGTCTGGGCGTGGTTCAGAAGGTGGTGCTCGGTGAGCAGGGCGTCCCAATCGTGGATCACGTTGTCGCCCATCCCGACGAGGGGGAGGTTGTTTCGGTTCGCGTCGTCGACGTACGACGACAGCTCGAACAGGCTCGTCGCGAGCCACACGCCCGCCACCGGCAGACCGAACCAGTCGTGCTGCCGGAGAAGGAGATAGACGCCGGCCGCGATCGGGATCAGCACCTGGAAGAGGCTCCCTCCGAGGAGCATCATCGTTCGTCCGAACGGCGCGAGCACGAGGTGGCCGAGCTCGTGGAACGCGAGGGTGATGCCGGCGAACCAGGAGCGATACTCGCCGCGCACGCCGGCCTCCACGTGGCGCGCCCCCGCGTAGGCCAGGTACGAGAGCAGCGCAGCCCGCAGCCACGGGGACCGCCCGCTCGCCCAACTCCGCGCATCGCGCGCCAGCATCTCGACGACGTCGCTCACGACCCTAGAGCTTAGCGCGAAGAGGGCCGGACCACGCGCTCGAGCATCACAAAAACAGCATGAAACAAGCTGATTTTTGTTGGCAACGGCCTGTTGGCGAGGGCCTACGGGCCGGCGCCGAAGCCCCCCCTTCGAGGCGCGCGAGCCGCGCACACTGAGCAGAAGAATCGGGAGCACTAGTCATGCTCGGCCTCTCGTGGTAACAGCGCGTCACCCCAAGCTCCCAAGGAGATCGGCTCAACATGAGTGTCGGTAAGGTCACCCAGGTCATCGGACCCGTCGTCGACGTCGACTTCCCGCCGGGCAAGCTGCCCCGCATCCTCAACGCCCTCACCGTGACCAGCCCCGCGCTCGGCACGAGCAAAGGCAACCTCGTCCTCGAGGTCGCCCAGCACCTGGGCGAGTCGATGGTCCGGACCATCGCGATGGATTCGACCGACGGCCTCATCCGCGGCATGGAAGCCGAGGACACGGGCGCTCCCATCATGATGCCGGTCGGCGCCGCCTGCCTCGGCCGCATCCTCAACGTCGTCGGGAACCCCGTCGACGAGGGCGGCCCCGTCGACGCGACGAAGAAGCTCCCCATCCACCGCGATCCTCCGAAGTACGTCGACCAGTCGACGAAGGTCGAGACGTTCGAGACCGGCATCAAGGTCGTCGACCTCCTCGCCCCCTACCGCAAAGGCGGGAAGATCGGCCTGTTCGGGGGCGCTGGCGTCGGTAAGACGGTCTTCATCCTCGAGCTCATCAACAACGTCGCGAAGAAGCACGGCGGCGTGTCGGTGTTCGCCGGCGTCGGCGAGCGCACCCGCGAGGGGAACGATCTCTTCCTCGAGATGACGGAGTCGAAGCTCGAGACGGGCGAGCCCGTCATCTCGAAGGCGGCCCTCGTCTTCGGCCAGATGAACGAGCCCCCCGGGGCGCGCGCGCGCGTCGCTCTCTCCGCCCTCACCGTCGCCGAGTACTTCCGCGACGAAGAGGGCCAGGACGTGATGCTCTTCGTCGACAACGTCTTCCGCTTCACCCAGGCCGGCTCGGAAGTGTCCGCGCTCCTCGGCCGCATCCCGAGCGCCGTCGGTTACCAGCCGACGCTCTCCACCGAGATGGGCGCCCTCCAAGAGCGCATCACCTCGACGAACAAGGGCTCGGTCACGAGCGTGCAAGCCATCTACGTGCCCGCCGACGATCTCACCGACCCTGCCCCCGCGACGACGTTCGCCCACTTGGACGCGACGACCGTTCTCTCGCGCGCCATCAGCGAGCTCGGCATCTACCCCGCCGTCGACCCGCTCGACTCCACCTCGACCCTGCTCGATCCGCAGATCATCGGGCCGCGGCACTACAAGGTCGCGCGCGCCGTCCAGCAGACGCTCCAGCGCTACAAGGACCTGCAGGACATCATCGCCATCCTCGGCATGGATGAGCTCTCGGAGGACGACCGCCTCGTCGTGGCGCGCGCCCGCAAGGTGCAGCGCTTCCTCTCGCAGCCGTTCTTCGTCGCCGCTCAGTTCACGGGCCGCGCCGGCAAGTTCGTCACCCTCAAGCAGACGATCGAGGGCTTCGAGGAGATCGTGGAGGGCAAGCTCGACCACATCAGCGAGCAGGACTTCTACATGGCCGGCGACATCGACGAGGTGAAGGCTCGTCACGCCGAGAGCGAGAAGAAGGGCGCGAAGAAGGGCTGATTTCGATGGCAGACCTGCTCAAGCTCGAGATCGTCACCCCCACGGGCGTGGCCTTCGCGCGCGACGTCCTCGAGGTCGACGCTCCCACCGTCGGCGGCGAGATCGGCATCCTGCCGGGCCACGTGCCGATGCTCACCGCGCTCCGGACGGGGATCGTCACCGCGAAGGCTCCTCAGGGCGGAGAGGAGCCGTTCCGCTTCGCCGTCGCCCACGGCGTGCTCGAGGTGACGAAGGAGAAGGCGGTCGTCCTCACCGATCACTTCGCCAAGAAGGAGGACGTCGACATCGTGAAGACGCGCGCTCGCTTCAAGACCGTCGACGAGGAGCTCGTCGCTTGGACGGGCGAGCCCGACGATCCGAAGCGGTACGAGCTGATCGAGGAGGAGCAGTGGCTCGCCACCCAGCTCGAGCTCATCGGCGATCCACCGCCGCCGATGGTCCGCGAGCTCACCCGGTTCCGCGAGTCGGTCGAGGAAGTGCAGCTCGAAGCGCACGTCGACACGCCGGAAGGTCTGGTCGCGCCGCAGCGCGAGTAACGGCACCGCGGGATCGCGGAGGGCGGAAGTGATCGCACCCGACACGATCGCGCGCATCAAGGAGCGCACCGACATCGTCGCCCTCATCGGCGAGTCGGTGAAGCTCACGCGCAGAGGCCGGAGCTTTCTCGGCCTCTGTCCTTTTCACAAGGAGAAGTCGCCGAGCTTCCACGTCCACCCGGACCGCGGCTTCTACCATTGCTTCGGCTGCCAGGAGAGCGGCAGCGCCATCGACTTCGTCATGAAGACGAACGGCCTCGACTTCATCGAGGCCGTTCGCATGCTCGGCGACCGCGCCGGCGTCGTGATCGAAGAGGCGGACTCGAGCCCCGACCGGCGCGCGGCGAAGAGCGAGAAGGACGAGCTCTTCGCGGTGAACGCCCTCGCCGCGAGCTACTTCGAATCTTGTCTCGGCCTCGCCGGGGAGGGCCCCAAGGGGAAGCCACACCCCATCGCGCACCACGCCAAGGCCGAGCTCGAGAAGCGCGGCATGCCCGATCTCACGGGCGCGAAGGGCGGAGACGATCCCGCGAGCCGCTGGATGGCGGCCCTCTCCGCGTTTCGAATCGGCTACGCCCCGCCGGGGTGGGACGGGCTCGCGAGCCACCTCCGCAAGCAGGGCCTCTCCCCGATGCTCGGGGAGCGCGCGGGGCTGCTGGTGGCCGGGACCCGCGGGCACTACGATCGCTTTCGTCACCGGCTCATGTTCGCCGTCCTCGATCCGCTCGGACGCGTCGTGGCCTTCAGCGGGCGCGCGCTGACCCCGCCCTCTCGAGACGAGCTCGCTCGGTTCGAGCCTCACGCGCCTTCGTACGAGGGGGGCGAAGAGCCGGCGAAGTACATCAACAGCCCCGAGAGCCCCGTCTACAAGAAGGGCGAGCAGCTCTTCGGGCTCTTTCAGGCGAAGCGCGGCCTCCGCGCGCGACAAGAGGCGATCCTCGTCGAGGGCAATTTCGACGTCGTGTCTCTCCACGCGCGCGGCATCGACAACGCGGTGGCGCCCCTCGGCACCGCGTTCACGACCGAGCAAGCGAAGCTCCTCAAGCGCTTCGTGCCCCAGGTCGTCATCGTGTTCGACGGAGACGCGGCGGGGAAGAAGGCCACCCGCGCCGCGCGCGTCCCTTGTCGCGACGGCGGGCTCGAGGCGCGGGTCGCCTCCCTGCCCCTCGGCCTCGATCCCGACGACCTCGTCCGAAAAGAGGGGCCGGCGGCGCTGCTCGCCCGGGTGAAGGACGCGCGCGGCATGCTCGAGCACCTCATCACGGAGGCGCTCGACGGGGACCGCTTCGGAGGCGCGGCCATCACGGAGCGGGTCGCGCGCGTCCGCGCCGTGACCAAGCTCCTCTCCGAAGAGCCAGACCCGAACCTCCGCCTCATGGCGAAGCGGTACGCCGATCAGCTCTCGTCGAAGCTCATCGTCGGAAACACCGCCCCCGCCGAGCTGCTCGAGCTGGAGCGTCTCGTCTCGGCGGCGGTGAGCTCGCCCCTCGCCCCCGACCGGTCCGAGCCCTCCAAACGTCCCTCCGCGCCCCCCGAGGAGACCATCGAGCGGAAGATGTCCCTCGCGATCTACGGCGCCCTCCTCGACGCGCCGGAGCTGCTCGACGCGCCCGAGGTCGCGCGCGCGCTCGGCGCGCTCGAAGGCGATCTCGCCCTCGCCGTCGCCGCGCTCCGGCGCAAGATTTCCTCCGACCGCGCCGCGCGACCCGACGGCAGGGGCGCGGATCGTGCATCCGCTGCCGGGTCGGAGACGGCGTCCCCATCTGAAGGCGAACCATCCGAGGGCCACCGTGGCTCGTCGCGCTCCGAAACCTTCTTCGACGTTGCAGATTTTCTTGCGACGCTGCCGCGTTCGATCCAAAGCTTCTCGGCTGGTCGCTTGGCTTGTCCCCGCTTCGAAAACGCTTCTGAAGCACAATCAGAACTCTTGGAGAATGCTTCCAAACTCACGCGGGCTCTGGAGAAGCGCCAGAAGCCCTCGAAAATGACCGTCCTCGAGCGCTCCGCCTCGACGTTCGACGCCGAGCAAGAAGCGGCGCTCCGCGAGCTGCAGCGGCTGGCTCGGAAAAGGCAGGGGATCGATTGAGGGCGAGCGGCTGAATGCTCGACGTTTCGCAATTGTGGGGGACACTCAACTCGGCGAGGCCCCTCGAGGTCCGCGAGCAGGCTCCGCAAAAGTTGGCCCCGACGATCGGCCCCTGGGACGTACGGTGTCCCGCCCGTCGAAGGCGTCCTCGGACGGTGATTCAAAGCTTGATGGCGCGAAGGGTCTTCCCCGTGCGCAAAACAGTGGTAGAGGCGGCGACTGGCAAGCGGCCAGGCCGAGCAAAAGCGCGGCGGCCCCGCGCAGGTTGGGAGTGAGACGGGATGGCGACGAAGGCCAAGCAGCCTGCATCGAGCGGGCGAACCGAGAAGAAGACTGCACCCGCCCCGCAGGCGAAGAGCGCGGCCAAGCCCGCGCCCAAAAAGCCCGCGCCCTCCCCGTCCGGCGCCGCGGCGCAAGGCAAGGCGAGCCCGAAGAGCGCGGCCGGCACCGGAGCGAAGACGGCCAAGCCCGCCGAGGGCGCCAAGGCGAAGGCGCAGGGCACCAACGGCACCTCTCACAACAAGCAGGCAATCGCGGACGCGGCCCGCGCTCGCAGTGCCAACGGCGCGCCCAAGCGCGCAGGCGGGAAGCCTCCCATCGAAGATCGCAAGTCGCGAGGCAGGAGCTCGGAGGCCCCCTCGAGCGAGCCGCCCCCCGAGGACTACGAGTTCGAAGACAGCGGCCGCGCCGGTGAAGCGCGCGCCAGCCAGAAGGGCCTGGAGAAGCTCGTCGAGGCGGGGAAGAACAAAGGCTTCCTGACCTACGACGAGGTCAACGACGCGCTCCCGTCGGACGTCGCCCCCGATCAGATCGACGACGTCGTCGGCGCCCTCGGCGACGAGGACATCGAGATCGTCGACGGCGCGACCCAGGTGAAGATCGCGCCGAAGCGCATCGCCGACGAGGAGGCGGGTGACAAGAAGATCACCATCGCCACCGAGCGCGAAGAAGAGGACTACGACTACTACTCGAAGTCGAACGACCCCGTTCGCATGTACCTCCGCAAGATGGGGAGCGTCTCGCTCCTCACGCGCGAGGGCGAGGTCGAGATCGCGAAGCGCATCGAGGCGGGCGAGCAGCGCGTCAACGCCGCCATCCTCGATTCTCCGATCGCGGTCCGCGAGATCATCGATCTCGGGGAGAAGCTCCGGAAGCACAAGATCCGGGTCAAGGATCTCATCAAGGACGCCGAGGCGGACGACCAGGAGTTCGACGAGGAAGAGGCGGACCGCCGCATCATCCGCCTCATCGACAAGGTCAAGCGCCTCGACAAGAAGAAGCAGGACCTCGGCGAGGAGCGGAAGACCGCCAAGGACACCCGCAAGAAGCAGATCGACGGGGAGCTGCAAGAGACGACGGCGGAGATGGTCACGACCCTCGAGGAGATGGGTCTGAACAAGAAGACCATCGACAAGATCGTCCAGAAGCTCAAGAGCATCATCCTCAAGGTCGAGCGCGCCGAGGCGGGCGCGACCGAGCTCGAGCGCAAGACGGGCCTCTCGAAGGAAGAGCTCAAGCGCGAGCTCTCCAAGGTCCGCGGCAACGGCGCCCTCGAGGCGCGCCTCGCGAAGAAGCTCGGGGCCACCCGGGCCGAGCTCGAGGGCTTCGAGGCGGCCCTCAAGCAAGCGCAGAAGGGCGTCCGCAAGGTCGAGGAAGAGCTCAACATCGACGTCGACGCGATCCGGGCCACCTACGAGGCGATCCGCTCCGGCGAGCGGATGGCCGACAAGGCCAAGGCCGAGCTCGTGGAGGCGAACCTCCGCCTCGTCGTCTCGATCGCGAAGAAGTACACGAACCGCGGCCTGCAGTTCCTCGACCTCATCCAGGAGGGGAACATCGGCCTCATGAAGGCGGTCGACAAGTTCGAGTACAAGCGCGGCTACAAGTTCTCCACGTACGCGACGTGGTGGATCCGCCAAGCCATCACCCGCGCCATCGCCGATCAAGCCAGGACGATCCGCATCCCCGTCCACATGATCGAGACGATCAACAAGCTCATCCGCACCTCGCGCTACCTCGTGCAGGAGTACGGGCGCGAGCCGACGCCGGAAGAGATCGCGGAGAAGATGGAGCTCCCCCTCGACAAGGTCCGCAAGGTCCTGAAGATCGCGAAGGAGCCCATCAGCCTCGAGACTCCCATCGGCGAGGAGGAAGATTCACATCTCGGCGACTTCATCGAGGACAAGAGCGTCGTCTCCCCGCAAGAGGCGGTGATCAACATGAACCTCGCCGAGCAGACTCGGAAGGTCCTCAAGACGCTCACCCCTCGTGAAGAGAAGGTCCTCCGGATGCGCTTCGGCATCGGCGAGAAGAGCGACCACACCTTGGAAGAGGTCGGGCAGGACTTCGAGGTCACGCGCGAGCGCATTCGCCAGATCGAAGCGAAGGCGCTCCGCAAGCTCCGTCACCCGAGCCGCTCCAAGCAGCTCAAGTCGTTCATCGACAACTGAGGACGCTCCCCGTCGCGACGCGCACGCGTATGGTCCCCGCTCGCTCCGCTGCGCCCTTCGTCTTGCTGCTCGCCCTCGGGTGCAGCAGCAAGACGATGACGTCGGACGACTGCCGGCGCGTGGGGGCCCACATCCGCAAGGTCTGGGACACCGACTCGGAGAAGGCTGCTCCCGAGAAGGGGCCCCGGAGCGAGCGCGCCACGAACGCGATCAAGAGCGAGGGCGACCGCATCGAAGCGGAGTGGCGCTCGACGTGCGAGCGCGAGCTCGAGGGTCGAAAGGTCGATCCGCAGGAGGTCGACTGCGTCCTCGGCGCGGCGACGAGCGAAGACCTGAAGAAGTGCGGCGTCAGCCGGAAGTAGAGCCCGGGCGCGCGAACGCGAGGACGTACCCGTCGGGGTCGAGCGAGTAGGCCGCCTCGTCTCCCCAGTCGCGCGGCGCGAGCGGAGCGAGCTCGCGCGCGCCCTCCGCGAGCGCGCGCGCATGGAACGCGGCCGGGTCATCGACGACCAAGTAGAGCTCGCCGCGGATCGCCCCCGAAACGAACGCAGGCTTGGGCAGGGCGCCCTCCAGGAGCCGCGAGATGCCCGCCTCCGGCATGAGGCCGAGCACCGCGCCGCCCCCCAGCTCGAGCTCGGTCATTCCCGGGACGTCGAGCCGCGGCCGGCGGTCCAACACCCGCGCGTAGAACCTCGCGCTCGCGGCCTGGTCCCGCACGAACAGGATCATGTGGGGGCGCATCAGTGCACGCCGATCGGACCGTCGTAGTACTTCGCGGGAGGGACGTCCTTCTGCGCTCGCAGGCGCTCGACGACCATCGGCGCCTCATCCCCCGCGAGGCGATCGCATTGGGCGTACAGGCCGTCCTCACCCTCTTCGAGCGGGTTGTGACGAGCGATCAGCTCGCGCAGCGCGGCGAGGAGGGCGGGGGTGGGCGA
This sequence comes from Polyangiaceae bacterium, assembly GCA_044225865.1. Classification (GTDB taxonomy): domain Bacteria; phylum Myxococcota_A; class Polyangia; order Polyangiales; family Polyangiaceae; genus Xiheicaenibacterium. The sequence continues at coordinate 1,741 of JBGAID010000147.1, read as the reverse complement.
GCGCACGAGGAGCTTCGCGATCATGCCGTGGTCCTCGCGGATGCGCCCGGCGATCTCGAGGGGCTCGCCCCGCTTGTCGCGCGCGTAGGGGATGAGCACGCGCTCCTCCATCGCGATGTGCTTCAACAAGCGGCGACGGAAGGCGTCGTAGCTGGGCTCGTCGATCGTCCCCATCGGGTCTTCGTCGGCGCGAGCGAGCAGTCGATCGATGTCGACGTGATCGTCCATCATGAACGCTTCGATGGGACCCACGCTCGGTTGCGACGGCATGCTCGCGCGGCGTCGCAACCCGTGTGCCGCCGCCGCGCATCGACGGCGGGTCGAGCCTTCCGAGCGCCCTGCGCGTCGTTCCATGCAGGAGGTGCGCCCTCGCGCATCGGCTGCAGTCTCGGGCGCGCGCTGCCCCTCAGTTGAGCATGCTCTTGTCCGGCTTCTTCTCGTCCGCCTGGCCGCCGCGAATGACGGTGAGGTGGGCCGCTCTGCCACGCCCCTTGGGCCCCGACGAGAGGGCGGCCGACTGCGCCTTCAGGCGCTGGAGCTTCCAGTTGAGGTAGGCCCGACGAACGGGCGAGCCGTCGGCCATCAAGAACCCGGCGAGCATCCCCCCGAAGGGCGTGATGAGACCGTCCGGGCGGACCTCCATCGCGATCACGTAGAGGATGTTCATGCCGACGATGAACGCGATCATCATCGTCCCGCTCACGGGCAGGACCAAGAAGAGGCGCACTTGCTGGCCTCGGAACGAGAGCGCCCACGCGATGGCGACCGCGTCGATGACGCCCAGCGCGCCGTACCAGCGCGGCTGGCCGAGGGTCTGGATCAGCGAGCCGACGACGAGCTGGAGGAGGCTCGACGCGACGCCGGCGATGAGGAGGAACGTGAGGAAGCGCTTCGCTCCCCATCGCTGCTCGAGGGAGGCGCCGAGGAAATACAACCCGAGCACGCTCGTCAGCAGGTGGCCGACGCTCCCCGGTCCGCTCGGTTGATGGACCAAGAAGCACGTGAGGATGCGCCAGACCTCACCGCGCAGGATCGCCCTCGACCCGACGAGGGCGTCGAAGACGTCCGTGCCGAATCCGCCCCAGTTGATGGTGACGGCCAGGAAGACCCAAATCACCACGAGCACCGCCATCGCACCGATGAGCGCTCGCCCCGGCTTGGGGAATCCGAACGATAGGGTTTCGTCCCGCATTCGCACTCGGAACCGTAGCAGGGTTGACCGTCGCAGGCCTCTGGCTCACGTTTGAGGACGATGACGGGCTGGTGGACGATCGGAAGGCTGCGCGGCGCCCCGGTCCGGATCCATTGGACCACCCTCGTCGGCGCGATCCTCTTCGGCGGGCTCGCGTGGGCCCCCGGCTTCTGGGTCGCCTTCGCCATCGTCATCCTCGTCCACGAGCTCGGGCACGCGGCGATGGTCCGGGCGACGGGGCACCGCGTGAGCGCGGTCGAGGTGCACGCCGGCGGAGGCGAGTGCACCTGGGACGGCGACGAGACCCCCACCCAGCGGGCGCTCATCGCGTGGGGAGGCGTGCTCGCTCAGCTCGCGCTCGCCGTCGTCGCGTTCGTCGTCGAGCGCACCGTCGCGCCGAGCGGGCCGTTCGTGCTTCAGCTGCTGCGAGGCCTCACGACCTGGAACCTCGTGATGGCCGCCTTCAACCTGCTGCCGGTCCGTCCTCTCGACGGCTACGAGGCGTGGCCGCTCCTGCCGCTCCTGTGGCGCCGTCGCGCGCGGCGCCGC
>JBGAID010000010.1:0-156494 GCA_044225865.1 Polyangiaceae bacterium | reverse complement strand
GCGTCCGTCGACTCGCCGTCCGCGCGCGGGGCCGCGGCGCATCCGAGCGACGGACCCAAGAGCAGGAGCCCGGCGACGCGCGACGAGGTGGGGAAGGGCATGGCCGGCGCTTGTATCAACTTCCGCGCGCGGGCTCCTCTCCAACTGAAAGCTCGTCGCCGGTCGCGCGGGGTCACTTGCGAGAGTCGCCCACGACAGATGTCCAATGGGCCAGGCCTCGTCGGCCCGTCCGACCGGCATGTCACCAATATATTTCTGACCGGGTCGAGGAATGAGCCACTGCACGTCAGCAATCAAGACGCTCGCAAGGCTCTGATTCATTGAGCGGACCCCTGTTCTCCGATGACCCTGTCCTCCGATGACCCTGTTCTCCGATAGACAGCACAATGCTTTAGTCCCCTGATGCGGTGGAACCGTGAGAGACCCGATCCACGCGGCGGCGTGCATGCTCTGCAGTTGCTTGGTCGTCGTGCTCTTCGGGTGCGGAAGGTCCGAGCCAATGGATGATGGGGGAGCGGACCCGGCGGGCGCCGGCGACCCCGGGGGCGGGGGCGCCTCGATTGAGGGAGGAGGCGGGGACACGGCCGGCGGGGGGACGACGAACACCGGTGCCGGGGCGAGGGGATCGGCGGAGGCGGAGGCGGAGGCCGATTGGGGGGCGAGGGTGGCTCGCTCGCGTCGGGCTGGGGCGATGGGGTCATCGACCTCGGGGAAGCCTGTGACGGTGACGCGTTGAACGGGGCGTCGTGCGAAACGCTCGGGTTCTCGGCGCGCTCGCCTGTACGGCCGATTGTGAGCTCGACACAACGGGCTGCACGCCGTGTGGGAATGCAATCGTCGACGGCGTCGAGGCGTGCGACGGAGAGGACCTCGACGGGGCCACGTGCGCGCTGCTTGGATTCGACACCGGGTCTCTCGCTTGCTCGAGCGCCTGCGAGCTGGATAGCGCGGGCTGCACCTTTTGGACGTGCGGTGACGGTCACACCGATCCGGGCGAGAGCTGCGACGGCTCCGTGGGCGGCTCGAGCTGCGTCACCCTCGGCTATGACGGCGGCATTCTCGGCTGCGCGGCGAACTGCACATTCGACGGCTCGGGGTGCTTCGAGTGTGGCGACGGCGCGGCGGAGGGCCCCGAAGAGTGCGACGGCGCCGATCTCGTCGGCGCCTCGTGCGCGAGCCTCGGCTATCTCGGGGGCGCACTCGGGACCAATCGTCGACGGGCGATGAGGGGCGCCAGAAGCAAGAGTCCTAGGATGGCGCTCGATCCGTTCACGCGGCCGGCGACCTCGCAGCCGCACCCTTCGCCTCCGTCCGAGCCGCCGTCAACGTTCGCCCCACTGGATGCGCCTCCCTCGCCAGTTTCGCCGCCCGCAGCTGCCCTTCCGCCACGTCCTTGCGCTGATCCGCCATGGCCGGAACCACCCGTTCCATTTCCACCAGATGCACCTCCGCCTTCGGCGGGGCGTCCACCACCTGTCATTTCGCTACCACCGGAGCCGCCTCCGCCAGCGGGACCGCCGCCAGCGCCGCCTCCAGTACCTCCTCCTCCCCCTGCCCCACCGCCACCTCCCGCCCCGCCGCCGCCCATCTCGACGCAAGCGCCGCCCACGCACGAGCCGTCCTGGCCGCACGGCGTACCCCGGGCGGCCACCTGCGGCGTGCATGTCGAGCTCGCGCCGACAGTGCCCGCGCACTGATCGGGAGCATCGCACTCACCAGCAGGCGCAGGCCCGCACTGCGTCCCAGCGGGAAGGGCAATGTCCGCTGGGCAGCTCGCCGACGCTCCGGTGCAGGTCTCCGTGACGTCACACTCGCCGACAGAGCTGCGACATTGCGTGGTCGCACTGACGAAGCTGTTCGGCGGACAAATTGCCATGTTGCCGGGGCATGTCTCCTCGAGATCGCACACGCCTGCCGAAGGCCGGCAGACGTTGCCAGTCTGGAAGCCGTCGGCCGGGCACTGCGACGTGAAACCATCGCAAGTCTCCGCGAGGTCACAGGCGCCGGCCGCGGGCCGGCAGCTCGCTCCCGCGGGCGCATATACAGCGAGGCAGCCAGCGCTGATTCCGACCGTTCCAGTGCAGACGTCTTGAGCGTCGCAGGCGCCGATCGGCGGACCATTGCACGCCGTTCCCGGTGTGGCCGCGGCGTCAGCGGGGCAGGATGCACCGCTGCCGCTACAGACTTCCTGGACATCGCATTCACTTGTGCTCGGTCGGCATACGGCCCCCGCTGGGAGCCATGAGTTGGCCGGGCAGGCGGGGCTCACACCTGAGCAGACCTCCTCGACATCGCACTGGCCGCTCACCGCTCTGCAAACGTAACCGCTCGGACGCAGCGCGTCTGCGGGGCAAGCCGCGCTCGAACCCGTGCATTGCTCTGCGAGATCGCACGCACCAGAAGATGCGCGACAGTTGCCGGCATTGGGTTGAACGAAGCCATCCGCTGGGCATGCGGTGCTCGATCCACTGCACGTCTCACCGATGTCGCATATGCCAGCCGACGGGCGGCAGCTGAACCCATTCGGGCGAATGGAGTCGTTCGGACAGGTCCCGCTCGAGCCATTGCAAGTCTCCGCGACATCGCAGCCTCCAGCCGCGGGCCGACATACTGTACCGCTAGAAAGGACCAGGTTGGCGGGGCAGGTAGTGGCCGAGCCATTACACATCTCCGGAACGTCGCACGTTCCTACGCTTGCGCGGCAAACCACGCCTGCGCCAACTGTGGTACACTGTCCGTCCAACGCGCCGCCGGCGGCGATGCTACACGCTTGGCAGTCGGACGAGCCGCTGCACGCACTATTGCAGCAAACACCATCGACGCAGAATCCGCTGGCGCATTGCGAGCCTGCTGAGCACGTGGTGCCGTTTTGACTGCCAGCTTGAATGGTCCTGAAGAAGACGCGCGGAACCTCGGCCCCACTCGGCTGCGTGACGTACCGTTGATAGAGAACAGCGGAGCTGCCGTTTCCGATGCTGGTAGATTTGGCCCCCGCCGCCCCAGGTGCGGGGACCGTCATGAGCGACCCTAAACCAACGCCGGTTGCACTGACGCCCCGAACATAAAGCAACGCGCCCGTTCCGGAGCTCGCGCCGGTCAGCATGTATTGAAAACCATTCCAGGAGAGCGAATGGCTTCCTGCCGCCGCCGAGAGCAACTCGGCACTTTGCTGCGTCAACGTTCCCGCTGAATCGACCGTGGCCACCACGTTGTTGCCCGCAATCACGCACGTCGACGCCTGGCACTCGATATCCGGTGACCCCGGCGAGCCGGTCATGGTTACAGGCGCTCCCGCAATAGAGCCGTCGGCCAGTAGCCGATAAACCTTCGCGCCGCAAACAACATAGTATGCGTTGCCTGCCCAAGCTGCGCGCAGGCTGCCGGTGCAACCCGCTAGATTGACTGCGCTGGGAGTTGCAAGCTGGCCATTCGCCGCCACGATCATCGCGCCATTGAAGTCAGCGCCAGAGACAACGAGGAAGCTCGAGCCATCACTGGCAACATCGACCGAGCCCGGCGATGCCGCGAACGTCCGCAGCTGTGTTGGTGGATTGTCGACCAGACTTCCTAGGCCATCGAGGCGAGCGGCGTACCAGGCGTAATGCCCTGCGCTTGTCTGTGCAGACCACACAGCCAGATAGTTGGAACCATTCCAGCCGATCGCCGTGTTGGAGGAGCTTTCGTCGTATTCGGCGGGAATCAGCTGAGAGGCGGCGGATAATGGGGTGCCGTCGCCGGAGAAGCGTTTTATGTATACACCGCGTTGTCCGCTTCGGCGGTCCTGCCAGAGTGTCAAGTACTCGCTGCCGTTCGAAGCGATTGAAGGACGGGTCTGTGCGTTCACATCCAGGCTCAATCCAACCGGGGGAGTGGCGGCGCCACTCGAGATGACCGTGCTGAAGAGATCGCCCGAGCCTTGAATGGTCGCCAAGACCCCGCTCGAGGCACGAGTGGCTGCAGACGGGTAATAAGTGGGGTCGAGTAAATACGGACCCTGCGCGACCACAAAGTCGGGCGACAGAGGCTGAAGGTCAATGCCTGTATGGCGGCCAAGGAGCTGATTGCCGCTGGTATAGAGGACGAGGTAAGCGCTACCGTTCCATGTGATCGTTGGGTCCGGACTGGTGGGAATGGACACGTCCCCACCAACGAGAGCACCTGCCGCAGAAATTCGGTGCGCCTTGAAGGTGCTTGGACCACCCTCGTCGGGATGCCAGAACGCCACGAACTCATCACCGTTGGATGCGAGTTGCAAGTGGCGCGTATATGCGCCAATGGACTTGCCCGCGCCGTCCAGCAACAGTGCGTCGGGTTGAACTCGAGCATAGGACGACGCGTCGATCCAGAGATCGAACCGAGAGCTCGCCGCTACACAATAGTTCGTACCATTGAAGGCCACCGCTGTTCGGGAGTTGGCGTAGGCCATGTTGGGTATGACAACGAAGCCTCCTGGATCATAGGGCGTCCCCGAGGCGTCCAGGCGGGTGGCGCGAACCGGCACGTAGCCCGTCCCCGTACCCCGAACCCAAGCCGCAAGACACTCGTTGGTCCCACAGGCCATGGAGGGACCAGATGCATTGGCCGCGTCCAAAATCATCGGACCAAGCTGCGTGGTGGGCGTTCGCACGACGGTGCGAATGGAGCTTCCATCTTGATATGCGATGATAAAGTTCTCTCCGAGCACACCAATCGAGGGCCAATAGCCAGTCGTAATCTGAAACTCAGACGTCGATATCGGGATTCCATCGAGCCCGGTCTCGATTCCGTACAGCTCGTACGACGTCTCAGGAGAGTCTCGCTTCTGCATGACTGCGAGGCATCGCGTCGAATTGCAGGCCACCGCTGACTGGTAGTTCTCTTCGTCATCGAGGCCGATGACGTATGGGTCTGTCTCGGTCTCGCTACCGATCGTAGGGTCGAGCACTGCGGGGAACGTGGAGCGGTTCAGAGTTTCACGTTCGACCGTGAGCTCGAGTGTTCCGTCCTCGTACTTCGCGTCGATCGGGGTTCTTTGGCCGTCGCCGGAGATCCAGGTCGCATGCGAGTAGACGAGGACATCCGAACCGATGTCGAAGTGAAGGCCGGCGCGATCGGTCGAGATCAGGTCACCGCCTTCAACGCGCAGTCGAATGATGAGGGGCTCGTCACCCGTCGGCCGCGAGGCAATCTCCCAGCGTTGTTGTGCCGTCTTCGCGGAGTTGCTCCACACCTCGTCGAAGCCTTCGAATTGGCGTCTCAAGGAACCGTCATCGTCCAGCGTGCGGCGCTTGGCGCCCCGGGCCTCGTCTGCCGCGAGCGTGGTGAGAATGAGCCTTCCGTCGTCTACGGCGAATGTGGTGCTGGAGCCGTCGACGACGAGTGTGTGGCCGTCTCCCTGGGCGATGAACCGAGCGCCGTCCGGTATGAAGATCGCTGCCGGTTCGCCGACCTCGAGGACGTCGCTCTCAGCGTCGGCGCCGGAGCCCGCACGGGAGGCATCCGGCTGTTCGCTGCTGCAGCTCGTAGCGACGCTCGTCAGCAGGACTAGAGCGACGACCATGGCCGCAACGAGCAACAGTTCGCGCCACAATGCGCTCGGTCCCGCTGCGTTGGCCCTTCTGTGAGCGAGGAAGGTCATGCTCCAAGGCTATGCGAGGCAGAAGGAGTCTGATCGTGGAAATTGGGTCGAGAGGGGGTCCGCGATCGCATTCGCGTCCAACCGCCGTTTGATTCGGTAAGTCCTGCTTTGAAATGCCATGAAATGGACACTGGAGCCAAACTGGCGGATCGCGGATGCCGCCACCGCTGTCTGCTCAACTACGCACGGCCAAAGTAAAATGCCACGCTCCAGGCACATCCGTGATGGCGCGTGATTCTCCGAGACCGCCGTTCGTTCGTTCCTATTGGTAAAGCTCCACGAAACTCATCGGGGCGCTCGGCGCCTCATTGCAAGTCCTGTCGGCCGCTTCCGCTAGCGCCGCCAGTTTCGTCGCGCTCAACCGCAGAGCGCGCGCCGTCTCCGCGACGCCGCTCGTACGTGCGACGTTGGTCGCCGTCGCCCACATACCCGGCGGGATCCGTCGGCCCGCGCCCCCATACTCTCGTCGCCACCTCGCGAGCGCGCTCCGCGCCGCTTCCAGATCCGTCGTCCGCCCTTTGACTCGCATCGTTCGCCTCCTGCGCGCGCGCGAGTGTCGCGGGCATCGAGGGGGCGTTCACGCACTTCTACCGAAAGGACGCGATCTTGGAGGGTCTCGCGGCGAGCGTCACCCGGTCAACGCTGAACGTTCACTCTGACGGTTTCGTCAAGAGCGCCGGACGAGTGTATGACCCTCGCCGGACCCGATTGGAACCGAGGGTTCGTCCAGGTGGTGGTGTCACTTTCCCGCGGGCCGCGATGTCGCGCGGAGCTCCCTCATTACGTCGGGGGCCATCGTTCCAATCCACTTCGCCATTTCCGGGTCGGAGTCGATCTCGAGCGCGAGATCCCTGGCGCGCGCGGCGTGGGCCGCGTCGTTGGAGGCGAGGGCGCGAACCGCATCGCCCAATACATCGTCGAAGAGAGGCAGCGGTAGCTCCGGGCTTCGCGACTCGGCGAGGGCGACGGCGAGGGCGCAATCCCCCGTTTGCAGCGCCCGAACGAGGCCGACCCGTTGAGTCGCCAGCGCCAGGTACGCATAGCCCGCGTGGCGCTCCTTCAGCGTGGCGAGCTCCGCGTCCGCTTCCGATGCGCGGCCGAGCGCGGCGAGGACGAAGGCGCGCTCGGCGAGGAGGCCGGGCATCACCAGATCGGCGGCAGGGACACGACGAGTGGACCTGGCGCGGAGGAAGGTCAAACCCTGGTAACACGCGGCGAGGGCCCTCTCGAGCTCGGTGCGGTGCTCGGCAGACCGCGCGACGCGGAGCGCCCAAAGCGCGATGGCTCCCGTTTGGCGTAGGTGGGCCAGCGCCTCGACCTCGCCCGCCTTCTCGGCGAGCGCGCGCTCCGCAGCGATATCGAGCAAATGGCAGCGATCGAGCCGAGCGTGGCTGCGCCAGCCCGCGGAGATCGATAGGCCGAGCGCCAAGAGCGTCAACACTCCAATGGCATCGATTTTGAACGTGGCTCGGACCGCCGCGTCGACCACGACGAGGAGCGTAAACAGGACGACGAAGCCCCCGCCCAGCGTGAGCTCGAGGCGGCCTGTTCGCGAGCGCGCTGTACCGTGCGACGTCGTCTCGTCTGCGGCTGGTGGGCGGCCCGGCCCGGTCCCGGCCTCGGACGACGGTGCGCCAATGGTCTGCACCGCCGCTGCGAACGGGTGCGCCTCGGGGACGACGCTCGTCGCCCAATCGCTCGGCGGATCGAAGTCCGCCGAGGCGGCCGCGCGATACGCGCCCCTATCGGGCCGCCGCGCCATCTTCGTCAGCGCGCGCAGCAGCGCTCGCTCGCGAGGAACGAGCCCATGAAGGGCACGCGGATTCGCGTCGAGCGCCTGCCCGAGGGCGACCATATCGCCGCCCTTGGCCGCCGAGACAGCTTCTGCCAACGTCGCCTGCGAGCGCGCGCGCACGCCTGCGTATGGATCGCGCCGCACCGCCTCCACGTCGGCCGCGGTCCGCGCGCCATTGCCGAGCATGGCATGAGCGAGCGCGCGCATGGATTGGGTGAGCGCGCGCGCCGAGCCCGCGTAGGCCGGATAGCGAGGTCGCTTCAGCGCCAGCGTCGCGTCTGCGAATCGAATGGCCGCCGCCGGGTCATTGGCCGCGATCGCGAGGATGGTTCGCTGCGCCCCCACCGCAACGGCAATGGAGCCGTGCGCCGGGCCGATCTCGTCGAGGATGGCCCTCGCCCGGCGCATATCGCCGCGCGCGGTCGCGTCCACCGCGAGGTTGTTGAGCTGGACCGCCCGGACCAGCGGCGTGAGCGTTCGGACATAGACCAGCATCGCCGTGCCCATCGCGGCTGCGCCCACCGCCCCGAGGTGGTGTGCGCTCCACGCGAGGCAGACCCCGCCGAGGACGAACACGCCCCCGAGGATCGTCATCAGCCACAGGCTGCGACGAATCGGATGAGGCGCAAAGCGCCCGTCACGAGTGCCCACGACCGAAGACTACGCGGTGAGGGCGGCGCGGGCGAGCGACCGCCGCGGCCCACCCGGTCCCTGGAGTCTGCAATCGCTCGGTGATGTTCCAGACACTTCAGTAGACGGACAGTCGTGCTGCCGGCGTCAGCGCCGCATCACGGGGAGATCGAGCGGGACGCCGTCGGCGCCCACTTCGCCGCGGACGAACAGCTCCGCGACGGGGCCGTCCGGCACGGGGAAGCCACGGGCGATGAGCTCGAAGCTGCGCGCCGCGGCGTCGGTGCGGATCTCGAGGGACCAGCGCGTGCTCGGCTCTGCGAAGTTGGGTGATGCGCAGCGGAGGTCGTCGACCGGGGGGCCGAGCTCCTTGCGCGTGCGCGGGGATCGCAGCGTCTCGACGTCTCGGGGTACGGGGCCCGCGGATGGGCAGAGGCTCTTCGTCTCCGTCCAGGCGTCGGCGAGGGTCTTGAGCGCGACCTTCAAGAGGACGATCGCCTCGGTCTCGGCTTTGTGCGCGGCGTACGCTTGGGTGTCTCGCTGCATCAGGTCGGCGCAGCGGCCGCCCGGGCCCGCCGCGCTCGAAGTGCGAAGTCGCTCGATCGTCTCCAGCATCACGTCGGTGACGCGGGTGCCGGGCATGGCCTTGTCGACCGCCTTGCGCCCCTCCTTCGCGACGGCGTCCGTGAAGGCCTTGCACGACTGTCGCAGCTCGCTCTTCTCGGCGTCCTCGAGCGGGCGCAGCCCTTCCGGATGACTGTCGAGGGCAGGGCGCGCCGGCCGAGCTGGTGTCGCCCGCGTGGCCGTGGTCGCCGAGGTCCCGGTCGCGCTCGGAGGTGCGCTCGAGAGCGCGGTCGGTGCGGCGGCCTCGGCCGAGCGCTCCAACCTCGGCGCGTCCGTCGACTCGCCGTCCGCGCGCGGGGCCGCGGCGCATCCGAGCGACGGACCCAAGAGCAGGAGCCCGGCGATGCGCGACGAGGTGGGGAAGGGCATGGCCGGCGCTTATATCAACTCTCGACCCGGTGCCCTCGAGGAACATCCCACCCAGCGTGCCGCACACCATCGACTCGAGAAGCACCTCGAACAGGCGGTCGCGCGCGAGGTGGATGCCCACCAACCACCGATCGTGCTAATTGCCAGGGATGATTCGGATGGGGGGGCGCGCCGTCTTGAGCAGCCGTTTCGTGCTCGCGACGCTTGGGGGTCTGGTCGGCTCTACGTTGGCCTGTGGAGGTGAGGGCGACGATGGCGGAGGGGCCGCTGGTGGCGAGGGTGGCGCCGCTGCTCAGGTGGCCCTCGAGGGGGGCGCCGAGAAGGGGCCGCTCGTTCTCGGGTCGAGCATTGCCATCTCGGCCCTGAACAGCGAGCTCGAACCCACCGGCGCGACCTTCAACACGCAGACCACGAGCGACGCCGGGGTCTTCTCGGTGATCGTCCCATCTGGGCCGATCGCCATCGAAGCCAGTGGCTTCGCCTTCGATGAGGTGAATGGAAAGCTGTCGGACGCTCCGATAACCCTGCGAGCCATCGCTGAGGCGAATGGAAGTCCCGTGTTCGTGAACTGCGTCACGCACCTGACCGAGCGACGCATCCGCGCGCTCGTCTCACAGGGACAGTCGTTCGCTTCGGCTCGCGAACAGGCCGAGCTGGAGCTCGCGCAGACGCTTCACATCTCGACTCCCGACGCCACGCCTGGCTTCGAGATGACGATGCTCGGTGGCGACACCGACGCGAACGCCTACCTCGTCGCCGTTGGAGCCGTGCTTCTTCAAGCAGCCACGGACGCGGCCGGAAGTGGTGGACCGGTGGACGCCGAGCTCCAGGAGCTCATCAACAAACTGGCGCAAGATCTGGGGTCAGGCGCTACGTCCGCAGCGTTGGAGCAGCGCCTCCTCGCTGCACAGCTCGCCCTCAACACGGGCGTGGTCAAGGCGAACGTCCAGGCGCGGCTCACCGAACTCGGCGTCGGCGGCCCGGCGCCCGACATCGATCGCGTCCTCGACCAGGATCAAGATGGTCTGCTCAACACGGCGGACAACTGCGATAGGGTGCCGAATCCTGGCCAGGAAGACTCCGACGGCGACGGCATTGGCGACGCTTGCACCGAGGTGTGTACCCCGGGTGACGTGCAGCCTTGCTATGAAGGCCCAAGTGCCACGGAGGGCGTCGGTAACTGCAAGGCTGGAACGAAGACTTGCGCCGTCGACGGCTTGAGCTTCGGGCCCTGTTTGGATCAGGTCATGCCCGTTGCCGAGACTTGCGCCGATCAAGGCGACGAAGATTGTGACGGCGAATGGAACGAGAGCGGCTCGGACTGCGTCTGCGCGCCGCAGGCGGTCGAGCCCTGCTATTCGGGACCGCAGGGTTCCCTCAACGTGGGTCAGTGTCACGCGGGGACCCGGACCTGCAACAATGATGGGCTCACCTTTGGCGGGTGTGTCGGGGAGGTGGTGCCTGCGTCCGAGGATTGCGCCACCGGCGCGGACGAGGATTGCGACGGGCTCACCCCCCCGTGCCCGCTTTCGCCACTCTGGAGCAAGACGTTTGCTGTGCCGAACGGTGGCCCTGCATCCGTCGCAACGGATAGCCTCGACGACGTTGTCATCGCCGGCCACTTTTCGTCGTACATGGTCATCGACGGTCAGATGCTCACATCGGCGGGCAACGCCGACGCGGTCGTCGCAAAGTTTAGTCCGGACGGGAACCTCGCTTGGACGAAGCAGTGGGGGGACGCCGGAACGGACTTCGTCCGCGCGATCGCCATCGACTCGAACGACAGCATCCTCGTCGGTGGCGACTCGAATGACTCGCTCGACTTTGGCGGTCCCATCCTCCCCTACAACGGCTTCGGCCCCGCAGATGGCTACGTGGTGAAGGTCGACGGGACGGGAGATCATGTCTGGAGCAGGCGCTTTCCGAGCACCAGCTCCAGCAACGTTCGGCAGATTTCGATCGGTCCAGCGGACGAAGCTCTCGTGCTGGGCACCTTCTCCGGGACGGTCGACACTGGGGCAGACATGCACTCCGCCCCGAACGGCGGCGAGTTCCTCGTCAACCTGAATAGCTCTGGCGATCCGCTCTGGAGCAAGCAAATAGCGGGCGCTTCGCGCATGACCGTCAGGCCGGACGGTTCGGTGGTCGTCGTCGGCAGCTTCGGAGGGCCACCCCTCAATCTGGGCGGAGCGCCTCTCTTCAGCGCGGGCGCCTTGGATGGTTTCGTCGCTGCTTTCGATTCGTCGGGCAATCACCTTTGGAGCAAGCGGTTCGGTGGCTTAGGTGACGAAGTCCCGGTCGCCGTCGCGAGCGACGCTGGCGGGAACCTGTACGTGGTGGGACGGTTCGGCGACGTCGCGACCGATCTCGGCGGGGGCCCGATCCCGCCAGCCGGTACGGGGGTGGACTTCTTCTTCTTTAAGGTCGACGCCGCTGGGTCCTACGTCTGGGGGCAGGTGTTCGGCGGTGCCGGTGGCGACTACGTCCATGACGTCGCGGTAGACGCGCTCGGCCGCGTCGTTCTCCTTGGTTACTCGGCTTCGGTCGACCTCGGAGGCGGCAGTCTCGCCGCGGACGGATACTTCGTCGGTCGCTTCGATTCCTCCGGGACCTACCTCGCGAGCAACGCATCCGACGTCGAATGGATTGGAGGTATGGCGACCGACAGCCTTGGGCAGGTCTTGATCGCCGGTGCGACACCCACGCCGCCGCACGGCTACTTGGCGAAGCTCGGCCCGTGAAGCTGAGCCGCTGGCGACCTCGACGAGTCGCTCACTCTTGCGCGATGGGCGCCCACCCCCGGCTCGCTCCGCTCGCCGACCCCTCCCTCACCGCCCGCCCCACCAGGCCCAGGCAAACCCCGCCGCGACCACGCCCTCGATGACGGCGGGAACGACGATGCCGCCGCCCACCCGGCCCGCCCATCGCTCGAACAACCCAAGGGTGGCAAGCAGCGCGCTCGCTCCTCCGATGCCAAGGCACACCGCGGATCGAAGGTCCGAGGGCGGAGCATTTCGTCCGAGAAAGAACATGAGGGCGATCCCCAGATAGATCGCGCCGAGCCGCCGACCCATGACGACAGGTCCTTCGGCCACCTCGATGCTCCAGTCCCTCAGCACCGAGGCCCCCGCGAAGATGAACCTCAACCCCAGCGCCGCCCCGGCGAGAGTCATCACCAGCGCCATCAGCTTGAATGTCATCTCGTGCTCCTCGGCAGGATTCAAATCAGGGCAAAGCGCCCGAGCGCCACGAACAGACCAAGCAGCGCCAGGATGCCTGGTCCCGTGACAGGCTCTCCCAGGTCTCGATGCGTCTTCACGGCGCCAATCATCAAGATCGCGAGACACAGCGAGGCGAGTGGCGTCAGGAGCGGCAGGATGCCAGTGACTTGTGGGACGACGAGACCGACCGCCCCCAGCATCTCCGCGAGACCAAGAGCCTTCACGCCGCCGTCGCTCCAACGCTCCGCCCACCTGAACCTCTCGACGAGCTTTGCGCGCGGCTTCACGAGCTTGATTCCGCCGGCGCCGAGCATGGCGAACGACAGGAGGCCGGAGGCGATCCACAGGGCGATGTGCATGTAGGCTCCATCATTGTCGAGTCGGGACGGTGGCGTGTTTCGTGCCGGTGCCCACGACGGCAAAGTAGCGCGCGCCGCTGTACGCACCATGATGGATGAGTCAAGAAAGTTGATGTATCGTCCCAACCATGAAGACGAGCCGCCGCGATCCGCTGGGCGACGTGCTCGCGCTCCTGCGACCCGAGGCGGCCGTAGCCGCGGAGCTGCGCGCCCATGGCCGCTGGGGTCTCGCGTTCGAAGGCTACGCGGGAATGAAGTTCGGCGCCGTCGCCAAAGGAGAGTGCTTGATTGCATTGCAGGCCGGCGCGCCCGTGACGCTGCGCACCGGCGACTTCTTTCTGCTCAGCAGGCCGCCACCGTACGTGGTGGCCAGTGACATGAAGACGCCACGTCGAGATGCGGGCGAGCTTCTGAGACCGAGCACGCGCGCGGTTCGTCTCGGCAGCGGGGCAGCGACGCCCGTCGTTCACCTGGTCGGTGGTCGCTTTGCGCTGGAGCCGACGAACGCCCACATGCTCGTCGACGCGCTACCTCCGTTCGTGCGCATTCCCGCGGAAGAGGCGGGCGCGTTGCGCGCCGTGACACAGTTGCTGGTCGACGAGGTGCGGTCCGCCCATGCGGGGCGGTCGTTGGCGCTCAATCAGCTGGCCCAGCTCGTTCTCACCTACGCGCTTCGCTGGCTCGACGCTGACGGGCGGAGCCCCGCCCGCACGGGGTGGCTCGGCGCGCTCGCCGATTCTCGGATAGGCGCGGCGCTGCGCCACATTCACGACAGCGTGGAGCCGGGCACCTCGTTGCCGAAGCTCGCCCGCGTCGCCGGAATGTCGCGGACGGCCTTCGCCGCGCGCTTCCAGCAGCTCGTAGGTCAGTCACCCATCGCCTACGCGATCCAGTGGAGGATGGCGCTCGCCAAGGACGCGCTGCGAGCGACCGACCGCCCGATCGGAGCGCTGGCCTTCGAGCTCGGATACGGATCCGAGAGCGCCTTCAGCATGGCGTTTCGACGTGAGATTGGGTGTTCGCCCCGTGCCTACCGGGATGCGACCAGGAGCGTTCGACATTCGCTCCCCTCTCCGGCGCTCGCGCGAGCCAGGCCCGACGGTCCACAATAGGGGTCATGTCGACTCGCTCTTCTCCGCTTCGGTCGAGCACGGATCTCGAGCGTCGAGCCTTCCTCGCGGGCGTGGCCGCGCTCGGGGCCCGCGCGGTCGGCGGCTGCGGCGCGGACGAGGGCGTGCTGGTCGGGCCCGACGACGGGGACTCACCAAAGCGCCTGCGCGTCGTGGACGGTGAGCTGGTCGGGCCGAGCGGCGATCCCATCCGTCTGCGCGGCGCCAACGTCGAGGGCATCGACGAGGCTGACGTCGCGGATCTGCAGAGCCTCGGGCTGAACGCGGTCCGCATGCGGATCTCGTTCGAGGGCGATCATCGGGACGACGATCACCCCACCGCGCTCTCCGCTCGCTACCGCGACGAGATCGATCTGTGGGTCCGGGCATGTCGCGGCGCCGGCGTGTGGATGATCTTCGAGATGCGCGCGGACGACGCCCTCACCAACTCGCCCGCGCTCTACGATCCGACGTCGAGCGACTTCGACGCGTACCGGCGAGCGTGGGTGCACCTCGCCACCGCATACGGGCGCACCGACTATATCGCGGGGCTCGGGCTGCTCGCGGAGCCGAGCGTGAACAAGGCGACCAAGGTCGACCGGGTGGCGACGCTGACGCGCTTTCACCTCGCGTTGATGGACGCGATCCGCGATGAAGCGGGGGACTCCGCGACGCTGTTCTTCATCGGCCCGGACTTCAACTACGACACGATGCAGTACCGCTTCGACGCGTACCACGACGACTATGCCGCGTACGCCGGGCGGCTCGTCTACGAGGTGAACCTCTTGATGCCCAAGCCGTGGATCCAAGACGGGACCGGGCCCGCGGGCGACAAGCTGGTCTTTCCGGTCGCGCCCGAGCCGACCGGCTTCGACGAGCTCCTCGCGCCTGTCGACGGGGTGGACCCCGACGACTGGGAGACGACGTTCTCGAAGCACCGCGAGGATCCCGCCCTCTTTCCGAAGCTCCTCTCGCGAGCCTTTCTGCCCTGGTACCTGGGATGGGCGCTCGCCTTTCGTGAGAAGTTCGCGGTGCCGATGCTGGTCGATCAGTTCGGGGCGAGCTCCGACGCGGGCGGTCAGCTCGACTACGAGCGGGCCGTGATCGATCTGCTCGAGGCGGAGGGGCTCCACTTCTGTCGCTGGTCGTACAATGCGGGCTCGCCGGATCGGATGTTGAAGAAGGACGACGGCGCGCGCGCGCTCTATCGGGAGCGCTTCGCGGGCGGCTGACGAGCCTCGGTCCGTCCCGTCCTACCAGATATTCCCCGCTCCCGGGGTATATGAGCTGCCGATCACCGCGCTCGCGACGATGGTGTCGCACTTGAGCAGGCCAAAGCACTGGACCATCCCCGCGTCGATGGTGACGCGACTGGCGCTGATATGGATCGCGCTCGCTTCGACCTGGAGGGTCCCCGCGATCGACAGGGTTGCTTGAGACGAGACCTCGACGCTCGTTCGTGATGGCTCGATCTTTTGGACGAATGTCTCCGTGCGGAGCTGGAACGAATTGCCCGCCTGCAGATGCAGGTGGGAGGCGCCGTCTTGATCCTGCAATGCCACCGCCGTCTGACCCGCTACGAGCGCGAGCTGGGTCCCGTCGCTGAAGGGCCTCATGGACGACAGCTCTCGCGCCTTTTGAACGGTCTGGACGCTCCCTATCACGTAGGGGAAATCCGGATCGCCGTCCTCGAAGGCGACGAGCACCTCGTCGCCCTCGCTGGCGACGACGGAGGTTCCCGCGTTGGCGACGCCGGCGGCGAGAGGCATCTCCATCGGCTCGCTGAAGCCGGCGAGCCGGACCTCGAGGATCATTCCCCACCGCGAATCACGCGCTCTGTTGTTGGTGACGATCCCGCGGATCAAGCCATGAATGCGGGGCGGGGGCGCGGCTCGGCGCGGCGTGAAGGAGAGGTCCGACGCACCCGTCCCGATATCGGGCGACGTGACCACCTCGGCTCGATAGAGGTGCTCCTCGTTGCACACGTGGGTGACTTTGACGACCAGCAGACTTCGGTCTCTGCTCGCCGATGGAAAGTCGAGGATGGTCCCGGTGCGGACGCACGGATAGGTCGTGACCCCGACCCCGCTCGCGGTGGACGCGCGACGCCCCTCGCGACGTGCCTCCGCTTCGATGTCGGCTCGGGGGCGCCGCCGGTGGACCGCACGGACCGGGATGCACGACAGCGCTCTGTCGCCCTGGGGGCTCCAAGTCGACGCGACGAAGGTCTGGTCCTCGTCCAGGCCACGCGCCGTAAAGCCGCGCGGCTCGGCGGCCCGGCCCATGCGAAACTCCTCGAACCCGGGAAAGCGCTGCATGCCGCTTCCCGCTCCCCACGCGCTGAGGGCGGTGTCGCGCTCGCGCCCCGCGTGGTCGCCGCGAACGACCATGACCATCGACCGCTCGTCGTGCTCGAAATGGTAAGAGGCTCCAATCGAGTCGAGCAGCCGAGAGGCGAAATCGAAGTCGCTCTCTTCGAACTGGAGCGTCAGGCGCCGGCTCTCTGCGCCGTATAGGAACGACTTCACGTCGCAAGCCCCGCCACCCAGGCCCGCGAATTCGTCTCGTAGGGTGCGGGTGACCGCGATCTCCTCCACGTTCATGTAATTGAACACGCGGCTGCGACGGTTCTTCATCGCGTTGAGCAAGGGCGGCCCGAGGATCAGCTCCAAATAGGGGAGCGCCTGCACCGACTCCACGCTGTAGGCGGCCTCGACCTGGGCGAAGACCCAGCGTTTGGGCAGCTCGGTCCCTTCGATCCACCAAGACAACGAGGCTCGGCGTCCGAGGACACGCTCGACGGCCGGATGCACCTCCTCATCGCCCGGGTCGGCGCCGGCCCCGACGGACCGGTTGCGAACTCGTACCTTGAATTGGAAAGGCCGCGAGAGCTCCTCCTCGCCCTCGAACGAGAGCACTTCGAGATCCTTGTCCGGCAAGTCGTCTGCCCACTTCATTCGCACGACGAACGTGCCGAACCGGGACCCTGGCGATATCGTTTCGGGAGCGAGATCGTTCCTCACAGCTTCGGCTCCTTGCCGCGTCCGCGCTGCCGCTGCGCGAATCCGACGAGGCTCTTGTGCAAACCTTCCCAGTACATCCTCGAGCGAACGTCGCTCTCCCAGCGCCGTATCCACGCCGACCGCTCCCGATCGAACGCGTCCTCCGAGGGCACGTCGTGCTTCTTGAGGACGCCGGCGCGCTGACGCGGGAATATCTCCAGATCGGCGGTGAGGCTCGCGAACGCCTCGATCTCTTCGTCCGACGGAGGGACGAACGGAAGTCCCGACGGCACGTAGGGCTTCGGCGCCGTCAGGGGGAGGGTGGCAGACGCGGACGGCTCGACCGCGGCTTTTGAAGGTCCGTAGCCCGTGAGCGCTTGCCGCAGAACCTCGGGATCGACCGGGGCGGTGCCGGCGACACCTCCTGCGTGCGCCACCCTCGCCGCCGGCTGTGGCGCCGCGAGCGGCAGCGGGGCGAGCGCCGTGAGACTGGGTTGCTCGCGCTGGAGCTTCGCCCGGGCCCGCTCGATGGCGACCTTGAAGCGAGCGGTGAGCGCCTCGCCCCCGTGGCTCGCTTCGGCCGTCATCGCCGCACGGAACTCGGCCGCAGCACGCTCCCAGCGCTCCTCGGAGATCGCGAGGCGCCGCAGCACCGCGCCCCGGTCGTTCGGCCAGTGGGCGAGCGACGCGACGCCCTCCGCGTAGGCGTCGATGTCGAGGCCGCAATGGATCATCGGACGATGACAGGACCACGTGCGGTCTGTGTCAAGCGAGCGGGGGCGATGAACCTCGAGCTCGAAGGCGGCGCGACACGGATGCGCCCAAGGACGGATGGCGTCCAAGGGTGGAGAAGCGCGACACCGTGTTGAGCGCTTCGTTGGGCGATCGGACCCTGTTTGCGGCGCTCGCGATAGGCGCGGTGACCCGTGCGTTCGTCGATCGCTTTCGTCCTCCGTCGACCATTTCGGCGCTTGGCGTCACCTCCACGAGCGAAGCGGTCTTGAGCAGGGGCTCGACACGCCGAAGCATCGCGGCGTCTCTCTCGTCGAAGCCCTGCCGGGCGGCTGTGCCGCTCTTCGTTCCGAGATCGGACGCGTTTCGGTGCGCCGACCAGCGGCCCGAGCGTGGAGCTCGCGAGCGCGCTCGCTCGCAGGGTAGGGCGGGGGATGGGGATGAAAATGGGGCCAAAGCCAGTGGATAGCGCCGCGACACCATCGCCATGCCGCTCAGTCGCCGGTCGGACCGGATTGGCTCGATATCCGCCTTTGCGCGGCGCTTCGCGCCCGGCGTTCGAATGGTCTCCGGATTGCAGCCGGAGGAAGAAGAATGAGACTGATGAATCGTCTTGGCATTGCCGCGACCGCGACCCTCATGTCCGCATGCTCCTTTGGCATCGACGGCATCGAAGATTTCGCGGACGGGCTCGTGTGCGGATTCTTGGAGGGCACGGGGCTCGGCTACGGAGAGGAGCTCCAAGAGGGCGTCGAAGGAAATGCGAGGGTCTTCGCGAGGGCGCCCTTGACCGCGACGCCGGAGGTGGTCGCCGCCGGCGCCCGCGTGACGGTCGTGCTTCAGGTCGAAACGGACAAGGTCATCAATGCCGAAGACGTCGAAGCGGACGTCGAGGGTGACCTTACGCTGAGGAGCACCGAGACCGAGAGCTGCGACTACTCCTCGTCGGAAGGTACCCTGACCGCGACCGTCTCTGCGCGCGTCGACGGCCCCGGCTCCTTCGTCATTCGCGAGGACGAGGACGAGCTCGGTCGGTTCACTCCGGAGGTGCGCACCCCGGTATCCCTGGATATCGTGACAGAAGGTGCCTGCACCGTCGGAGACAGCTGCTCGCTCACGGCCGTCATCTCCGATGAGGGAGGGGCGGCGCTGTACGCGGAAGAGGACATCGAGTGGACGCTGCTCGAGGGAAAGACCTCCGTCGGTCTCGGTCCGTCCGTCCGCGCGTTCGGCAGCAGCGCCGCGATCGCCACCGAGCAGTCAGGCACCCTCCTCGTGCGGGTGAGGGCCCTCGGATTCGAACAGAACATCCAGATCGCTATCACGAACGGAGGCCACCGCCGTGCGTTCGCGGCGGACGGCTACGTCGGGCCGTGAGGCGCGAGCCCATGAGCAATCCGTGGCAATGGAGCGGCTCGGCCGCGCGGACGGACGAAACCGGTCAGACCCTCTGAGTACTGCCGGCCCGAAGCTCACTGCGTAGACGTCCAATCCGGTTCGTGCCTGGCGCTGCTCCGCCCCGGCGCGGGTCGCGGCAAGTGAAGGGCGGAGCAGCCCCCGGCACGAAGGCTGGAAGTCTGGCCGTGGGCTTCTGTGCTTCCGGGTACTGCCGGATCCGGAAGCGGACTTCCGGCCGGCAGTAGTAGCTTGTTGGTCGAACCTCTGAGAGGATGGGACATGCTCCCGCGTCCCACTGGGTCTCCGCTCCTCGTCGCGCTCGCTGCGGTCGCGCTCTTTACCATGTCCGCGGCGTGCGGGCCGGGCATCGACAGCCCGTCGGGAGGCAGCGGCGGGACCGGGGCCGGAACTTCGAACGGGGCGGGCGAGACGGGCGGCGCGGGATTCGGCGGCGGCTTCGCGTCGGGGGGCGGGACGAGCTGTCAGACGCATTGCACCGGCGATCTCAAGACGGTCGTCGATTGCAACAACCAGGTCGTTACCCAATGTCAGCCCGATCAAGGGTGCGCCAACGGCGCATGCATCGACGATCCTTGCGAGGCGGCTCGCCAATCGAAGAGCTCCTACGGCTGCGACTACTGGGCTTTGAAGACGGACATCATCGCCGACGGGAGCGGGGCCTGCTTCGCCGCCTTCGTCGCCAATACGTGGGACACCCCGGTGCACATTACGGCCGATCGCGGCGGCCAGCCCGTCAATCCGTCTTCGATCGTCATCCCGAGCGGCCAGGGCTCCGGCCTCACCTACACTCCGTATGACTCGGCCGCCGGGCTCGCCCCCGGTGAGGTCGCGATCCTGTTCCTGTCGCGCGGAGACGGCTTCTTGCCGGCGTGCCCCGCCACTCCCGCGCTGGTGGGCGACTCCGGCGTCCTCGGAACGGGCATCGGGACGGCGTTCCACATCACGACCGACCGTCCCATCGTCGCTTATCAGATCCTCCCCTACGGCGGTGGCAGCAGCGCCGCGACCTCCGCCTCTCTCCTCTTGCCGACCAGCGTTTGGGACACCAACTACGTGGCCATCAACGCGTACCAGAAGAGCCAGGCTGTTCCATACGCCCAGCCTTCGCTGGACGTCGTCGCGACCGAGGACAACACCCAGGTCACGATCCTGCCCAAGACGCCCATCGTCGGCGGCGCCGGCGTCGCCTCCGCCCCCGCCAATCAGCCGACCATCTACACGCTCAACCGCGGTCAATACCTGCAGCTCAGTCAAGACCAAGAGCTCACGGGCAGCCCGATCGGGTCGGACAAGCCGATCGGTTTGTTTGGCGCCGCGAGCTGCCTCAACGTCCCGGTCAGTGCCTACGCGTGCGACACCGCGCAGCAGCAGATCCCGCCCGTGAAGGCGCTCGGCAACGAGTATGTCGGCGTGCGCTACCGTGGACGCGGCGGCCAGGATGAAGCGCCGCCATGGCGCATCGTGGGCATGGTCGACGGGACGACCCTGAGCTGGTCGCCCTCCGCTCCGGCCGGCGCGCCGACGTCGCTCCAGCTCGGCGGGGTCTACGAGTTCAATGCGGCGGGGCCGTTCATCGTCACGAGCCAGGACGCCGAGCACCCCTTCTACCTCGCCTCGTACATGACGGGAGGGGACCAGTTCAATGGCGAGGGCGACCCGGAGTGGGTCAATGTCGTGCCCGCGGCGCAGTACCTCAATGACTATGTGTTCTTCACCGATCCCACCTACTCCGAGACCGACCTCGTCGTCGTCCGTCGGCCCGACGCCAATGGCACCTACGCCGAGGTGAACCTGGACTGTGCGGGGGATCTGACAGGCTGGCAAACCGTGGGAGACTTCCAGTACACCCGCGTCGATCTCGTGACCGGCAACTTCCAAGACGTCGGCGCCTGTTCCAACGGCCGCCACCGCATGACGAGCGATCTCCCGTTCGGGCTCACGGTGTGGGGCTGGGGCAGCGTCAACTCCTCGTTCTTCACCCAATACGTCTCTTACGCATACCCCGCCGGCGTCAGCGTCCAGCCGATCAACGAGGTCGTCATTCCTCCCGCGCCACAGTGACTTCCGACCGAGCTCGGCTCCGCGGTGGCGGGAAGCGCCGAGCCGGGCCGGGCGTAGTGCGGCGATGACGAGGCTATCCGCGCTTCTCGGAGCGGGTGCACTGCTGGTGGGTGCGTTCGCGTGCCACGCTCCGAGCGATCACGAGGTGCCGAGCCTCCAGCTCGCGAGCAGCTCGCCCATTGCGAGCACCTCGCCCGTCACGAGCACCCGCCAGACGCAAGAGCCGCTTCCCGCCCCGTCCGCTCCGCGAGCCCCTCTCACCGAGCCGCCGAGCTTCGTCGCGTTCCGACAAGAGATCGACATGAAGTGCCCGTTCGACGAGCGCGACAGCTCGACCGCGGGGATGGCGCGGGCGCAGATCGGCGTCGCCGATTGTCAGGCCAAGATCATGAATGCGGACGCGGAGAAGCTCACCCCCGCGCAGCGAGGTGCCCTCGTCGACGCCGACCCCGCCGGGCCGCACGCCCGCACCCCTCCGCCCCCGCCGTCGACTCCTTCGCTTTGGGCCGAGACGATCGAGGCTGCCTGCAACGTCGAGGGAGGCCAGACGTGGCTCAGCGGTGGCACGTACATGGCCGGGACGATGGAGACGCTCCGGGGCGTGGGGTGCCTTGTCGGTGAAGACAAAGCCCTCGCGTTCGTGATGCGCTCCTGGGCCAATCGCCGCCCGGAGGCGGTGGTCGCCTACGTTCGCTGGCACGAGAGCCAGCGGCCTCCCGCCAGAGCGCACGTGGCTCGGTGGCGCCGCTATGCCGAGCTCGCCCGCAAGACCGCGCCCATGGAGGCAGGTAGGGATTGTCGCTTTCAATGCCGTTGGTCCGACGCGGACTGGATAGCATTTCAGCGCGACCTCGATTTCTCGGAGCAGAGCTCGGACAAGCTCGCCAAAGCGCTGTGCCTCCAGTGGCCGGAGCTCGCGACCGCTTTCGGGGGGAAGGCCACATGCGAAGAGGAGATGTCCGCGCGTTGGCTGCCCTCCACGACCGGCTCGGACGATGGCAGCGTGAGCCTCGCCGCCGACGCGTCGGCCGACCCGCCCGACGCCTCGCTCGGACCGCCCGCGGACCCGGCGTTCGACCGCGCGCTCCTCGACACACGGCGCAGTTGGGCGACCCAATCCGGTGAGGCGGCGGGGGCGGCTCGCTACCTCGCCGACGCGGAGACGGCGCTCGCGGCGTCGACCTTCCCCGAGCTCGTTCGCTGGTCAAAACGCTTCGCGACCTTTCGCGATCGGCTCGCGGTCGCCGACGCGCAAGCGCAGTTCATGGGGGTGAGCAGCTCGACCGCAGGATGGCTCGACGACGCGCACGCGCCCATCGGGCCCACGCTCCGCCTATTGGAGGGTTACTTGCTGCGCTCCGTCATGAGCGGGGCGTGGCAAGATCTGATTGGACATATCCGCGCTCGCGCCGCGTTCGGGGCCACCGTCGAGGCTCATCTCGGCAAAGCCCGCGACGCCTTCAAGCGGCCTTGCAAGTCGGATGGGCTCCGCACCTGTGATGGCGTGACGCCCCAGGGATTCGCCAAGGTCGCGGCGCGCCTCGACTGGTTGTTGAAAGAGAGCCATGCGTTGGGCGAAGAGCTGTGCAAGGCCACCCCCCGGCTGCGCGACGAGCTCGGGCGCGACTGTGAAAAGCTCACGACTCACCACCTCCTCTCCTCCGCGAAGTACCTGGGGAGCGCCTCGATTCTGGAGGGCTGGTAGCGTCGCAGACCATCTCTTCGGTGGAGTCCACGTGCGGCTTCCGCGCTCGCCTGGATTGACAGTCCGTGGGCGAGACCCAGGCCCGGAGGCGGAGAATCGACCCTCGCCCTTCGCGGACGTGGTGGCGGGGACCCGACGAGGGACAACCCAAACCCGCCCCCGACCGCTGTCGACGGTTTGAAAGCGCTCGATTCGCACGTAGTCTCCCCGCAGCATGAGCCCCGGCTCCGCATCCACGATCGGTCGTCTGGCATTGTTTCTTTGCGTCGCCGGCTGCGACGCGAAGAGCAAGACGGACGATACCGGCTCCGCGTCGTCGGTGGCCCCGTCCAGCTCCGGCGTGGCCAGCAGTCGACCCGCTCCGCCGAGCGCGGCCGCGCAATCGGCGGCGGCCCCCGGCCCGAGCGCCGAAGCCCCCGCTCTCGACAAACCCAATCGCGCGCTCGAGCCGGCGGCCTTTTGTGAGCGCGCCCTGAAGCTGAGCGAGGCCAACGTCGGTCGATGCACGTTCGCCGAGCAAGAGAACCTGAGCGCGCCCGAGCTCGACGCGGTCAAGAGCCTGCGCTCGATCAAGAAGGAGTGCGAGGTTCGCGTCCGCTCGACCAAAGCGACATTCGAGGGCGGGGCCGCTTCTCGGTGCATCGAGGCGGCCGAGAAGCGAGGCGGCCTGATGACGTTCTATCGCTTCTCGGAGATCCCCGAGTGCCGAGGTGTCGTCGTCGGCACCGCCGCCGAAGGCCAGCCGGTTCTCTACGCCGAGGAGTGTGCGCCCGGGCTCGCCTGGGTGAACAATCGCTGCGCGAAGCGGGGCGCGAAGAACGCGCGATGCTCCCGATGGGCCTCGGGAATTCTGGGCGATCCGTCCAGTCACCAGCAGTGCGAGGAGGGGCTCGCGTGCCTGTACACGCGATATCCATACGAGGGCGACGGGGGCGAGTCCCATTGCCTCGAGCCGACGCCGATCGGCGGTCCCTGCCGCCCGCGCGGCCGGGATCCCCGGCTCACGAACCTCTGCCCCGCCTCCACCAGCTGCTACCAAGGCAAATGCCGAGCGCAGGCGGCGGAGGGCGGCGAGTGCATGGCCTCGGATGACTGCGGCCCCCGTCTCGCTTGCGAGCTCAAGGGCGCGGTGTTCGGCAAGTGCGTCTCCGTCGGCCCGGAGAAGTGTTTGGGAAGCTCGAAGCCCTGAAGCCGCTTTCGCGGCTGCTCATTCCTCCCGCATATCTCATCGCCCGCCCCACCAGGCCCAGGCGAATCCTGTGGCGACCACGACCTCGACGATGGCCGGAACGAGGATGCCGGCGCTCACGCGCCCGGCCCACCGTTCGAACAAGCCAAGGGCGGCAAGCAGCGCGCTCGCTCCTCCGAAGCCAAGGCACACGGCGGAGCGAAGGTCCGAGGGCGGAGCATTTCGTCCGAGGAAGAACATGACGGCGATCCCCAGATAGATCGCACCGAGCCGCGACCCATGATGACCGGTCCGTCGGCCACCTCGATGCCCCAGTCCCTCAGCACCGAGGCCCCGGCGAAGATGAACCTCAACCCCAGCGCCGCCCCGGCGAGAGCCATCACGAGCGCCATCACCTTGAACGTCATCTCGATCTCCGGGGGTCGGTCAAATGAGGTTGCTCACGACGGCAAAGTAGCGCGCGCCGCTGTACGCACCATGATGAAGACGCCGAATGACTTGATGTATCGTCCCAACCATGACGACGAGCCCCCGTGATCCGCTGGGCGACATGCTCGCGCTCCTGCGACTCGCGGCGGCCGTAGCCGCCGAGCTGCGCGCCCACGGCCGCTGGAGTCTCGCGTTCGAGGGCTACGCGGGAATGAAGTTCGGCGCCGTCGCCGCGGGAGAGTGCTTGGTTGCATTGGAGGGCGGTGCGCCCGTGACGCTGCACGCCGGCGATTTCTTTCTGCTCAGCAGACCGCCGCCGTATGTGGTGGCCAGTGACATGAAGACGCCACGTCGAGATGCGGGCGAGCTTCTCAGGCCCAGCACGCGGGCGGTTCGTCTGGGCAGCGGAGCAGCGGCGCCTGTCGTTCACCTCGTCGGTGGTCGCTTTGCGCTGGACCCGACGCACGCGCACCTGCTCGTCGACGCGCTGCCTCCGCTGGTGCGCATTCCCGCGGACGAGGCGGGCGCGTTGCGGGCCATCACCGAGTTGCTCGTCGACGAGGTGCGCTCCGCTCATCAGGGGCGCTCGTTGGCGCTCAGTCAGCTCGCCCAGCTCGTTCTCACCTACGCGCTGCGCTGGCTCGACGCGGACGGCCGGAGCCCCGCTCATACCGGGTGGCTCGCCGCTCTCGCCGATTCACGGATAGGCGCGGCGCTGCGCCACATTCACAGCAGCGTAGAGCCAGGCACGTCGTTGCCGAAGCTCGCCCGCGTCTCCGGAATGTCGCGGACCGCCTTTGCCGCGCGCTTCAAGCAGCTCGTAGGTCAGTCACCGATCGCCTACGCGATCCAATGGAGAATGGCGCTCGCCAAGGACGCGCTGCGCACGACCGATCGCGCGATCGGGGAGCTGGCCTTCGAGCTCGGATACGGCTCCGAGAGCGCGTTCAGCATGGCGTTTCGGCGCGAGATTGGGTGTTCGCCCCGCGCATACCGAGCTGCGAACAGGAGCGCACGACACTCGCTCCCCAAGGGGTAGACCGGGGTGGGGCTCCGGCGGGGGCGTTGCTGCTAACCCTTCTCCTCGAACCCCTCCGCCACCAGCGCTCGGATCGCCTCGTCCGCCGCGCGCCACGCCGCCGCCCCATTCGCATGACGGAAGACTTCGACCTCGTCGTCGCGGCGGACTTCGTGCTCCAGGCCGCGCAGGGTCACCATTGCGACGCTCTCGCCGCGACGGAGCTCACGGACGTGGGCGGCGAGCTTTGCGGCGCGGGCGGCCCGAGAGGCCTCGGCCATGGCCGCGACGCGGTCGGCGGTGGCGGTGACTTTGGGCTCCGGGGGCGCCGGGGGCGGGCCTGGTAGGCGGACGTCGTCGCGTACGCCGACATAGGACGGGAAGCGGGGGACCCCGTCGTTGGAGAGCTCTTGATAGCGAAACGTGACGATCGCGCCGATGGGCGGGGGATTCCTTCGTTCCGCGTCGGATAGGCCGGTGCCGATGGAGAAGCGCGTCCCGTCGGGGAGCTCGCAGGCGAGGGCGCCGAGGCGGCCGGCGTGCCTTCCGGCGCCGGGGACGTGGCCGACGACGCGGGCCTCGCGGTCGAAGAAGCTCTTCACTTTGAGGAGGGTGCTGGAGCGGCCGACCTCATAGAAGGAGCCGGGCTTTCGGAGCATGAGGCCCTCACCACCGAGGGCCTCGACGCGAGCGAGCTCTTCGCGCAAATGGGCGGTTCCGCGGCAGCGCTCGTGGGGATGGGCCCGGACGTGATGGGCCCCGAGCCCGTTGGCGACCTCTTCGACGCGCGCGATGCGCTCCTCGAATGGCGCCTTCAGGGCGGGGGCGTCGAACATGACATAGGAGATCTCGCGCCACGCTTCGCCGCGGTCTTGGCGGCGGACGATGCTGACCGTCCTTTGGAAGGCTTTTCGCCCTGAGAAGAGCTCCCCGTCGAGGGGGACATCGGTGGGCAGCCCCGCTTTGAACCAATCGGGGACGTGAAAGACATTGCCGAGCCTGGATAAAAAGCGCTCGCCGTCCCAATAAGCGCGGACGCCGTCGAGCTTCTCGCTCATCCAATAGCCATCGAGATCGGCGGTGCCGTCCCAGGAGTGGGCGAGGAGGAGCGGGGGCTCGGCCCCCTCGGCCGTATCCGCGGCTTCGGACGCGGCGCGGGCGGCGCTCGGAGCCCGTGGAGACGCAGCCACCGGCGCGCCGAGACGCGCGGACTCGGCCTCGTCTCCGCGCAGCGCACGGAGGTGCTTGCAGGTGCGTCGCTCCGGCGGGCCGCCTTGATTGCGCCACGCCGGGCACGAGCACGAATAGGCGCCGCCCGTGTTCTTGAGCCGATAGCGCGCCGAGCCCGAGCCCGACACCTCGATCGACTCACCGTCCTCGAGGTCCTGGGTCATGGGCGTCAGACCTCCTCGTAGCCCTTCTTGGTCTTCTCGGCGACGAGCTTTTCGTAGTCCTTCTTGGCCGCCTCCTCGCTCGAGAAGTCTTTGGTCTTCTCTTGGCCCTTCGTCCCCAGCTTTCCGAAGCGGACCGTGTGCGAGCTGCCCTCGAGCTTGATGGCCCAGAACTTCTCTTCCATCTCGAAGCGCCGAAAGCCGCCCGCATCAGCGGCGTTTTCGTCCTCGTCCTCGTCCTCGTCCTCGTCGTCGTCATCCTCACCCCAAGCGACGTCGGCGAGCCATTGGAGGAAGCTCTTCCCGACGACCTTACGGGTCTCTTCATCGTGATAGAAGTCCACGATCTGTCCGACCGCGCCCCCTTTGGCGGGCGCGAGATCCAAGACGTGGTGATTGCCCGCGCCGTCGTACGTGATGGGGATCCACTCCGGGATCCACCAGCGTTGCTGCACCCCGGGTCCAGGGGACGAATGGTCATTGTCCTCGAAGGTGCCCTTGTCGAGCAGGTCCTTCCAGATCTTCCACTCCGCGACCATCCGCTCCAAGGAGAGGAGCTCGCGCCCGAGCGGACCGCAGTCGTCCTCGGACGCGTCGTGGCGACGGTAGAACGCCTTTACCTCCTCGGGTAGCACCTGGCCGAGCGCCTTCTCGGCGGCGGCGATGGCGGTCTCTTTCGCGCCCTTCTCGAGGGTGACTCCGGCCGCCTTCGCCTTCTTCTCGATCCGCGCGACGAGGGCGTCCCAATGGCGCCGATGCGACCATAACGTGTCCGCACCTCCGTCCCCTCGCGCCAGATCTCCCAGAACTTGGACGAGGTCCCCTCGACGAGCTCGAAGTATCGTTTGGCCATTGAAGTTGTGTATCGAAGAGCGCGGGTGCTGTCACCGCGCCCAGGACCTCCGTGGCCCCCAAGGCCTCGAAGCGGCCTCTTGCTATGGCGCGGAACTGAGCAGGAGCCGCTCGCTCGCTCGCGGTCGCGCGCGACCAGTGCCGCGCCCCGCCGGCCTCAGCCTCGAGGCACGGGCACGGCCGCGAACGCGGCGAGCGCTTGCCGCACCGAGATCGCGAGCCGCCCGTGGCCGTCGAGCGCGCGGAGCGACTCGACCCAGCGAGGCTCGCCACTCGCTTCTGCGGCCCGGTACGCGAGATAGAACAGCACGTCCTTCGCGAGCTGAGCGCCGGTCTCGGTCGCCGCGCTCTCGCGGGAGAGGAGGTGCCCCACGCGGTCGAAGGCCGTCTCCGGCGCGAGCTCGAACTGCCCTGCGACTGCGGCGGCGAGGGGCGAGGGGTGGTGCGCATCCCAACGAAGGTTCCCTGCCGCGAGCGCTTCGTCGAGCTGCTTGGCCTGGCGAGCCGCGCGATCGCCCATCCTCTCGAGGCCCTTCCGAGCGAGCGCCGAGAGCGCCGGCGCGCCGCGCCCGGCCCAGATGCGCTGGAGCGAGGGCCGCGCCTTCTGGAAGCGGTCCTTCGTCACCGACTCGACGAGCCACGCCACGAGCCGCTCGTCCGCGACGCGCAGCGTCCCTTTCGAATCGAGCACGCGGCGTGCGCGAGTAGCGCTGCGCGCTCGGCGGCGCTCGCGAGATCGGGGCGCGCGCGGAGCACGCTCAGGTCCTCGGGCGAGAGCCTGCGCTGCGCCGCGAAGAGCTGCTCCAGGAGCGCGTCGAGGGGCACGGCCGCGAGGTCGCTCTCGCGCGGCTCCGAATACGAACGATGGTCGTCCACGAGAAGAGCGTAGCGGAGCGCGCGATACGTGTGGCCTCCGCGCGTCACGCCGCGCGCCGCTACCCGATGAGGGGCGGCGCCTCCCGACCGAGGGACGCCGTCATCGACTCGGGATAGCGGAGCCCCGCGGCGCACCCGATCGGGAACGCGGCGTCGAGCGCGGCGACGTCGGCTTCGTCGAGCGCCACGCGGAGCGCCTCCAAGTTCCGCTCGACGTTCTCGGGGCGGCCCATGCCCACGAGCGGCACGAGATCGTCACCCTTGCGCAGGATCCAAGCGAGCGCGACGGACGCGGTCGTCACGCCCTTCTTCGCGGCCATCTCCTCGAGCGGCCGAAGGCGGGCGACGTTGGCGACGAGGTTCTCGCCCTGGAAGCGCGGCACCTGGCTCCGCCAATCGCCGGGAGCCAGATCCGAGGGCGACCGGATCTTGCCTGTGAGCAAGCCTCGATGGAGCGGCGAGTACGCGACGAACGTGATGCCGAGCGAGCGCGTGACGGGAAAGAGATCGCGCTCCGGATCGCGCTGCAAGAGCGAGTACTCCGTCTGCAGCGCGGCGATCGGGTGGGTCGCGTGGGCGCGCCGGATGGTCGCCGGCCCGGCCTCCGAGAGGCCGATCGCGCGGATCTTTCCCGCCTTCACCATCACCGACATCGCGCCGACGGACTCCTCGATCGGCACGTCTGCATCGACGCGGTGGAGGTAGTAGAGGTCGATGTGATCGAGGCCGAGGTGCTTCAGGCTGCGGTCGACCGCCTCGCGCAGGTACGCGGCGCTGCCCCTGCTCGCTTTGGTGGCGACGACGGCCTGATCGCGCCGATCGCGGACAGCGCGGCCGACGAGCTCCTCGCTCTTGCCGTTGCCGTAGACCTCGGCGGTGTCGATCAACGTGATGCCCGCATCGAGCGCGCGGTGGATGGCGCGAACCCCTCCCTCGTCGTCGCGAGTGTCGTACCAGCCAGCGAACGCCATGGCGCCGAGCCCGATCGCGCCGACACGCACCTCGCCTTGCCCCAGCTTGCGAGCCTCGATCATCGTGCCTCCCATATGCCGTGGATCCTATCGACCGAGGGAGCGCATGACCAGGACGGCACGATGAAGACGACGGACCACGACGGGGGATCAGGATTTCTCGGTGCGCCGGAGTCGGCCGTCGCAGCGCTGCCCGAGGGGGCGCCCTTCGTCGACATCGCCTTCAGCCCGAACGGGCCGTGGGCGGTGACGGTCTCGACGACGGAGGTGCTCTACGTCTGGAATGTCTCCAATCACTTCGCCGGTGCGCTTTGCGCTCGCAGGCGACTTCGCTATTCGACCATCACCCCGCGGCAGGGTTGATCACGTAGGCGTCGAATGGCAGGTTCCCTCGATGGATCGAGCGTCCCTATCTCCCTCGCGATGGTCGTGTTCGCCGGCTGCCCGAAGCAGACCGCCGGCCCCGCGGGCTCGAGCGGGGAAGAGGTGCGGCGCGCGTTCCTCCTCCCCAGGCCGACGTGGATCTGCTGCGGTCGACGCTGAAGAGGCGGGGGGCCGAATGGTCCGATGCGCAGATCGAGATCAAGACCGACGATGTGCCGCGCCTGCCTTTGCCCGGTCTCTCCCTGTTTCGAGCGTGGCCGATGGTCCCCGACGCGCTCGCCGAGTCGTGCTTCACCTTCGATTGCAACGCGTGGTGCAACGACGAAGAGAGCGCCCTCGACGGCGTCGTCACCGCGTTCGATCTCGCGAAGCAGCCTCGGAAGCTCGGCGGGGGGAGTGGATCGGGCTCGTGACCTTCGTGCACGCGTCGCAGCGACGCGCTTCGGCGTGATTGCCGCACGACGGCAGGATGCGTCGCCGCCGTCCGCGCTCATTCGCGATCGCAGTGCCTCGTCATCCCGCCGCGCTCGGAGGTGATCGGCGACCGCTGAGCCCGCCTGAGTCGGGGCGCGCGGCGGCACGCGCACATCGGGCCGCGCTCCTGCGGCTCGGGGCGGCGGTGCGGTCGTAACGGCCGCGCGGATCTCGTCACGTTCTGCCGGAAAGCACCTGCTTGCCGGCGGCACAAACTAGAAGCGTGGCCCGGAGCCAGGCCCCGGGCTCGTCGGGGGCAGAGGAAGATGCGCGCAATCGGGATCGGAAAAAGGAGCATCGAGCTTCAGCTGCAAGTTGTTCCTCGCTTCGAAAGGCCCGTTCGCACTCGGCGCGATCTGAACGAGCCGTGCAGACAGGTCCGCCCCCGACCGAACCAGCGTGCCCGTCAGGTCTGTGCGGCTCCAGATCGGCGCTCCGTCGACGATGAACGAACCGTCGAACGCTCCCTCATTCGTGAGCACTCCGCGAACCGTGCTCGTGACGATGGCCATCCGGGCCTGGGCGGGGGATAACGCCGTGGTAACGACCAGCAGCGGCGTCGATATGGCCGCGACACAGCGTGAGAAAGACAACTACAAGCTGCTGCAGGACATCGGCTCGGAGCTGCGGCGCGGCGGAAGCCAGACAGTGCTGCGAATTCTTACCTGTCGGATCGGCGGAGCGCCGGTCTTTCACCAGAAGCTTGGAAACCTATTCGATACTTCTGTGTTCGCGTATGACGAGAACATCTCGATTGCTGACGCAGCGGCAGGAGCTCTTGATATCGGGTTTATCGAGAACCCACGATCGAAGCTGAAGAGTTGGAGGTGGGAGGAGAACTTTCACAAGGAGATCCCTACACCATCAAGACACGAGAAGTTCGTAGCTCGATCGGTCGCCTCGGAGATGGAGAAGAGCCTCAAGCGATGAAGCGCCGCGCCATCGCGACCCTCGCCCTGCTCGCGACCTCCTGCGCGACGCCGCCGCTCGCCGCTCCGCCGGGTCCAGGGCCTTCAATCCCGAGCCGTTGCGAGGAGTCGGCGACGCTCCGGGGTGAGGCCCAGCGCCTCTTCGAGGAAGGTCGTCTCCACCGCGCGGCGCGGGCGCTGCGCCGGGCGGACGAGCTGTGCGCCTCGGGCTCGGTCGAGGCGCGCGGGTTGCGCGCGCGCATCGCGGGCGAGCTATCGGGCGACGGAGACGCTCGGGCGCTCTTTCGGGAGGGCCTCGCGGCGAAGCGGGAGGGCGATGGGGTGCGAGCGCGGCGGGCGTTCGAGCGGGCGATGGCGGCGCTGGCGCACGAGACGGGCGAGGCGGTCCGCGCGGAGGTGCGGCCTGCGCTTTGGACCGAGGTTGGCCCCTTCCCTCCGATTGTCTGGTCTCCGGACGGCGCTCGAATCTTGGAGCGCTCGACGCAGTCCGTCGTCGACGCGACCACGGGCATTGGTCATATGCCGCCCGGCCCCGGGGATGTGGTGCTCGTCCCCCATGGCGAGGGGCTCTTGCTCCGCGACGGTGAGCTCTTCGACTTCACGACAGGGGCCCGGTTGGGGAGGGTCGCGGAGGCCAACCCGATGGGCGCGGCGGACGAGCGAAGGCGCCTGCGCGTCGGCGCCGTCGACGTGAGCGCGGCCTCGGATAGGGGCGGGCGACGGTTGGCCATCGATATCCCGTCGGACCGCCCGCGCGTCGTCGTCTGGGACACCGCGCGGCGGGAGATCGTCTTCACGATCGAAGACGGGGAGCCGGGGGCGAAGCTCTCATTCTCGAGTGACGACCGGACACTGTCGATCGCGGGCAAGAGCAAGCTCCTGATCTGCGACATGGAAAAGGGCCCGCCTTGCCGCGCGCGGACGGGGTCGTTGCCTACAGAGGCAGCCCCGGACGAGCGCGCGCGATTCTCGCTGGACGAGGACACTTGGACCGTCGCGCTGCCGCCGCCGGCGAGCGCGGTTCGCCTGATCCGCAGCGAGCGCCCGGTCCACGACTACCTTCCTCCTGTGTTGGACCCTTCTGGGAAGCGGCTCTGGATTGATGGGGTCACGGTGGAGGTCGCGTCGGGGAGCGTCCTCTCCGACCGAGGCGTCGAGGGCCCGCTCGCGCCGCAGCTCGCGGCCGGCTCCGGGGAGCTCTTCACGCTAGCCTTCCCGGAGCTATCGTCGTGGCAGTGGGAGCGAGGGCGAGGGGGGGGCGGGGTCCTGATCCCGCGAGACGCGGGGAGGGTCACGTTCGATCGGCAGGGCGCGCCGCTGTTCGTGGAGCCGATCACGGCGCGCTCGCTGCCCAAGGACGCGCCGGCATATGGCGCGGGCGCTTCGCGGCGAGTGTTCCGGCCACTGTCCAGATCGAACGGCGAGATCGTCTATCTCGATCAGGGCCGATTCGCGGCGCGAGACGGGGGCACGACCATTCGGGTCGGGAGCAGCGACCCGTCGGCGCCCGCGCTGCGGTTCTCGGTGCCGGACTCGCTTGGCTTCGCGGCGAGCCCGGACGGCGCCTGGATCGCCACGACGGACGCCGACGTGGCCTCGGGGGCCGCGAGGATCTGGGACTCACGCACCGGCGCGGCCGTCGCAGAGCTGCGCGAGGGGGCGCCCTTCGTCGACGTCGCCTTCAGCCCGAACGGCGCGTGGGCGGTGACGCTCTCGACGACGGGGGTGCTCTACGTTTGGAATGTCTCCAATCACTTCGCGAAGGCGCGGAGCCTGCCATTGAGCGCCCATGAGGACACGCGGCGCCGCGGGCTCGCGTTCAGCGCGGATGGCCGGCTGCTCGCGTCTCGGTCGGCGCGCGGGTACCGGATATGGGACTTCACGCGCGGCGCGGAGGTGGGGATTGTCGATGCGCCCGGCTCGTCGAGAGTCCTCGGCTTCTCGCTCGACGGCGCCAACCTCTGGACGGACGACGGCGATCACCTCACGGCGCGCCCGATGGATCGCGCCATGCCGCGCTGGTCCGTGTTCGGGACTCCGGAAGGGCGCGCCCTCGTGGGCCTCTCGTCGGACGGTCGAGTGCGAGTGCTCGGAGATGCGGCGGCCGCCCGTCGTGCCATGGCGTGTCGGGCGGGGCGCTGGGTATATCCGTTCGACCTGTGTGAGGACGCGCTGTCGGGGCCCTGAGCCAGACCCCAGGACCGCTTCGACCATCACGTCGCGGCAGGGTTGATCACGTAGGCGTCGAATGGCAGGTTCCCTCGATGGATCGAGCGTCCCTCCTCCTCCTCGCGATGGTCGTGTTCGCCGGCTGCCCGAAGCAGACCCCCGGCCCCGCGGGCTCGAGCGGGGGAGAGGTGGGGCGCGCCGCTCCTCCTCCCCAGGCCGACGTGGATCTGCTGCGGTCGACGCTGAAGAGGCGGGGGGCCGAATGGTCCGACGCGCAGATCGAGATCAAGACCGACGATGTGCCGCGCCTGCCTTTGCCCGGTCTCTCCCTGTTTCGAGCGTGGCCGATGGTCCCCGACGCGCTCGCCGAGTCGTGCTTCACGTTCGATGGCAACGCGTGGTGCAACGACGAAGAGAGCGCCCTCGACCGCGTCGTCACCGCGTTCGATCTCGCGAAGCAGCCTCGGAAGCTCAGCGGGGCGGAGTGGATCGGGCTCGTGACGTTCGTGCACGCGTCGCGCGTGCTGAAGTCCCCCGATGACGCCAAGCGCACCGTGAGCTCTGCGCCGGAGGCGGTGGCGTCGAAGGTAGCTCCGCCTTCGGCGACGATCGAGGACGGCCGCGTGGTGGTCCGCTTCTTCACCGCGATCATCGCGAACGACGTGGGCCCAGTGGGGATCTCGGAGTGCGAGGTGGCGATCGCGGGTGGTCCCGCGAAGAAGAGCTGCAAAGAGCTGCACAAGAAGCTCTGAGACGGGGTCTATCCGGGAAGCGCCGAGCCCGGCAGAGCGTTCATCGCGGCCATGCGATCGTGGGTCGAAGCCGCCGCGCTCTCGCTCGCCGCCTCGGCGTGCGCGGCGCCCGTCCCTGCACGCACCGTCCGTCCCCTACCTCCCGCGATCCGTGTCTCGTCCGTCGACTGCGGCGCGGTGCGTGCCCAGCTCGAGCGAGAGCTCGCGGCGCGACATGGTGGGGCGCTGGACCTCGATGACCTCGACGCGGCGGAGCGTGTCTGTCCGCGGCTCGATCTGTCCGAGATGCGCGGGCTGGTCCGAGCCGAGAGGGAGGCAAAGCGCGACGAAGAGCGGCGCGTCGAGGGCACCATCGGCGTCGTCGAGTCCGAGGACGGCCGCTACGTCGCCGAGAGGACGGCGCACGGGGTCCGCGTCTTCCGCCACTCGAAGGGCGCCGCGCCCGAGCCGATCGTCCGCGTGAGCGTCGACGAGGGTCAGATCAGGTTCCTCCCGAGGGACCGGCTCTTGATCGAGGACGCTCCCAAGGTCGACGTCATCGACCTCACCAGCCTCCACGTGGATCGGATGGAGGCCAGCGCGTTCGTCGAAGCTCACGAGGACTTCATCGTGACGGGGTCGGGGCGCGCGCGTCTGCTGAGAGGATTCGATTTCCAGGAGATCTCGTCCGTCGAGCTCCGATCGTCGGCCGGCGGCGCCATCTTTCCTCTCGTAGACCGCGCGGGACGCGTCTTCGGGGCGATCGTCGGAGCGGAGCTGGTGTCGTTCGACAAGAAGCAGAGCCTCGGGGTCCACGTCGACATCGGGGTTCCGACGTCGGACCACGAGCGCGTCCTCGCGTGCAGGCAGACGGCGGACACCGACGCGCCCCGGTACGCGGTGATCTCGACGCGGACGGGCGACCTCCTCTTCCAGCTCCCGCAGCGCTGTGAAGACGAGCCTAACCTGGTGCTCGATCCCTCGGGCCGATACGCGGCTTGGCTCGGCCGGACAGGGGACGGAAAGCGGATCGTGGTCGAGTCGCTCGACGTCGCCAAGGGCACGCGCCGCTCACTGCCCACTCCGCTGCCGTATGTCCCAGAGACCAACGTCCACCTGGGGGGGACGGGGGAGAGGCTCTGCGTCTGGGCGCAGACCTTGTCATCCATGGAGTCCCGATGCGGCTTCGGCGTGGGGGCATCCGGCGCGATCGAGTACACCCCCGCGAAGGGGACCTTCCGCAGCGATTGGGGAAACACCGACACCGCCTTCGGCGGCACCTACGAGCTCATCGATGGCCACCTCGTCTCGCGCGCCTCCCATGAACGCCTCGTCATCTCCCCCGAGCGGTGGGCCCGGACGCCGCGCGTCGATCTCACCGCCGACGAGTGACAGCGCGCCTCTTCAGCTGCGCTCGGCGTCGTCGTCGAGCTCGTAGCGCTCGAGATAGAGGCCCTCGGGGGGCGCGGTGATCCCGGCGTCCCGCCGGTCCTTCGACCCGAGGGCACGGGCGATCGCCCCCGGGTCTTTTCTTCGGCGGCCGACGTCGACGAGGGTGCCCACGAGGATGCGGACCATGTTGAAGAGGAAGCGATCCCCGCGCACGTCGATCTCGAGGAGGCGGGCGTCGGTGCTCGACCGGGCGACGGTGACGTGGGTGAGGTTGCGGTTCGTGTCGGTGCGCTCGTCGGAGGCGCCTCGGAACGCGGCGAAGTCGTGGGGCCCGACGGCGGCGCGCGCTTCCTCCTGCATCGCGACGATGGCCTCGTCGCGATCGAGCTCGGGCACGCGCCAGGCCCGACCGACCCAGAACGGATCGCGCTGCGGGTCGAGGAGGATGCGATAGCGATACGTCTTGGCGACGACGTGCCCGCGCGCGTCGTAGCCCTCCGGGACGGGCCACGCCGCCCGGATGGAGATGGTATCGGGCAGGTGCCGCTGAGCGCCGTGGGTCCACGCGGTCGAGGGCAGGTCGCGGGCGCACTCGAACGAGACGCGTTGATCCTTCGCGTGCACCCCGGCGTCGGTGCGGCTGGCGCCACGGATGTGAGCGATGCTCGGATCGATCTGGCGCAGGGCGCCGAGCAGCTCGCCCGCGACGGTCCGCTCCTTCGGCTGAGGAGCGAAGCCGTGGAACGAGGCGCCGTCGTACGCGACGCTGAGCAGAGCCGCGGGCAGGCTCGTCAGTCCTTCTTGACCGCGAAGCTGACCGGCAGCTTGTAGGTCACGCAGCCTTGATCCGGCTTCGGGAACGATTTGCCCTGGAACTGCTTGAGGACGCAGTTGGACACTTCGGCGCTGCCGACGGTGTCGCCCGCGATCGTCGCGCTGCACACCTGGCCGTTCGCGCCGACGCTCACGAGGACGGTGAGCTTGCCCTCGGAGGCGCCGAGCCCGCCGCCCTTGTTGATGATGCGGTTGTAGCAACCGCGCGCCGCGCCCGCCGCGCCTTGGACGGCCTGGGTCGTCGCCGCGCTCGGCTTGCCGTCATTGCACTTCGAGCAGGCGCCCGTGCCGCCGCCGTCGCCGACGGGGCCCGTGCTCGCGACCTTCCCGTCGTCGATCTTCAGGAGCTC
Organism: Polyangiaceae bacterium; assembly: GCA_044225865.1. GTDB lineage: Bacteria > Myxococcota_A > Polyangia > Polyangiales > Polyangiaceae > Xiheicaenibacterium. The sequence continues at coordinate 119,862 of JBGAID010000010.1, read as the reverse complement.
GAACTCGTAGACGACGGGGGCGTTCGCGGGGACGTCGGGCGGGCGGCCCTTGTCACCGAAGGCCATCGGGGCCGGGATCGTGAGCTTGCGCTTCCCGCCCGCCTTCATCCCGAGCAGGCCCTTGCTCCACCCTTCGATCATCTTCTCGCCGACGACGAGCTCGACGGGAGGATCGTTCCGCTTCTCCGGCTTGTACTCGAACTCCTTCCCCGTCTTGAGGAGCTTGCCCGTGTACGAGACGAGGATCTTGTCGCCCGTCTTGACCTCGCGCTCCCCGGAGCCCTTCTCGAGATCTTCGATCTTCAGCTCCTTCGGATCTTCGTCGGTGGGCGCGGCGGACGCGCTCGCCACGGCGGCCGACTTCTTCGACGTCGGGGGCGGGGGAGGAGGCGCCTGGTTGTTGTCGGCGACCTCTTGAGACTTGGCGGGAGGGGGCGCACTCGTCTGAGCTTTCGTGCCGTCACCACGCGTAAAAAAGACGATCGCCCCGATGCCGGCGGCGAGGACGGCGGCGCCGGCCACGTACATGCCGACTCCGGATTTGTTTTCAGGCGGGCTCGAATCGCTCACGAAGCTTCCTCCAAGGACGGTCGAGCATACAGGCGACCGGCTCGCTCCCTCATCTGGTTTTTGTCTCGCGTTCTTCGGACCAGGGGTTTTTTCCCAGTCCGGAGCGCGATCGCATTAACGCATCCCTGACATGGATGGGACGGCACGCCGGGCGCGTTCCAAAAGCTGGCTCGTCGTCGCGGCAATGCTATCGAGCAGTGGCGCCGCCTGTGGCGAAGGTGTCGGACCGCCCACCGCGGCCGCGAGCGCTCCGTCCACAGCGCAAGCTTCTGCCTCCGCGACAACCGACACGGTGAAGCCCGAAGCTCCGCCTCCCCGATGCGGCGGCGTCGTCGCTTCGGCCAGCTGCCTCGATGCGGCGACGCGCCTCGCCTGCGGCTCGTCGACGGCAGCGCCGACCCTCGAGCGATGCGAGGACGGGACGGCCTGCCTCGCCGGCGCCTGCGTCGCAGTGAAGGGCTTGGATGGTGCGGCGCTCGCGCGCTCGCGCCTGCGCGCCCTCTCCTCCGAGGGCTTCGTGAACGCGTGGTCGGCTCAGCTCTCCGTCACCGGCAAGGCCGCCGACCGCGTCTCGGAAGAAGGCTCCCTCGGAGACCTCGAGACCGGCGCGGGCGCGCGCGCGGCGTGCGCTCCCGATGGGTACGTGGTCCCGCGGAAGCTCGCCTCCAACGAGGCGGCTCCTGCCTCCGGGCCATCGGCGGTCTTGAGCGGTGTCCTCGTCTCGGATCGCGCTCAGCGCCTCGAGGTGCGGGCCTCTGCCGCGGGCAAGGTCACGCTCTTCATCGGCAAGGAGAAGCTCGTCGTCGAAGAGCTGCGCGGGCGCGAGGGCCGGCCCCTCCCCGACGAGCGCTTCTTCGACGTCGACGTCCCCGCGGGGGCGAGCCCGATCGTCGCGCGCGTCGAGCCGGAGACGGGCGGTCTCATCCTCCGGCTCCGCGACGCGAGAGGAGACCGGCCCCAGGGGCTCGCGTTCTACGAGCGCTTCGAGCAGGCCTCGTGCAAGCCGGCCCAGCTCGTCCAGCCGGAGCTCGCCCTCGAGCTGGGCGACGACGGCCTCCACCTCGTCGGCGCGCCGAAGCTCCACGGCCTCGTGCCGCTCTTCGACGCCGCGCCCGAGCTCTCCCTCGAGATCACGACCGGGAAAGGAGCGAGCACGGGCGCGAAGATCCCCCTCGAGGTCGCGGCGATGAGCGGCGTGGCCGCGCCCTCGAAGCCGCCCGCCTCGCCGCTCGTCGCGCTGCCGGCGAAGGGAGGCGCCGATGTCCGCGTCGCCCTCGGCGATCAGACCATGCTCTCGCGCGCCCTCCCCGGCCCCGCTCCCCTCGTCGATCGCGCCGCGAAGCTCGTCCACGCCGTCGCGTCGATCCGCGCCGACGCGCGCTTGCCCGCGGGATCGCGCGAGAGCTTCGAGATGGCGGTCGAGACGATCGCGAGCGCGATCGAGCAGGGCGAGACGGAGCAGCCGTGGCTCGAAGGCCTCGTCAAAGAAGCAGAGCAGCTCGCGGCCCAGCTCGCGGAGGGGCGCGACCCCTACGACGACAAGCGCGGCGTCGTGCACCGCGCCTATCGCTCGCCCCTCGACGGCCGGCTCCAGCCGTACGTCGCGTACGTGCCGCCGTCGCTCGCCCCGCGCTCCAAGCCGCCCGAAAAAAAGAAGGGCCGCTCCAAGGCGGAGCTGCCCCTCGTCGTCATCGCCCACGGCCGGGATCGGCTGCCCGAGCACGCCTTGCGCACGCTGATCGGCGAGGCCCCCGACGAGCACATGACGTTGAAGATGGCCGCCCGCCACATGCCCTCGTTCGGCGATCGCGGCGCCGTCCTCGTCGCGCCTTGGTCGTTCGGGAACGCGGGGGTGCAGCCGGTCGGGGAGGAGGACGTCCTCGCCGTGATCGACGAGATGAAGAAGGCGTACGGCATCGACGCGCGCCGGGTGTCGATGACCGGCTACTCCCTCGGAGGGACGATGAGCTTCTTCGTCCCGCTCCACCATCCCGCGCGCTTCTCGTCCGCGTCGCCCCTCTGCGGCTACCCGAACCTCCTCGACTACGCGAGCGTCTCGAAGGTGAAGAGGCGCCCCTGGGAAGACGCTCTCCTCGAAAAGGAGTACATCGTTCGCTACGTGGAGAACGGCGCGAGCGTACCCCTCTACGTCGTGCACGGCGGTAAAGACGGCCCTGGCCGCTCCCTCGTCGTCGTGGACCGATACAAGGCCCTCGGCCTCTCTCACGTCTGGGACTTGCTCGAGGACAACGATCACAACGTCTGGGACGACGCCTACGAAGACGGAAAAATGATCGGCTGGCTCGCGCGCCACACCATCCCCAGCGCCCCGAAGCGCAGCCGCTTCGTCACCGGCAAGCTCCGCTATGCCCAGAGCTACTGGCTCACGGTCACGCGCATGATCGATCCCGCGAGCCGCGAGCGGGCCGAGGTCGAGGCCACCATCGAGGAGGAGAAGCTCCTCGTCGCTACGAAAAACGTAGCGGGCCTCGAGATCGACACCGACGCGGCCGGGCTCACCCGTGACGCCGCGTTCTCCCTCGTCGTCGACGGCCACCCCCTCGCCCTGAAGGCCACCGGCAAGATCCTCCTCGAGCGCGGCGACGACGGCTCGTTCTCCGTGAAGGCCCGGGCCTCGCTCCTCGCCCACAAGCACCCCGGTCAATCGGGCCCCCTCGACGACGTCTTCCACGGCCCGCTCGTCATCGTCTACGGCACCGGCGATCCTCCCCTCGAGGAGGCCAATCGCCTCGTCGCCGAGCACCTCGCCACCCTCGGCGGCTCCGCCGACGTGCGCTACCCGATCCTGGCCGACCGGGACGCGACCGACGCCGCCCTCGGCGGCCGGAGCGTCGTCCTGATCGGTGGCCCCGCCTCGAACGCCCTCGCCGCCCGGATCCGCGATCTGCTCCCCGCCAAGATCGAGCCGCGCGCGATCACCCTTCGCGGCGAGCGCTTCGAAGGCGACGATGTGGCCACGTCGTTCATCTTTCCCGCCCCGACTTCGTTCGACGAGGGTGGCTCGCGAAACCTCGCGGACGGCCGGTACGTAGTCGTGCACGCGGGCACGAGCCCACGCGCCACCCTGGCCGCTCGCATGCTTCCTCGCTACCTGCCGGACTACGTCGTCTACGACTCGTCGCTCGCCGTGCAGCGCGGCGGGCTCCTCATGGACACGCGTCCGGTGCGCGCCGCCGGCTTCTTCGGGGAGGCGTGGCAGTGACGACCCGCGATCCCCTCGGCGTCACCGGCGTCGTCCTCGACGACAAGTTCCTCGTCGAGTCGCCCATCGGCGAGGGCGGGGCCGCCATCGTCTACCGCGGCACCCACACCCGCCTCGGGGGCAAGGTCGCGATCAAGTTCCTCGTGAGCCTCAGCCAAGCCCCCGCCGAGGAGCAGGGCGCGATCTTCGACGAGTTCATCCGCGAGGGAAAGCTCATCGCCGAGCTCTCCCAGCGCTCGAGCGCGATCGTCCAGGCCCGCGACATGGGCGTCCTCGAGCGCCCCGGCCAGCCGAAGCTCCCCTACCTCGTCCTCGAGTGGCTCGACGGCCGCTCCCTCGACGAGGTCCTCGTCTCCGAGACGAACAGCGGCAAGCCCCCCCGCTCCCTCGCCGAGACGGTCCGCCTCATCGAGCCGATCGCGGGCGCCCTCGCGATCGCCCACGAGCGCGGCGTCGCCCACCGCGACGTGAAGCCGGAGAACATCTTCGTCGTCGAGCGCCCCGGCACCGAGTCCGCCCCCGGCCCCGGCGCTCGCATCAAGCTCCTCGACTTTGGCATCGCCAAGGTGATGAAGACCCGCATCGCCGGCATCCATCAGACCGGCACCCTCCCCACCGCCTTCACCCCTCACTATGGCGCGCCCGAGCAGTTCAGCCGCACCTACGGCGAGACGGGCACGTGGTCCGACGTCTTCTCGATGGCCCTCGTCATCCTCGAGATCATGCGCGGCGGGCGGCGCGCCTTCGAGGGCGACGAGTACGTCGATCTCGCCCGCCAGAGCGCAAACGAAGAGCGCCGCCCCACCCCGAAGAACCTCGGGCTCACCGTCACCGACGAGGTGGAGGCGGTGTTCGCGCGCGCCCTCGCCGTCCGCCCCATGCACCGCTACGCGAAGATGGGCGAGCTCTGGGCCGCCCTCCTCGGCGCCGTCGATCCGCGCGCGGCCGGCTTTCCTCTCTCCGGCCCCTCCGCCGCCGCCGCCGCTCAAAGGAAGAGCGCGCCGCCCTCCCAGCCCGCGCTCGCCGCGCCCGCCCCCGCTCCCTCCGCTCCCGGGTCGAGCAGGAAGATCATCCTCTTCGCCGGCCTCGCCGGTCTCGCGCTCGTCGTCAGCGCCGCCGTCGCCGCCGGCATCAAGGCCTCTCGTCGCGGGCCCGCCGCCACCGCCTCCGCGGGCCCCCCGCCGAGCGCTCCCCCTTCCGCCGGCGCCGGCGCCGACCGACCCACCGTCGTCCCCGGAGAAGCGCTCGCATCCGCCGTCCCCGCCCCCGACGCCGCGTCCAAGCTCTGCCCCGAGGGCGCCGCGATCGTGAACGGCGGCCGCTTCCAGATCGGATCCGCGACCGCGCCCGAGGACGGCCCCCGCCACCCCGTCCTCATCGACACCTTCTGCTTGGACCGCACCGAGGTCACCGCCCGCGCCTTCTCCGCCTGCGTCGATGCCGGGTCGTGCTCGCGCCCCGCCACCGATCGGGTCGAGAGCGCCAAAGACCGCTGCACCATCGGCCCCCCCGCCCTCGAAGCCCACCCCGCGAACTGCGTCACCTTCGATCAAGCGGCGACCTACTGCGCCTTCCGCGGCATGCGCCTGCCGACCGAGGCGGAGTGGGAGGTCGCCGCGAGTCGAGGCGCCGGGGGCGCCGTCCCCTGGGACGACCAAGGCCCCTTGCCCGAGCGGGCCAACCTCGAGACCAAGTCCACCTCCCCCGCTGGCGGTCTCCCGCGCGGCTCCACCAAAGAGGGCATCGCCGACCTCCTCGGCAACGTCGCGGAGTGGCAAGCCGATTGGTTCGCCCCCTACAAATCCGGGGAGGCCCTCTCCCCCAAGGGCCCCGAGACGGGCGACAAGCGCGTCGTGCGCGGCGGCTCCTGGTCCTCCCCCGCTACGTTTTCAGTAGCGCGCAGAGAGGCCTTTCCCCCCGAGACGCGCTCCGCCTCGATCGGCTTCCGCTGCGCCAAGTCCCTGCGCTGACGCCCGACGAGCTGCCCACCCTCGCGTCGCTCCGCTCCGCGTTCCCTCCCCGGCGCCGGTGCTCGGCACGAAGACGTGCCTCCGCGCCGTCGCGGGAGGGAATCCTCACGGGCGTATCGCGCGAACGGCGGGCATCGCCACCCTCGAGGAGGCGAGCATCACGTCGGCGATCGCGCGGGGCTCCGCGGCGCCGGCGGCGGCGACCGCCTCGACGATGCTCGTGCGGCTGAGCATCGAGAGGATCGCCGAAAGCGCGGGACGGGGCAGCGCGCGGAGGGCACGGATCGCCCTCGGGGTCACCCGGTCTCCCAAGCGCTCTACGAGATCGAGGCCCTCGCGCAGCGCCTCGACGTACGTCCCCGCCTCTCGGAGGCCGAGGGGAGCGCCGCGCTGCTGCGTGGAGACGGCCATCGCCATCACGACCACGATCATCGCGGCGTGGGTCCGCAGCCAGCTCTGCATCTCGGGCTCCACGTCCGTCCCGATCCCGACCGAGGTGAAGAGCTCCGCCCAGCGCCGCTCGGTGGCGATGGTCTTCTGCCCGATGGTGAAGATCCGAGACCTCAAGCGGCCACCTTCCAACGTCGCGAGGATCGCCGGGAACCCGAACGCGACGCGCTCTGGCCCGATCGCCTCGGACAGCCGCGAGAGCGGGTCGAATTGATTGAACATGAACAGGATCGTTCCGGCCGCGCTCGCCTTCAATGCGGGGAGGATCGCTTCGACCTTGTGGGCGAGCACGGTGACGATGACGAGGTCGAATGGGATCGCCGGATCGAGCGTCTCCGCGGGCGTGATCGGGGCGCGGTCTCCGTCCACGGTGACGATGGCGCCGTCTTCGCGAAGCTGGGAGAGCCTCGGCCCGCGCGCGATGCAGGTCACGTCGTGGCCCCCCTTCGAGAGGTGCAGGGCGAAGGTGCTGCCGATGGGCCCGGTTCCATAGATCGCGATCTTCATTCGGAGCAGCGGAGGCTCGCCGCATCCCGCAGGTGAGTCCACCCCGCTCTCACGATCCGCGTACCGCGCTCCACGAGCTCGCCATTGGGTTCCCGACCAGGCGGACAAGGTTTCTCCGAAGTGAGGCAACGCACCTCATTGCGAGCCACCCCGTTTGCGGGGATGAAGCAGAGATGACATCCGTCCAAGAAGGGCGCGCCAACGAGGCGGTCATTGCCGGTCAGAAGCGCGCGCTCGAGCTCGCCGTGAATGGGGCGCCCCTGGCCGCCGTTCTCGACGTGCTCGTGCGGACCGTCGAAGAGCAGTCGAGCGCGGCCGTGCTGGGCTCGATATTGTTGGTGGACGAACGCGGAGAGCGCCTATTGCACGGAGCCGCCCCGAGCCTGCCGAGACCTTATTGCGATGCGATCCACGGGATCTCCATCGGGCCGAAGGTCGGGTCGTGCGGGACGGCCGCCCATACCGGCCGGACCGTCGTCGTCCGTGACATTCAGACGGATCCGCTCTGGGCCGAGTTCAAAGGGCTCGCCGCCGAGCACGGGCTGCGCGCGTGCTGGTCCACGCCCGTGCGCGCCTCCGACGGGAAGGTCCTCGCCACGTTCGCGCTCTATCACCGAGAGATCGCCCTCCCTACGGACCGCGACCGGGAGATCGTCGAGCTGCTCGGGCACACCGCCGCCATCGTGATCGAGCGCGACCTCCACGCGAAGAAGCGCGCCGCCGCAGAGACGGCCCTCCTCGCCCACGCTCGAGAGCAGGTCGCCCGCATCGGCATCCTCTTCGAGCACGCCCCCGCCGGCATCGCCGTGCTGCGGGGAGCGGAGCACGTCTTCGAGACCGCCAACGCCGCCTACCTGAGGTTGGTCGGAGGGCGGGACGTCATCGGCAAGCCGATCCGCGACGCGCTGCCGGAGCTCGCCGGGCAGGGCATCTACGAGCTCCTCGACGAGGTTCGCGGCACCGGCAAGCCGTACGTCGGGCGCTCCTTGCAAGTCTGGCTCACGCGCACCCCCAGCCGCCCCCCCGAGGACGCCTATTTCGACTTCGTCTATCAAGCCATTCCCTCACTGTCCGGGTCGAGCGAGCCTGACAGCATCCTCGTCGTAGCGTTCGAGGTGACCAATCTCGTCCGCGCCAAGGCAGAGGCCGAGGCGGCGCGGGTGCGCGCCGAGGCCAGCGAGCACGCGCTGCGGACCTTCATCGACAACCTCCCGGAGCTCGCGTGGACGGCGCGCCCCGACGGCTTCATCGATTATTACAATCGCCGCTGGTACGAATACACGGGCGAGACCGTCGAGTCGATGCGGGCGCTCGGCTGGGAGAGGCTGCACGATCAGGCTCTCCTCCCCGAGGTCAGCGCGAAATGGCGCCACTCCCTGGAGACGGGGGAGCCCTTCGAGATGGAGTTCACCCTGCTCGGCGGGGATGGGGCGCGCCGCTGGTTCCTCACCCGCGTCGTCCCCAGCCGCGACGAGCGCGGCAACGTCGTGCGCTGGTTCGGGACCAACGTGAACATCGACGCGATCAAGTCGAGCATCGCCCTGACCCAGGCCATGTCGGAGCAGAGCCGCGAGACCCAAGCGGCGCTGCTCGAGATGCGCCTCGCCAAAGAGCGGGCGGAGGCGCGCGTCGCCGAGCTCGAGGCGGAGCGCCGGCGCGGAGGCGCTCCCCCATGACCCCATCGCGAGAGGTCGACCTTTCGGGGGAGCTCGCGCGGCTCGCGTTCGAGAAGACGGCGCGCGTGCTCGGTCCGGACCGGGCGCGGAGCCTGCTCGAGAGCCTCCTCGCCGAGCTGCGCCTCGACCTCGCTACCCCGCAGGACCTCCTCCGATTGAGCGAGCGGATGTCCATGCTCGGAGGCTTCGAAGGCGCGGTGGGGGCCATGCTCGGAGTCACCGCCGTGCTCCGAGGCGCGAGCCCGAGCGCGGGAGCGTCGGGCGGCGCTAGGTAGAGTGGTCCACTTCGCCCGGCGGCTCCTTTGGGTCGCGCCGCTCTTGGGATTGGCTGCTGCGACACGCTCACGAAGTGAACGGGCCGTACCCCTCCCGCGGCGCGCGGCAGCGCGACGCAAGGGAGGGGTCGGCGAGCGGAGCGAGCCGGGGGTGGGCATTCGAGGGGAGCCCTGAACAAGGGCGCGCGGCGAAAAAAACTCTGCAACGAGACGATCGACGAGCGTCAGGGGGACGAAGGCGGCGCTGGTCCCGTGTGGGGGGCGGCCCGTCCCGGTGAACGTCTCGGAGGTATCTCGTGAAAATCTCGCTCCGCCCGCTTCGAATGGCTTTCGCGCTTCTTTGCTTCGCCAGCGCCGCGACCGCTGCCTGCGATATCGGCAGCCTCATTCCTCAGATCAAAGGGGGAGGGCAGACGGGGGAGGCCGCGAGCTCCTCCGGTCAGAAGGGGGGCTCTCGATCGACAGGGAGCCAGAGCCTCGCCACCTCCCAAGGCAGCGAGACGGAAGGGCTCGTCTGCGACGCGTCCACCGACGGCATCGCGTGGTGCGACGACGACACGAACATCCTCTTCTGTGCGGACGGAGCGTGGTGGTTGCTCGACTGCGGCGCGGTCGAGGCGGGCGCCTTCTGCGGCTACGACGAGGACCTCAACATCGTCGATTGCTATGTCGAGGAGGCGTGCGCCGCCGACGACGAGGCGTGCGAGATCGACGACGACTGCTGCGGCGGCTACTGCGCCGACGACGGCTACTGCGGTGACGACGGCGGAGGCGAGTGCGTGGACTCGGACGGCGACTGCTACGACGACAGCGATTGCTGCTCGGGCAGCTGCAACCCCATCGACGCGCTCTGCGATTGAAGCATCCTCCACGCCTTTGAGCGGTTGGTACGGCCGGCCGGAAGTCCGCTTCCGGAGCCGGCAGTACCCAGAAGCACAGAAGTCCACGGCCAGACCTCGAGCTTTCGTGGCTGGATCTGCTCCGCCCTTCACTCGCCGCGCCGTGCGCGGGGGCGGAGCGAGAGAGACCTCCGACCGCGCGTTTGCTGGTCCTCGCGTCGGGGAGCGCGATGTTGGCTCAGGTATGCACAGCCAACGACAGTCGTTCTCCTGTTTGCGCCGGCGTTTCGATTGCACAGGCGCCGGCCCGCCATTTGCTGGCGCTTTTGCATGGATCTTTGCCGTTCGACCTTTGCTTTGATGGTGTGCGCGTGGCTCGTGGCCTGCGGCGACGGCGGCGGGGGTGGCCCGGGCGGCAATGGCGGCGGTGGCGCTGGAGAAGGCGGCTCGGGTGGCATCCCCGATGGCGCGGGCGGCGTAGGTGGCGCCGGGGGCGCCGGTGGCTCCGAGGACCCCTGCGGCGACGCGCCCCCCGGCGAGTCCGCGCTCGCGACCTCCGCCCCCTTCACGGACGCGCCCGCATGCGACCCGATTGGGAGCTGGACGATCGAGGCGCACCCGACGGACTTCGATCCTTACTTCGTGCCGACCTCGTTCGAGGTCGCGCGGGATCCCCAGGACCGGCTCGTGATCACGAGCCTCGGCATCGAGCAGGCTCAGATCAGCGAGGACGGGTGCGAGCTCACGATCGCTTGGTTCGACGACAGCTGGGATTTCGAGGCCGGCGAGTGCTTCGGCTGCCTCGCGGACTTCGGTGCGACGGCCACGTTTGACGCGCAGACCGGGGCCTACGCGGGGACGCTCCATTACAGCGAGACGGGGGATTGCGGGGGCGACACGGACGGGACGTTCGTGGCGACGAGATCCCCGTAGCCCGCTCTCGCGCCGGCTCCACCTCGTCAGGGTCGGACCAAGATGGTCAGCGCCGTGTCCCCGAATTGGCGGCGCTTCTCAACCGCCCAGCCTTCCGGCTCCGGCTCGTCGCGAGCGGCGTGCTCGAGGACGGCAATGGCATGCTCGGTCACGGCGCGCGACGCGGCCAGCGTCGCGAGGGCGCCAATCGCCACCGCGAGGGACGCATAAGGGGGATCGGCAAACACGATATCGAACGGTCCGAGCGCGCCCACCCGGGGCAGGACGCGCGGAATGGTCCCCGTCACCACCGTCGCCTCGTCGGTGATGGATAGATCTTCCAGGTTCGCCCGAATGACGGCGACCACCGCCGCCGAGCCCTCGACCAATACCGCGTGCGCGGCGCCGCGTGAGATCGCCTCGATGCCGAGGGCGCCCGTGCCGGCGAAGAGATCGAGCGCGCGCGCGCCGTCGATGGGCCCGAGGATCGAGAACAGGGCCTCTTTGACCCGGTCGGCGGTCGGGCGGGTCGAGTCCCCGCGCGGGGCTCGGAGCTTTCGCCCTCCGAGGCGACCCGCGACGACGCGCACCGCTTCGTCCCTCAGAACTTGGTGGAGAACGTGATGTCGGCCCCGCCTGGGCCGAAGCTCGGGAGGATCAGGAAGGGTAGGTCGGCCTTCTCCTTCGCGTGCCCGCCCCCGCCCTTCCAGTCCGCGGTCGCGAGGAGGATGATCCCGGTGCCGGCGAGGACCCCCGCCACCGGCCACATCGCGAGGGTGAGCGTCTGCATCGTCCGCCCCTCCGAGCACTTGTCGCGAACGAACTGGCCGCGGCCGTTGGTGTCCGTCGTCTTGTCGATGAAGACGAGGTTCGGATAGTCGCCGTTGGGGCCGGGATCGCAGCCGTCGTACTCGGTGCCGTCCGCGGCGGGCGGGCGGAACTGATAGTCGGTGGCGGAGCCGTCTCGGAACTCTGCGAGGTCGCCGTTGATCTGCATCACGCGCACGCCCGCGTAGGTGGCGACGCCGGCCGCCGCGACCCCCGCGCCGATCGCGGTGAACCCGAGGATCTTCAGCGGGTCGGGCCCCTTGGATTTCATGATCGGGAGCAGCTTCACCTCGCGCGTCTCCATCGCGCTGACGGTGATGGATGCCTCCATGTCTTCGTATCCGGAGGCCTTCACGACGATGCGGTGGGTGCCTTTGCCGACCTCGAGCGTGCCCACGCCGCGGTCGAGCTTGCCGACCTGCTTGCCGTCGACGGAGATGGTGCCGGTCACGCTCCCCGCGCGCACGGTGACCTTCGCGGGAGGGGGCGGCCCCGCGATCTCCTCGAACTTCGGCAAGACGAGCTTCACGAAATCCTGATCGCCGGCCACGATGACGCTGACCGGGAACTGGATCTGGGTGACCTGGCTCCCCTTGCCGCGCGACCAGAGGTGCAGCTCGCCGACGACGTCGTTGCCCTGGCGCTTGATGGTGCCCCAGACGAAGTGGTCGACCTTCAGCTCGTCGCCGATCTTCTGCTCGCACTCCGCGTCGGGCGGATCGTTGCAGCTCAAGCTGCTCGTGAGGAAGAGCAGGGCCTGGTCCTTCGGGAGCTGGGCGTAGGTCCACCCGTCGGCGACCTCGACCGCCTTCTTGAGCGCGCTCGTGAGGGCGTCGGCCTGCTCGAACGCGTCCAGCGTCCCGATCGTGAGCACGGCGACCGGCAGCTCACCGGAATCGGCGCGCGCCGGCTCGGCATACGAGGCGACGCCCAGGGATGCTGCGACGAGAGCTGCGCTGAAGGCGCGGGTTCGGAGCATGTCTTTCAACGATAACGTGCGGCCACGGGCTTCGTCCAACTGCGCGACGTCACCCGATCTCCATCTTGGTCCACATCTCGCGCCGCATGACGGCCTTTCTGCGATCGTTGCGGGTGACGAGGCGGGCCGCCCCCCACGCCGCGAGAAGCTCCCCTTCTTGCCCCACGCCCGGCATGACGCTCCGGCCGACGAGGAGCGTCCGCTCGATCGGCCCGCGGATCGGCTCCCCCGAGAGCCCCAGGTAGCCCGGCGGATCGACCTCGAGCTGGCGCATCATCGGCTCCACCGGCGGCAAGCCCAGGGTGTGGCGCTCGACCTCGCGCGCGCCCCGCCCCCCCTCGTAGACCCACGCCGGGAGCCCGTCGTTCGTGGAGTCGACGGCGACGAGGTGGCGCTCGACGAAGGGGAGCTCGCGGGCGAGCGCGCGGAGCACGTACGCCCGCGCCTCGCCGAGCCGGAGCGATCCGTGGTCGGGCAGGAGCATCTCCGCCACGAGCAGGCTCGTCCCCTCCGCGCGATCGTAGCGGCTGAGCCGGAGGGCGGGGGGGCGCGCGCCGCTCCCGCTCGGGCTCTCGGGGGCGAAGAAGATCGACTCGGGGGCGAGCGGCTCCGGCAGGCCCTCGGTGCGCACGACGATGGAGACGGTGAACCGACCGACGGTGGACGTGATGCGCGGCCACTCCCGCAGCGCGCGCTTGTGGATCCCTTGCCCTTGCGCGAGCGCCGCGATCGACTCGCCGTCGAGATCGGTGATGACGTACTCGCAGCCTGTCGGTTGATCGTCGCCCTCGATGACGACCCCCGCCGCCACCCCTCGCCGCAGGTGGAGGGACGTCGCTCGATCTTGAAGGCGGCACTGGCCTCCGTGGGCGTGCACGCGCTCCGCGAGGAAGGCCTCGAGATCCGCCTCGCCCCCCTCGAGCCGCGTGAGCCCGCGCGTCCACGCGCCGTGCAGCCGCGCCACCGCGAACGTCGGCGGCATCGCCGAGAGGTGGGTCGCGAACAACACGGAGGCGCGGACGATCTGGCGATAGAAATGCCCGCGCGGGAACTCCGTCAGGAGATCTGCGTCGGGCTCGGCGTGCACGAACGGGAGGTTCGCCGCGAACTTCGCCGTCTCGCGCCGCTCCCAAAAGGTCCCGGGGGGCCACATCGCGTCGTTGTCGAAGGCCTCGTCGGCGGCCGCGTTCGCGTCCCCGAGCTTCTCGTAGAGCTGCTCCACGACGTGGTACAGCTCCGGAAACTCGCGGTCGACCTCGCGCTCGAAGGCGTGCCGGTCGGTAGGGACGTCGAGCCGAAACCCGGGCGCGAGCGCTTGAAGCATCGGCTCCGCCGGCTGCGTCCTCCGCTTCCATGTCTGCGACTGGGCGAGCTCGGCGATCACGCGCTTCCAGGCCGGACTCGCCGCGGCGAGGAACGTGAAGGCGCGCCGGTGCATCGTGTGACCGAGCAGCGTGTACGCGGGGGGCGGCGCCCCGTGCCCGAGCAGCAGCACCGTGAAATCGCGCCGCGCAAGCAGCGCCGCCGCCACCAGCGCGCCGATCGATCGGCCGAGCACGATGACGTCGTAGTGCTTCTTCATTCTCGCTCGGGCCGGATGACGACGCGCCTTCGAGCCGCGCCGTCCTCGATGTGGACGCGGCCTCGCGAGATGAGGTCGAGCGCGCGGACCATGCTCGCGTGCTCCTTCTCCAAGATGCGCTTCGCGAGCGCGTCGCGATCGTCCCCGTCGAGGACCGGCACCGTCTCCTGCAGGATGATCGGCCCCGTATCCACGCCCGCGTCCACGAAGTGCACGGTGCACCCCGTCACCTTCACGCCGTACGCGAGCGCCTGCGCCTGCGCGTCTACCCCTGGGAAGGCCGGCAGCAGCGCGGGGTGGATGTTCACGACCCGGTCCTTGAACGCGTCGAGCAGCACCGGCGTCACCACGCGCATGAACCCCGCGAGGACGATCCACTCCGCCCCCGCATCTCGCAGCGTCCGGACAAGCTCCGCGTCGAAGGCCTCCCGGGTCGCGAACGCCTTGTGCGAGACGGTCGCCGTCGCCACCCCCGCCTCTCGAGCCCGCACGAGCCCGAGCGCGTCTGCCTTGTTGGACACCACCACCCGCACCCGCGCGTCCAACGCGCCCGCCTCCACCGCGCGCAAGATCGCGCCGAGGTTGGTCCCCGTCCCGGAGATGAGCACGCCGAGCTCGAGCGTCACGACCCCGAGCCTAATACACCTCGACAGGTCCGTCGCAGGATGGTAGACGCTCGGCTTCGAGTCGTTGTGGGCTCTGCCGACAGCGCGCCGTGAACCCGCCAGGACCGGAAGGTAGCAACGGTGGCGGAAAGCGAGTGTGGCAGGCCCTTTTTTTTTCGCGTCTGCATGACGGTCCCTTCGGGACCTATGCAGACCGGGGTTTTTTCGCGTCTGCATGACGGTCGCTTCTTTTTCTCGCGTCTGCATGACGGTCCCTGCGGGACCCATGCAGACCGGGGTTTCGCGTCTGCATGACGGTCGCCTCTTTCTCTCGCGTCTGCAGACGGTCGCTTCTTTTTCTCGCGTCTGCATGACGGTCCCTTCGGGACCTATGCAGACCGGGGTTTCGCGTCTGCGTGACGACGGCTCGGATCCGGGGTTTTTTCGCGTCTGCGTGACGGTCGCTTCTTCGCGCGTCTGCATGACGGTCCCTTCGGGACCTATGCAGACCGGGGTTTTTTCGCGTCTGCGTGACGGGCGCTTCTTCGCGCGTCTGCATGACGGGCTGCCTTTTTTCGCGTCTGCATGACGGTCCTTCGGGACCTATGCAGACCGGGGTTTTTTCGCGTCTGCGTGACGGTCGCTTCTTCGCGCGTCTGCATGACGGTCCCTTCGGGACGCGTGCAGACCGGAACGATCCGACCGGATCGATGCAGGCGGGGAGCGTTTGCGCGATGGGCGCTCGTTCTCGCGTTTGCCGATGGTCAATTCGTTCTCGCGTCTGCGTGACGGTGCTTCGGGACCTGTGCAGACCGGACCTTTGCGGACGGGGTCTCCTCCTCAAGCGGGGATCTTCGGCTGGGCGGGGGCGGGGTTGGGTGTGCTACGTATTTCATAGCGCGGGTGGGGGCGAGATGGGGCGTGGCCGGACGTGGATGCCCACCCCCGCCTCGCTTCGCTCGGCGACCCCTCCCTTGCTCGTCGCTCCTGACGGAGCTCCTCGCGGGAGGGGTCTGCGTCGCGGGGCTCTCGGGTGGGGGTGTCCTCACGAGGGCTACATTTGAGGGATCGGTTCTTGCGCTTGGGCGGGGAGGGACTACTTCTCTGCTTGAGGCGTGATGAAGGACGACGAGGACGAGGACCGACCGCGTGGGAGCCGCTGGCTCCGGAATGTGGTGTTCGTGGTTTCGGCGGCGATGTTCGCGGCGGTGCTGCACGTCGGCTGGGCCCATCCTTGGATCTTCGTCCCGTTGGGGGCGCTGGCGGCGCTCTACGCGGGGATGCGGTGGTGGTCCCATCGCAAGCTGGTGCGGATGCTCCAGCGCGGGGACGTCAGCGAGATCATCTCGCACTGGGCGCAGAGCTTCGATCGGATCCCTCACGCAGAGACGATGGCGCCCTTGATGACGGCCACCGCCTTCGCGGCCTACGGACGGGTCTCGGATGCGCGGCGGGCCCTCGCCGCGGCCGCGCGCGGACCGGCCTGGGAGGCGGCCCTCGAGCACCGGCTCTTCTTGGACGTCATCCTCTCCACCTTCGAAGGGGACGCTGAGAACGCGCGGTCTCAGGTCGACCGCCTGAACTCCCTGCCCATGCCCGACCGGCGTGACATTCGCGAGCGCGTGGGCTCCCTGCGCCAGGCGGTGGCGGCGCTCGTTCGCGCCTTCGCCCACCAGGCCCAGCCCGGTGATCTCGCCCGCCTCGAGACGGCGAGTGAGAACAGCCCCCTCGTCCACTGGGCGATGCGCTACGCGGCCGCGATCGTCGCCATCGATCAAGGGGACCAGGCCCGCGCGCGCGCCCTCATCGACGGCGCGCCCCGCTGGCCGAACGAGTCCGCGTTCCGCAATTTCCACGATGAAATTGCGGGCATGCTCCCCGCCGCGTGACAGCGAGGCGAGCGCGCCGAGGCGCTCTGTCCGCCCTCGGTGCGCTGTGCAAGGCTCCTCCCGTGAGCCCGAAGCCCACGCGTCAACTCTTCGCGCTGCTCGCCGCGGGCCTCGTCGCCGGCTGCGGTGACGACAGCGAAGCGCCCGTCACGTGCGACGCGCCGCCCGAGCCTGGGCCGGTCATGTTCGTCGACCGCGCCGAAGAGCTCGGCGTCACGTTCACCCACCACATGAAGACGGACCTGTGTGAGCTGACCGACACCGTCGGCGGTCCTGGCGTCTGCGCGTTCGATTTCGATGACGACGGCGACGTCGACGTGTTCCTGCCCGACCGCGAGGGCCACCCGAGCGCGCTCTATCGCAACGACGGCGAGGCGGGCTTCGTCGACGTGGCCGAGCAAGCAGGGGTGAGCCAGCCCGGCAACGCGATCGGGTGCGCCGCGTTCGACTACGACGGCGACGACGACATGGACCTCTTCGTCACGACCATCGGGACGGACCGGCTCTATCGCAATGACGGAGGCGCCTTCACCGACGTGACGGACACCGCGGGCCTCGGCGCCGAGGACGGGTTCTCGTCCTCCGCCACCGCGGGCGACGTCGACGGTGACGGCGATCTCGATCTCTTCGTCGCCCGCGTCGTCGATCTCTCCACCTGCCCGGACGAGTGTTACCTGTTTCCCATCAACTGCGAGGCGGTGACGAGCATCCTCTGGATCAACGACGGCGGTGTGTTCCGGGACGAGTCGGCGTCGCGCGGGATCATCGACGCAGAGCCTTCGCTCGCCGCCCTCTTCTTCGATCAGGACAATGACGGCGATCTGGATCTCTATGTCGGCAACGACATGGGGGTAGCGTTCCTCGACCGCCTGTACGTCAACGACGGCACCGGGCATTTCGTCGACGAGGCCTCGGACCGCGGGTACGCCGCCGCCGGCACCGACACGATGGGCGTCGACGTCGGCGACTTCGACGGCGACGGCCTCTTGGAGATGGTCACGACCGACTTCCGCGACCGTCCCACCCGCCTCTACAACTGCGATGACCCCGCGCTGCCCTGCAGCTTCGAGGCCCTCCCCGCCGAGAGCAGCGACTATGTCCGCTGGGGCATCGCCCTCGAAGACATCGACGGCGACCGGGATCTCGACATCTTCCAGACGGGCGGCGACGTCTACGATCCGGATCTGCTCGGCAGCCCCAATCAAGTCTTCATCAATGAGCAGACCATCTTCGTCCCCTACGCGCCCCCCGCCGGCGACGCCCTCGCTTCGCCGGCCATCCATCGCGGCGCCGCGTTCGCCGACCTCGACGGCGACCGCGATATCGACGTCGTCGTCGCGGTCAACGGCGGTCGCCCGCGCTTCCTCTACAACACCGCTGCCCGCGGCCATCAGTTCATGGTCGACGCGGGACGTCGCGCGGTCGGGGCGCGGGTCACTGCGACCATCGATGGGGAGCGCCTCACCGAGCAGGTCCTCCTCGGAGGCTCTTACCTCTCCACGTCCGAGCCGCTCGTCCACTTCGGAATGGGGGCGGCGTGCGAGGCCGACGTGACGGTGGAGTATCTGGACGGGACCGTCTTGACCGGGACCGCTCACCCCGGCGAGCTCCTCGTCATTCGTTGAACCAACCATCGCTTCATGTGCCGCCCTCATAGCGCGGTTCTCGCTCGGTGACGCGGCTCGGCGGCGTCGCTCGATCGCGGCGGCGGATGTCCGCACATTTCCTGGCGCGCGCCTCTGGCACAGCCGCTGCTCTCCCGGTCGAGCATGAACATGTCGACCTCCTTTGCCGGCCTCGCACTCCTCGGCGTCACGCTCGCCGCCTTGGCCGTCGGCTGCGCGCCCGACTGTGACCCCCCGACCTCGTGCGAAGAGATCTGCAGCGGCATCGGCGATCCCGCGGATCCGGATCGCGAGGCCCTCATCTGCGTAGCCAATGCGGGCGCGACTGGCGGCGACCTCGTCCTCGAGGACGAGCAAGGCAACGAGGTCTTTCGCTGTTACGAGGAGATCGACGCGCTCGGCCAAGAGGTCGGCTCCTGCAGCGCCGACTACGCCGCGGCGAAGCTCCAATATTGCGGCTGCGGCTGACGCGCGGCCCCCTCCCGTGCTCGAATGCGTTCCATCGGGCCGTGTCGCGCCCGCGGGAGGCATTCATGAAGAGGGTGGCGTGGTGTTTCGTCGTGGCGGTCGCGGGGGTGGCAGGATGCAAGGACGACGCAGAGACGAGCTCGAGCAGCTCCCCCTCGTCGAACAGCGAAGCCCCCCGCCCCGCCTCGACCGGTGAGGCCGGCAAGGGCGCCTCCACGACCGCGCCTCCTCCTCCGAACCCGGAGCCGGCCCCCGCGCCCCCTCCCAAGAAGGTCCACAAACAGAAGGGGGTGGAGAAGGGCCAGGCCATCCTCGGCTACATGCAGGACCTCACCGACGAGGGGGCCTGCGCCGCCATCACCGACAAAGAGACCAAGAAGCTCACCGACAAAGACAAAGCCGACCTCGCCAAAGCCCTCAAGGGCAAATGGGTCGAGAGCTGCCCCCTCGACAATGTCGTGTTGACCTGCAAGGCGCCATTCGGCGTCATCGTCAATTACTCGAGCCCGAAATACACCGTCGATACCGCGAAGAAGCAGTGCGCGAAGAGCCAGGGCAAGGTGGTCCCGTAGACGGACCTCGCAGCGCGTGCGCAAGCGTGTCGAGGAGATCTTCGGTTGGATGAAGGCGGTCGGCGGTTTCCGCAGAGCCCGCGTCCGGGGCCTCATCAGAACGCAGCTCGCCGGAACCTTCGTCGGCGCCGCCCACAACCTATTGCGCATCGCACGGCTGGTCGCCGCGTCAGCGGTCGAAGCGAGCCCGCCTTGGGCCTCTCTCCTCCGCGCGCGACCGGGTCAAGGTGCTGTGCACAACCCAGAGCGCTGACTCCCCCCTCGCTACGCGAGGGGGCTGGGGGGGTGAAAGAGCAGCAACTGCCCACCCAGTGGACTGACGACCGCATTTTTCAGCACACTGTTCATCGACGGAGCGCCGGATTGCCGTTAGCAGCTCGGACCATTCGGCGAGCGACGGCCGGTCGTCCGAACGCTGACCCTTCGGGGAGCTCCAGTCGAGGAGGGGGCTTGCGCGGGAAGAGCACGCGGGTTAGATAGTGAACCACATGGTTCAGTATTCGCCCGCCCGCCTGGACGCTTCGTTCTCGGCCCTCTCGGACGCCACGCGGCGCGGGGTCTTGGAGCGGCTCGGCCTCGGCGACGCGTCGATCACGGATCTGGCCGACAAGTTCCACATGACGCTGACGGGCATGAAGAAGCACGTCGGCGTCTTGGAGCAGGCCGGCCTCGTGACGACGGAGAAGGTGGGGCGGGTGAGGACGTGCAAGCTCGGGCCGCGGCGACTGGAGGACGAGGCGGCGTGGCTCGAGCGGTATCGAAGGCTGTGGGACGCTCGCTTCGACGAGCTGGACAATGTCGTCGCGGAGCTGGAACGGAAGGAACGGATCGATGGAAGCAAGAAGCGTTCGTGAGCCAATCCCGATGAGGAACGGCACGACGGCAGAGCGCACCTCCGACTGTGAGCTCGTCATCAAGCGGATGGTCAGCGGGCCGCCCCGCCTGGTGTTCGAGGCGTGGACGAAGGCGGAGCTGATGCGGCAGTGGTGGACGCCCAAGTCGTTGGGCATGACGATGCTCTCGTGCGAGCTGGACGTCCGGGTGGGCGGCGGCTACCGCCTCGTGTTCCAATTCGGGGAGGGCGAGCCGATGGCCTTCTTCGGAAAATATCTCGAGGTGGTGCCGCCGTCGCGCCTCGTCTGGACCAATGACGAGCAGGGAGAGGCGGCGCAATCGGTCACCACCGTGACCTTCGAGGCGTCAGGCGGGAAGACGCTGTTGACGATGCACGAGCGGCATCCGTCGAAAGAGGCGCTCGACGCCGCCCTCGCCTCCGGCGTCTGCGAGGGAACGCAAGAGACCTTCCAGCAGCTGGAGGAGCTCATCTCGGGCCTGGTCGCCGCGTGAGCGGTCGCACCGAGCTCGCTTTGGGCCTCTCTCCTCCGCGCGCGACCGGGTCAAGGTGCTGTGCACAACCCAGAGCGCTGACTCCCCTCGCTACGCGAGGGGGCCTGGGGGGTGAAAGAGCAGCAACTGCCCACCCAGTGGCCTGACGACCGCCTTTTTCAGCACCCTGCTCTAAGCGCGCGCGCGCACGACCGCGGGGACGCCGCCCTTCGGCCGGAGGGTGGCGAAATCGTCGGGCTCGATGGTCCGGCTCGGGTCGATGTCGAATGACCATCTCGACAATAGCTTCGCGAGGACGAGGGGGCCCTCGATCATCGCGAAATGGTTCCCGAGGCAGACTCGAGGTCCGGCGCCGAATGGCAGGTAGGCGGTCCGATGGCGGGTCGCCTCCGCCTCGGGGAGGAAGCGATCGGGATCGAAGCGCTCCGGCTCTGGATAGACGTCGGCGCGGTGATGGAGGGTGTAGATGCTGACGAATACGAGCGAGCGAGGGGGGAGGGTGACGCCTTCGACGTTCACCGTCTCGAGGGAGCGACGGGGCAGCATCATGATCGGCGGGTAGATGCGCATCGCCTCTCGGAACACCCGCGTGCAATAGGCGAGGCGCTCGGGCTCCCAATGGTCGATGGGCCCGGTGGGGAAGGCGTCGGCCTCGGCCCTGGCCCGCTCGAGCGCGGCCGGGTTCTTCGAGAGCAGATAGAATGACCAGGCGAGGGCGGTCGCGGTGGTCTCGTGGCCGGCCACGAACAGCGTGACGGCCTCGTCGCGAACTTGCTTGTCGCTCATTCGCCGCGTCGGATCCTCCGGGTCGCTCGCGGTGAGGAGGAGGGTGAGGAGATCCTTGCGGGCGAGGCCCTGCCGGCGCCGCTCGTCGATCATCCGCTGGATGCGATCGTCGACGAGACGCACGGCGTCGGTGAGCTCCTTGGAGCGCACGCCGGGGAGGGTGAATGGCGCCTTCACCTCCGATTGGATGCGTTCGAATACGGAGCGGACGGCGCCGTTCGTCCGCTTCGCGAGGGCCCCCGCGGCGTCCCCGGCGAGGACGTGGAAGACGAGGCCGGGGTGGGCGAGGTTGTCGTTGACCCAGCCGAGCGCCGTCGTGAGCGCGGCCCCGAGCTCGTCTGCCTCGTCGAACGTGTCGACGTCGAAGAGCGCCTTCCCCACGACCGACATGGCGATCCGGGTCGTCTCGTGGGCGACGTCGATGTGCTGGCCTTCGCGGAGGCCGTCGGCGGCCCGCTCCGCCACGACGCGCATCGTGTCGGCGTAGCGCTGGATGGGCGCGGGCTGGAACAGGGGCGAGAGCATCTTGCGCTGGGTTCGCCAGAGCGGCCCTTCGCTCGTGAAGAGGCCCTGGCCGGCGAGGTGATGGAGGAGGATGCGCAGGCCCGGGGACTTCTCGAAGCTCTTGGCGTGGGTGACGAGGACGTCGTGGGCCGCTTCTGCGGTGCAGGGGAAATAGACCGGCAGATGGAGGATGCGGCCGCGCACGAGCGGCTCGGGGCGGGCGGCGACGGCGCGTTGGAACGCGAGCCGCTCGGCGGTGGTCGGGCCGAAGCTGCCGAGCAGCCCCGCGTCCTTCATTCGGAACACGTCGTCGGTTGTCGTCATCGCAACCTCGCTCGAGAACGGGGCGAGGGTATCGAACGAAGGCCCGAAGCCATAGCGGCGTCCACGATGGGCCGAGGTAGGTGGTTTCGGTTCAATGGCGCTGTCACCTCACGGACCAGCGTTCGCCGGCAGTACTGGACCGCGCCGCGAGCGGTGCTCTAGCCTGAGACGAGCGCTTCAGATGAGCTCCTCGAAGCCTCCTGCCGCTCGTCTCCTCCGGGGACCGGCGCGCGCGATGATGCGGGTCGATACGCCGAGCGCTCGGCCGCTCGTGGAGCAGGCGCGCTCGCTGGGCCAGCAGCTCGAGCAGCTCGCGCTCCGGAAGTCCCGCATCCTTTGGGAGCTGGACATGGCCCTCTCTCGTCGCGCCGCCGCCCTCGCGCGGGAGGCGATGGAGCTCGCGTTTCAGCTCGAGGACGCGGACGAGG
This sequence comes from Polyangiaceae bacterium, assembly GCA_044225865.1. Classification (GTDB taxonomy): domain Bacteria; phylum Myxococcota_A; class Polyangia; order Polyangiales; family Polyangiaceae; genus Xiheicaenibacterium. The sequence continues at coordinate 97,503 of JBGAID010000010.1, read as the reverse complement.
ACGCGGGCGCGGTGACGCAGCGATTGAACCTCACCGCGAAGCTCGTCGGGCTGCAGGCGGAGGCGGAGCCGCTGCTCGCGAACGCGCCTCCTGCCTCGGGGACGCGCCGCCTCTGACGAGCTCGCGGCGGAGCGCCTCCGCGAGGCTCTCCGCGGCGGGGCGCGCTCGTGACGTCCGCGGCCGATGAACGAGGTGGACCTCGACGGCGCCGGGCAGCCACTTCGATTTCGATAGCGCGCGGACGGCTCCGAGCTCGGGCCGGGCGAGCGACGGGAGCATCCCCGCGAAATGGCCGGTGGCGACCGCGCGCGCGACCTGAGGGAACGTCTCGCACGTGAGGATGCGGCCCTCTCCACCGGCGCGCTCGATCGCGGCGCGCAGGGGCGCGGCGAGCTGCGGCTCGCTCGACTGGATCGCCCACGGGAGCGACTCGAGGGCGCGCGCGGCGAGGGCCTCGGGGACGAAGAGGGCATAGGCGAGCCGGCCCACCGGGTGGGCTTCGAGGCCGGCGGGAGGCCTCCCGCGGATGAGCGCGAAGTCGAGGCGCGCGCCGAGGACGCGGTCGACGAGATCCTCCTGGGAGAGCGCGACGAGGGAGAGGGTGACGCGGGGGGCGCGCGCGAGCGCGGCCGCGATCCGGGGCAGGACCCACCATTGGAGCAGGCTGTCTCCCGCGCCGAGGGTGAATGGCACCGGCCTCGACTCGGCGGCGCGGGCCACGTCCTCGAGCCCGGCGCCGAGGGCGCGCGCGACCGACGCGAGCTCGCGGCCGAGATCGGTGAGCTCGATGGAGCGGCCCGCGCGGCGGACGAGATCCTGGCCGAAGAGCTCCTCGAGCTCGGCGATTTGCCGGCTGAGCTGGCTCTGTCGGACCGGCTGGCGGGGCGCCGCTCGCGAGATGCCCCCCGCGTCCGCGACGGCGACGAGGGCGCGGAGTCGATCGATGGAGAGGCCGCTTCGACCGAAGACGTCCACACTCATGACTGAAGAGTAATGGATGCCTTAAATTCATGCATCGATCGACGGGCGCGTCGCGCGCACGCTGCGGGGCATGAAGGCGCTCGAGACCCTCTATTCCCCGGCGATGGTCGCTCGCTCCGGCTCGTACTCCCCGAGCGCGGAGAAGCCGGCGGCGGTGGTGGAAGACCTGCTCACGAGCGGGATCAGCCTCTCGATCCAAGCGCCGGCGCCGGTCACGCGTGAGGACCTGTGCCGGGCTCACGACCCAGCCTACGTCGACGGCGTGCTCGGCCTCCGTCGCGCGAATGGGTTCGGCAATCGCTCCGCGGAGGTGGCCCGCTCCCTCCTCTTCACCTCGGGGGCGATGCTCGCGGGGGCCCGGCGCGCGATCGAGAGGCGGGTCGCGTTCGCGCCGTGCTCCGGCTTCCACCACGCGGGATGGATGCTCGGGGGAGGCTTCTGCACCTTCAATGGCTTGATGGTGACCGCCCTCGCCCTGCTCGATGAGGGAGCGGCGAAGCGCGTGGCGATCCTCGACTGCGACATGCACTACGGCAACGGCACCGACGACATCCTCGGTCGGCTCGGCCGCCCACCTTCCATTCTCCACTTCACCGCGGGGGCGAAGTTCCACGAGGCTTCGCAGGCGAGCGCGTTCTTCGAATGGCTCGCGCGGGCGGTCGAGGCGTGCGCGGGATGCGACGTGGTCCTCTATCAAGCGGGGGCCGATCCGCACGTCGACAGGGATTGGCGCGCCAATCTACGCCGGTGGTTTGGAACCTCGCGGGAGGGTATCGACGCCGACCGGACGGCAGCATCCCGGACGTGCTCGAGGTCCATCGCGGGACGGCCCTCGAGTGCGCGCGGATCTTCGGGATCGAGATCTCTGACACGAACGACGCGACGGTGGGCCTCGATGTGCCGTAACGACGAGGCAGGTCCGGCCGATCTCGGCCAAACCGCCGCGGATCGGTCATTGCACCGGCTCCGCCCATGACCTCGACTTACCTTCAGCAACGAATCCTACGAACGCTCACCGTGATGGGCGCCTTGGCCCAAACCATCGGCTGCTCCGGCCAGAGCACGGGCGGCAGCGGCGCAGCCGGAGGCGGCGGGGCCAATGGCGCGGGGGGCACCGGTGGCGCCGGTGGCCATCCGGTCTGCGATACCCCCGAGGACGGGCTCGAGCCGTGCTGCAAGCAGCGCCAGTGCTTCACCCAAGCCGAGATCGAGGCGTTCCTCTCGAGCGGTGAAGTGGGCGGCGCGGGCGGTGGTCTCATCGGCGCGGGAGGCACCTCGGCCGGGGGCGGCGGCGTGGGGGGCGCGCCGGGCTCGGGCGGCGCCGGCGGAACGATCGGGACCTTTCAGTGCCCGCAGCCGAACGAGATCCCCCCTGGCCTCTGCTACTGGTTCGAGGGCCCGCTCGAGGTCCAGGGCGACACGTGCTGCTACGACTACTGGGAGGGCGGTTGTTGCGGGAGGCCGTTCGTGGTGGCCGGCGCGATCCGGCGCGCGGACGTCGTGGAGCGCTCCGACTGGAGCACCTCGCGGGAGGATGCGGCCGGCGGGGTCGATCACGAGACGGCGGAGTGGCTCGCTCGGGCGTGGCTCGAAGACGCGCGGCTCGAGCACGCGTCGATCGCGGCCTTCGCTCGCTTCACGCTCGAGCTCCTCGCCCTCGGCGCGCCGGGTGACCTCGTCGAGAAGGCCCAGGCGGCGGGCGTCGACGAGGCGGCCCACGCCCGCGCGTGCTTCGCCCTCGCGAGCCGGTACGCGGGGCGTGATCTCGGCCCCGGGGAAATGGATCTGCAGGGGGTCCGGCTCGGGGTCTCGCTCGAAGAGGCGGCGGTCACCGCGGTGATCGAGGGGTGCGTCGGAGAGACGGTCGCGGCCATGCTCGCGTCGAGGCAGCTCGAGCGCGCCAGCGATCCTCACGTCGTCTCGACCCTCGCGCGGATCGCGGACGACGAGGCCGCCCACGCGGAGCTCGCGTGGGCGTTCGTGGCGTGGGCGATCTCGCGCGGAGGGGATGACGTGGTGCGGGCGGTGGCGCGCGCGTTCGAAGCCTCGCTGGCCGCGCCGCTCCCCCCTTCCGAGCGGTTCGAAGGCGATCCGGTCCTCGCCCACGCGCACGGCCGGCTCACGCCCGTCGAGCAGGCCCAGGTTCGACGCCGCGCGCTCCTCGAGGTCGTGCGGCCCTGCGCGGCCGCGCTCCTCGGCGGGAAAGTCGCCTTCCGCCCAACGGCAGCGGCCTCGAGCGAAGCCCTGTGAGCGGGCTGAGAGACTGCTCTCGTAGCCAAAACGTTGCTCGTCGCCTCGTGCATTTGTCATCCTTCGTCCGATGGGTGCGAAAGAAGCTCTCTCCCTGATGCTGTGCGCGGCGACGGTGCTCGGCTGCGCCGGCCCCAAGCAGAAGCCCGACAACACGGCGTGGCAGACGCGCTCGGGCTTTCGAAGCCTCGGGGTCGACGAGCGCGGCGAGATCGACGTGAGCCGGACGCTCGGGCCGGGTGGAATCTTCGATTGGGTCGGGGTCCGCCACGATCTCATCCTGAACCCGGACAAGAAGCAGACCCCGGCTTGCTCTTGCCTCGCCGTCGAGGTGGGCGATCCAGGCGAGGACCGCTTCACGTGGCGGAACGGGATGCCCGAGATCAACCACTACAACTGGGCGATCGCGGTGAGCGCCTTCGGGGTGGAGTGTCCCGGCGGCGCCGCGAACCCCGCCGATCGCCGGCCGAGCATCCAGGCCGTCGATCGCGTCGGGAGCGATGTCGTCGTCGTCATCGAAGAGCTGCCTCCGGACCGACCCATCGCGACCGGGGCCATCATCCGGCCGCCCGATCACGGCGGGCACGTCTACGTGCGGCCTCGCTACAAAACGCTCCCCTACGCGAAGACATCGACGCGCGAGCTCTGCAGAGTCAGATAGGGAGCGTGACCCCAGAGCTGACGGAGCAGGCGCTGCTCGCGCGGATCGCGGAGGGCGGGTCGTCCCCTCCGCGGACGGAGATCCCCGCCGGCGGTGAGCCGGTCGCGAGCGAGCTCGAGGCGGCGCTGGGCGCTCCCGCGCTCGTCGTCGTGCGGACGCCTTCGACGAGCGACGCCTCTTTCGGGGCGCTCGTCCTCGTCGATCCTTCCGCCTCCCCGGGACACGCCCTCGACGCCGCGCTCTCTTGCGCGGAGGCGTGCTTCGGAGTGACGCCCTCGCGCTTCGCGACGGCGCTCCCGGATCGGGTCGCGAGCGGCGCGGAGCCGGGCGCGGACGAAGCGCTCGCGCGGCTCGCCGTCGCCTCGCGGGTGGAGCTTCCGCGGCCGGGGTGGGAGCGGGTGGCCTTCGTGCTCAGGCGGGGGCGTACGCGCGCCTCGCGCTCGCCGTTCTTGGTGCTCGCGGTGCCGCGGGACGCGACGTTCGGGGTCCTCGCGAGCCGCGACGCGCGCACGGGCGAGAGCCCGCCGCGCGTGGTGACCGGCGCCTCGCCGCGCATGTTGGTCGAGCCGCGCGCCCCCGATCGGGAGCTGTCGGCGGCGTCCTCGATCCCCGAGGCGACGCGGGAGAAGCTCGCCGATGTGGCCCTCGCCGCGGAGGCCGCGCTCGAGAAGCCCGTCCGGATCGCGTTCGCGGTCGCGGGGGGGGCCCTGTTCGTGATGGGGGTGACGCCGGTCCGGCGCGCCGGGCTCGCCTCCTTCGCGCTCGCCGCCGATCTCGTGGCGCGGGGCGCGACCTCCCCCGAGGCGTCGCTCCGGTTGGTGAGCCCTCGCGACGTCTCTTCGGCGGCGCGCCTCTCGATGGAGCTCGATCCTGCCGCCACCGTCGTGCGCGGGATCGCCGCCGGACCGGGGATCGTCGAGGGCTACGTGTGCCTCACCCCCGCCGAGGTGCTCGCGTTCGAAGGCGCGGGCCTGCCGGCCGTGCTCTTCGCGCACGAGATCATGCCCGACGATCTGCCGGCGGTGCGCGCCTCCGCTGGGGTCGTCACGGTGCGCGGCGGGCTCACGGGGGAAGCGGCGGTCATGGCGCGCGGCCTGGCGAAGCCGTGTGTCGCGAGCGGCGCGTCGCTCACGCTCGCCGCGAACGAGGTCCGAATCGCGGAGGGAGGAGCCTTCGCCCGCGGAGAGCGGGTGACCGTCGACGGCTCGACGGGCGTGGTGGCGAGGGGCGCTTTCGCCCTCTCTCGATCGGACGAGGGCCCGGCGGTGGCGCGGGTGATCGAGACCGCCACGAAGCTCGGTACGCGCGTCGTCGCGCACGTGAGCCGGCCCGAGCACGTGGTCACCGCCTCGCGGCTCGGCGCCGACGGCGTGGCGATCCACACCGCGGCCGTCCTCTTCGAAGCGCTGCGAGACGGCTCCCGACCCTCCCTCCAAGAGCGGGTCGCCGCGATCTTCGCGGCCGCGCGCGATCGATTCGCGATGGTCTCCCGCACCGCGGCCGAGGGCGCCTCGCTCCCCGCGCCGGTGAGCCGGACCATCGGCGCCGACGAGGTGGCGCGGCTCGACGAGGCCGGTCGTGTCGCGAGCGCCGAGACGGGCGTGGCGTTCGAAGCGGCCGCGCCTCCCCCGACCTCGGCCCCTCAGGCCGTCCTCGAAGCGCGGATCGAAGCGGCGCAGCGCGCTGCCGTCACGAACGCCTCAGGCTGAAGCGGAGAAGGCTCGCGCCTTTACAGTCGTGCCTCGGCGTTGCACGCTAGGCCCATGGGCATCTTCGACCGCATGGGCAAGGTCATCTCGAGCAACGTCAATGCGCTGCTCGACAAGGCGGAAGATCCGCAGAAGTCCGTCGACTACACGGTCGAGGAGATGAAGGAGCAGATCAAGGCGGCCCGCAAAGAGCTGGTCGACGCGATCGCGGCCGAGAAGGTGCTCAAGAAGAAGGTCGAAGACCTCGACGCCGAGGTCGAGAAATGGGACCGCCGCGCCGAGCTCGCGCTTCGCGCCGACGACGAGAAGCTCGCCCGCGAGGCCCTCCTTCAGAAGAAGCGCATCGTCCAGGATCGCGATCGCGCGGAGGCCCTCCGCGCCGAGCAGCGGTCGGCGGCCCTGAACATGAAGACGGAGCTCGAGCGGATGGAGGCGAAGCAGCAAGAGGTCGAGGCCCGCAAGGCGACGCTCGCCTCCCAGCTGAAGCAAGCGCGGGCGGGCGGCGGGTCCGAGGGGCTCGGCGCGAAGCCGGGCGGCAACGCCTTCGACGAGTTCCGGCGCATGGAGGCCAAGCTCGATCACCACGCGGAGACGGTCGCGGCGTCGAAGGAGGTCGAGGAGGCGCTCGGCAAGGGCCCCAGCGAGATCGATCTCGAGACGAAGTTCCGCCGGCTCGAGGGCAAAGCCGCCCCGGGGGAGTCCCCCGCCGCCGCGCCCGAGCTCGACGACGAGATCGCTCGGCTGAAGAAGAAGATCCGCATCGGGTCCTGAGACGAAAGCGTGGAAAGCCCACCGGTGCCTGGCTCATCCCCTGCCATCACGCTCACGTCGACCATCGTCACGTTCCGCTGGAACAGCTCGGGCCTCGCGCCGGGCGCGGCCAAGCGCGGCGAAGAGCTCGCGCTCGAAGCGGAGACCTTGGGCGCGACGCTCTGCGCGTTCGGTCCGTTCGAAATCTCGTTCGCGTTCCAAGAGTCGGATCTCCCCGACGCCGCCGAGTTCGCGGCTCGCGCCGTCAAGCAGCTCGGTGAGCTCGGGCGCGCGGGGATGGCGGTCGGCGAGGTGACGACGTTCCTCGACGGCGACGGCTTCATCCAGCTCGCGTTCGGGCCTCCCGTGGTGATGGCCACCGCGCTCGCGCGCTACGCGCAGCCCGGCGAGGTCCTCGTCGACAACGCCCTCGAAGGCTCCGGTCTGAGGTTCGCCGGTGACGCGCGCGAGATCACCCTCGGCGGAAAGCCGCGCCGCATCTTCCTCCTCGATCCGGAGCGACCCTCGATCGAGCCCGAGGAGATCGACCCGGCCGCGACCGTCGTCGACGGCGCCCCCGCCGCGGACCTGTCGATGGCCCCCGGCATGGTGGACGAGTCGGCCCTCGCCGACACGGTGCAGGCGGCGGTCGCGAACGTGACCGCGCCCCGCGGATCCGATCTGCCCGCCCACGCCCACGCCCTCATCGGGCTCGCGCGCGAGGCGCTCGAGCAGAGCGATCAGTCCGGCTTCACCGAGGCGATCGCGCGGATGAACCTCGCCGACGAGCTCACCGACGTCGTCGAGCGCCTCGCCGCGCTGTTCGCGGCTCGCGGCGGCGCGAAGGAAGAGGGCCTCCGGCGCCTGCGCCGCGCCGCCGAGACGGAGGAGCGCGACGACAAACGGACGCGCGCCGTGCTCGCCTACGCGATCGGCGTGGCGGGGGCGGGTCGTCAGGACGAGGCGCTCCTCGAGGGGCTCGCCGCGCTCGCCATCGCACGTTCGCGCGGCGACAAGAGCGGCGAGAAGGCGTGCACGCGCTTCCTCTCTCAGCTCTCGTACGCGACGGGACACCCGGAGGCGGCGAGCGCGTGGGAGCACGTCGCGCGCGCGATCGAGCTCGAGAGTTGAGCGGGCGCGCGTCGCTTCGGCGCTGGGCGCTTCGCGCGCTCGCGGTCGGCCTCGCGTTGGGAGCGGCCGGCGGCGCCCACTACCTCTCCGTCCGAGAGAAGCTCGGCCGGCCCATGCCCTTCGCCGATCTGCGGTTCGAAGGGGCGCGGAAGAGGCTGGAGGCTCCCCCGATCGTCTCCCCCAACGAGGAATATCCGGGGGCCGACGGGGAGACGCTCTACCTCACCGCCGATCAATTCCGAGCGGCGAGCATGCTCCGCACGCTGCCCCTCGCCGGCTTCGACAACCGGCTCGCGGGCGCCCTCGCCGAGCGGGAGCCGGACCGACAAGCCGAGCGCCTGATCGCGATCTTCGACAGCATCCCGGACACCGCGGCCGGGGACGAGACGGCGGTCGCGATCGATCGAATCGCGGAGGGCGTGCTTTCGGCGCCCCCTTCGACGCCCACGCGGGCGCGCGCGCTGACCCACGTCCAAGACGCGATGGCGTGCCGCTTCCGCTCCGGCTCGGGCGGCCTCGGGTGGCGCGTGAAGGAGTGCCCCTCGCGGCCATCGATCCTACCGACCTACTTCCTCGCGGGCGCGGGCGGCGCGATGCTGCTCGTGGCCGCGACTGTCGCCTTCTTCGCGCGTCGAGCGAGGGCCTGAACGTGGCCGCGACGAGGAAGGCGCCCCGCCTCTCCGACGCGCGCATCCGCGAGATCGCCGTCGCCCTCGAGGCGGTGCGCGCCGCGTGCGACCTCGAGCAGCGGCTCGCCTCCGATCCGATCCACTTCGTCCACACCTACCGAGACCCGCTCGATCGAGAGATCGTCGCCCTCCTCGCGTCGAGCCTCGCCTTCGGGAACGTGAAGGCGTTCAGCGCCAAGATCCGCGTCGTCCTCGACGTGCTCGGGCCGCGCCCGGCAGAGGCCGCCTCCGACAAGACGGCCCTGCTCGGCGCGCTGCGGACGTTCCGCCACCGGTTCTGCACCGGCGCCGACGTGGCGTGCCTGCTCGCGGGAGGGCGCGCGCTCCAGCGCGCGGAGGGGAGCCTCGGGGCCGCCCTCGCCGCGCGTCTCGGCGCGACCGCGGGCGACTGGGCCGGCGCGGTCGCCGCGTGGTCGCAGGCCGTTCGCGCTGCGGGCGGCCTCGATCGCCGGCGCACCCACGGGGCGCGCCACATCTTGCCTCGCCCCGAGCTCGGCAGCGCCAACAAGCGCCTCATGTTGATGCTGCGCTGGATGATCCGGCCCGCCGACGGCGTAGACCTCGGACAATGGCCCCTCGATCCGGCGAAGCTCGTGATGCCGGTGGACGTCCACGTCCACAAGCTCGCGCGCAACATCGGGATGACGAACCGGAAGGCGGCGGACTATCGGACCGCCCTCGACGTGACGAGCGCCCTCGCCCGCATCGACCCGGCCGACCCGACGAAGTACGATTTCGCCCTGTGCCACCTGGGCATGGTCCAGCGATGTCCGTCCCGCCGCGATCCCGTGCGCTGCGAGGGGTGCGGCGTTCGGCCGATCTGTCGGCATTGGGCCCGCGCGCGCTCGTGACGAGCCTCGCGCTCGCGGCCGCGGTCGCGCCCGCCTGCACCGCCGAGCCGAGCCCGCCGTCGAAGCTCGTGGCCTCCGCCCCGCCGATGGTCGCGCGCGCGCGCGTCGCGATGCCGCGGCCGGACCGAGGCCGCATGCACGAGGCGGTGAAGCAGAACGACGCGTGCGTGGGCTGCCACGCCGACGTCGCCGCGGAGTGGAAGGAGTCCCTCCACCGCCGCGCCGATCTCGAGCCCGCCTATCGGCGCTCGTTCGCGATCGAGCCGCTCCCGTTCTGTCGCTCGTGCCACGCCCCCGAGGCGAACGCGATGGAGGAAGAGCCGGAGGAGGTCGCCGCGATCGGCGTCTCGTGCGTGACCTGCCACGTGACCGGCGAGGGCAACTACGTCCTCGCGACCAACGGCCGCGACGCCGTGACGCCCGCTCACGGCATCGTTCGGAGCGACGCGTTCGCCACCGCCGCCGCTTGCGCGAGCTGCCACCAGTTCCGGTTCCCGATCGCCCACGGGGACTCTCGCGACGCCTTCATGCAGACGACGGTCATGGAGCACGCGGCGTCGACCGAGAAGGCGCGCGCGTGCGCCGACTGTCACATGCCCAGGCGCGCGGACGGAAAGCGGAGCCACGCCTTCATCGCGTCGCGCAGCCCGGAGGTGCTCAAGAGCGCGGCGCGCATCGAGGCGAAGCGCACGGGGGAGACGACGGTCGAGGTCGAGATCACCCCCGTCGCCCCGGGCCACGCGTTTCCGACGGGCGATCTGTTCCGCCGGCTCGAGATCACGGCGGAGGCCTCCGGTCCCGATCACATGTCGCTCGGGAGCGCGTCCAAGTACCTCACCCGCCACTGGACGACGCGCCCGGGGTACGTCGGGCGCGTGCTCGCCCGCGACGATCGTCCGACGAACGAGCCGGTCCGCATCACCCTGGACGTCGGCCCGAAAGGCGCGGGCGTCGAGATCGCGTGGCGGGTCGCCTATCAGCGCGTCTCGCACCCGAACGGCATCGAAGAGTCCGACGCCGAGATCGAGGGAGAGATCGAGCTCGCGAGCGGGAATTTGCCTGCCCCTCCCGCGGGGAGCGGAGCGACACGCCGGGGAGGGGCCGGCGAGTGAAACGAGCCGGGGGTGGGCATCCGCTCTCACGTTTGTTGTGCGCGGCGGGCGGCGCACGATAAAAGCGATCGGTCGGAAGAGGAGCTCTCGCGTGGCCAAGGTCCATCGACTGTCGTCCGGTGCTGTCGCCGTCCTCGGGATCGGAGCGGTGTTGTTGGGGGGCGCGCTCACGTCCGTGCCGCTCGGCTGTTTGCCGACGCCGCCCGCCATCCCCACCGTCGCGATCCCGACCGCTCAGGTCCCGGAGCTCCCCCAGGCGCCGGAGCTCCAGGTCCCCACGTTCCAACCGCCCGAGATCTCGACGCCGGCGGGGCCGCAGCTCCCCGCTCAACCCCCCGAGAGCCGCGGTAACTGCTGCATCCGGACGGGCCCGCAGCTCGGGCCGAAGTGCCAGGGCGCGATGAGCTGCTGCACGGACGAGTGGAAGAGCAAGGACGACTGCGTCCAGCAGAAGGGGCTGTGGTTCTTCACGCCCGAGCAGTGCGCCGGCGCTTGCTGAGCGGGCCGGACGATCTGGAAGAAGAAAGCCCCGCGGACGAGCACGGGCGCTGGTAGCATCCACCCTGGCTCGGCCTCTGTCGAAAATGTCCAGCGTTCGCGAATTCAACCTCGAGGCTGTGAGAACGGACGGATGGTTCGAGCGCATCGGCGAGGGCATCGGTAGCTTCCAGGCGCTCTGCGAGATCGTCGGCGAGGCGTTCTTCGCCTTTTCGATGATCACGGGCGCCCGCATCACCGCCCTCACCGTCGATCGCCGCAACCCCGACAACACCATCGTCGACTTCGTGGTCGGCGCCCCCGCCGACGACGAGCCGGTGGAGCCTCAGCGCCTGACCCTCGGCGACTTCCGGCAGCGCCTCGTGGGCGCGCTCCTCACCGACGACACGTCTGCCCCGCCCCCCGAGAAGGAGGGCGACGTCGAGGGCCTGCAGCAGCACATCGGCGTGCGGTACCTGCTCCTCGCGCCGGTCTACGGCTACTCGCTGAAGAAGCTCGTCCTCGTCCCGCCCGAGAAGAAAGACAGCAAGGAGCCGCCGCAGACGCAGCTCGTCCTCCTGCACGACGGGGAGGAGCTCACCCTCGAGCGCGCGAGCATGGGCCAGCGCTCCGCCATCGATCTGACGAAGGTGGGCGAGGCCGAGCTCGCCGCCGAGAGCGGCGATCACACGCGAGTGCTCCAGCTCCTCGCCTCGTGGCCGGCGCCTCTCGCCATCTTCCTCCGCACCCCCGAAGGCCAGATGCTCGCCCCGGAGGCGCGCTCCCTCATCGCGAAGGGCCTCGGCCTGCTCGGCAGCGCGTGCGTCGAGCTCGGTGAGCCCCAGCAAGGTGAAGAGGTGCTGCGGCTCGGGATTCAGTACGCGCAGGACGGTCCCGTCGCGAGCGATCTCTTCCGGCGGCTCGGCCAGGCGATGATCTCCACCGGGCGCCCCGGCGAGGCGATCGGGCCGCTTCGCCGCTCGATCAGCCTCGGCGCGCCGCCCAAGCTCGTGTGGCCGATGCTCGCGAAGGCGTTCGTCGAGCGCGAGCGCTGGCTCGCCGCCCTCACGTGTGTCCGGGAGGCGCGCGCCGCCGGTGTGGAAGAGCCAGAGCTCGTGCACGAAATGCAGCGCATCGAAGAGAAGCTCGGAAGCGCCCTCACGAAGTGGCGCGGCCTCGTGCTCACGGCCAAGACCTGAGGCGAATGATCGAGTGATACGTTCGGTCGATATGACCGACGCACTCGAGCTCTCGATGAAGTTCGGGCAGAGCCCGAAGACTATCTATGAAGACTGGCTCTCGTCGGAGGGCCACTCGAAGATGACGGGCGCAGGCGCGACCGTCGAGCCCGCGGTGGGCGGGGCCCACTCCGCCTGGGATGGCTACATCCACGGCGAGAACCTCGAGCTCGAGCCGGGCGCGCGAATCGTCCAGTCGTGGTCGACCAGCGAGTTCCCGGAAGGGGCGGCCCCGTCGCGCCTCGAGGTTCGATTCGAAGAGGTGCGGGGCGGGACCGAAGTGCGGATCCTCCATACCGAGATCCCGGACGGACAAGGATCCCGATACGAGACGGGGTGGCAGGATTTCTATTTCAAGCCGATGCTCGCGCGGTATGGGGGTATCGCGCCAATCGAGAAGACGGCAAAGAGGAAGCCTCCGGCAAAGAAGAAGGCGCCCGCCGCGAAGAAGAAGCCCGCCGCGAAGAAGAAGGCGCCTGCCGCGAAGAAGAAGGCGCCTGCCGCGAAGAAGACGCCCGCCGCGAAGAAGGCGCCGACCGCAAAGAAGGCGCCTGTCGCGAAGAAGAGGGCAGTCGCCAAGAAGCCCGCCGGCAAGAGGTAGCGAGCACCGCGCGGCCGGCGCCTCGTTGGGCGTTCCAACGAGGCACCGAGGGTGATACCCATTGATGATGAACCAGCCGCCCCCGCAAGGTTATGGTCCTCCTCCGCAAGGCTATGGCGGTCCGCCGCCGCAGGGATGGGGAGCGCCTCCCAACAATCCATACGCGGCCCCCGGGGCGCCGATGGGTGGGGACGCCTTTCAGCTCGGTCAGATCGCGGTCGAGATCAAGAACCAAGCGAACGCCGCGCTCGCGGTGGGGATCATCGGGCTGTTCTGCTTCGGGATCATCCTCGGGCCGTTCGCGATCTATCGCGGCAGCAAGGCGCTCCGATTGATCCGCGAGAACAACATCGGCCACGAGCACGCGTCGAAGGCGAACATCGGACGCATCATCGGCATCGTGGTCCTCGTCCTCTGGGCGATTGGCCTGCCGCTGCGCTTCATGGCGTTGAGCCGGTGAGGCTCAGGTGGGGTTGGTGAGGCCCTCGAGCACCGCCCCGTCCTCGTAGACCCAATAGCGACGGTCCACCTCGAAGGGGCCGTCGTAGACGACCGTCGCCCCTCCCGGGTACGCCACCCGAATGGCGTCGACGGTCGTCTCGTCTCCCAGCCCGAACGCGAGGTACATCGAGTCCTGATTGCCTTGTCCGGTGCCGCCCTGGACATAGCGCAGGATGGACCGGGTCGGGGTCTCCACCGTCACGACGGCGCCGATGGCCGCCCGGTTCGCGGTGACGTTCCCGACCGCGCGCACCTGCAGGTAGTGGCCCTGGTTGGGAATGTCGTTCCGGAAGGCCTGGGTCGCGAAGACGTCCTCGTCTCCGTCGAGATCGATATCGGCGAGGGCGACTCCCCAGCCGTTCTTCGTCGTGATGCCGGCGTGGTACGCGTCCAGGACGAAGGTGCCGTCACCCTGGCCCCAATAGAAATCCGTGGGCCGGCCGTCGTAGACGGCGGTGATGACGAGGTCGAGCGCCCCGTCCTGATCGAAATCCGCGAGGGCGGGCACGGAGTGGGTCTCCTGATAGCGGAGCCCGGCCGCGCCGTGGGGCTTCTGCCAGTCGCCCTGGCGATCCACGAACGTGCCATTCGGCTGCTGAATGAAGACCTCCGTCTTGTCGGAGAACCCGAAGAACCGCGGATGGGCGAGGTTCGCCGCGATCAGATCGAAATCGCCATCTCCGTCGAGGTCGCCCCAGGCGGAGCCGATGGTGTGCCCGTAGTAGCCCTGCGTCAGCGTGCCCCCGACCCCCGCCGCGTCGGCGTCGTCGGTGACGGACCCGCCCCCGCCGTTCACGAAGAAGTAGTCCTTCTGGAGGCGATACGTGTTCACGAAGAGATCGATGTCGCCGTCCTGATCGGCGTCGATGGGGTTGGCGCCGCGGCTCGAGCGGCGGTCGCTCGCGAAGCCGTGCGTCCCCGACCAATCCTCGAACGTGCCGTCCCCGCGCGAGCGCCAGAGGGTATCCCGATAGCCGGTGCCCTTGTCCCAGCAGATGAAATTGGCGAGGAACAAATCGAGGAAGCCATCCCCGTCCACGTCGAGCCAGGCCGCCCCCGCCGTCGGCGATCGCACGTTGACGCCCGGGCCATTGCAGTCTTCGTAGCTCTGCTGATCGACGATCCCGGCCGCCGCCGTCACGTCGGTGAAGGTGCCGTTGCACGCGCTCCGGAGGAGCGCGTCGGGGGCGGTATACGACTCCGCGTAGACGAACAGATCGAGGCAGCCGTCGTTGTCGTAGTCCCCGAACACCCCGCCCGTCCCCGCGATCCCCATCGCCGCGATCCCGGTCTCGGTCGTGACCTCGACGAACGTCCCGTCGCCCTGATTCTGGAAGAGCCGGGGGCCCTCCGTCACGAGGTCGTCGTCGCCGTCGTTGTCGTAATCGCCGAAGGACGCGTGGGAGAACCCGGCCAGGTCGAGCGGCTGAAAGAGGCGCTCCGCCGGGGCGACGTCGTCGGTGTACTCGACGTGGAGGCGAACCATATAGTCATTCGGGAACTGGAACGACACGCCATTGTAATAGGAGCTCTGGAGGACCTCCGGCATGTTGATATTCGAATGGCAGTCGGCGAAGAGCGCGCAGTCGCCCGCCCCCGTCACCGAGCCGTCGAACTGGAACTGGGGCTCCCCCGGCTTCGTCAGGTGGGCCACATAGACGAGGCCGGGGTGCTCGACGGCGACCGGCTCGTCGAGCACATACGTGACATAGCCGTCCTCTCCGATGTCTCCGGCGCAGCGGGTCCCCTGAAAGAGCGGATCGGGCGCCCAGAAGTCGAAGCCGTTGTAGCCGAAGTCCTCATACAGCCCGGCCTCGAGCTCGAGCTCGGCGGGGGCGTCCTCGGGCAAGCCTCCCCAGCGAATGGAGAAGCCGTACACGAGAGCGGGGCGCTCCAAATCGAATCGAACGCCCTCATACAGCCACTCTTCGTCGAGGACGTAGTGGTGACCGTCGACGTCGACCGCGGTGTCGAGGTCGCGGAGGATCCCCGCGCTCTCGCCGTCGTCCCACGCGAGGGTGTCGAGGCCTTCTCTCAGAGCGCCGGAAGCGCTGCCGCACACGGGCGCTCCGCCGGCCCCGCCCGCGCCTCCGCCTCCCGGGGGAGCCCCCGCCTCGCCGGTGCCGCCGGTGCCGCCGCTGCCGCCCGCCCCCGCCGGCGACTCGGAGTCGTCGCCGCACGCAGGCAAGGCGACCGCGAGCGAGGCGGCGGTGAAGAGCGCGAGGCGGTGGCGAAGCATGCGATCAGCATAATGGAACGCGGCGGGCGCGACCTTACCGGTGACTTATTTGGGAGGTCGACATCGCCTCGGGGGGACGCTACGGAGCGGGATGCCGTCCTCGCTCCGCACGATGTTCACCCTCGCGGTGCTGCTCGTCGCTTGCCGCGACGGGGCGTCGACCACGTCGAACGGCGGCGCGGGCGGGCTCGATGGATCTTCCGGCGGACACCC
The DNA here is from genome assembly GCA_044225865.1 of Polyangiaceae bacterium. Taxonomy (GTDB): domain Bacteria; phylum Myxococcota_A; class Polyangia; order Polyangiales; family Polyangiaceae; genus Xiheicaenibacterium. The sequence continues at coordinate 82,100 of JBGAID010000010.1, read as the reverse complement.
GGCCGAAGGCGGGGCGGGAGGGGCGACCGGCGGGGGCGGCTCGTCGGACGGAGGGGCCCCCGATCCGGAGGACATTCGCCTCCTCGCGTGGAACATCGAGACATTCCCGAAGTCGCCCTCCACGATCGAGAAGGTCGTCTCCGTCATCGAGGAGCTGAAGCCCGACCTCGTCGGGATGGAGGAGCTCGGCACCGACGCGAGCTTCCAAAACCTCGACGGCGCGCTCCAAGACTATGAAGGGCTCCTCGCCATGTCCGGCGACGGCTATAGCCGGGTCGGCCTCCTCTATCGCCCCGATCGATTGACCATCTCCGACGCGGAGATGCTCTTCCCCGACGACTCGTACGCGTTCCCGAGGCCGGTGCTCGCCGTCCACGTCGCGCGCGTGGACGATCCGTCGCAGGACTTTCTGTTCGGGGTCGTCCACCTCAAGGCCGAGCTCGACACCGAGTCCACCGCCCGGCGGCGTGACGCGTGTCAGAAGCTCGATTTGTGGATCCGAAATCAAATCGAGACGGGGGTCGAGTCCGAGATCGTCCTCGCCGGTGATTTCAATGACAACCTCACGGATCCGCCCCAATACAACGTGTTCGGTCCTCTCCTCGAGGCCGACGACGGAGGCTTCCTCACCCTGGCCCCCGAGCAGTCCGGGGACTACACGTACATTCCATTCGAGAGCTTCATCGACCACGTCCACGTCCGCGGCCCCGCCCTCTTCACAGCTCCGCCGCCGTCGTCCACCTCGACGAGACGGTCTCCGATTATGTATCGACCGTCTCGGATCACCGCCCCGTCCTCGCGAAGCTCCGCTTCTCCCCGCGATGAATCCCCGCCCGGCGCTTGACGCTTCTCGGGCCGGGTGCATCATTCGCGGTATGGCTCTCCCGACTGCCCGCCTCGTCGCCGCGCTGCGAGATACGGCCGCTCGGCTCCGCGCTCCGGATGTCGTCTACAAATGGTCGCACTTCGGCCATTGCAACTGCGGGCACCTCGCCCAGACGATCACCGGGCGCACCGCGCGCGAGATCTACCGCGCCGCCGTGTCGCGCTCCGGGGATTGGGGCGAGCAAGCGCACCGATTCATCGTGATGTCCGACGGAGACCGCCCCGCCCTCGACGAGGGCGCTTACGAGCCAGACAGCGTCGACCTGTGCGGCGTGACGGGAGCGCCGGTCGAGCGGGTGCTCGCCGAAATGATCGGCGCCGGGCTCGATCGCGACGACATCGACAAGCTCGAGGATCTCTCGGACGGTGAGGTCCTCCGCTTCATCGGGGCCAGCACGACCGGGCTCCAGCGCAACGAGCGAGCGGACGTGATCCGCTATTTGGAAGGTTGGGCGAGCCTGCTCGAGTCCCGCCTCTCCCCGTTCGAGCGCGCTCGCGCTCGCGATCTCGGCTCGGATCTCCCCATCGCCGCCGAGGAGTAGCTCACTTCTTACAAGAGACCTGGACGGGGAAGGTCTCCCGTTGGACGCACGACGCTTCCTCGCAGCCCGCGGCTTTGCACGCCGCCTTCGCGTCTCGGAAGCACGCTTCGCCTGCTCTGAACTTGCAGTCTGGCGACGAGGCGGGGACGGCCGCATCCGGGTTGACGTCCGGCCCCTGTCCATTGCCCTGCAACGTCGGAGGAATCGGCTCCCCGGACGACGACGCGGCCGGCGCGTTCGGGTCGGGGCTCTGGGTGCAGGCCGACGCAAACACGAGGAGCACGAGGGCGATCAGGTTTCGCATCGACCCGAGAACGAGGCGGGCGCGGGCAGCTTACAGGGCTTGAGCGGCGCGGCTCCGAGCGGCACGAGCGCCACGTAGGCGAGGAACGCGGCCGCCGCTGCCGTTGCGCCGGCGAGCACGAAGGCCCAGAGCGGGTGGGTCGCGTGCACCGCCCGCACGAGCTGAATCAACAGCGCTCCTCCCGCCGTCGTGACGAGCGCGGCGGCCGCGACATGGAGGATCGTCGCGCGGCGGCTCACCGCGAGCTCGCCCATGAGGGCGCGCGCGCGGACGAAGCGCACGAGGGGAACGATCGCGAAGGGGAGCTGGAGGCTCAGCACCACCTGGCTCGCGACGAGGAGGGGCATCGTCCCTTGCTCTCCTGCGATGGCGAGCACCACCACCGCCGGTACGACGGCGATGCCCCGCGTGATCGATCGGCGAAGCACCGGCGAGACCTTCACGCGGACGAAACCCTCCATCACGATCTGCCCCGCGAGGGTCCCGGTGATGGTCGACGATTGCCCCGAGCACAGGAGCGCGACCGCGAACAGCACGGACGCGGCGGCCGTCCCCAGCATGGGGGTGAGGAGATCGTGCGCCTCTCGGAGATCCGTCACCACCACGCCCTTCGCTCCGAACACACCGGCGGCGAGGACGAGGATCGCCGCGTTCACGAAGAGCGCGAGGTTGAGCGCGACGATGGTCGTGACGAGGCTGGACCGCGCCTCTCGCTTCTTGTCGTTCGGGGCGGCGCCGACGGCGCCCTTCGCGAGCGCGGAGTGGAGATACAGATTGTGGGGCATGACGGTCGCCCCCAGGATGCCGACGGCCACGTAGAGCGCCGCCCCGTCCAATCGTGGCGCGAGCCCGCGCACGAGCGCTCCCGGCGACGGTCGCACCCAGAGCAGCTCCATCACGAGGCACGCGGCGATGGTGAAGACGAGGGCGACGATGATCGCCTCGAGCGTGGAGCGCCCGCGCCGCTGGAGGGCCAAGATGAGGAGCACATCGAATCCGGTGAGGAGCGCTCCGAGCACCATCGGCACGCCGAACAGCAGATCGAGCGCGACGGCGCTGCCGAGCACCTCCGCCATATCGCACGCGATGATGGCGAGCTCCGCCCCGAGCCAGAGCGTGACGTTGACGGGGCGCCCGTAGCTGCGCCGGCACGCCTGCGCGAGATCCAGCCCGCTCGCGATCCCGAGCCGCGCGCTCGCGCCCTGCAAGAGCACCGCGATCGCGTTGGCGAGGACGAGCACCCAAAGAAGCCCATACCCGAATCGCGCCCCACCTTCGATATCGGTGGCCCAATTGCCGGGATCCATGTACCCGACGCTGACCATTGCGGCAGGGCCAAAGCGAGCCAAGGTCCCCCATCGGACGGGGAGCCCGCCGCTTCGACGGGCTCCCTCCGGCGCTGCTCCCGGCCCCGCCTCGACCGTCACCTGGATCTCGGGCTCCCGTTGCTCGGGCCGCCCGCGGGATGGGTCGCGGTGCCGGTGGTGCTTCCCGCGCCCGGACCGGCGCCCAGATCCGCGCCGGTCACCGGGTTGACGTCACGGTGCGACTCCGTCCTGGACATGAGCCGCTCCCGCGTCGCGGCGTCGCGCGAAGCGACCATGACCGTCGCCGATCCGTCGCCGCCGTCGACCGCGCTCTGCCGCTCCCGGTCGTCCACATATTCCCATTGATCGCCCTGGTTCCAGGGGCCGCGCACGTTCCCCGGACCTTGCGACATGTCGAAGTACTTGTCCGCGAATTGGGGATCGGCCGGCAGCTTGCCGGGAGGGAAGTTCGGCTCGATCGAATAAAGGGCCTTCTCGAACGACTTCTGGTGGGCGACCTCTCGAGTCATCAAGAACCCGAGGGCCTCCCGCACCCCGGCGTCGGGGGTGCACGAGATCAACCGCTCATAGACGATTTTCGCGCGCGCCTCTGCGGCGATGTTGGACCGCAGGTCGCAGGTGGGATCGCCAATCGAATCGATATAGGCGGCCGTCCAGGGGACCCCGCCCGAATTGGTGAGGGGAGGTCCACCCCCATAGAGCACCTGCGTCACGTGGCTGTCGTTCCCCGCACCCGTGATCGTGCGGTACATCTCCGCCTGCTCCTCCGTCGCCTCCGCGAGGCGCCCTTTGGCGCCCTTATTCAACATCGCCACGATGGTGCCGATGATCTCGAGGTGGCTCAGCTCCTCGGTCGCGATATCGAGGAGCATGTCTTTACGCCCCGGATCATCCTCGGCGAGGGCTTGGGTGAAATAGCGCATGGCCGCCGCGAGCTCGCCCTGAGGACCGCCGAATTGCTCGAGCATCAGGTTGGCGAGCCCCGGATCCGGATCCGATACCCGCACCGTGTATTGCAGCCGTTTGTTGTGCATGAACATCGTGGCACTCCTTCCCAATTGGCGGGAGCCTTTGGGTCGAAGACTGGCTTGCAAGAACGGTGACCTTCGTCAGCGAGCGTAGGCATCGTGCTCGTCCCCGTTCCCACCCCGGTGGTGGTGCTCGGTGCGGACGCGCTCATTTCCCCGGATGCTCGGCTTCCTCGCCCGAAGCGCGCCCCCGCCCCTCCGTCGGCTGCGGCGTCGTGGCGCGGGGAGGGGGGCTTTGTCTCGCTGCTCGCCACTCACGTGCCTGCGCTCCGAACCGGGATCGAAAATCGCTATGCGCGCCGCCCTCATGCGCGTGGCAAAACCCGACAATCCCCGCCGCCGACTGCTCGCGAAGCCCTGGGCGAGAGGGTACGGCCGTCGCCGCTCGCCTTGGTGCTCGAGGATGGGAGGATCGAATGCCGCGCGTGTGCCCACCGCGGCGCGCTCCGCGACGGAGACCGTGGCATCTGCGGGGTTCGCTTTTCAGCAGGCTGCTGAAAGAGTCGGCGTCATGCCTCTCGGCACCGGAGTGGCTGCCAATTCACCCCCCTGCCCCCCTCGCTGTGCGAGGGGGGAGATCCGTAGTACACGGAGGGGATGGCGACCCTCCACATGGGCAACAAAAACTACTCGTCGTGGTCGATTCGCCCGTGGTTCTTCCTCCGTCACACGAAGCCGATGGTGGGGGGCGCGGCCGTGCGTGAGGTCGTCATCCCGCTCGACGCGCCCGAGACGATCGCCGGCATCCGCGCCGTGTCCAAGACGGGGCGCGTGCCCGTCCTCGAGCTCGACGGTGGGGAGCTCGTCACCGACTCTCTCTCGATCGGGGAGGCCCTCCACGAGCTCTGTCCGGAGGCGGGCGTCTGGCCCCAGGACGCGAAGGTGCGCCGCCGCGCGCGGTCCGCGTGCGCCGAGATGCACTCGAGCTTCGCCCCCATGCGCGGGGTGCTCGTCTGCAACAAGCGAGCTCGCTACGCGCCGAGCGAATGGAAGAAGGTCGCCGCCGACGAGGCGTCGATCCGCGCGGTCGAGGCGGACATCACGCGGGTGGAGGAGCTCTTTCGGGATCTCCTCCAAGCTTCCGGCGGCCCGTTCCTCTGTGGTTCGTTCGGATACGTCGATGCCTACTTCGCGCCCGTCGTCTCGCGCCTCGCGACCTATGCAATCACGCCCCGGAATGACGACGCCGCCGCCTATCGCGCCCGGATGGAGGCCCTCGAGACCTATGGCCAGTGGGAGAGAGAGGCGCTCGCCGAGCCGTGGTTGATCGAGAAGTCCGAGTACGCCATTCGGCGCCTCGGCTGAGTGACGGCGAGCGCGCCGCCGGGATAAGCTGCGCCGATGCGCGGCTCGATATCCGTCGCCCTCGTCCTGAGCCTCGCCGGCTGCCAGCTCCCTTCGCCGCCGGTCTCCCCCGACCGCCCCGAATCGAAGGTCGAGGCCGGCCCGACCCACGCCGCGCGAGTCGCCGCGCGGCTCCAGCCGCGCGTTCGAATCAAAGGCGAGCCCGGGCCCGAGGTCTCGCTCGTACAGCGGATGCGGGAGCTCGCCATTCCCAACGTGAGCATCGCCGTGTTCGAGCGCGGGGAGCTGTCGTGGGCGAAGGCCTTCGGATTCGCCGACGAGCAAGCGCGTGTGCCCGCCGACGAGGAGACCCTGTTCCTGGCCGGATCGATCAGCAAATCGATCCACGCCCTCGCCGTCGTTCAAGCCGCCCACGATGGGTTGATCTCGCTCGACCGCCCCGTCAACGAGCAACTATCGAGTTGGAAGCTGCCGGAGAACGATTGGACGGCAAAGACGCCGGTGACCCTCCGGATGCTCCTGTCGCACACCGCGGGGACGACGGTGCACGGGTTCGCCGGCTACGTCGCGGGCGAGCCCGTGCCGACGATCGTGCAGATCCTGGATGGGCTCCCCCCCGCCAACAGTCCTGCCGTGCGCGTCGACATGGCGCCCGGCACCAAGTTTCGATACTCCGGCGGCGGGACCACGATCACCCAGCTCGTGCTCGCCGAAGCCGAGAAGCGCCCCTATCCCGAGATCGCCGAGGCGCGCGTCTTTCGGCCGCTGGGCATGGTCCATAGCTCGTACGAGCAAGAGCTGACGCCGTCCCGGCTCTCTCACGCGGCGGTGGGACACGGACCCGACGGAAGGCCCATCCCGGGCAAGCGGAACGTCTATCCCGAAATGGCGGCGGCGGGCTTGTGGACGACCCCAACCGACCTCGCTCGGTTCTTCGGTGAGCTGGGCCGCGCCCGGGCGGGCCGCTCTACCCATATCCCGAAGGAGGTGGCGCTCGCGATGACGACCGCGGTCGCCGACGCGTCTGAGACGATCAAGTCCGGGCTCGGCGTGTTCTTGTGGGAGCGCCACGGGGCGAAGCTCTTCGGCCACGACGGGGTCGACGCCGGGTTTCAGGCGACGGCGGTGGCGAGCCTGGACGACGGGAGCGGCGTAGTGGTCATGTCCAGCTCGGACAATGGGTCCAAGATCTTCGACGCGATCATCCGCACCGTGTTTGCGGAGCACCGCTTCGCCGGCGCCGATCCGGTGTTCGAGCGCTACCCGATGACCGCGGAGCAACTGACCAAGCTCACGGGCGTGTTCCTCGAGGGGAGCATTCCAATCGAGATTGTCCTCGTTCGCGGCCGCCTCGAGTCGCGGGTCCCGTTCGGCGCGCCCGCGGAGGAGGTCCCCTTCTCCGCGACGGCGGTCGTGAACCGCGAGTCGGGGCGGACGCTCGAGATCCAAAGGAGCGGCGAGGTGGTCGCGGGAGGACGGCCGCTGCATCGATTAGCGGGCGGCCGGCGCCATCCGCTGTTCGTCCTCGAGGCGGGGACGGTCGAGGACGCGGCGAAGCTCTGGCGGGAGCAAGCGGCGGCAGACGCGGCGGGCGCGCTCGCGGACGAGAAGGCGGTGAACCTCCGCGCATATCAGCTGATGGCCGGTGATTTGGAGGCGGCTACGAAGATGCTCCAGCTCGTCGCGGCCACGTTCCCCGATTCGTCGAACGCGCACGACAGCTACGGGGAGGCCCTGCTTCGCAAGGGCGACAAGGCGGGAGCGATTGTCGAGTACGAGCTCGCCTTGAAGACCCTCGCCGCCGATCCCCGGATCCCGGCCGGGGAGAAGGCGGCGCGAAGAGACCACGGGGAAGAGCAGCTCGCCAATCTGCGGGGGACGGCTCGGCGATAGCGTGATCGGCACCCCCGGCGCGCTTCGCGCTCGCCGACCCCTCCCAGACGCCTGCGCTGTTCGAGCTCCGGCGTGGGAGGGGTTGATCAGGCGGCGGGGGCGTGACCATAGCGAGCGCGAAGATCCGGCAGGGCGCCCGCGATCACCTCGCGGCAGCGCTCCCGGAGGGCGGGAAGATCCGCCTCGCCCAGCCCGGCGCTGGGCACGCTCGGGAGGATGCGGGCGCAGGCGTGGGCGCGCCCGAACCATCGCGAGTGCTTGGGCCGCATTTGGCGAGTTCCCGCGATCGCGATTGGCAGGACGGGCGCTTGGGCTTTGATGGCGATCGAGAAGGCTCCGTCTTTGAACGCCCCGAGCGACCCGTCGTCGGTGCGGGTTCCCTCCGGGAAGATCATGACCGAGATGCCGGCGGCGAGCGCCCGCTCGCACTCCGCCATCATCGCGCGAACACTGTCTCCCTGTCCGCGCCGCAGCGGGATGTCCCCGCCGAGACGCATCGCCCAGCCGGTGAGGGGCACACGGAACAGCTCCTCCTTGGCGACCCAGCGCATGTCCCAGGGCAGCCAGGAGAGCAGGAACGGATCGGCGGTCGACTCGTGGTTGGCGATGACGACGTAGCCGCGGCGATCGATATCGTCCGGTCGCTCGCCCTCGACGGTGAACTTCCAGAGGGGGCTCAATGCGCCGGTCGTGCGGCCGAGCCGGCGCATCCAGCGGCCAGGGATGCGCTGGGTGGGGTCACCCCGATGACGTACCGCCGACACGGCCATGACGGGGAGAAAGGCGACGACGCACGCGCCGAACTCGGCGTAGCTGAAGAGGCCCGAGATAGCGTTCGACATCCCCCCGAACTAACCCACGAACCCACCTCCGTTGCGTCATGGTTTCGCAATGAAGGCCCCCCCGTTCTCGCCCATGACGCAGCGCGCATGACGTCGGCCTCGCGTCTCCGCAACTCGCGCGCGCTCGCGCCGTCGAATCACGCCCGGTCGAAGCGGTCGAGGCCCATCACCTTCGTCCAGGCCGCGACGAAGTCACGAACGAAATGGTCGCCCGCGTCCGCGCTCCCATACACCTCCGCGACGGCGCGGAGCTGCGCGTTGGACCCGAAGACGAGATCCGCGCGGGTCGCCGTCCATCGTCGCTCCCCCGTCTTTCGATCGCGGCCCTCGAAGGTCGTCTTGTCCCCCGTCGCGTCCTTCCACTCCGTCGTCATATCGAGGAGGTTGACGAAGAAGTCGTTGGTGAGCGTCTCGCGGCGATGGGTGAAGACCCCGGCCTCGACCCCTCCGTGGTTGGCGCCGAGGACGCGGAGCCCGCCCACGAGGACGGTCATCTCGGGCGCGGTCAGGCCCAGGAGCTGGGCTCGATCGACGAGCAGCACCTCGGCCGGGATCGAGCGATAGCGAGCCTTCTGGTAGTTGCGGAAGCCGTCCGCGACCGGCTCCAACACCGCGAAGGAAGCGGCGTCCGTCTGCGCTTGGGAGGCGTCCGTGCGGCCCTTCATGAACGGGACGGAGACGGGGTGGCCGCCGCGCTTCGCCGCCTCCTCGATCGCGGCGTTGCCGCCGAGGACGATCAGATCGGCGACGGAGACCTTCTTGCCATTCCCCGTGGACTCGAAGCTCCTCTGGATGCCCTCCAGTGTCTCGAGCACCTTCGCCAGCTTCTCGGGCTCATTGACCTCCCAATCCCTCTGGGGAGCGAGCCGAATCCGCGCTCCGTTGGCGCCGCCGCGTTTGTCCGATCCGCGGAACGTCGAAGCGGAGGCCCACGCCGTCGACACGAGCTCCGATATCGTCAGACCCGAGGCGAGGATTCGAGCCTTCAATGAGGCCTCGTCCGCGCCGTCGATGAGCGGGTGATCGACGGGAGGCAACGGGTCCTGCCAGATCAGCTCCTCCGCCGGCACCTCCGGCCCCAAGTAGCGAGCGCGCGGCCCCATGTCGCGGTGGGTGAGCTTGAACCAGGCGCGCGCAAACGCCTCCGCGAACGCCTCCGGATGGGCCATGAAATGGCGCGAGATCTTCTCGTAGGCGGGGTCGAAGCGGAGGGCGAGGTCGGTCGTCAGCATCGCCGGGGCGACGCGCTTCGAAGGATCGTGGGCGTGGGGGACGGTGCCCGCCCCCGCGCCTCCCTTCGGCTTCCATTGGTGGGCGCCGGCGGGGCTCTTCGTCAGCTCCCACTCGTACCCGAACAGGTGATTGAAGAAGTCGTTGCTCCAACGCGTCGGGGTCGTGGTCCACGTCACCTCCAGCCCGCTCGTGATCGTGTCCACGCCCAACCCGGTGTTGAAGCCGCTCCGCCACCCGAAGCCCTACGCCTCGAGCTCGCTGCCCTCCGGGTCGGCGCCGACGTGACTGGCAGGCCCAGCGCCGTGGGCCTTGCCGAAGGTGTGTCCGCCGGCGATCAGGGCCACCGTCTCCTCGTCGTTCATGGCCATTCGGGCGAACGTCTCTCGAATGTCCCTCGCGGCCGCGACCGGATCCGGATTGCCATTGGGCCCCTCCGGGTTCACGTAGATGAGGCCCATTTGGACGGCCGCGAGCGGAGCTTCGAGGTCGCGGTCCCCGGAGTAGCGAGCGTCGGCCAGCCACTTCGTCTCGGACCCCCAATACACGTCCTGATCGGGCTCCCACACGTCCTCGCGACCGCCCCCGAAGCCGAACGTCTTCAGGCCCATCGTCTCGAGCGCCACGTTGCCGGCGAGGATCATCAGGTCTGCCCACGAGATCTTGCGCCCGTACTTCTGCTTGATGGGCCACAGCAGGCGGCGGGCCTTGTCGAGGGCGACGTTGTCGGGCCAGCTGTTGAGGGGGGCGAACCGCTGCTGGCCGCGCCCGGCCCCGCCCCGCCCGTCGCCGACGCGATACGTGCCCGCGCTGTGCCACGCCATTCGCACGAACAGCGGACCGTAGTGGCCGAAGTCGGCGGGCCACCAATCCTGGGAGTCGGTCATCAGGGCGGCGAGGTCCTTCTTCAGGGCCGCGTAGTCGAGGCGCGCGAACTCCTTTGCATAGTCGAGCTCCCCGCCCATCGGGTCGGACTTGGAGGAGTGCTGATGGAGCAGATCCAGCCGGAGCTGGCTCGGCCACCAATCGCGGTTCGAGGTACCTCGACCGCTGCCATGAGGGAACGGGCACTTCGCTTGGTTCGTCATGGGCGTCAGGATGCGCCTCGGAGCGCCGGGCATCCAACACCATGTTTCGATGGCAGTGATAGGGCGGTGCTATCACTGCCGGGACGGCGATCGCGAGCGCGCCGCTTTACAACCCACACCACGGAAGCGAACATCCCGCCGTGGCGTCGAACTGCAGCGTCGCGCGGGTGCTCGTGCTCGGCCTCTCGCTCGGCCTCCCGGTCGTTGGAGCCTCGTGCGCACCGGACGAAGAGATCCACCCCGCCGTGGAGGATGAGCCCGGTCGCGTTCGGGGTGGCTTCTTGCGCGACGAAGAAGGGCGGGCGCTCCTTTTGCGAGGGGTCAACCTCGCGGGGGCTCACAAAGTGGCGCCGTATTTCTCCTTCCACACGCTCGCCGACTTCGAGCGTGTGCGCGACGAATGGGGGATGAGCTCGGTCCGGTTCCTCATGACGTGGGCCGCGATCGAGCCGGAGCGGGGCCGCTTCGACGAGGACTACCTCGACGCCGTCGCGGAGCGAATGGAGTGGGCGCGCGCCGCGGGCCTGTATGTCGTGTTGGACATGCACCAGGACGTGTACGGCGAAGGCTTCGCCGCCGGCGGCGGGGACGGCGCCCCGCGCTGGACTTGCGACGAAGAGAACTACGAGACCTTCGTGCCCAATCCGAGCCAGTGGTTCTACAACTACGTGAGCGCCCAGGTCACCGCCTGTTACGATCATTTCTGGAACGACGAGGCCCTCCAGGGGGAGTACATCGAGGCGTGGCGGCGCGTCGCCGAGCGGCTCTCGGGCTACGACGACGTCATCATCGGCTTCGACCCCATCAATGAGCCCTACTGGGGCTCTCAGCTGCCCACCGCCTTCGAGCCCGACAAGCTCCAGTCCTTCTACGAGGCCCTCGTCCCGAAGGTCCGTGAGGTGCGGCCCGATTGGGTCGCCTTCCTCGAGCCCGCCTCGAGCCGGAACCTCGGCCTCCCGACCGGCCTTCAGAAGATGCCATTCAAGGACGTGGTCTATGCGCCGCATTCCTACGATCGGGACGCCGAGTCGGGAGAGGGCTTCGATCCGGCTCAGCGGGCGAACGTCCTCGAGAACGCGCGGCTGCTCGCGGAGGAGGCGAAGGCCTTGGACGCAGCGCTGTGGATTGGCGAGTACGGTGGCATGGCCGATTCCCCCGGGATCGTCGAGTACATGACGGCCGAGTATGACGCGTTCGGGGCGATCGCCGCCGGCACCACGTATTGGGCCTACGACAAAGGCGGCAGCTACAGCGTGCTCGACGCGGACGGCAACGAGCGCGAGCTGCTCGTCTCCACCCTGGTGAGGCCGTGGCCGGAGCGCGTCGCTGGTGATCCGGTGAGCTACGCGTTCGACGCCGCCACCTCGACATTCACCCTGACCTACCACCCCGATCCGTCCATCGGCGCCCCGACGGAGATATCCGTCCCGGACCGCGTGTATCCAGATGGCTACACCGTCCAGTGCGACGGCTGCGAGACCCGTGCGACTGGCCAGATCCTGCAAGTCACCGTGCCTCCCTCCGGAGATCCGGCCATCGTGACGATCCAGAAGGCGAGCGGACCATGACGCCAATCAAGGCGACGAGGCCCCGTCCCGGCAGAACCGTCGTGCTCGCGCTGCTCTCTCTCCTCGTCGGCTGCCAAAAGGAGAGTGACGAGCGCTCGCTGGTCGGCAGCGGCAACGCCAGGGCGACCGCCTCCGGATCCGCTCCGATCATCGGATCGTCCAGCAGCGCCCCTCCGGGGCCGCCCGCATCGGGGGTCTCCGTCCGCGGGGCATCCATGGACGTGCCCCCCGACTTCGTCCCGTTGGAGCCGGAGCGGGTAGAGCGGTTGCGCCAAGCCGCCCTCGGCATGGACCCGACCGCGACCGTGACGATGGATGCGAAGCGCGGAAAGTCGATGATGGACGGCGTCGGCTATGTGCAGCGCTCGGAGACGAAGCTCTCGAGCCTCCACAAGCACGGGCGCGCGCGCGACGTGTACGCGCGTGAGATGGCCTCCCTCGAGATCATGTGGATGATCGCCGGCCTGAAGATCGTCTCGCTCGAGACGAAGGTCGGCCCCGGAGGAGGGACGGCCTGCAGCGTGACGATTCAATCGCAGCGCGGCCAATCGGTGGAGCTCCACAGCTGCATGCAAGAGACGATGACCCGTGACGGGCTCACCGTCGTCGGCGCGAGCTGCATGCAGGCGGTGGGGGCCTCCTTGTGCGCGAAGATGATGGAGAGTCGGCGGTTCGACACCGGCCCCGGCATCGATCTCGACGAGAGCATGGGCCCCCCCATCGCGGCCCTCGATCTGGGCGCGTTCTCGCTCGGAGCGACGAAGGAGGCGTTCCTCGAGGCGTGCAAGAAGCACGGCTTGAAGCCCCTCGACCCGGCCAAGGAGAAAGGCGAGGTCCGCGCCGCCCTCGAGGCGGGCCAGGCCTTCGGCTGCAAGGGGAGCGACCCGAAGTTCGCCTGGGGGCCCCTCACCCGCGTGACGGGTGACGCGCTGAACGGCCGCGTCGGGAGCCTCGTGTTCGAGGTGCAGCGACCGCCGGAGGAGAACAATCGCAAGCTGGATGAAGTGTACGGGACCGATATCGTCGTCGACCGATTGGACAACAAGCGGTTCATCTGGCCCGACGCCAAGGACTTCGAAGCGCTCGGGGTGCGGGCGGCGCCCTCCTCGAGCGGCAAGTCCGGCGAGTCCTCGCTGAACGTCTTCAGCCGCGCGCTGTTCGACGCGGCGAACCCCCGCCCCAAGAACTGACCGCGCGCCGAGCCCGGCCAGAGATCTGGCGCGTCCGGCGACGCTCCGACGCGCGTCCACCCGACGAGGTCGGCGAGCCTCCCCCCGCCGCGACCTCGGGACATGTTCCTTGCGCGAGCGATGAGCTCGCCAATCGTGAGGCGGGTGGACGATACATTCGCGCTCGGTCGGGCGTGGCTGCTCCTGCGCGGTGCGCGACGCTGTTTGCGGCGCGGAGGCGATCGAGCGCGCCGCCGCCCTCCAGCTCGAAGACGTGACCTGTCTGCCCCGCGCGGTCGCCGCGTTCGTGATGCTCCGCGAAGCAGGCGTCATGGTCTCCGTAGCCAGCCCGAACGAGCTCCTGCCGCCCGCTCACCCTTGCGTCCCGGAGATGTTTCGTACATAAACCTTCTCCGTCCGAAGAATCTGAGAGGGAGCGGAACGATGATCGACTTCGAGCCGACCGAGGAGCAGAAGCTCATGGTGAGCGCGGTCGCGCAGCTTGCGACCAAGCTCCGCGGCCAGATCCGCGCGAACGAGAAGCTCGGAGGCCTTCCCGAAGAGGTGCGCGGCCTTCGAGATGGGGTCGGCGGCGCGGTGGCGGTGCCGGAGTCGCACGGGGGCGGGGCTGGGCATGGTGACGGCGGTGCTCCTCGAGGAGGCGCTCGCCCATGGCGATCCATCTGCTCCGTTCGCCCTCGGCGGCGCGGGATCCCTCGGGACCGCCCTCGCGGAGCTCGCGAATGGCGAGCAGGCGAGCGCGGCGCTCTCAGAAGTCGGCTCGTGGGATCGGGTCGGGGCGGTGGCCTGGAGCGAGCCTCGCCCCAACCGCGAGCGGCCGGGCTTCACCACGCGCGCGACCAGAGAGGGCGACGGGTGGATCATCGAAGGGGAGAAGTCGTTCGTATTGGGCGCGGATCGCGCGGCCGCGTTCGTGGTGTTCGCCCAGGTCGACGCGGACGCGGGCTGGGGCGGCATTGGCGCGTTCTTGGTCCCGCGCGAGAGGGTGAAGGTCGGCGCCCCTCTCGCCAAGCTGGGGCTCGATCTCGCCTCCGCGTGCACGGTGAAGCTCGACGCGGTCCGGGTGCCGGACTCGGCGCGGCTCGCCGGAAATGGCGACTTCATCCGCTCGACCTTGCGGTTCTTCACCAAAGAGGGCCTGAAGGTCGCGGCCCGCGCGGTGGGCCTCAGCCAGGCCGCGTTCGACATCGCGCTCGATTACGTGTCCAATCGCCGCGCCTTCGGCAAGCCGATTGGACACTTCCAGGCGGTCGCCTTCACCCTCGCCGATCGCGCCATCGACATCGACGCGGCGCGCGCCCTCGTCGCGCGCGCGGCCGCCCTCTGGGACCAGCCGGATCGCACCGAGGCGATGGAGAAGGAGGCGCTCGTCGCCTCCGCGTTCGCGATCTCCTATTCGCTCGAGGCGGCGATGAAAGCGGCCGACGACGCGGTGCAGCTCCACGGCGGGGCCGGCTTCATGCGCGACTATCCAGTCGAGAAGCTGATGCGAGACGCGAAGCAGCTCCAGCTCTGCGCGATGACCTCGGAGCAGGCCGATCAGCTCGCGGCCGCCGTCGAGCTCGGCGCTCCCCTCGATCCGGCGCTGGTCTTGCCCACGCCGGAAGCGCAAGCCGTCTTCACCTGAGCCGCGCGGAGGATTGTCATGACGATCGAGTTTTCTCTCACGAAGCGGCAGACGGATCTCCGAGACGCGGTTCGCAGCGTCGCCAAGAACGTCATTCGGCCTCAGAGCCTTGCCTGGGATCGCGCCCACGGCATCCCCGAGGATTTCCTCCAGCGCTTCGCCATGATGGCCTCGTCGATGGGCGGCAGCGCGGGGGCCTGGGGCGTCCAGGGCCTGGGCGCGACCGCGCCCGAGCCCGGGTCGGAGGCGCCGTCCGAGAAGAAGAAACCCAGCGGCGCCATGGTCGGTACGGTGATCGGCGCCGAGGAGCTCGCGTTCGGCGATCCGGCGCTGCTGCTGTGCTTGCCGGGGCCCGGATTGGGCGGTCCCCCCGTGCGCGGCTCGGGGACGCCCGAGCAGAAGGAGCGCTTCTTCTCGATCTTCAAAGACATGTCGAGCGGACTGAAGTGGGGCGCCTACGCCTTGACGGAGCCGGGGGCGGGGAGCGACGTCGCGAGCATCCGCACCAGCTGCCGGAAAGAGGGCAATGGGTGGGTCCTCAATGGTCGCAAGTGTTACATCACGAATGGCGCGCGGGCCTCGTGGAATGTCGTGTTCGCCACCGTCGACTCGTCGCTCGGGCGGGCCGGGCACCGGGCGTTCGTGGTCGAGAAGGGCACGCCGGGGTTCTCCGTCGGGAAGATCGAGGACAAGATGGGTCTGCGCGCGAGCGAGACGGCCGAGCTCGTCCTGGAGGATTGTCGTGTTCCGGAGGAGAACCTCCTCGGAGGCGAGGACCGCTACAAGACGAAGGAGGGCTTCATGACGGCGATGAAGACCTTCGACAATACCCGCCCCCTCGTGGCCGCGATGGCGATCGGCATTGGGCGGGCCGCCTATGAATACGCTCGCGACTTCGTCAAAGAGAACTATCTATTGGCGCGCCCCGTCCCCCGCTACGCCGCGCTCGCGGAGCGGCTCGCGAGGGTGGGGCGAGGGCTCGCGGCGGCGC
Source organism: Polyangiaceae bacterium (assembly GCA_044225865.1). Taxonomy (GTDB): domain Bacteria; phylum Myxococcota_A; class Polyangia; order Polyangiales; family Polyangiaceae; genus Xiheicaenibacterium. The sequence continues at coordinate 66,279 of JBGAID010000010.1, read as the reverse complement.
GCGCCGTGACGTATCGCGCGGCCTGGCTGGCGGACCACGAGATCGCCAACGCGAAGGAGGCGAGCATGGCCAAGGCGGCGGCGGGACAGGCCGCCATCCGCGCCTGCATCGAGGCGATCGAGATCTGCGGCGCCCACGGCAGCGTCTCCGACGAGCACGCTCTCCTCGAGAAGTGGTTCCGCGACATCAAGGTCTACGACATCTTCGAGGGGACCGGCCAGATCCAGCGCGTCGTGATCTCGAAGCGATTGATGCCCGAGCTGAAATCGTTCTGAGCGGTCACTCGGCGCACTGCGTGTCGATGAGGTCCCAGGCGCCGCCGGCGCACGCGTAGGAGTCATAGCAGTTGGGCGTGCCGCTCTCCTGCATGCACGCCGCCCCGGGGTGGGAGCAAATGGCGCCATCCTCGACGAGCCCGACGCACGGATGGTCGGGCTTGACCTTGCTTCCGCAGAACACGATGGTGCCGCAAGGGTCGTCGACGAAGGTCACCTCGTAACAGAACATGCCCTCGGGGCAGCTGTTGCCCAGCTCGATATCGCCCTGTTCGCAGGAGGCGGGGGCACAGTCGTAGAGACAGCCTTGCTCGGAGCCGCTGTCATAGCGCCCTTGGTAGACCCAATGGCTGGGAGCGCCTGCTTCGGGGTAGACCGGCTCGCAGGCGTACTCTTCTCCGCAGTCGTCCGCGGAGGGGATGGGATACCGACAGCGCGTCCCGTCGGGGAGGGTACAGGCGGAGAGATCGGCGGGCACGTCGGCCGGGCAGTCGACCGGCTCGCAGTTGGTGAGGTCGCCGCAGCCGCCGTCCCCGCCCGCGCCGGCCTCGCCGCCCGCTCCTCCGCCGGCGCCGCCTCCCCCATCGGCGTTGACCTCGGCGTCGCACGCCATCATCGACAAAGAGCACAGAGCGGCCCAAGCGAGCTTCATGGCGATACCCCGTGCAGACGTCGTGCCGCGCTCGGTCTTGGGGAAGACTCGGCCGCGATCGCGGGGACGCTCCTCGCGCGTTGGCCAGAACGTGCCACCGCCTTGGCTCGGCTCGGGAGGAGCGCGCCGATCGTCGAGGGCTGGGACGTAAGAAAAAATCCTCGGCGGGCGGTGTTCTTGGGTCACGAACGAGACCGACGCCGTCACTCGTGGTTCATGCGCTGGTCGTCGTTCGTGAAGGTGGGCCTGAGTGGAACGTCGCTTGCTCTCGCGGTCGGGTGCTCTCACCCCGAAGGATCGGAGAGCACTTCCAAGCTGGAGGCGGTGGCGGATCGAGCGCTCGACGAGGTGAGCGCGACGGTTCGGCGCGATCAGGACCGGCGCGATCGAGAAGCGCGGCGAGAGGCGGAGCGACAGAGCACGGCTTCCACGGTGGAAAACCCGTGGTTTCTCCGCCCCGCGGGTGACACGCGCCTCACGTCGGCGCAGAATCCTCCGACGACCCCCGAGACAGGCACGACCTTGCGATCCGAAACCCAACCTCCTGTCGGCCGGCCGACGGCGGTCCCTCCGTCCCGACCGAATCCTCCGGTGACGAAGGCGATCCAGTCGCGTCCCAAGGACCGGGGTCACTGGCGAGCGGCATGCGGTCGAGGCTGAGCTTGGGGTCGGCGTGAGGAGCGGGGAGGGCGCGCCGAGCGACCGCGGCCTCACCGCGCGCGGGCCCAAGGTGGGCCTCTCGCTCATGCCGAGCGACGACTGGTGGGCCGCGAACGAGCCCCTCTTCTTGCAAGACATGGTCGACGCGGTGGAGTGGAGCGTCGACTTCGGCTTCCCGCCTCGGACGACGCCGACGTGGCTGCGGGGCCTCTTGGATCGGTTCGAGCAGCGCGGCGCGCTCTACGCCCACGGGGTCGAGCTCTCCCCGATGTCGGCCCACTGGACCTGGCAGCACGACGAGTGGCTCGAGGCCCTCGAGGTGGCGTGCCGCGAGCGTCGCTATCGGCACCTCACCGAGCACTACGGGTTCATCACCGCGTCCGACTTCATCCGCGGCACGCCGATGCCGCTCCCGCCGAGCCGCGCCGGGCTCGATCTCGCGGCGCGATCGATCGAGGCCCTGCGCGAGAAGAGCGGCCGGCTCGAGGTCGGCATCGAGAACCTCGCGTTCGCGTTCTCGGCGCGCGACGTCGAGTCGCAGGCCGCCTTCATCGACGAGCTCCTCTCGGCGACGGACGCGTTCCTCCTCCTCGATGTCCACAACGTCTTCTGTCAGGCCGAGAACTTCGGCTTCGATCCGGTGGCCCTCGCGCTGTCGTATCCGCTCGAGCGGGTGCGCGAGATCCACGTCTCGGGCGGGAGCATCACCGCCCCGGAGGCGGATCCCGAGGGCCGCGGGTTCCGCCGCGACACCCACGACGACCGCGCCCCCGACGCGGTGCTCGCCCTCCTCGAGGCCGTCCTCGATCGCTGTCCAAAGCTCGAGGCGGTGATCCTGGAGCGCACCGACCGCTCCCTGTTCGGGCGTGATGAGGCGGAGCGGCACCGCGAGGAGTTCCTCCGATTGCGGCGCCTCATGCGCCACCGCCGGAGGAGGACGCCGGTCGACGAGGCCCCGACCCAGATCACCCACGCCTTCGAGATGGCGCCGGACGATCCGACGACCCTCGACGGGTACCAGTCGCTGCTGCTCGAGTCGCTCGACGAGCACGAGCACCCCGAGGACGCCAAGGAGGCGCTCATGCGCGAGCCGCGCCTCGAGATCTATCGGCCTTACATCGCCACGTTCGAGCCGCGCGCGCTCGAGATCGCCCACGCGATGGTGAGGCAGTGGGGAGAGCGCGCGAGCGACGAGAGCTCGATGCGGGCCGCCGTGCTGAGCTCGATCGGATCGCCGCTCCAGATCCGGAGCCTCCCGCGCGTCGAGCCCGGCCCCGGGCAGGTTCGCATCCGGGTCGCCGCCGTCGGCCTGTGCGGGACCGACGTCCACGCGTGCCGAGGGCGCTACCCGGTGCCGACACCGATCGTGCTCGGCCACGAGACGGTAGGCGTCGTCGACGCGGTCGGGGAGGGCGTCGAGTCGTTCGTGATCGGCGATCGGGTCGGCACGAGCTGGATCCAGCGCGCTTGCGGTCGGTGCGCGGCGTGCCTTCGCGGTTTCGAGACCCGATGCGAGGAGCCGCGCACGTGGATCGAGAACGGGGGCGGGCTCAGCGAGTGGACGATCGCGGAGGCCACCGGCTGCACCATCCTCCCCGACTCGCTCGGCTTCGAAGAGGCGGCCCCTCTGTTCTGCGCGGGGCACGTCGTCATGAGCGGGTTCAAGCGCGCGGCCGCGCAGCCGGGTGAGCGGGTCGCCGTCGTCGGGCTCGGCGGGCTCGGCCACCTCGCGCTGCAGGTCGCCGCCGCGTTCGGTCACGAGGTCGTCGCCGTCTCCGACAGCCTCGAGAAGCTCGAGGACGCGCGCACCCTCTTCGGGGCCCATCAGGTCGTGGTCGCGAAGGGCGATCCGGGGGCCGCCCTCGATCGCATCGGCGGTGCGGACGTCGTCATCGCGACCACGAGCGACATGGCGGCGGCGGGGGCGGCCGTCTCCGGTCTCCGTCACGGCGGTCGCCTCGTCGTGCTCGGCATTGGCGACGGACCGCTCGCGATCGACGGCGACGAGCTCGTGCAGCGAGAGGCGGTCGTGATCGGCGCCGTCCAAGGGCCGCGCGAGGATCTGTTCGAGGTCCTCGCCCTCGCCGCGGAGGGATCGGTTCGCGCCCGCACCGAGGCATTTCCCCTCATGTTGGTGCAGCGCGCATTGAATCGCCTCGCGGACGGGCGGGTCCGATATCGCGCCGTCGTCACGATGGAGTGATCGTGGCGAGCGTGCTCACGACAGTGCCCCTGTCGCGTGGTAGCACCTTCGGGTGCGACTCGAGGACATCGGCCTCATCGGCAACTGTCAGATCTCCGCCCACGTCGATCGACGCGGCGCGATCGTGTGGTGCTGCATGCCGCGCTTCGACTCGGAGCCGGTGTTCGCCTCCCTCCTCGACGAGGACGGCGGTTCGTTTCTGATCGAGCCGGCGAGCAGCGCGCCCGGCACCCAGCGCTACATCGAGAACACGAACATCCTCGAGACGCGGTTCGAGGATGAGTCGGGCTCGTTCCGCGTCCTCGATTTCGCGCCGCGCTTCATCCAATACGATCGGTCCTTTCGGCCCGCGAAGATCGTTCGGATCGTCGAGCCGCTCTCGGGGGCGCCGCGCATCCGCGTGCGGTGCGATCCGCGCCTCGGCTGGTCCAAGGCGAAGCCGCGGGTCGAGCTGGGGTCGAACCACATCTCGTTCTTGGGCTTCCCCGCCGAGCTCCGGCTCACGACCGATGTCCCCCTCTCGTACCTCGAGGGCTCTCACTCGTTCGCGCTGACCACCCGCCGCCATTTCGTCCTCGCGTGGGGCGCGCCCGTCGAGGAGCCGCTCGCGCCGCTGTGCGATCGCTTCCAGCGCGAGACGCGCACCTACTGGCAGCGCTGGGTGAAGCACTGTGAGATCCCGCCGACCCTCCAATCGGAGGTGATCCGCTCCGCGCTCGCGTTGAAGCTCCATTGCTTCGAAGACACGGGCGCGATCGTCGCCGCCACGACGACGTCGATCCCGGAGGCCCCCGGCTCCAAGCGCAACTGGGACTATCGCTATTGTTGGCTACGCGACGCGTACTACGTGCTCGACGCCCTCCGGCTGCTTGGCCACTTCGAGGAGCGCGAGCAGTTCCTCGAGTACATCCTCAACGTCGCCGGCTCGGTGAAGAACCTCGAGCTCGCGCCCCTCTATCGGATCGACGGGCGCTCCGATCTCTCCGAGCTCGAGCTCGCCGAGTGGGCGGGCTTCGAAGGGCACTCCCCGGTGCGCGTCGGGAACGGGGCCGCCCTCCACCAGCAGAACGACGTCTTCGGCGAGACCATCCTCGCCCTCGCCCCGATGTTCCTCGACGAGCGCTTTCGCCACGAGCAGACGGCGGCCGCCCTCGGGCTCGTGACCGGCCTCGCGCGCAAGGCGATCGGGCTGTGCGGCGTCCCCGACGCCGGCATCTGGGAGCTGCGCACCGAGTGGACCCCGCAGACGTTCTCGAGCCTGATGTCGTGGGCGGCCGCGGACCGCATGGCCCTCGTCGCGAAGCGACACGCGCCCTCCCTCGAGGGTGAGTTCAAGGACGCGGCCGTCCGCATTCGGGCCGAGATCCTCGAAAAGGCGTGGAGCGAGCAGACAGGCGCGTTCGCCTCCTCCTACGGGGGCTCTTCGCTCGACGCCTCGCTCCTGCAGGCGGCGCCCCTCCGGTTCCTCCCGCGCGACCACCCGAAGCTCGTCGGCACCATCGACGCGATCGCGCGCGACCTGATCCACGACGGGTGGCTCCTCCGCTATCGCTACGACGACAGCTTCGGCGTGCCCGAGGTCGCGTTCGTGATCTGCACCTTCTGGCTCGTGGAGGCCCTCGCTGTGATCGGCCGTCGCGATCAGGCCCAGGAGCTGCTCGCCCAGACGCTCTCCGCGATGTCCCCGCTCGGCCTCTTGGCGGAGGACTGGTCGCCGGGCGCAGGGCGCCTGTGGGGGAACTTCCCCCAGGCGTACTCCCACGTCGGGCTCATCCACGCGGCGTTCGCCTCTGCCCCGCGCTGGGGCGAGGTCATGTAGACGCGGGCGGCGTCAGGGGGACGAGCCGCAGTCTCCGGCGCTGCCGCAGCGGTAGTGGGCCCCGATCTGCTCGACGGAGAGGGCGTAGTCATAGAGCGCGATCTCGTCGAAGGCCGCATCGCCGAAGCTCGAGCTCTCGGCGACCGTGAACGGCAGCGACGTCATGGTCAGCTCGATCGAAGAGGCCATGCCGGTGCTCGTCGCGGGGAGGCCGTCCAGGTACACCCGGATGACCGCGCCGTCGTAGGTCGCGACGACGTAATGAAATCCCGTGCGCGCCTCGTCGAGGCTCAACGTCTCGATGTTGGACATCGTGCCGTCTCTCCGCTCGTGCTCGACATAAGCGAAGCCCTCGTCGATGGTCGTCTGTTGGCCAGGATCGCCGATGAAGGTGCTGCTCGAGAGCACGGAAGAGCCGCCGCTGTCGGCGGAGATCCAGGCCTCGACGGAGTAGGGCGCGCGCCCCGCGAGCGACAGCTCCGCGACGAGGGTCGGGTCGGTCACGGAGATGATGGCGCCCTCCGTGAGTCGGATCGCGCCGCCGCTGTCCCCGGCGATGGCCCCCGGGACCGCCCACTCCACGGTGCCGTCGCCGGGCGAGAGTACGGCTGGGTATCGGCCCATTTGGTCGATGATCGCGGCGCCGTCCGTCTCGTCCAAGCGGTACCAGGCGACGGGGCCATCGGCCTCGATGAGCGCGGCGTAGCTCGGCGTCCCGCCGTCGAAGGTCCAATTCGGGTCGACGTCGATGCAGCCGGGCGCGACCGCGACGGCGGGGATCGAAAACGCGGCGAAGGCAAGGCGTCGTCTCACTTGTGCTTCCGGTGTTTGGCGAGGAGCCGACCGAGGTGGGTGCGATCGAGCCCCGCGATCCGGGCCGCCGCCGATTGATTGCCGGCCGTGCGCGCCATCAGCGAGCGCAGGTAGTGCTCGGTGAAGCGATCGGTCAGGGCCTCCTTCATCTCCGCGTAGGGGCGGGACGTGTCCACGAACTCGGAGAGCGCGAGATCCAGCGTCGCCCCCGCGCGGCGCGACGGCTCCGGCAACACCCCGAGCGCGTCGAAGGCCTGCACCACGTTGCGGAGCTCTCGCACGTTGCCCGGGTATGGCCGCGCCTTCAAGGCCTCCACGATCTCGTCCGGGAGCGGCGCGAGGCCCGCTCGCTCGACGAAGTGGCGAGCCAGCGGCGCGATGTCCTCCCGCCGTTCGCGCAGCGGCGGCAGCATGAGCCGCACCACCGCGAGCCGATAGTACAGGTCCTCGCGGAACGTCCCGCCCGCGATCGCCTCCGAGAGATCGCGGTTCGTGGCCGCGACGAGGCGCACCGTGACCCGGTGGGGCCGGTCGTCGCCGAGGGTGCGGATCTCTCCGATCTCGAGCGCGCGCAAGAGCGTCGGCTGAAGCTCCAGCGGCAGCTCCCCGATCTCGTCGAGGAAGAGCGTCCCGCCGTCCGCTTCGTCGAAGGCGCCCACGCGCGAGGCCACCGCGCCCGTGAAGGCGCCGCGCTTGTGTCCGAACAGCTCGCTCGCGACGAGCTCGCGCGGCAGCGCCCCGCAGTTCACCGAGACGAGCGGACCCTTCGCCACCCGCGATCGCTCGTGGAGGGCCCGCGCGACCACCTCCTTGCCTGTCCCCGACTCGCCCTCGATCAGGACCGGGACGAGCGAGCCCTCGAGCTTCTTCAGCGCCCCGAAGAGCCGCCGCATCGAAGCCGCCGCTCCGATGACGCCCGCGTACTCGCCCGCGTCGTAGGGCGCCTCCGCCCCGAGCGCCTTCGCGTCCGTCTCGATCGCGACGCGCGCGTTGCCGAGCTCGACGGTCGCGCCCGGAGAGAGGACCGCCTTCTGGATCCGCTGACCCAAGTAGAACGTGCCGTTGCGGCTCCCGAGGTCCGTCACCGCGACCCCCTCGGGCACGAGCTGAAACTCCGCGTGCGCGCGCGACACCGTCGGATCGGAGAGCAAGAGATCGCAGTCGTCGCCCGTGCCCACCACGCAGCGGCCGGTGCGCAGTCGAAGGATCGGCGGCCTCGCGCCCGCCCCCGCCGGTCGCAAGAGCACTTCGAGCGGTCGGGCCGCCTTCTCGTCGCGCGCGATGAGCGCGGTCTGCTCCTTGCCCGAAGCGTCCGTCATCAGAACGTCCCGCTCAGCTCGATCGTCCCGAGCGAGGCCCGCACATCGACCCTCCGCGGCGGCTCGCCGCCCGGGCGCACCACGAGCAACACGATCCCCGCCACCGTCACCGCGCCCCCCGCGATCCACAGGACCGTCGACGCCGTCTGGAGATCCTTCGCGAGCTGCACCTCGGACTCGTCGCTCGCGAGGCAGTGCGTCCCCACGCAGCGCTCGCGGACCCCGTCGATCTTCTGGAGCGCGACGACCCGCGCGCCCACACCCGCCCCAAGCGCGAGCACGCCCGGCACGAGCGTGAGGATGCCGGGGAGAACAGAGCCGGGCTCGGGGGGCGGCGGTCTCTTCATTTCGAAAGGAGGCCGCTTCACGACCGGGGACGATGGCTTCGGTCCGAGATCGATCGGCACCGTCCGCTGCTCTCTCTCCTTCAGCGTGAGCTCGACCCGCGCGAGCTCCCGACCATCCCGCACCACGCGCACCAGATGGAACCCCGGGTCGACGTCGACCGGCGCCCCGAGCTCCGACGCGGCCAGCTCCCGCCCGTCGAGCTGGACCGCGCCCGCGTCCCCTGCTCCGGCCAGCACGATCACGAGCTGGCCGATGTGGTCCGGGAGCCCCGCCAAATCCCGCTCTGCGTCCGCGCGCGCCTCCAAGAACTGCGGTGGCGCGCCCGCCGCGACAGGCTCGCTCAACATGCGCCGGTACACCTCCCGCGCCGCCACGAAGTGCCCGAGGTTTCGCTCGCAACGCGCGATATGCAGGCTGAGCACGGGCGAATGGGCATGCTCGTTCGCGGCGACAAAGAGGTCCTTCGCTCGCTGCCAGTCCCCATGGTCGTAATGCTGCCGCGCCTCCTTCGCGAGCACGACCGCCGACTGCGCGTCGTTGGGCTGCGCCCGCGCCGAAAGCGCAGGCGCAAGGATCAGCGCGGCGGCCAACGCAATCGTGCTCTTCGACCAGCAAAGCATGAGAGGACCAGAAGGGTAGCAAAGCGGCTCGAGGAAATACCGAGCGGCATCGATCCAGCAGGTGCTGCATGGATGCAGCTTGGGGGCGGGCATGGGCACGGTACGGTCGGCGGGGACGGGAGAAGGTGCCCCCCCTCGTCGGCGCTCCGCGCCACCGGTCTCCCCCAAACGCATGCTCGGGCTGCCAAAGCGCAGCCCTGCGCGTGCGTGGGGGAGACGCAGCCGCGCTTCAAGAAAAGTAGCGCTCTCCGCTTCCAGCAACGAAGCAAGGCCCAGCCGCAAGCAAGACGGCCGGAGACGGAGCCAAGCAGGCTTCTGAAAAAGCCCCCGACTGCCATTTCGAAGGCACATGGCCGCCATTTCACCCCCCCAGCCCCCCTCTCTTCGTGAGGGGGGAGCCTTCGACTTCTGGAGCCTCTTTACCGCTCTTTTCTCCACTGCTCCCCCCTCGCGCAGGGAGGGGGGCCGGGGGTGAAAGAGCAGCACCTCCCTCATCGAGCACAACGACGGTGCCTTTTTCTCCACCCTGCTAGCGCTACGTAAATAGTAGCGCTGCCCCTCACCAGCAACCAAGCCGCGCGAAGCCGTCAGCCAAGACGAGGACTCTCGGCCCGAGCGGCGAGCGGCGAGCGGCGAGCGGAGCCTGGCTCGCGGTTTGCGATGGGGCTCTCGCGGCGTCTGTCGAGGCGCCCGGGAGGTTCTTCACCATGATTCGTTCGCTCGCCGTCGTGTTCTCTGCGGTCGCTCTATTCGCCATCCCCACGCTCTTCCTCGGCACCGCCGGGTGCGGCGAAGTCTGCTCCGGAGGAGATTGCCAATGCCCCGACGGGGAGACGTGCGACGTCGGCTGCGCCGAAGGCGACTGCTCGCAGCAATGCGCGCCCGGGGCCACCTGCGTCTTCGAATGCGAAGGGGGCGGCTGTCGCCAGCAATGCTCCGCCGGCGCCGACTGTACCTTCCATTGCGGCGGTGGGAGCTGCATCCAGGAGTGCTCGAGCGACCAATGTGACTTCGACTGCGCCGGCAACGGCTGCACGTCGAACCAAGGCCTCGGCGAGGGAGCCGGCCTGCCGTACTGAGCGGCACGATCACCGATCGAGACAGAGCCCGGTGAACGCGTCTCGATTCGTGCACGCCTTCGGGGCGGCAGATGCCTTCGGACGAGGCCCGGTGACGATCGGCGGGGCCGCCGTTCGAGGGCCGGCGCTGCTCGATGTCGGGGCGCTCGGCGAGAGGCCCGACGGACCCGACCCGATGGGGATCACCTCGAACGGCGTCGGCGGCGCGGAAGCGGACGCCGCCACCGAGGTCGCCACCGCGGTCGCGCCCGAGCTCGACGCCGAAGAGGGAGCGAGCGCCGTCTCCGCGGGCCTTCGGGTCACCGTGATCGCGATCGTCACCGCCGCGATCACGGCCAGCGCCGCGCCCGCCCCGATCACCCACCACGCTCGGCTCCGCATCGGCAGATCGATGGAGCCGGTGGGCATCTGAATCGCCGTTCGGCCTACCGAAGGCGGCCCTGCCGCCGTATCCGTCGTGAGCGGCTCCGGCTCTCCCGTCGGCAGCGTCGGCCTCCCTGGACCGTCCACCTCCACCGCGAGGAACGCTTCGGGGTCCTGGCCCGCCGCCACCGCCTCCAGCGCCGAAGCGATCGCCCCCGGGTCCCCGATGCGCGTCGTCGTGTCGCGATCGAGCGCGCGCGCCAGGATGCGATCCACGGAAGGCGGCAGGCTCGGCCGCGCCCCGTGCGCGCTCGGGATGGGGGCCGAGATCACCGAGAGCAGCACGCTCGCCAGGTTGTCTCCCGTGAACGGTCGCTGCCCCACCAGCGAGTGATAGAGCAGCACCCCGAACGACCAGACGTCGCTCTTCGGCCCGACCTTCTCCGCGCGCGCCTGCTCCGGGCTCATCTGGTGCGGCGATCCGATGACCACCCCGCTGTGGGTCGGATCATCCACGAGGATGGTCCGCGTCTCGCGCGCCACTCCGAAGTCGACGAGCTTTACGATCTCCGCGTCGCCCTCCCGCGAGAAGAAGACGTTGCTCGGCTTCAGGTCGCGGTGGACGATCCCTGCGTCGTGCGCCACCCGCAGCGCCTTCGCGAGCTGGCTCGCGAGCACCGTCACCTCCCTCAGCGACAGCGCCCCCGCCCGCTCCAGCCGCGTCGCCAGCGTCTCGCCGTCGAGCAGCTCCATCACCATGAACGGGACACCCTCGTGCATCCCGTAGTCGAAGACGCGGACCACGTGCGGGCTCCGCAGGTGCGCGCACGCCTTCGCCTCCCGCTCGAACCGCGAGCGAGCCTCCGGCGTATCCACGAGCTCCGCCGCGATCAGCTTGATCGCCACCTCGGTGTCCAGCGAGAGGTGCCGCGCGAGCCACACGCTCCCCATCCCGCCGCGCGCGAGGCGCCGGACGAGCCGATACTTCTCGCAAAGGACGACGTCCTCTTTGGGCACGAAGGCCACGTCGGCCCGAACGTACCACCGGTTTCGGTCCGACTCACGGCGCCTGACGAACGCCGACGAGCCGGTTCAAGAACCCCAATCCGCCATCGTCGAGCGAGATCTCGACGCGCAAGGAACCAGGCCCCGGGGAAGTCGCGGCCCCCCGAACGTGGGTAGGGCGAGACACCGAACCGCATAACCACGGCGACATCATCGCGGCAACGATCGGTCACGTCGCGATCACGACGAACACCCCCGCGATCGCGACCGCGGCGCCCAACCAGCGACGCCTGGGGATACGCTCGCCGAAGAATCGAGAGAGCACGAGCACGAGGATGGCGCCGGTCTGGTTCAACAGCGCCGCGCGCGAAGCGAGCCCGTACTTCATCCCGCCGAGCCAGAAGATCACCGCGAGGTAAGTCCCGAGGAACGTCGCCGGCACGAGCAGCTTCCACGCCGGGTTGGGCACGAGGATGCGAAGCGCGCGCCGCGCGCGCCCGGTCACGATCTGAAACAGAAAGAGCGCCGTCGTGCCAGACAGCAAGCGCACCGTCGTTGCCTCGATCAGCGCGCTCGACGCAAGCGCCGGCTTCGCCGTGACGACCCCGATCGCGGTGGTGATGACGCCGATGACGGCGAGCGCCACCCCCTTCCGATCCGGCGCGCGATCCATTCCGCGCTTCGTCTTCCACGACACCATGAGCAAGCCCGCCACCACCAGCGGCGCCCCGAGCAGCACCCCGACCCCGATGTGCTCGCGCAGCACGAGCGCCCCCAAGAGCACCACCGTCGGCGAATAAGCGCAGTCGCAGATCGCCACCACCGAAGCGTCCACCCGCCGCAGCCCCGCGAGGAACAGCGTGTCCGCGATCGCCAGCCCGAGCACACCGCTCGTCACGAGCAGCACCCAATCCCGAGCGCTCCGATGAAGATCGAAATGCCCCCCCGTCGCGAACAGCGTCACCACCAGCAGCGCCGAAGCGAGCGTGTTCTTGAACAGGTTCAGCGCGTCCGGATCGACGTCGCTCGCCCGCCGAAATAGCAGCACCGCGATCGCCCAAGCGAGCGAGCAACCGAGGGCCATCGCGTCTGCGACCGAAAGCAAGGGGGCTGCCTAGAGCACCGAACATGTTGAAAGCCGAGTGAAGTCGGGGGAGTTTGCGGCTGAGGCGCGCGCCCGAGGAGTGAGCACCGCAAGACTACTCCTCGTAATCTGAGGAGCGGAGCGACGAGGCCGTGTGGATCGGGCGCGGCTGAGGCGCGCGCCCGAGGAGTGAGCACCGCAAGACTACTCCTCGTAATCTGAGGAGCGGAGCGACGAGGCCGTGTGGATCGGGCGCGAAATCGCGCGAATGCGCCGGTTTTCAAGATGATCGGTGCTCTAGTACTGCCGGCCCGAAGTTCGTGCCTGGATCTGCTCCGCCCCCGCGCACGGCGCGGCAAGTGAAGGGCGGAGCAGCTCCAGGCACGAAGCCTCAAGTCTGGCCGTGGACTTCTGTGTTCCTGGGTACTGCCGGATCCGGAAGCGGACTTCCGGCCGGCAGTACTAGCACGGTTCCCGGCGCGGTGGGGGCCGCGCCGCGGGGAGACTCGGTTGGTCTGGTGCTGCGCGTATCGACCCTGGCGAGACGCCTACATCAGATGGATATCATTCAGGACGAGCGTCAGCCCGCCCAGTCCCTCGCAGATGTCGAACGTCGCAGTGAGATCCGAGGCGAGTCCATCGATATTGAGATCATACCAAACCTCGCCAATCGTTCCGGGCGGACTCCTCGGCCAGCGGATCACCTCTTTGTGCTGAATAACGTCGCAAGAATCGCCAAAGAGCGTAACACGCTGACGCGGGTCCGCATCGCCGTGGGCCTTGATCACCTCGCGGAGAAGCTGGCTCACCCCTCCGAAGTAGAATTGCCAATCACTGGTAATCATGCCCTCGCAGACTGGGCAGTGCAGAGAGGCGTCGCGGAGCGTGGCGTATAACCCCATCGTCGTCGGGTTCAAGTGTGGCGCCGCTGACCCAAAGTCGCCCGCGCGAGCGAAGCAGCGGCCGGCACATGGCATGTTCCGCGCGGCGAGGGCGTTTCCTGCGGAACGATGTCAAGACGCACCGACGCACTCGCAACCGTCTTGTCATCAGTCGTAGCGTCCCATCTTCGAGCAGACCGAACGTGGATGAAGGTGAGAACGATACGCGCACGAGTGGCGCGACGAGCCCGACGGGCAGGGCGTACCTCGTGACGCCGAGCTGCCGTACGGTTTTCTCCACGTCCGATGGATGAATCGGCCGAGGGCGCTGCCTGCAGAGCCAGGGCGATTGCTTTGCCCCAAAGCACCCCACCTGGTAGACGGGGCCGCGCTCGCGGCGCGGGCATGTTTCTGGCGCGCGGAGCGTAGGTGTCGCCGAGCTCTGGAGGAGAAGAAATGACCAACGTTCGTGTAGGGATGATCTTGGGCTTGGCCGTGAGCTTCGCCGGGTTGGGGCTTATGGGCTGCGGTGACAGCTCGGGCAGCGGAGGTACGGGGGCCATGGGAGGAGGGTCCTCGAACGGCGGCGAGGGCACAGGCGGGAGCGCGACGGGCGGCGGCGGGACCGGAGGCTCGGCGCCGATTGGGGGGTATTGTGCCGTCGCCTGCACGACGGTCGCGGATTGCTGCCAGGGCAACCCGAGCTGTCCCGGCGACGCGTACCCGAACAACCCGACCTGCGACGACGGCTTCTGCACCGGGGCCCAATGCGCGGTCGACGACGACTGCACCTTCGGCGGGACGGTTCCGGGCTACGAGTGTCATCCGATCGGCGTCGGCGGCGGCGACTACAACGCGTGCTTGGCCGTGTGCACGACGGACGGGGACTGCACCGCTCCGCTCACCTGCACCGGCACCGCCACCGACGGGACCAAGTACTGCAGCACCGACCCGGTCCCGTGCACGGGCGACGGCGACTGCCAGGGCTATGGCGTCTGTGACACCGACACGGGCGCATGCAGCTGCTCGGCGGACGCCGATTGCACGGCCGCCGGCACCAAGTGCAACCAGTAGCGAAGCGGTGAGGACGGCGGCCGGAGGGGGGCGGCCGCCGAGCCCATGGCGCGCGCTCGCTGGCCGGGTCGGCGAGCGCGAAGCGCGCCGGGGGTCCCATCAGGGCGGGCAGCCGCAGATCGGCATGGCGGCGTCTTTGCCTCCGCGCAGGCCTTTGCATGTCGCGCGTTTGTCGGTGCAGAAGGCCTGACAGTCGGCGTTGCTCTTGCACGTCTCCAGGACGTCTTCGGTGCGGATGACGCACTCTGGCTTTCCGCCCGCGGGGTGGATGCACCGCTGGCCGGGGAGGCAGTCGGCGGCGGTGTCGCAGACGTGGTCGGGGTTGGCGGGCCTCTTCATGCAGCGGGCGGAGCCCCGGTCGGGATCGCGAATGCACTCGGCGCCGGGGGTGCGGCACGGCGGGCCCCCGACGATGCACGCCTCTTCACCGGGGCACGGGCCGGCCGCGGCGGCGCCGAGGGGCTGGCAGCGATAGGCCGACGACTCGCGCGCGAAGGTGTATTGGTGGCAGCAGATCTCTTTGGCGCCACAATCTTGAGACTCGTCGCAGCGTCCGAAGACGGTCATTCGCGGGGGCGCGGGGGTGTCTTTGCACTGGAGCAGATAGACCTTGTCGAGGTCGCGCACCTCCGGCCCCGCGGCCGCGCCGGGGACACATTTGGACTGCATGGTCGTGTTGCAGCAGGTCTCTTTCCCGACGGCGCAGCGCTTGTCTCCGCAGTGCACGGTCGCCGGATCGGGCCTCGGCTCTCGATCCGTTTCGATCGCGGCGGGGGAGGAGGACTGTGCGGCCGCGGCGCTGCCGCGGTTGCGGGCGGTCACGGTCGCGAGCGGGGCGGCGGCGGCCTCCGCCACGGGCCCCGCCGTCGCGCCTTGGTCCGTGGGAGGGGCGGTCGCGGGGCCGGGACCGCAGGACGAAGCGGCGAGACTGGCGAGGAGAGCGAGCCTTCTTGTCTGGGTCATTGGAGCGCGGGTCGGTCGTGGTCGTCAGTGTCCGTGGTGGCTCGACA
Source organism: Polyangiaceae bacterium (assembly GCA_044225865.1). Taxonomy (GTDB): domain Bacteria; phylum Myxococcota_A; class Polyangia; order Polyangiales; family Polyangiaceae; genus Xiheicaenibacterium. Next base: position 51,074 of record JBGAID010000010.1, on the reverse strand, counting down.
GCTTGCCGAGGGTGGCCTCGTCGAGCTCGCCGGTCACGGGCAGATCATTGTCGCGTTGAAACTCGCGAATGGCGGCTTGGGCGACGGCGTCGAGCGCTTCCGCTGGCTCACCCCAGTAGTACCCGAGGTTTCGCAAGCGGGTGAGGGCGGCCTTGGTGGGGTTCTCGGGCAGCGCCTCGAGGGCGATGCGATAGCGGATCTGCCGGCCCTCGGGGCGCCCGCCGACGTAGAGGACGACCTGCGCTACCTCCGCGTCTTTGGGGACGTCGAGCTCGAGCTTGCCGTCCGAGTCCGTCGTCCCTTCGAATCGCGCGCCGCCGGCGGTGAGGATGTACTCGGTGCCGGCGTAGGGCTTCGCTTCGGCGTCCACGAGCTTCACCGAGACCTTCTTCGTCTGCGGGGTGCCGTCCTCCGACGTCAGCTTCGATGCGTCGATGCCCTTGCAATTCAGCTTCACGCTCTCGCCCGCGACCTCGACGTCGTCCGTGAGCACGACGCTGCCTTTGGACGAGACGAGCGTGAGCGTCTTGGCGGTGATCTTCCCCTCGTCACGGAGGTCGATGCAAGGGCCGTTGCCCTTCAGCGTCGTCGCCTTGCTGCCCTCGATGAGCACCGTCTTTCCCTTGAGCTTGATGCCCTCCTTCGAGAGCTCGATGGTGCTGTCGCCGCAGCGGAGGGTGATGCTGCGATCGGAGGTGAGCTCCATGTTGCCGTCGGCGCCGACGAGGTAAGCGCCCCATACGAACGTCTCGGAGATCGAAGGAGACTCGCTCGTCCCGACCATGACGCTCATGCCCCCGACCTGGAGGCCATATCGATCCACCACCTGGGTCGTGCGGCTATGGGAGACGCGCTCCTGATCCGAGCCATGAATGGCGAGCTTGCGACTGTCCCCGATCGAGAGGCTGTAGCTCTCTCCGACGATCTCGGACTTGTCGCCGGCCACGCGATAGCTGCAGCTGCCGGCGGTGTCGTCGGACTTGTTGCCGCCGATGACGCTCCTCCGGTCGCGCGCGACCCGGGTCTGGTGGTCGTTGAGGATGTCCTCGTCGAGGTCTCGCTGGGCGTGCAGATAGATCTGCTCCCCTCCTTTCCGATCCTCGAAGCTCAGCTCGTTGTGGCCGTCTCCGCCGGGGGAGCTCGAGGTGCGCCAGCCGCTGCGCGTCTTGTCGTGGGGGAGGGGGAACGGCGTCGGGTGGGTGCCATTGTAGAGGGTGCCGAGCACCATGGGCTTGTCGGGATCGCCGCCCTCGAACCCAACGACGACTTCCATCCCGACGCGAGGAATGAACTGTACGCCCCAGCCCGCCCCTCCCCACGGCTGCATCACGCGGATCCAGCAGGAGCTCTTGTCGTCCATCGCGCCTTCTCGGTCCCAATGAAACTGGACCTTGATCCGGCCGCGCGCGTCGACGTGGATCTCCTCCGCGCCGCTCCCCACGACACTGGCGGTGAGGTTGACCTGGACGCTCCTGCGCTTGGGGCGCGCGGGCGGATAGGTCATCGAGGCGGGCACGCACTCGAATGTGTTCGAATAGCTCTCGGGGTGGGCGGCGTCGCCTTGGCGGAGAGCGCCGCGGTGCTCGACGCGCACGAGGACATAGGCGCCATCGAGGTGGGGCGCGGGGTGGCCTGCGAGCTGGAATCGGTGCGCGGGCGACAGCATGGCGTTGCCGCTCTCGCCGGTGCCGAGCAGCGCGCGCCTGCGCTTCTGTCGAAGGATGAGCGGCGCCGCGTCGGGGGAATAACCCCATTTGGGAAACAGGAAGCGGCCGTGGTGCTCATAGACCTCGTGGGCGACGGCGGCGCGGACGGCGGCCCCCGCAATATCTGAGACGGCGCCGGCTGCGCTCGCCGCCGCGCTCCCCTCCCCGGTGGCCATCGATGCGGCCCCCGCCGCATTGGCTGCGACGGCGGCGGCCATCGCCGCGACGTCGGCGGGCCCGGGCGGGAATGGCGCGGTGGACGCCGCGACGCTCTGAATGCGGACCTGAGGTCGATCGGGGTCGAAGTCGCGAAACGCGGCGCCCGTCGGGCGCACGGAGCTCTTGATCGCGAAATGGCCGACTTGATCCCGCCGCGCGGTGTGGCCCGCGCCGCGCGCGGCGAAGGAGAGGGTCGGCGCGGAGGCGCCTATCGATCCGACGATGGCGGCGACCGCGCCGGACACGGCGGCCCCCGCGATCGAGTCGGCGGCGCCGAGGGCGAGAGACGCGGCGGTGGCGGCGGCGAGGGCGGCCTGATCGTCGTAGCCGATAGGCGGGTAGCAGACGGCGTCGTCGGCGCCCACGACGGTGTCGCCGGGGACGGCCGCGATCCCCGACGCGAGGGCGGCGGCGGGCACGTTGGAGGGGCCGCCGGTGAAGAAGTAGAAGAGAATGCCGGCCTCGGCGAGGAGCCGCCGAATGAAGGCGGCGTCGGTCTCTTCGTATTGGGTGCAATACTCGAGGACCGGATAAGGGCGCACGAGCTGCCATCGAACGCCGATCCCGGACTCGGCGAGGACGAGCGAGACGATGTCGGGCACGCGCATCTGCTGGAAGATGCGCGTCCTCTGGTTCTGCTCGAGGAGCGAGAAACGCGGGACGACGCGGAGACGGTAGCGGTGCTCGCCGCCGGAGAGCACCTCGAGCAGCCGCGCCGAGGCGACCACTCCATAGAAGGCCCGCGGCGCGTCGGCGGTGTGGAGCACCAGCGTGGCGCGCGCGCCGAGCGCGTCCCGCTCGATGTCCGGCCCCTCGCCGGGGGCGGTGACCGTCAGGTCGAACCTCCACGCCTCGGAGATGCGCTCGGAGCCGCGGATGGCATGCACCGAGAGGGCGCGGACGCCGTCGACGGTGAGCTCGTACGGAGAAGCTTCAGACATGATCCATCCCGGGAGTAGAGAGTTCCGTCACTTGCTGTACTTGCCGTCGATCCACATGACGACGGGGCCGGCGCCCTTGGTGCGCGCCTCGGCGCAGGCCTTCTTGATGTCTTCTGCGGCGCCGGCGGGGCGGGAGGCGAGCTCCCACCGGTTGATGGCGTAGGTGCTGGTGTACTTGCCGACCGCGTCGTTGCTCAGGCTCGAGTCGGCGGGCGGGGGCGACAGCCCTTCGTAGGCCCAAACCGTCTTGAGCCCTTTGAACACCTTGAAGAACCCGGGGCCGATCTCGTCCGTCTCCCAGCCTGTATTGCAGGCGGACAAGAACAGGTCCTCGACGTTGCCGAAGGCCTTAGGGAAGATGTCGGCGAGCCCGGCGAGCACGGAGCTGTTGCCGTTTCCATTGAACAGGGTGAGGACCAGCCTCGGCTTGGCGTGACCGGGGGCGCCCCAGAAGATGTCATTTCGCTGATTGGTGAACTTGTAGCAATGGTGCCCCGAGATGCACATGCGCTTGGTGAAGCTCGTGTCGGCGCTCGGGTTCAGCTCGGGATCGCATTGGGCGAATGTGGCGGCGAGGGCGCGCAGCGTATAGAGCCGAAGGTCTTTGGCCAGCTTCTCCACGTACGCTTCATTGGGGTACGACCACTCGAGGGCGTCCGTCGCCGCCTCCAGCGCCTTGAGCTTCTCGCGGCGGTCGGCGGGGATGGTCGACGTGCGCGCCTCGAAGTCTTTGTCCTTCATGACCCAGCCGTGGGAGGTCGGCGTGATCGAGAGCATGCCCCCCGCGCCGACCTGCTTCGAGAGGCTCTTCTCCTCGTGCGCGGCGGACGGATCCGTGAGGCCGATGTAGATCACCCGCCGGGGCGGGGCGGGGGCCTTCACCGTCGTGGGCGTGTCGGGGGGAGCGGCCGCGACGCGCGCCTCGCTTGGATCCTGGGTTGCGGCGGGGGCGGCCGGCGTCGCCGGCTCGTCCGCTTGCTGCTCCAGCTCTTGAAAGCGATATTTGATGGAGATGTCGCTCCCGGACTCGAACTGGACGGGCTCCTGCGGCGTCTTGGCGTAGTTCGGCCGCATCGGATCGAATGGCACGTAGTCGGGCACGCCCGAGCCTTGATTGGCGGGCGGTTGGGCGAGCGACTGGGTGAAGGTGTTGTCGCCAACGAAAGGGTTGTCCCAGTAGACGGTGAGCTTCGCGCCCGTCCCGTCGACCGCGTAGATGGCCGTGCCCTCCGTCCCGGTCATGAACCCGTTCGACTCGGAACCCCACCGGCCTTCCGCGCCCTGCGCGATCCTCGCCGGCGGCTGGCCCGCGGCCGACCATATCCCGTGATCGAGCGTGGTGCTCTCGAGGATGAGATCGTGCTTGCCTTCGTTCTTGAGGGTCGAGGTGACGCTGCGCTGGGCCACGATAGCTCTCGTTCGTTCCGGGGATCGCCGAGCCCGCGAGCACCGCGCCCCGGCCAACCAACGCCCCGTGCCGGCTCATACGCGAGGCGATGGGACAAAGCTACCGTACCGATCGGACCGGGACGTCGACCGCAACGGTGACGTAACGCGGGCCACCGCGAGCCCATGCGACCGCGAACCTCGCATGTTTGCCGTCGCGTGACGATGGGCACGCTCTTGCAGTGGGCACCCGGGGCGAGGCGCGCGTGACGCCTCTCCTGAGATCGACGATTGGCTTGGAGACCCTGCGTCGCCGCGGGGACTCGGCAGAGCGCGAGACCGCGCTCGCGATGGCCAACGTCCCCCAGCAGGCCGCTGAAGAAGGTCGGGGTCAGGCCTCTCGGCACCCGGCCCCCTGACGTCGCTCCGCCATCGATGCGCGCACGACCTCGTGCTCCGCATCCCGCGCTGGTCGAGCGGGAGCGGCACCGGAGGCGCGCGCATCCCAGCTCCGCGGGGGGAAACGAAGCGTCGATCTCATCGAGCATACGGCGTCCCTTCTTTCCACCGCGAGGTGTCCATGGCGCTGGACACCTCGTCGAAGACCTTGGACAACCAACGCCGCCTGCGCCGCGCTCACGCTGGATCTCCCGTCGGCACGGAAGCTGCCGTGCCGATCCGCAGGAGGCATCATGCGGGGAGACCCTTTGGGGGCGGCGATTGGAGTCTGTGCGGCGGCGGCGATCTCGCTCGTCGCCGCCCCGGCGGCGCGGGCGGGCGACGAGTTTCACGCCTATGGCATCGAGCAGTATTCGAAGAACAACGACGGCTGCGCGGGCAAAGACCTCGAGCACGCGCGCAACCAGGCGATCGAGATGCATTGGGTGTTCGACGACTGGGACAGTGAGGGCGACTGGGACCAGTCGCTCTATTTCAGTGACAACGAGGTCGATGGTGGCGACTTCTCGGACTACTTCGGATCCGGCAATTGTGAGAATTGGCAGGACACCTGCAGCCCCCAAGAGAACGACGAGGTCGACGACTTCGGCGCCGATGCGGCGGACGTGGCCTACCTCAGCACGCACGGTGGCTACGACGGCGCCGACAACTCGCTGTCTTGGGTCATGGGCGACAACGACGACGACTGCTCCGTGAAGACGAACGCTGGCTACAAGGCCGGGAACATGATTTGGGACGACGACCTCGACATCCTGATTGTCGACGCCTGCAACTCGGCGCGATACCCGATCTGGAACGACTCGTACGACGAGCCGCGCCAGGGAATCACCACCATGCTCGGCGCGGGCTCGACCCTGAGCACGCTGCTCGGCTATCACGGGACCACCGCTGATCGCGAATGGGGCGCCGACTTCGCCGAGGACTCGTACGAGGACGGCGTCGGCGAGAACTGGGTGCTGCAGGGCACCGACTTCGGCGGCGGCGCCAGTGATTCCGACCTCTGCGCCGTCGGCATCGTGTTCGGCGACGACCCCGACGCTCGCCTCCACATGTTCGAGTGGGGTGGTTTCGCGGATCGGGAGGACACCGGCGATCGCGAGGTGGGCTCGACCTACTTCTACATCGAAGGCTGTGCGCCGAACGGCGCAATGGTGATCGGGTCATGAAAGGAGGGGTTGTGATGTTCCAAGCTATGAAGATTCAGCTCGTCGCAGCGGCGGCTGTGCTCTTTGCCGCCGGCTGCGCCCCCGCCGAGACGACTTCTCCCGGCTCGGAGGACACCGCGTCGACCTCGGAGGCGGTGGTGGATGCGAGCGCGCTCTATCTGTTCGGCCCGCGGCCCCGCCCGACCCCGACGTTTGACCCTGCCACTGGGCTCACGCGGGCCCATGTCCGCCATGCGCTCCTCGATGACGAGCCCGTCCTGGGGGTGGAAGGGATCGGGACGCGCACCGACGTGTTCCTCACGGCGGGCTTCCGAGTCGAACGACGGATCGCGGACGGCGATCTCCACGTCACGCGCCGTGAATCCACGTATGTGACGCCCGGGGAGGGCTCCGTCGATCCCGAGCAGCTGCAGGCGCAGTCGATCGACCTCCTCTCGGATCTCGGCATCCCGGCGTCCGAAATGGGGGCGAGGCGTCAGCGTCGGGTGCTCGGCATCGACAGCGAAGAGCGTGAGGCGCGTCGCACCGTGAGCCACGCGACCTTCGTCGGGCGCGCCTTTCACGGTGTCGAGGTGCTCGGCTCACGCGCGGTGGTCGTCCACGACCCGGCCGGCCGGTTCAAGCGCCTGCTCCTGGATTGGCCAGCGGTGGCGCAGGGCTCGTCTCACCAATGGGGGACGTCCATGTCGGTCGCGGCGATCCAGCAGCGCGCGGCGAGCGAGCTCGCCGGTCGCGGACTCGCCGGACGGGCGGCGACATTGCGCTACGTCTACGCGCCGATCTCGAGGGGACCTGCCGACAGCCAGGTCTATGCGCTCAAATGTCAGGCCTCGATCGAGGCCCTCCCGGAGGGCCACCCCGACGGTCCAGACAAGGCCCGGCGCATCCTGATCGATCTCGATCCCTGATCGACCCCTGCCGCGACCCGAAGGGCAGTCGCCTGGCTGAGGTCGGCGAGCGCGAAGCGCGCCGGGGGTCTGATCAGAGCCACGCCCGCCATTTCGCTCGGGTGGTGACGTCCTCTTATGCTGCGTCTCAAGTGGCGGCGGCGCGGGTCGCGAGGGGGCGGTCGGCGGGCACGGCGTCGGCGTCCGTCTTGGCCCGGAGGAGCGGCTCGTAGGCGGCGCGGTGGACCCACGCGAGGCCGAGGTGAAGGGCGAGGACCAGGAGCGGGACGCCCAGGCCGGCGGGGGCGAGGACGGCGTGGAAGAGGACGATGTTGACGGTGATGGGAGCGAGGACGACGAGGGCGAGGGGGACGAATCGGTTGGCGAGGAGGGCGGCGCCGACGGCGACCTCGACGGCCTTCACGACGTACATGAGGTAGCCCGAGCCGAAGAGGGCGCCGATGAAGGCTCCCGCGGGGCCGGGCAGGGGAGGCTGGGGGAGGAAGTGGAGGAAGCCGTTCAGGCCGAAGACGAACATCACGAGCCCGAGCAAGGTTCGGGCGATGGTGGTCGGCAGGGATTTTCGTGCTGATGCTTGCGTGCGCTGGCTCATGCGGGGAACCTTAGGTTGTTGTTCGCGTTGGACTAGTGACCCATGAGCTCAAAGTCTGTTGCCGAGGATGGAACAATCGACTCCATCGACGCGGGGCCTCGGAGCGAGACGTTCGTCCCTTCGTCGACCCGCGCGGGCGCGTTCGACCTCGCGGACGTGGCCGCGTTCGTGCGGGTGGTGGAGTCCGGCAGCTTCACGCGCGCGGCGGAGAAGTCGTCGCTTCCGAAGAGCGCGCTCTCACGGCGCGTGTCGCGCCTCGAGCTGAGCCTCGGGACGCGCCTGCTCCAGCGCACGACGCGGAGCTTGAGCCTGACCGACGCGGGATCGGCGTTCTTCGAGCGGGTGTCGAGCGCCCTCTCCGCGCTCCACGAGGCGCGCGACATCGCGACCGAGAAGAACCGGGAGCCGGCGGGGACGGTGAAGATCACCGCGACCGTGGACGTCGCGGCGGGGCCGCTGAGCCGCGCCCTCGCGCGCTTCTCGAGGCTCCACCCCAACATCATCGTGGAGGTCGACGCGACGCCGCGCCTCGTCGATCTGGTGGCGGAGGGCTTCGACTTCGCGATCCGCGCCGGCAAGCTGCGCGACTCGAGCCTCGTCGCGCGCAAGCTCGGCGAGTCACCGAACATCCTGGTGGCGAGCCCGGAGTATCTGAAGGAGCACCCCGCCCCGAAGAAGCTCGCGGACCTGGAGAAGCACGCGTGCGTGCTGTTCCGCGCGTCCAAGGGCGCGACGGTCTGGAAGCTCAACGGCCCGAAGGGGCCGGAGTCGGTCACCGTCCGCGGCGCCCTCTCGGGGACGGACTTCGCGTTCGTGCGAGCGGCGGTGCTGCGCGGCGCGGGCATCTCCCTCGTGCCGGTTCCGGCCTGCATCGAGGAGCTCATCGAGGGCCGGCTCGAGCAGGTGTTGCCGAAGTACCTCGGCCCGAGCAGCCCGATCCACCTCGTCTATCCCTCGGCGCGGTTCGTCCCTCAGCGGGTGGCGCTGCTGCGCGACTACCTGCTCGAGAACCTCAACGTCTCGTGTCCTTCGCGCGAAGATCCTGCCTTCAACGAGGCGCGCGCCCGCTTCGAGGAGAAGGTCTCGAGGGAGCGGCCGGGCGGGTGCGTGGAGCCGATCGCCCATCGCATGAGCAGGAAATCCTCGGCTCGGCGAGGCGCAGCGGACGCACCCGCGCGCAAGCGACCGAAGGTGGAGAAGCGGTTGCTCAGCCCGGACAACCACCTAACTTCACGCGACCCCGAGGAAGGGTAGTCCCTCGGCGCGCGCCTCGGCTATGTTCGAGGCTCGGTGAAAATCGACGGCGAAGACATCCGGACGGTCGCAGATCAGGCCCAAGGTGCTGGGCGCACGGTCGAGCCCCTCCTCGAGGGGGTGAGCAACGTTCTCGGAGAAGTCGGGCGTCGCCTGACTCAGCCGATGACGCGCAAGGCTCGGCTCGTCGAGTTCAAGATGGCCGAGTTCAAGAACGCCGAGGACTGGACGGCGTCCGAGGACGGCTCGGTCACGGTGAACGCGAGCGTGAGCGGAGGCACGACGATCGATCTCCCAGAGCCGATCGAGTTCGTGCACTTCGGCTTCGTCTATCGCGATCGCTCTCCTCTGTTCCTGAACCCGAAGCTCGACGACACGGCGACGTCGCTCGTCGCGCCGCCGGACGCGCCGGAGCCGGGGACGGAGGTGCCCGCCCACGGCCTGATGTACCGCGCCGCCCTCCAGCGCGAAGGCGTCCTCCTCGGCGGCTTCGTCCGCGCGCAGATGGATGCCCTCATCGCGGAGGAGAAGAGCAAGGGCGTCATCGGCGTCCTCGCCCAGGTCATCGCCGACCTCACCGGCTCCGCGGGCGGCACGCAGGACAAGCCGAACGCCGTCGATCTCAACCCGCACCTGAAGAAGGTCATCGACGCCGAGAAGAAGATCAACAAGCCGAGCGTCACCTATCCCGAGCTCCACGAGGCCGGGGTCACGCTCCACGTCGCGCGCAAGGCCTACCGCGAGTACCTCGTGCAGGAGCTCGAGAAGCGGCACGCCCCCGCGAAGACGCCGGAGGGGCGCGGCGGGATCCTCAACGACCAGGTCCCGAAGATCAACGAGTCGCTCCAGGCCGGTCACGACTGGCTGGGCGGTCATCACGATCCCGAGCACCCCGCCGAGCACGACGCGGTGCCGAAGCTCACCGCCCTGGTGCCGCCCGGCGTCCAAGATTTCTTGAGCCTCGTCCAGAAGATCAGCTTCAAGGCTTGGGACGTGTGCGCGGCCCTCGGCTACGAGTACGCGATCCGCCTCGAGCCGATCATCGAGGACGCGTGCCGGCGCATCACCGCGAACGCGATCAAGACGCGCGCGGTGCCGGTGTTCCCGGTGTGGTTCCTCGAGCCGCAGCCGGAGTACCACCTCGATCCCAACGTCGAGCAGAAGATCTTCGACAAGATCGACAACCCCGTCTCGAAGAAGGACCTCGGCATCTTCGGGTTCGCGGCGGACGCGATCAACAAGGCCGCCGACGTCATCACCGACCCGATCAAGGGCGCCCTCCAGGACTACGACAACAAGGTCGGCATCGACACGACCCTGGATTTCTTGAGCCGACCGGATCGCTACACGCCGGGCCGGCCCTTCCTCGACGACATCTTCCTCATCCCGACCGATCCGGATCCGCCGGATGTCCCCGACGCGGGCAAGCGCGCGCGCGTGGGCTGGTCGGGCGGGCTCGGTCAGATGGCGGTCGACTCGTTCAAGGGCGCCCTCGGCATCAGCCGTCTCCCCGGCTTCCTCGAGTGGATCATCTCGAAGGTCTCGACCGTCTGCGCCGAGTTCATCCGCGCGATCTACTGCCGCCTCCTCACGATGAAGGACACCGACCAGGTGACGGAGGCGGAGATGCACGAGGCGGCGAAGCGGCACCTCGTCGGCAACATCATCGAGTCGATCCTCGGCGGGCTGAAGTTCGTCGACGGCCTGCGCAAGATCACCCTCGACATCCCGATCGCAGAGGTCTCGATCTCGACCGATGCGCTGATCGGGCGCGCGAAGGAGTTCGCCTCCCTCAAGCTCGAGAAGTTCATCGCCCCCGTCATCAAGTTCGCGATGCGCGATCTCTACGGGATGATCTTCGCCTACCGCCAGACGGCGATCCAGAACCGGGCCCTCACGATGGAGGTCCACCTCGCGCAGCTGCCGACGGTGTTCACGCGCCTCTTCCGGAACGTGTTCTTCCCCCTCTGGGACAAGGTCCTCGAGCGCACGATGGAGGCGATCACGGCCTCCCTCGCGCCGCGCGTGCTCGAAGCCGGGCGCGCGCTCTTGAAGGCCCGCGCTCAGGTGGAGCAGGTCCGCGGCAAGATCGTGCAGGGCCTCGCCGCCCTCGACTCGCTGCCGGGGAAGCTGCCCGACGTCGGGTTCGACATCATGCACCCGAAGGACAGCGTCAATAAGCTGAAGAGCGACTGGAACCCGATCATCAAGAACGCGAAGGACGCCTGGAACAACGCGGAGATCGACGTCACCCAGGATCTGCCCGGCCTCGAAGGCGACGCGCTCGAGCAGGCGTTCCCCGTCCAGGGCCGCATCAAGGCGAGCGAGTCGATCGCGGTCACGTCCGCGCACCTGAAGCTCGTCCTCCCCGAGCTCAAATGGAAGACGGAGCCGGTGAAGAAGCCGGAGACGGGCGACGCCGGCTCGGCAGGGGCGAAGAAGGGATCGGAGACGGAGAACCACGCTCCCCAGCTCGGCGGCGGGGACGCGATGCCGTACTCGCAGCCGTTCTCGGCGCCCTCGTACCAGCAAGACGGGCCGCTCCCCTCGTTCCCGTTCGGTGACTACCCGCTCGCGAGCGACAACCCGACGCCGTACTCGGGGCACGCCGACTACGATCTGCACGGCTACGGGAACGCCCCCCCTTCTTCGCAGGGCTACCCGTACGCCAACGCGTTCGCCGACCACCCCACGTCGGACTTGCCGGATCTCGCGAGCATCGGGCAGCACGCGGGCGGCGGCTCGAGCTCGAGCCCGGAGCACACGCAGCAGCTCGGGTTCTCGAACCTCCAGCACCTCGCCCAGGTCGACGACGTCGAGCAGACGGTCGACATCGACCACGCGATCGCCTCCGGCCTGCCCCCGTTCCTCGGACCAAAGAAGGCCTGACCGATGAGCTTGAAGAGCGTCCTCGACCAATTCGAGAACGGCAAGAAGGCTGCCGATCAAACCGAGCTCGACCATTTCCACTTCATCTCCCGCGGCAAGGTCGAGCGACGCCTGCGCGTGGTTCGCTTCCACGGCGAAGAGCGGGTGAACGAGCCCTACGACATCGACGTCGAGGTCTCCGCCCCCCAAGAGATCGATCCCCTCACGACCCTCGAGGACAACGTCCTCGGTCACCCCGGATCGCTCGTGATGATGGACCGCGAGGACGTCCCTCGGGTCGTCCACGGCGTCGTCACCTCGTACGAGGTCGTCGGCTCGCTCCACCAGGACATGGTCCGGGTGAGGATGAAGGTCTCGTCGCGGCTGAGCCTGCTCCGCATGCGCGAGCACAGCCGCATCTTCCAAGAGGAGACGGTCCCCGCCGTCGTCGACAAGCTCCTCACCGAGTGGCGCATCCCCCACACGTTCGAGCTCGGCGGGAAGTACGCGGCGCGCTCGTACCTCACCCAGTACCACGAGACGGATCTCGACTTCTTGAAGCGGATCCTCGCGCGCGAGGGCATCTTCTTCTACTTCCGCCAGAACCCCGAGAAGGAGGTCGAGGAGGTCGTCTTCGCCGACGACGCCCTCTACCGGACGATCCCGGGGCGCCACGGCAAGCTCACGATGCGGTCCGGTCGCTTCGAGATCGAAGAGGGCGAGATCGTGGAGCTCGGCATCCGAAGGAAGATCCGCCCGACCGCCGCGCGCATCGGCGACTTCGATTTCCGGCACCCCCAGCTCCCGCTGCGGTCGCTCCAGCTCCACGACGACCCGAAGGGCATCGCCGGCGATCTCGGGTCCGAGCGGATGGGCGTCTATCGCTTCGGGCACGAGACGGAGCACGAGGCGTCCCCGAGCGCCGACAAGCGCGAGGTCGACGCGACCCGCATGCTCGAGGCGCTCCGCGCCGACGGGCTCACCGTCGTCGGGACGAGCCGATCGCGGAAGCTCCTGCCCGGGCACTCGTTCGGCCTCGAGGGGCACCCGCTCGATCAGGTCAACCGCGACTGGGTGGTCGTGTCCGTGCTGCACGACGGTCGCACCCCCGAGTTCGGCGGTGACCGCGCGGACGAGGTGTACTCCAACGAGTTCGAAGCGGCCGCGATCGAGACCGTCCTCCGCATGCCCTACGTCGCGCAGAAGCGCGTCCAGCAAGGCAACCAGACGGCCCTCGTCGTCGGCGCGAACGAGGGCGAGACGTTCACCGACTCGTATGGCCGCATCAAGGTCCAGTTCCACTGGGACATCGAGGGCAAGAAGGACGAGAAGGCCTCGTGCTGGATCCGCGTCGCCCAAGCGTGGGCGGGGGCGGGCTTCGGAGCGCAGTTCCTCCCCCGCGTCGGCTCTGAGGTCGTGGTCACGTTCCTCGACGGCGATCCGGATCGGCCCCTCGTGATCGGCACCGTCTACAACGGGACGAGCCCGCACCCGTTCGGCCTCCCCGCGCAGCGGACGAAGAGCGGCTTCCGCACGATGAGCATGCCCGGCGGCGAAGGAGCGAACGAGCTCAGCTTCGACGACGATCACGGCCACGAGCAAGTCTTCCTCAAGGCCCAGCGCAACCTCGACATCGAGGTCGGTCACGATCACTCGGTGGCCGTCACCGGCAACGCCACGATGCGCGTCGAAGGGCAGCTCACGGAGAACATCACCGGCACCCACACGACGACGGTCGTTGGTGGTCAAACGACCTTGATCACCCTCCAGAAGACGACGCAGGTCTTGGGGGACGTCATCGACGCCGTCCGCGGGAACACGGACCGGCGGGTCAGCGGCGAGGAGACGGTGCGGGTCGAAGGCACGCGCCGAGAGGATCTCGCGGCGACGGAGACGCTCGTCCACGGGGACCAGGTGCACCGGGTCCAAGGGCACGTCGCCGCCATCGTGGGGCACGACACGAAGCCGACGAGCGCGTCCGTCCACGTCGAGGGGACGCTCTCCGGCTACTCGAGCAAGACGACGGAGATCATCGCCGAGAAGGGCATCGTGCTCCGCTGCGGAGCGAGCTCGATCCGGGTCGGGCCAAACACGGTGGAGATCCTCGCCCCCCTCGTCACCGCCAACGGCGCCGTCGTCGAGATCGGCGGCCTCGAGCGGGTGAACGTGGTCTCGAAGGACGGCCTCGTGCTGAAGTCGAAGCGGATGCACGCGATGGGGGAGAGCTCGAGCTTGCTCCTCCACAAGAACGCGGACATCGGCGGCGACAAGGTGCGGATCAACTCCAAGCTCGACGGCGCGGCCGTGCTCGCGATGCCCAAGTCGCTCACCCATATCTCGCTCGTCGACGAGGCGGGCGCCCCCGCCGGCCGCCGTCGCTTCGTCATCGTCGGCAAGGACGGTGAGAGGAGCGGCGTGCTCAACGACAAGGGCGAGGCCGAGCTCGAGCTCGACGCCGACGCGCAGATCTACTTCCCCGACGTCGACAAGCCCCGGGAGGCCTGACCGATGCGCCCGTACATCATTCGTCAAGGCGACTATCTGACGAAGCTCGGCCACACGATGGGGTTCGACCCCGACGCGGTGTGGAACAACCCGAAGAACCAAGGCCTGAAAGAGCGGCGACCCGATCGCGACATGCTCCACCCCGGCGACCTTTTGTGGGTGCCCGATGCGCCGGACGCGAAGCGCCTCATCGTGAAGAACGGGACGACGAACCGCTACGCCGCCAACATCCCCAAGAAGGCGATCGAGGTTCGCGTGCAGGTCGGCGGAGAGGCGCTGGCGAAGGAGCCCTACTCGATCCTCGGCCTCGGCCCGGATCCGATCGAGGGCGAGACGGACGAGCAAGGCTGGATCAAGACGAAGGTCGACGTCCACGTGCGCGAGGTCGAGGTCATCCTCACCCGCAAGAACCGAACGCTCCGCGTCCGCGTCGGCGACCTCGATCCGATCGACACCCTCTCTGGTCTCCGCAAGCGCCTCTTCCACCTGGGCTTCTACAAGCCCGCCCGGATCAGCGCCGACAACGAGGACGTGACCGAGGGCGGCACGTTGATCGCGGCGCTCAAGGCGTTCCAGAGCTCGAAGGGGCTCCCGGCGACGGGCAAGCTCGACGACGAGACGAAGAAGGCGCTGACGGGCGCTCACGGCTCCTGAGCGGCGCTCGTTGAGGGCTGGGCCCATCGATTGGTGGGCCGGTCAAGGTGACGCGCTCGCCGCTCGGGGGTTCCGCGACGTCAGCTCGGGGTCAAACCGCCCCCAAGGCACGTCGGACTGCCCTTCGCTGGACCTTCTGGATCCGAAAAGTTACGCTTTCATTACGTGGCGGCGCGGACGTGGCTCTTCGCATCCGCAGCCCTAGGGTGGGCTGCTTTCTTCGGCGTGATGGCCGGTGCGTGCTCGCTCGCCTTCGATCTCGATCGAAACCAGTGCGAGTCGAACGCGGACTGCGAGGCGATCGTCGCGGGGTCGACGTGCGTCGAGCACGTCTGCACGGAGCCGCAGAGCCAGGGCGGCAGCGGCGGCGGCGGCGGGCCCAACGAGGGCGGCGGCGGCGCGCCCCCCATCCCCGAGAACTTCAGCTGTCTCGGCTCCTTCGTCGAGCCTGATCCGGGCGATCCCGTCCATCACTCGTACCGGCTCGAGCTCGCGACCGGGCAGCCGGGCACCCCGCCGCTCAACATGAGCGTCGACCTCTGCAACAAGCTCGACGTCGATTGCACGAACCCGCAAACGATCACGCCCGACGCAGACTCCGGCTCGTTCGAGTTCGACGTCGCCAAGTCGTTTCAGGGCTTCCTCCTCGTGCACGCGGATGCTCCCTCGTCTCCGGATCCCATCCCGATCGTCCCCACGATCGTGTTCTTCCTTTCTCCGGTCGTCGTACCGGAGAAGGAGATCGTCGTGCGGGTGATCGATCCCGTCTCGTTCGAGGCCCTCTCGAACGCGGCAGGGGTCCCCATCGATCCCGCTCGAGGCACGTCGATCGTCCTCACCTACGACTGCAATGGCGACCGTGCCAAGGGCGTCCACCTCGAGTCGGACGACGTCGACGCGGACACGACGCCGTTCCATTTCAAGGCGGCGCTGCCGGATCCCAACTCGGTGCAGACGGACGACCAAGGCGCGGGCGGCTTCGTCAACATGCCGCCTGGCGACTTCACCGTGCGCTCGTACGTCTACGACGGACACTACTTCATCGGCGAGACGAGCTTCCTCTCCCGCGCAGGTTTTCTGAGCTACGTCCCCATCGGGCCCACGGAACAGTGACGCCATGAGCGCTGAACGCATCGGGAAGTATCGGGTGCTGGCGAAGCTCGGGCAGGGCGGGATGGCTCGCGTCCTTCTGACGATGAGCCACGGACCTCACGGGTTCAACAAGCTGCTGGTCGTCAAGGAGCTCCGTGAAGAGCTCGCCCACGATCCCGAGTTCTTGTCGATGTTCCTCGACGAGGCGCGCATCGCGGCGCGCCTCAACCACCCGAACATCGTCCAGACGTACGAGGTCGGCAACGACGGCGACCGCTACTTCATCGCGATGGAGTACCTCGAAGGTCAGCCGCTCAACGCCGTGTTCCGGCGCGTCGGCCGCAAGAGCATCCCCCTCGAGATTCACCTCCGGATCATCGCGGACGTGCTCGCCGGCCTCGAGCACGCGCACCGCCTCACCGATTTCGACGGCACGCCGTTCCACATCGTCCACCGCGACGTGAGCCCGCAGAACGTCTTCGTCACCTACGACGGCCAGGTGAAGCTCGTCGACTTCGGCATCGCGAAGGCGGCGGGCGCCTCGTCGCGCACCCAAGAGGGCATGCTCAAGGGAAAGATCTCTTACATCGCGCCGGAGCAGGCTCGATGCGAGCAGGTCGACGCGCGCGCGGACGTCTTCACGGTGGGGGTGATGCTCTGGGAGGCCCTCGCCGGCCGCCGCATGATCACCCGCGAGGACGAGATGAGCGTGCTCGCGCGCAGGATGGCCGGCCAAGATCCGAAGGTCCGCGACGCCGCCCCCGAGGTCCCCGAGGAGCTCGCGAGCATCTGCGACCGGGCGATGGCCGCGCGTCGGGAGGAGCGCTTCCAGAGCGCGAAGGAGTTCGCGGACGTCATCGAGGTCTACCTCGCCGGCTCGGACTATCGCGTCGGGTCGAAGGACATCGGCTCCCTCGTGACGAACGCGTTCAACGACGAGCGCGCCCGCATCAAGACGACGATCGAGGAGCAGGTCCGGAACGTCGACAACGTCATCGAGCCGATCAACCTCGAGCTCGTCCCCGCGAGCCTCAAGGCGACGAGCGACTCGCTCGCGCGGGTCGTCCTGCCGAGCGGGAGGCCGCTCAGCGAGACGCCCCCCCACGGGCAGATGACGGCGATCACCCAGTCGCTCCCGTCCGTGCCGCCGAAGAGCCGCTCGCTGCTCCCCGCCCTCGGCGTCGGCACCGCGCTCGCGATCGGCGCCCTCGGCGTCGTCGTCTACGCGAGCAAGAAGGACAGCAACCCGACCGCCGCCCACCCCGCGGAGGGCCCCGCTCCGACGACGACCGCCGTCCCCGAGACGACCGCGCCCAAGGTCGAGCAGACGGCGGCGCTCGCGCCCGCGACGTCGAAGGCGGACGAGCGCGAGATGATCGAGATCATGGTCCGCTACCCGGAGACGGCGAAGGCCAAGCTCGACGGCGGCGTCGTCGACCGCAACCCGTTCCAGGCGCGCCTCCCGAAGGACGGATCGATCCACCGCTTCGAAGTGGAGAAGGACGGCTACAAGACCGAGAAGCGCACGCTGACGTTCGACCAGGACGTCGAGCTCACGATCGAGCTCACCCCGATTGGGAGCCGGCCTTACCTGCGTCCGACCTCGCGCCCCAGCTCGAAGGCCTCTGCCGAGCCCGCGCCGCCGCCTCCGCCGAAGCCCACCGACGAAGACGGGCCGAAGCGAAAGCCTCCGCAGCCGACCGTCGATATCGACGAGAACAACCCCTACAAGAACAAGCCCAAGTAGACCCGATGCGATCTCGACCGCTCGCTACGCGTGCTGCATCGCCTCGCTCGGTCCGCGCGGTGAGCGCGCTCCTCGTCGCCGCCTGCACGATCACCGCCCCCGGCGTGATCGGCGTCGCTGGCGCGCAGCCCGCGACCCCGGCCTCGCCCGAGGAGGCGAGCGCCCACTTCGATCGCGGCGTGAAGTTCTTCAACGACGGCGACTACGTCGCGGCGATGGTGCAGTTCAAGCGAGCCTACGAGCTCGATCCGAACTGGGCCGTCCTCTACAACATCGGCCAGACCGCGCGCGAGCAGCGGCTCTACTCGCAGGCGCTGCCCGCCCTCGAGCGCTACCTCAAGGAGGGCGGAGAACAGATCAAGGCCGACCGGCGCGCGCGCGTGGAGGGCTGGATCTCGGAGCTCAAGGAGAAGGTCGCCTCCGTCGTCTTCACGTCGAATCAGACGGGGGTCGTCATCGCGGTCGACGACGTCGAGATCGGCAAGACCCCCCTCGTGAAGCCGGTCGTCATGGACGCCGGGCGGCGGAAGATCACCGCATCCAAAGATGGCTTCGCCCCCCTCACGCGGTTCATCGAGGTCGCGGGCACCGAGCACAAGGTCGTCGACCTCCAGCTCGTTTCGCTGACCGGATCCGGTCCGGAGGGCAACGGCAGCGGCAAGGGAGGCGAGACACCTCCAGAGGTCAAGCACACCCCCTGGCCTTGGGTGAGCCTCGGCGTCACGGGCGCGCTCGGCGTCGCGACCGCGGTCGTGGGCGGCCTCGCCATCTCCAAGAAGTCGGATTTCGACGACGAGCTGGCGAAGGTGCCCGGCGACGCGGCCGCGATCGAGGACGCCCGGAGCAGCGCCAAATCGTTCGCGCTCGGCGCGGACGTGCTGGGGGGGCTCACCGGCGCGTTCGCGATCGTGACGGTGGTCGCCTTCGTGGTCGACTACACCCGCAAGCCGGCAAAGGCCCAACCCGATGAAAAACAAGGGGCCTTCATCGAGCCGTACGTGGGGCCTTTCTTCGCGGGCGTACACGGGGCATTCTGATCGGGCGAGCGCGCTCGGCCCAGGCCCGCGCCCCGCGCGAACCCCATGTCGATGGCTGCCGTACCCCAGAGGCTCGGATCGTTCGAGATCGTGCAGACTCTCGGTGAGGGCGGCAGCGCGTTCGTCTACGCGGCGATGGACGGAGACCGCGAGGTCGCGCTCAAAGTGCTGCGGCCCGACGTCGGCCTCGACGCGCGCGAGGTCGATCGATTCCTCGCCGAGGCGGAGACGATGCGGCGGGTCCAGCACCGCGCCCTCGTCCCCGTGCTGCGCGCCGGCCTCCTCCCCGGCGGTCGCCCCTACATCGCGATGCCGCGCCTCCACGGCTCGACCCTCGCGGAGCGCCTCGAGCACGGCCCCATCCCCCTCGAGCAGGCGCTGACGCTCTTCGAGGACGTCGCCCAAGCGGTCGCCCTCCTCCACGACTCCGGTCTCGTGCACCGCGACATCAAGCCCGAGAACGTCTTCTGGCTCAAAGAGCAGGATCGACTGGTGCTGCTCGATCTCGGCATCGCGCGCGACACGAGCGGCCTCCCCTCGACCACGACCCGCGCCGGCATGATGCGCGGGACGCCCGCGTACATGGCCCCCGAGCGCTTCTTCGGAAAGTCGGCGACGATCCGCTCCGACATCTACGAGCTCGCGGTCCTCCTCTACGCGATGCTCACCGCGCAGCTGCCGTGGGACGACGGCGACGCGAAGGGCCGCATCGATCCGAAGCCGCCTTCGGAGCGGGGGGCGGCCGTGCCCCCCGCCCTCGCGCGCGTGCTGCTCGACACCCTCGCGTTCGACGCGGAGAGGCGCCCCGCCTCGGTGATCGCGCTCCTCTCGAAGATCCGCGAGGCCAGCCGCATTGGCCACGCGAAGACGGAGCTGACCCCGGCCCGGCCGCAGCCGGCGATGGCTCAGACACCCCCTCTGATCGGCGCGGGAGGGACGCTCGCGAGCCCGTACGTGTCGCCGGCCGCGCCGTACACGCCGCCGCAAGCGGCCGCCCCTTACGCCGTCGCCGGCTCCACGCCGCCGCCGCCACCGCAGCTGTACGGCAACGCCTCGCCCCCGTATCCGCAGGGCCCGCCTCGCTTCCAGTCCGCGCCGCCGCCCGCCTATCCGGGGTCGATGCCGTACGCGGTCGCGAGCAGCGGCCCGCACCCGATCGGCAACTCGACCCCGGGGGCACGCGCCGTCGCCCTGCCCTCCACCCCTCCTCCGGCGCGCTCCGGCAGCAACGTCGGGCTCGTCGCGGTGGGCGCCATCATCGCCCTCGCCGGCGTCGCGGGCGGCGCGATCGTCGTCGCGACCCTCCTCAACAAACGCGCCGACACCACCACCACCTCGCGCAGGAGCGCGGCGGACGGGGAGAAGACGGACGCGACCTCGACCTCCACCGCCACCTCGACCTCCACCGCGACTTCGTCCGCCCCGATCGTCGCGCCTTCGCAGGCCTCGGACGCGCCCTCGTCGAGCGGTCCGCCCACCGCGACCTCCGCCCCGTCGGCGGCGAGCGCAGGTGCACCCTCGACGTCGGCGACCTCGACCGTTCCGTCGGCGACGGCGCCTTCCGCGAGCGCTCCGACCGCGAAGGGAACGGCCGCGCCCACCACCACCGCCGGCCCCGCCGCTTCGCCCGCCCCCACCGGCGCCATGCCGGCGTCGTGCGCTCAGCTCATCGCCCTCATGTGCTCGCCCACGAGCGGCGCTCGCCCCGAAGAGTGCACGACCTGGAAGGAGAACGTCGCCAAGTGGCGCGCGAAGTACTCCGAAGCGCAGACCTCGGAGACGTGCGCCCAGACCTACTCCGTGAGCAAGCAAGGGCTCGAGTACCGCAAGGCCAGCAAGCCCCCCTGATGCGCATCGCGACCTTCAACCTCAAGGACTTCTTCGAGCCGCGCAACGACGACGAGGCCGAGGTCGTCCGCGCGAAGCGGGCTCACGTCGCGGATCGCCTCCGCGAGGCCGACGCCGACGTCGTCGCCCTCCAGGAGGTCGGCTCCGTCCCGCTGCTCCAGTCGCTCGTGGACGAAGAGGCGAGGGGGCTCGGGTACACCACCGTCCACGCCGGCCCCGCCGACAAGCGCGGGATCGGCTGCGCGATCCTCGGCCGCCTCCCCGTCGTGCACACGCGCGTCGTGGCCGCGACCACCCTCACGTTCCCGCGCTTCGTCGCCTCCGATCCGTCGCCGTACGCGTTGCCCCAGCGCCGTCCTCTCGTGCACGTCCGCTTCGACGCGGGCCCCGTCGGCCCCGTCGATGTCTTCACGGTGCATTTCAAGTCGCGCCTCGCCAAGCCGATGCAGGACGAGACGGGCGCGGCGGTGTGGGATCGCTCTCCGCGCGGTTTGGGCGAGGCCTACGCACGGTCTTGGGTGATGCGCACGGCGGAGGCCCTCCACGTGCGGGGGGAGATCGACGCGATCTTCGATGCCGATCCGAACGCCTGCATCATCGTCATGGGCGACTTCAACGACACCGTCGATTCCCTGCCGACGCGCATCGTTCGAGCGAACCTGCCCGATGTCGAATTGGGGCGTGTCCTCCACAGCTGCACCGACGTGATCCCCGCCGAGCGCCGTTACAGCATCCTCCACGGAGGAAAGCCGGACCTGCTCGACCACGTGCTCGTCTCCCCCGCCCTCGCGGCGCGCCTCACCGACGCGCGGATCCTCAACGAGACCCTCCGCGATCACGGCCCCTACGCGGCCGACATTCCCCTCGCGCCCGACTCCGACCACGCCATGGTCGTCGCCACGTTCAAGCCTGCTCGCCAATCTCCGCGAGCCGGGCTTTGACGAGCTTCCGAACGAGCGCCGCCGAGAGCGGCTGATCCGCGGTGAAGTGCACGGCGGACTTCGTCTTGCTGAGGCCCTCGAGATCGGCGGCGACGGTGGTGAGGGTCGTCCCGCTGAATGGATAGTACGAGCCGCCCCGCGCCGTCGCCGCGAACCCGGCCACGACATGGCCCTTCGATCGGAACGCGGGCATCGAATAGCTGATGCACTCCTCCGCGCCGGGGAGGGCACGATGGATCTTCTTTCGCAGATCCTGGAGCAGCGCGCGCGTGTCGTCGCCGACCCGAGCCAGATAGTCGTCAATCGAGGTCGGACGCCCCCCGCTCTTCTTCGGGTTCGGGGCAGCTCTCTTCGCGGCGGCGCGAGCCATGGCCGGGAGCATCCAATCGAAGGCGAGCTCCGTCAATCGCGTTCAAAACGTGAACGTGAGCGCCACCGACGGCGTGGGCACCAGCCCGACGCTCACGCTGTCGCCGCCGTCCGAGAGGGTCGACGAGCGTCCATCCGCGTCCTGGAACCTCTGCTCGGAGCCCCATTCTTGATAGTCGACCCTCAAGACCTCGAGCCCGAGCCGCACCCCGAAGAACCGAGTCGGGCGGAGATGCGCGGACGCGCCGAGCGCCCCCCCGAGCGAGCCCGATCGGTCCCGACCCTCTTCCCACCCGGAGGAGGTTGCCTCCCAATACGCGCCCCGCACCACGCCGTAGCCCCCCATCTCCAGCCAATGGAACACGGGCGCCTCCAGTCTCAGCCCGACCGCGCCGTCGACATAGCCGCCCTTCCCCTCCCCGAAGGAGCCATCTGTCTCGCCGTAGTACCCCGACCCAGTCGCGAACAGCCAAGCCGGTCCGCCCAAATGACCCTCTACCCCCACGGTCGCGGTCGGGAAGAAGGCTCCCAGGCCGCCCCCCGTCCCGCCGACGTTCGTGAGCCCGATCCCGAGGTCGAGCCGCACGCGCTCCCTCGGTGGGGGTTGGCGCGCCGCCTCCTCCCCCATCGCCTCCGACGCCATTGCAATGGTCGCCACCACCGTCGCTGCAACGCAGAACGTCCGCATTCGTCGCGCTCCTCTCGCCCCCGCTCGAGGAACACCCCGACCCAAGTGGTATTCGCGGCCACCCCGCCGATTGACAACATTGCAGATCGCCCCGCGCGCTCGCGGCGCCGAATGCCAACCCGGCAGTCGCGAGCCCCTTAGCGCCGCCGCGCGACCATCAGCCCCAAGACGAAGAGCGCCGCGAGCGCGCTCCCCGACTCCTGACCAGCGGTGGTGCAGCCGCAGCCTTCCTTCTTGGGAGGGTCGCGCGGGATGTCGGCGCGAGCCGAGCCGGCGAACGTCGAGAGCCCCATCAGCACGACCACGATCGAGAGAGCGCGCATGGAAGAGCTCCTATCACGCGCCCGCTCGATTCACGAGCCCACCCCGAGGATGCCCACCCCCGGGCGCGCTCCGCGCGCCCGCCCCTCCCAAATCGCTCCACTTCGTTCCGCTCAGGGAGGGGCCCAGGACGCGCGCTCGATCAGCGGAGCCGCCGGCGGCGCCGCTGCGCGACGAGGAGCGCCGCCGCGACCGCGACGAGGGCAGCGCCGGGCGCTCCCTCGCGCGGTCCCGCGCCGACGCGGCAGCTGCAGCCCCCTTCGTCGCCGTCCTCCGCTCCGACGCCGCCCGCGGAGGCGGTGCTCCCTCCTCCCCCTTCGCTCGGAGCGCCGCTGCCCCCGCCGCCGCCGCCCCCGCCCGCGCCTTCCACGCACTGTCCGGCCACGCACACGAGCGGCGCGAGGCACTCGATCTGATTGCACAGGTCGACGCACTCCCCCGTCTGGGGATCGCACTCGAACCCGGCGTCGCACTCGACCCCGGTGCACGCGGGGACGCACCCGTCGGGCTCGACGCACTTCTGCCCGAGGGGGCACATGACGCTCGGATCGCAGAGGGTCACGCACATCCCGGTGTCCGCGTCACAGGTCTCGAGCGGCGGGCACGTCACTCCCTCGCACAGGGGAGGCACGCACGTGTCGGTGCCCGCGTCGCAGACGGTCCCCGGGAGCTCGGTGCAGCCGAGGTCTTGGGCGTAGCAGGAGCAGGGCGCGACGCACTCGCCGGCCTGACAGATGAGGTTGCCGGGACAGACCATGTTGGCGCACGGGTCGACGCACTGACCGTCGAGGCAGACTTGGGTGCCGGGACAAACGACGTCGTCGCAGGCGGGGACGCACAGATCGTCTACGCAAATCGTTCCCGGAGGACAGCCGCCGACCGAGCAGTCCGCGGGGACGCACAGGTCGCCGTCGGGCGTCGTCTCGCAGGTCGATCCGGGCGGACAGTCGAACTCGCCTCCGGCGCACGGAGGAATGCAAATGGATTGGTTGCAGAAGAGCCCCGGCCCACAGGCGCCCGGGTCCCCGTCGCAGTTGAGATCGGGTGAGTCGCACGCCTCGGGCGCGCCGGGGTGGACGTCCTCGTCCGAGTCGTCGCAGTCGCAGACGGGCGGCGCCGCGATGCAGTTGCAGTCGACGTAATGGTCGTTGTCGGCGTCGTTGCACACGGCCGCGCCGGACTCGGTCAGGCCGGCGACGGCGTCGATCTCGCCTTCGTTCGAGTCGAACGCGCACTCGGGGAAATCGAGGCCGTCGTTGCCGGCGACGATGGACGCATATCGGAAGGTCACCCCGCACGGGAGCTGATAGACGGTCGCGAACGAGTCTTGCTCGACGGCGTAGAGCGCGGTGTCGCCGCACGCCGCGTGCCCGGCGGGATCGGCGGCGCGGATGTCGTCCCAGCCCTTCGTGAATATCTGGTTGAGGACGGCTCGATTCCATTTGTTGGGATCGATGCCGTTCGTCGTCGGGGCGAGCTCGATCTCGGTCGCGAATGGATTGTCGCTCAGGTAGACGGTGTACTCGGTCGACTCGCACGGCTGCGGCCCGTGGTCGTTCGTGGCGAAGATGACGACCTTGTTCGAAGGCCCTCCCAGGTCGAACACGAGGCCCTCCCACGGGAAGTACGCGCCGCCGACCCCGTCCGCGATGCACGCGTTGAACTGGGGGCAGCCGTTCACCAAGGTGTGGTCCGCGAGGCGGCACGGGTGCCACCACGTATGATCGGGGGCCGCGAGGAACTGGGAGGCGTTGGCGAACGTGTTGGGAGCGCCCGAGCAAGTGTACTGTCCGGGGCAGTCGTACGGCGGCGTGTCCTGCCCGCTGCAGCCCGCGAAGCTCGCCATGTCGCAGCCCGGCCACGCATTGAAGAGCTGGCCGTAGACGGGCAGCTGGAACGCGGTCAGGCCGTTCGTATCGTGGAAGACGTCATTCACGACCGACCCATTCGCCTGGATCGCGTCGATGCAGGCTTGGGTGGAGGTGGGCGGGTTCGCGTCGCAGACCCCGGTCGCGGAGGCCCTCGATACCAGGCCCGTCGCGAACAGGAGAGCGGAGGCGCCGAGGCCGAGTCGAGACGAGCGCATAGCCTATCGTCTCACGACCGCGCTCGCTTTCGATCGAGAACGTGGGGTGCTCGAATGTCGGATGGTCATCGAGGACAGATCAGAGCCTCGAGGCGCGCGAGCTCCGCAGGAGGGAGCTGGGCGCGCACGACCGTCCGCCTCCCCACGAACGTCTTGCCGTCGCCGCTCGCGGCTTCGTCTCGAAGGATCTTCTGGATGGTCGCGTCGGGGTCCGGATCGCCCTCGGACGCGACCGCGGTGAAGAGCGTGACGGCTCCGACCTGCGCCCCGCTGGCGTCGTAGAGCTTCACGACGACCCAGTTCGGGATCCCACGATCGGCGCGGACGGAGAGCTCCGGGAAGTGACGGCCGATCGAGCTCGCCGACAGCTCGTCGGGCGACAGGCACGGCTCCTTCGCTCCCGATGCCCGAGCCGCGGACGGCGCGCCGGCTCTCCCGGCGGCGGCGATGATCGCGGCCGCGACGAGGATGAGGGCGAGGCCGGCGAGCGCCGCGATCGGGCGAAGCGCGGGACGCCGCGGAGAGAGGGCATCGAGCATCGCGCTCGCGTCGGGGTAGCGCTCGCCCGGCGAGAGACGCGTCGCCCGCTCGATCACCGGGAAGTGGGCGGATGCGCGGACGTGGGCGTTGAACGGAGGCGGCTCCCCTCGCAGCTTGGCGAAGCACACCTCCCGAGGCGGCCCTCGATAGACGGGCTCGCCCCCGACCAGCTCCGCGAGCATGAGACCGGCCGCGTACACGTCGGCGGCTGCGGTCGGGGGCGCGCCGTCGATCTGCTCGGGCGCCATATAAGCGGGCGTTCCGAGGATGTCGCCCTCCTGCGTCAGCGGCGCTCCGAGGGCCGGCGCGCTCGCGGCCCCGTAGTCGGCGAGCTTGATCGGGCCGGCCGCCGTCCCCGCGTCGAGCAGCACGTTGGAGGGTTTGACGTCGCGGTGGACGATCCCGTGCCGGTGCGCCTCCGCGAGGGAGGCGAGGACGGGCCGCATCACCGCGAGCGCATCTCGCGGCCGGACCGAGCCACGCTCGAGCGCGCCCCTCAAGTCCCCTCCCGGGGAGAGCTCGCTCACGAGGAACGGCTCGCCGTGGTCTGTCGCGCCGAAGTCGAGGAGGCGCACCGTGCTCGGGCAGCGCAGGGTCGCGATGACGCGCGCCTCCCTCTCCATTCGGCGCGCGAGCTCCTCGCGGCGCGGGGCGGAGGCGCGCAAGACCTTGATCGCGACGAGCCTCCCGTCGCGCGCGTCGCGGGCGCGGAACACGGCTCCCGCGCCACCCGTGCCGATGGAGGCCTCGAGCCGGTAGCGCCCCGCGAGGTCTTGCCCGACGACGGCGGTGACGGGAGGGCTCATCGCTTGGCGCGAAACGAGGCGACGCTCAGACCGAACGCCTTCATCCATCGGCGAACTTGGATCGGCGCCCGGTCGAGGGACCGTCCCACGGCGGCGACGTTCCCGCCGTGGAGCGAGAGGAGCCGCGCGAGCTCGGCCTCCGTCGGGCGACCTCCCGAGGGATGATGGGAGCCGCTCGTCGCGGCGCGCTCCTCGCCGTCCGCGCTTCGGATGTCGTCCGGCAGGTGGCTCGGCTCGAGGCAGCCCGAGTCGCAGAACGCAGCGGCGCGCTTCATGGCCGACTCGAGCTCTCGCACGTTGAATGGATACGAATGCGTAGCGAGGACCTGCATGAAGCGCGGCGAGACCCGGAGCTCTGCGTGACCGTGCTTCTCCAGGAAGTGACGACACAGCCAATGGATGTCCTCTCGCCGGTCACGCAGCGGCGGCACCGTCACCGTGAGCTCGGAGAGCCGCGCGAACAGGTCGCCGCGGAATTGGCCGGAGTCGACGCGGGCGCGCAGATCGCGGTGGGTCGCGCTGACGATACGCACGTCGATCCGCTCCGGGACGAGGGCCCCGAGGGGGAGCACCTCGCGCGATTGCAGCGCGCGTAGCAGCTTCGCCTGTGCCTCGAGGGGCATGTCGCCGATCTCGTCCAACAGGAGGGTGCCGCCGTTGGCCGCCTGGAAGAGGCCCGGCTTGTCCCGGTCCGCCCCCGAGAAGGCCCCCTTTCGAAACCCGAAGAGCTCGCTCTCCAAGAGGGCGGGAGGGAGGGCGGAGCAATTGATTGCGCGCAGCGGTCCGCGCCTCCCGCTGACCTCGTGCAGGTACGCGGCGAACAGCTCCTTGCCTGTCCCCGTCTCACCGAAGATCGCCACCGTCATATCGGACTTCGCGACCCGCGAAAGATCGCGCGCCACGCCGGCGATCTGCCAGCGGCCAATGGGCGCGCCCGGCGGCGGCGGATCCGAATGGACGAGCGGCCGGCCGTCGATATGGTCGGCCCCATAGCGTTCGAGGCTCCGCTCCACGAACATCAGCACGACATCTCCCACCGTGATCACGTCGCCGTGGACGATCGGCGTCGGACCCGTCACCCGCCTCCGGCCCACGAACGTGCCATTGCGACTGTCGAGATCGACGACGCGGAACCCCTCCTCGGCTGCCCCGCCGTGCACCCGCTCGAACCGGGCGTGGGCGCGGGACACGGAGCGCACCGGCAGCGAGACCTCCCGGGTCGGATCGCGGCCGAGCTCGGAGGTGCCGAGCAGCGGATAGATCGGGGCGAGCGCCTCGAAGTCGGCGGCGTAGAGGAGCACCAGCCCCGGGCGGGCGTCGAAGGAGCCTCCGTTCGCCGGTCTGCCCAGAATCGAGGTGGTCGAGTCGTCCGGGGCCGCTCCCGTCACGACGTCCTCCTTCGGGCGGCGCGGGCGCTCGTCGTCGAAATGGCGGCGGGCCCCATTGCCGAGGTCTTGCGCGAGGAGACGATGAGCATCGTAATGGTCGCCCCGGAGGGTATCCTCGATCGGTGAACCTCGAAGGACGGATTCTCCTCGGCCGCTTCCGGGTCGAGGCCTTGATCGCCCGCGGCGGGATGGGAGCCGTCTATCTCGCGCGTCACCTCGCCCTCGACATGCCGGTGGCGATCAAGGTCATCCAGCGCGATCTCGGCGGCCCCGGGGAGGTCCTCGAAGGGGCGAGGGACCACCTTCGGATCCGCTTTCAAAGGGAGGCGCGCGCCCTCGCCCGCGTGTCGAGCGAGTACGTGTGCCGCCCCTTGGATTTCGGGACGCTCGAGTCGGGCGAGCCGTACCTCGTCCTCGAGCACCTGGTGGGGGCCTCGCTGTCGAGCGTCGCCGCGCAGGGGCGGATGACGAGCTCGATGATCGCGGACCATTGCGCGCAGGTGGCGGCAGGTCTCGCGGCCGTCCACGAGCAAGGATTGGTCCACCGCGACCTCAAGCCGTCGAACATCTTCATCGCCCAGGTCCAGGGGGGCCGGCGCCTCGCCAAGCTCGTCGATTTCGGGCTCGCGAAGGCCCTCGATATCGACACCCTCATCACCCAGGGAGGCCAATTGATTGGAACCCCCGAGTTCATGTCACCGGAGCAGGTTGCCTGCGCCCCCGATATCGATCATCGAGCCGATCTGTGGGCGCTCGGGGTGGTGCTGCACTGGATGGTGACTGGGGTCCCGCCATTCCGCGCTCCGAGCCGCTCCCAATTGCTCAAGGCGATCATGCACGAAGAGGCGAGGCTCGATGATCCGGCGTGGAGGGCGGTGCCGCTGCTGCGGGACGCGACGGCGGCGTGCCTCGCCAAATACCCGGCCAAGCGCCCGGCGAGCGTCGCCGCCATCGTCGACATGATAGGGCCCTTGCTGTCGGAGGAGGGGGCGCACGCCGCCCGGATCGCGCGCGCGCGCCGGGCCTCGAGCGCCCCCGTGGCCGAGGATCCGGGACACCTCCCCTCGATGGAGACGACGGTGGCGCGGGGCGAGGACCGAGCCTCGATCCCCCAGCGGCCGCCGCCGCCGGTCGCGAAGGAGTTCCGCACCCCGCGCAAGCGTTGAGTCACTGGAACAGATACGACCGCTGGAGCCAGAGATTGGTGTGGATCGCGAGGGCTTGATCCGGCGTCACCCGATACATGGCGTCGCAGTTTTGCGAGAGGCCCTTCGACATGATCTCGTGGCGCTCCGGGTTGATGAAGTAAGTCGAGAAGCCGCTCCCGGAGATGGGGATGTCGTTCATCCCGGAGTCGTCGCAGAAGTTGAGGCCGGGTGCGTTCCACGGGCTCGCGTTGCCCACTGTGCTCGGGTTTGGCGGCGTGTCGAAGACGTCGGCCCACGCTCCTCCCGGGGATGCGTCCGGGTCATAGGCGTAGCGGTCCGACTGAGGTGACAAATAGACCTCCGGCTGGCTGTGACCGAGCGAGAAGAAGTGTCCGAGCTCGTGGGCGAAGAGCTTCGGATTGGTCTCGAGCGAGAACGACGAGCCGTCCCGGCGATACCCCGTCTTCGCGGAGTCACGCGGCGGAGGCATGACGACGAAGTCGTTCTCAGGGCTGCCGCATCCCCCCGCCCCCCGCTGTCGAACCAGGACAATCAGCCGATTGGGGTGGGACGCCTCTAGGTCTTCGGTGAGCTCTTGCAGCGCCGACTCCGCGTCCGGATTGTAGCAGTTCGTGTAGTTGCCCTGGCTGTCGATGGGCGACGTCGCGTCCGTCCCGTTCACGTCATCCATGTCGAAGGACTGGACGTCGGGATCGACGGTGAAGTGGATCCCGGCCGGAGCGTAGGCGCGATTGACCGCCACCATCCAATCGGTGAAGTCGTTGGCTACGTCGGCGGCGGCGTAGCTCGTGGCGTCGTCCATGACGAGGAGGAGCTTCACCTCGACCTGACGCGTGTAGAAGAACAGATCCGACGTCGCGCCGCCGTCGGTGTTGAGGGCGAGGATGTTGGTCCACCGCCCCTGCCACCCGATATCAGTGGGGAGGGGAGCGTAGTGCCCCGCGCCGTCGTTGATCCAATACGTCGCCCGGGTCGTCGTGGTGTCCGGTTGTCCCTCGTAGACGAGGAAGTCCGTCTTGGAGTCGCCGCCGAACTGGCCGGGGACCACCATCGTGTTGGCGTACATGGGCCAGGCGTCGAAGGACTCGCTGATCACCTTGGGGTTGTTGGGATCGGCGAAGGAGAGGAACTTCACGTGGCCGTTGTAGCCATTGCCGCGTTCGACCAAGTCCTCCGATCCGACGACGCCGCCCCCGTCCACGTTGTAGAAGGCGAAGTCGGTCAGGCCGTCCGCGTCGACCCGCGCCGGGATGATGTGATCCCAGTTGCGGCGCCAGCCCGTGTACGAGGCCCGCACGCTAAGCGCTCCATTCGAGCCTATGGTGTAGATCCGCGCTTTGCCCTCCGCCTTGTTGTAAACGAGGATATCGTCGCGGCCGCTGCTCGCCCCCAAGAAGCCAGAGGTGATGATGTCCCAGTGACCGCCGTTCGTCGTCATCGGGACGACGAAGCTGAAGAGGGTGGTGAGGGTGCCATTGGCCGCGACCTCCCGGACGGTCAGGGTGCCGCTCCCCCGATCGAAGAAGAGCAGGTCGGGCTGGCTCACGGAGCCGCCGAAGTTGCCGGCGACGACGTCGCTGAAGGGGCCGGGTTGGCCCTGGATGGAGTGGACGGTCGCCGCGCCGTTCGATGAGAAGTCCACGACGCGGATGGCGGCGCCGGGCGGCCCGCCGGGCAGGATGGGCCCGAGCTTTTGAACGAACGCCACCCGCGACGCGCTCAACGCGACGACGTGATCGTAGCCCTTCGACCAATCCGTGAAGGCGCTCTTCTGCGACAGAGATGGCGCGGCGCCCCCTCCTTCGAGGACGGTCGAGAAGAGCTTCGCGTTCGTGTCGCTGATCGCGGACGACGCCTGGGCGAAGGTGGGCTCCTCCCCGTCGCTCTCGTCGGCACACGAGGGCAGGGCCCCTGCCGCGAGGGAGGCGGCGAGGAGAAGCTTCCAATGGGACCAATCTCTCGATGTCATTCTTTTCTCCGAGGTGGGGCCGGCGCGGCCGGCGACTCGCCCATTGCGAGCGGTGGGCCAGCAGCGGTCGAGCGGCGGGTCACCTTCGACCGCTCGATCCATCGGAGAAATCGCGCTCTCGGCGCTCCGCTCCGCCGCTCGTGGCGGCGGAACGATTCGGAACATGTACCGGTACGCCGACTACTTCGGCGAGGCGGAGCCCTTCGTCTTCTTCGCCGACGCGGAGGGGGAGGCGCTCGCCTTCGCGGAGGCGCTCGCCTTCGCGCTCGCGGATGCGCTCGCGGAGGCAGACGGAGCGGCGCTGCCGTCCGGGGTCGCGGTGGGGGTGCCGGCCGCGTCGGCCCCAACGAGCCGGGCCGTCTTGATGTAGTCGAGCTTCTTGAACTCGTTGCGGAGGAAGGCGTTGCCCTCCTTCTGGATCTTGTCTTGTCGATCGCTGGCGCGGCCTTCGTAGCCGGAATAGAACTTGTCGACGACGTTCATCCCGTCGCCGCTGACGGTGCAGAACGGGGCGAAGCCCATCCCGTCGAGGCGGGAGTTGTCCGCGTAGTTGATGAAGACCTGGGTGCCGAAGGTCTTGGGCATACCGCCCATCGCGAAGGTGAGGGTGCCGCGCGTGTTGGAGGCTTTGACCGGGTCCGGCTCGACGTTCGACTTCTCCCACTTGGAGGTCACCTCGGGGTTTCCGTGGAGGCCCCATTGCGCGACGAACGGCGTCGGCGACTTGACGACGCGGAAGATGGCGACGTCGTCGTAGAAGCCAATCTTGACGAGGTTGTAGAAGCGGTCCGCCGCCTTGGGGGCGTTCTCGCGCTTGCAGTCGACGGCGAAGTCCCCCGCCGTCGTCTCGAACTTCACCGAGTAGGTGTCGGGCGCGGTGGCGTTCGCCTTCTCGGGGTCCATCAGGGCGGGATCGGTGGAGGCGGGGAACGGTCCCTTGGCCTCGCCCGGCTCTGGCTCGCGCGGGGTGGGCGTCGGCCTGGGGCGCGCGGTCGGCTTCGGCCGGGCGGTGGCCGTCGATCGGGCGGAGGTGGTCTTCTCCGCCGAGGCAGAGGGAGAGGGCTCCGGCGTTCCGCACGAGGACGCGAGGATCGAGAGGACGGGCACGACGGCGACGAGGCTGGGCTTCATGGCGCGCTGTTTCTTTGCATGTCCCGCCTCCGGGCGGCAAGGTGTTGATCGCCCCATGAAGCCGACGGACCACGAGCCCCCGCCTCCCCGCCGCCGCGGGTCGCTCGCGTGGATCACGGTCGCGCTCGCCGCCTCGTGCGCGCCCAGCGGCTCCGCCGTCAGCGATCGGGCCGCCGCCAAAGACGGCGACCCTCCCGGCGCCTCGTCCGAAGCGGCCGCTCCATCCGGCGTCGCGCCCTCCTTGAGCGGCGGCCCATCGAAGGCGGTCGCGCCCACCGTCGAGGCGAGCGCGATGGTCTCCGCGCGCGCCGCGCCGCCTGCCCTTGCGGCCGTGGGCGCGACGGCGGCTCCCCAAGGCAGACGCCGCTACGTCGTGGCGGCGATGGGAGACTCGCTGACGGACCCGAAGTCGCACGGAGGCAAGTACCTCGACGTCCTCCGCGAGCGCTGCAAGCAGAGCACGTTCGTGAGCTTCGGCGTCGGCGGCAACATGACCAACATGATGCGCAAGCGCTTCCTCCGCGACGTGTACCTCGAGAACGACGCGGGCGAGCGCATGGCGGGCGAGGGGCCCCGCGCCTTCACCCACGTGATCATCCTCGGCGGCCTGGGCGATCTGCTCAGCAACGAGACGGCCGGCCGCAACCCGAAGAAGATCGCCGACGAGATCACGAAGATGGTCGACATGACCCACGCCCACGGGGCCAAGGCGATCGTGCTGACCCTGCCGCCGTGGAGCGCGATGCGCGACTACAACGAGGTCCGCGGGCGGATGACCCACGAGGTCAATGCGTGGATCCAGAGGTCGGCCAAAGAGGGGACCATCGACGCGTGGTTCGACACGCGCCCTCACCTCGTCTGCGGCGACCCGGAGAAGCTCTGCGAAAAGTTCGCGTTCAAGGATGGCATCCACTGGTCGGCGGAGGGACACCGCGTGATCGGCGAGGCCCTCTATCAGGCGCTCTTCGCCGACTGCGAGTGATGTGCTACCACCGGTTTCGAATGGCTCGTACCGCCGGCCCGAAGCTCGTGTCCGGATCTGCTCCGCCCCCGCGCACGGCGCGCGGACTTCCGGCCGTCAGCACGAGAGCTTCGCGCTTCGTCCTCGCGGCCGTCCTCGCCGTGATCGGGTCCGGGTGCGTCGTCGTTCCGCAGAACCGCCGGCGCTACCTCGCCGATCCTACGATGCAGTCCGTCGACGATCCCCTCGAGGCTCGCGCGCGCGACAAGCTCCACACCACGCGCGAAGCGGCGAGCGGCGGCAACGGCGCGCCCGCCGGTGGCGGCTGCGCCTGCGGCAACTGAAGCCCCATGAACCGCGTCCGCGCTCTGTCGTTCGCTCTTTTCATCTCGGCGGCCGCGTGCGGGCGGTCGGCGCGTCCGGGGACGGCGCCGACCGGTCCGGTGGCGCTCCCCGACGTCGCGGTCGAGCCTCTCGCCGGGAGCGGCGGGGCAGCCCCCGCGCCCGTCTCCATCCGCGCGGTCTCGCGAGGGCGGGTCACCGTCATCGACGTGTGGGCGAGCTGGTGCACCGCCTGCCGTGAAGTCACCAAGCAGGTCGAGCAGCTCGCGCAGCAGAAGAAGGGGACCGATCTCTTCGTCGTCGGGCTCGACGTCGGCGAGGACCGGGCGACCGTCGCGAGCTTCCTCGAGGACAAGAAGCCCGACTACCCCATCTACCTCGACGCCTCGTTCTCGCTCCCCGATGCGATCGGCCAGCGCGAGCTCCCCGCCGTGATCGTGGTCGATCGGGAAGGGACGATCCGAATGGTGCGCAAGCGGCTCGATCCCGAGGTGACGAAGCTCGTCGACGACCTCCTCGCCGCTCCCCCCGCGCGCTGAAGGACCACCTCCCGCTCCCGCCCGAGGATTGCTCTCGAATCCTCGACCGCGGCGCGGCGCAGCTACGAATTTCGTAGCCAGGCGGTCCGCGATCTCCCCGCTCGAGCGCATCCGTTCCAACAAACGACCTTGTCCTTCGGGGCGCTCCTTGCGAGTCTCGCCCCATGAGCAAGAAGGAGGTCGCTTCGGCGTACCTCGAGACCTTGATGCTCGGCGCGGAGCAAGGCCTGCTCGACCTCGCCGTCACCGGCGGCAGCGACGTCGTCTTCGTCCGCGAGCACCGCGGGCCCGCGTCTGCGTTCGTAGAGGGCCTCGAGCAAGTTGCGGCGAGCACCGGTTTCGCGTGCGCCACCTTCTCCGTCACCGCCGAGCACGGCTTCGAGTCGCTCGACGTCTTGGTGCGAGCGGCGGCGGCCCACATCAGCGCGCCGCTCTCCGCCGATCGCGGGTTGCTCTCCCTGCTCGACGCCTTCTCCCGGCGCAACAAGAGCCGCGCCCTCGAGCGCTTCGACGAGGGGTGCGAGGCGGAGTCGCTCGCGGGGGATCTCGCGTCGCTCGCGCGGAGCTACCTCGCCGCCAAGGACGGAGAGCGGCTGGAGGCCCGCAACCTGAAGGCCTTCTTCTCGGGCGGGGACGTCCGCCGCGACGACGCGGTCGCGACCTCCACCCTGAGCCCCCGCACCGCGAAGCGCACCCTCGTAGAGCTGACGAGGCTCGTGCGCGCCCTCGGCCACCGCGGCACCCTCCTCGTCGTCAAGAAGGCGGGCCTCCTCACCGAGCTCTCTCCGTCCAAGCGCGAGGCGGCGTACACCGTCCTGCGCGAGCTCGTCGACAACGCCGACGGCCCCCGCGGTTGCACCGCTTGCCGCATCTACGTGTCCGGCGGCGACGAGCTGTTCGAGGGCTCGCGGTGCCTCTTCGAGAACGCTCCGCTCGCCACCCGCGTCATGCCTGGCTCCGATGAAGAGCCGGCCGCGTCGCTCCTCCCCCACGCGACCCTCGTCCACCTCGAGGCGCCCGCCGAGATGGAGGGCCTCTCCACCCGCGCCCCGGAAGAGCCAGGCCCCCGGCGCGCTCGCGCGTTGCGCGCGATCATCCGCGCCTCTCACGGTCTTCCCCCCATCGAGCCTGTCGCCGATCTGACCGTCGGCTACGAGCGGATCGATCAGGATCTGGATCGCCTCTTCGAGCACACCGAGAACGAGGGCTCTGTGTTCTCGCTCCTCTCCGGGGACTACGGCACGGGAAAGACGCACCTGCTGCTCCACGTCACCGCCCGCGCCCTCGCCGAGCGGAGGCCGGTGTTGCGCCTCGGCGTCGAGCGGCTCGACACCGATCTCGGCAATCCGCAGCGCCACATGCGCCG
The DNA here is from genome assembly GCA_044225865.1 of Polyangiaceae bacterium. Classification (GTDB taxonomy): domain Bacteria; phylum Myxococcota_A; class Polyangia; order Polyangiales; family Polyangiaceae; genus Xiheicaenibacterium. The sequence goes on along the minus strand of JBGAID010000010.1, from coordinate 16,076 downwards.
GCTGCTGGAGGGCGCGCTCCTCCCCGGCCCTTCCATCCCCACCGTCTTCGAGCGCCTCGCCGCGTGGTGCAAGAACGAGAGCGCGGAGCGGAGGTTCTTGCGGACCCTCTCCGGCCTCGCGGAGATGGAAGGCGAAGCCTCGTCGGCCGCGAAGAGGGCGCTGCGCGCGCACGAGAGCGGCGGCTTCGCGGGCCTCGAGGCCTGCCTCGGCGCCCACGATCTCGAGTCCAAGACCGGCAACTCGACCTATCGCCTCGACGCCTATCAGCGGTTGCTCCTCTGGCTGGAGCTGCTCGATCGGCTCGACGAGTGCCGCGGGCCGGTGGTGATGATCGACGAGGCGGAGAACCTCTACCGCGGCGGGACGAGCCGGCCCGAGCGGCGCACCGCCCTTCGATCTCTCGCCTTCTATTGCGGGGGCACGATCCCGCGCGCGTGCGTGATCTTCGCCGTCACCCCCGAGACGCTCGCGATGCTCCGGGAGGAGGCGGAGTCCATGCTCGAAGACATCACCGAGCAGCGCACCGTCCTGCCTTGTGAGGACGTCACGATGCTCCGCCGGCGCCTCCTCCGCGCGCGGCCGATGGACGTCGCCCGCCTCGGGCGCGACGATCTCCAGACCCTCGCCGAGCGCATCCGCGAGCTTCATGCTTCCGCGCGCGGCGCGACCAAGGCAGCGGACTGGGAAGCGTTTCTCGAGCGGATCTTGAAGGGCAAGCCGAGCCCGCGCGCGGTAGTGCGCGCGACGGTGCAGATGCTCGAGCGAGCCTATTGGACGAGGTGACGCCGGACCTCGTACGCTCACGCGCATGCGCCACTGCAGAAGCGCTCGCGCGCTGACCGCCCTCGTCGAGAGCGCCGTCGCCCTCGCCGCCGCCGTGTCGTCCGGATGCGCATCGGGCCCCAGAGCGGAGGACGGCGGGATCTCGACGACGTCCAGCGTCTCCGTTACCGGAACCGCGCCCGCGAAGCTCGGGCCCGACTGCAAGTTCGGCAAGCCCGTCGTCACCGGCTGCGGCGGCGCCGAGGTCGAGCTCCGCTCCACCCTCGCGGAGTGCGGTCTCCCCGCGGAGGGAGATCTCACGACCGAGCAGTGCAATGTCCTTTGCGAGACGTTCCCGACCCGCGGCTGCCGCGTCTACACCCGGCCGGGAGCCAAAGAGAAGGTCTATTGCGACGCCGCGAATCCCTGCCTCGGCCGCCTGGCCTCGCGGGGGAGGCACCCGCGCGTCTCCGCGCGAAGGGCGCCGCTCCACTTGGCGCGGGCGGCGCGCATGGAGGCCGACAGCGTGGACGCGTTCCGCGAGCTCGCGTCCGACCTCGCTGCCTTCGGGGCTCCCGTCGCCCTCGTCCGCGCTTGCCGGCGCTCGGCGCAGCAAGAGGCGAGGCACGCGCGGTCGATGGCGCGGCTCGCGGTCCGCTTCGGAGGCAGCCCCCCGCCGCCGCGCGCCGCCCGCGCGAAGGGCTTCCGTTCGCTGGAGTCGCTCGCTCTCCACAACGAGCGAGAGGGCGTCGTCGGCGAGATGATGGGGGCGCTCGTCGCCGCCTATCAGAGCGAGCGCGCCTCCGATCCGAAGGTGCGCGGGGCGATGAAGGCGGTCGCGCGCGAGGAGCTCGAGCACGCCGCGCTGAGCATTCGAATCGGGGCGTGGGCGCGCGCCGCCCTCGGGCCCCGCGGCGCGAGGAAGCTCGACCGCGAGCGGGCGCGCGCGTTCAATCGCATGCTCGCGACCGGCCCCGCCGGACCGAGCGACTGTCAATCCGAGCTGGGCTGGCCGGACCGAGCCGCGGCGCGAGCCCTCCTCGCCGCGGTCGAGCCGGTCATTCTCTGAAGTGGCCCGTCAGGGTACGGCCGTCCCGTCGAAATAGGCGCGCGCCCTCTCTGCCGCGCTCAGGCCGACCTCTGCGCCGAGGATGCGTCCTTGCCAGTCGTCGGGCCACGTGACGGCAAGACGAATCGTGCGTGGGCGCGGACGCCGCTCGGATCGCGGCGCCCGCCCAGGGCTGGTCACTTCGGATCGTTCACGCGGCCCATGAACAGCACGAGGCCCGAAGCGTTGTCGCGCAGGAAGAACAAGAAGGGATGGTCGGCGTGGAAGCTCACCATCGGCTCCGGCATCGGGGCCGAGGTCAGGCGCGGCATGAGGACGGCCGTCGCCGCCGCTGCCTCGGTGCCCTTCTCGTCGACCTTCACGAAGGCCTTGTGCAGCACCTTGCCGATGTAGATCCGATCCTCGGGGTTCGGCGGATTGGTGATCCCGGTGAAGTCGGCCTTCTTGGGATCCATGGCCGCTGTCATCCCCAGCGCCTTGAGGACGTCACCGAGGTTGAGCGACTCCCCCGGCTCGATCGTGAACTTGGGCAGAGCGACATCGACCTTCTTGTCCGTGAGCGAGCTGACGAGGCCTTCGAGCTTCGCAGGGGTGAGGCTCGCCTCGAGCTTCTCGAGCCCGTCCGTGTCCTTGGGGAGCACGAAGAGCATCGAGGTCGTGACCCCTTTGTAAGGCAGCTCCAGCGCCAGCGCTCCGTACTTCTCCGTGAAGTTGAAGTGTCCAGTCATGTGCATCGTGGGCACCTTCTTCTTTTGGCTCTTCGTCACGGAGAAGTCGGCGTCCGAGGTGGAGGTCTTCTCGAACGGGGCCGCCCAATCGCCGAGGAAGTAGATCGCATTGACGAGGGTGAGGCGCATGTCTTTGTCGATGGCCCCCTTGGGCACCAGATCGACGATGCGCTTCTCCGTCTGGGCTTCGACCCAACCGTTGATGCGGAGGCGCGCGTCCTCGGACGCGTTCTTGTAGTCGACGGGCTCGAGGGGGGCGGCGAAGTCGTTCGCGGTCACGTCCAAGAACGGCTTCTCGAACGTGTACGACTTCTCTCCGAAGAGCCGATTGGCGACCCGGATCTTCAATGGGCGCGAAGGATCTTGGAGGGAGCGCCCGAGCCGACCGAAGAGGGGCGCGACGTCCTTCGACGTCCCGTCCGCGTGGAGCACCTTCTGCATCTGCGCCGCCGTCTCCCCCTTCGCGCCCGCCCAGGGCATCGCGAGGGCGGTGGAGATGCTCGCGGGAGACACGGCGAGGTTGCCCTTCTGGCTGCGGATCTTCTGAAACAGGTCCAACCCGAAGGCGTTCGAGGCGCTCGCGAGCTTCTTCGCCTCGGCGGCGCTGAGGGGCGCCGGCGCGGGGGTGGAAGGCGGGGTCGTCGGGGGCGTCGCGGAGCCCGAGGCCGCGCTGCCCGGGGCGGGGGCGCTGTCGATCGGCGCGGGGGAGGTCTGCGCGCCGGAGGCCTCGGCCGAGGCATCGGGCGAAGCGACCTCGTGGGAGGTCGTGGAGTCGCAGGCGGTCATGGTGGAGAGAGCCCCCGCGAAGAGGGCTTCGATGCAGCGTCGTCGTGTGGTCGTCATGATCATCGTGATGGAGCTCGCAGGCTACATCACAATGACGGACGTCGGCTCGCTTCGGTCTGCGTCAGCTCGCGGGATCGCTCACGCGGCCCATGAAGAGGATGAGCCCCGTCGCGTCGTCGCGGAGAAAGAAGAGAAAGGGGTGATCGGCGTGGAAGGGCACGGGCGGCGGCGTCGTGATGATCTCCGCCGAGGTCACCCGCGTCATGATGACGGCGGTGGCGGCGGCGGCCTCCGTCCCCTTCTCGTCGACCTTCACGAAGGCCTTGTGCACGACCTCGCCGATGCAGATCCGGTCGTCGCGGTCCGCCGGGTCCGCGATTCCGGTGAAGTCGGCCGTCCTCTTGTCGAAGGCGCTCCTCATGCCGAGCGCCTTCAACGCGTCGCCGAGCTCGAGCGCGCTCCCGGGCTGAATGGTGAACTTGGGCAGCGCGATGTCGACGAACTTCATCGAGAGCGCGCCGGAGAGGGCGTCGATCTTCTTTTGGGTCAGGCTCTTCTCGAGGGCGTCGATGCCGTCCGGATCCTTCGGCAAGACGAAGAGCATGGACGCCGAGCCTTTGTAAGGCAGCTCGAGGGCGAGGACGCCATCCTTCTCTGCATATTGGGCCGACGTCTTCAAACGCATCGTCGGCACGTCCTTCTTCTGGGACTTCGTGATGGAGAACTCGGAGAGCTCCGTGGATCTCGGCTGGAACGGCACCACCCATTCGCCGAGGAAGTAGAGGGCATTGACGAGGGTGAGGCGCGTGTCGTCGCCGATCGCCCCGGGGCCGAGGAGATCGACGATGCGCTTCTCGGTCTGCGTCTCGACCCAGCCATTGATGCGGACGCGTGCGTCCTCGGCGGCGCCTCGATAGTCGACGGGCTCGAGGGGGGCCGCGAAGTCTTTCGACATGACTTCGAGGAACGGCCTCTCGAACGTGTATGACCTCTCGCCGAAGAGCCGATTGGCGATCTTGAGCTTCAGGGCGCGTGAAGGGTCTTGGAGCGTCCGCGCGAGCCGACCGAACAGGGGCGCCACGTCCTTCTTCGAGCCGTCGGCGTGGAGGACCTTCTTGATCTGGTCCGCCGTCTCTCCCTTCGCTCCCGCCCACGGCATGGCGAGGGCGGTCGCGATGCTCGCGGGTGAGAAGGTGAAGTTGCCCTTGTTGCCTCTGAGCTTCTGGTAGAGGTCCGCGCCGAGCGCGTTCGAGGCGCTCGCGAGCCTCTTCGCCTCCGCGTCGCTGAGGAGCGCCGGGCCGGGCGCAGGCGCCGCCTCGGGGGTGGCGTCGGGCGCGGTCTGAGGCGGCGTCTCGGGCGTGGTCTCCGGCGCGGCGCTGGAGCTGCTCGGTGGGGGGGCCTCGTCCGCCGTGGATGCCGGTGCGGTGGCCGGCGGCTCTGGCGAGGCGGCCTCGTGGGGCGAGGTCGCGTCGCAGGCGGTCACGGCGGCGAGAGCCCCGGCCATCAGCGCCCCCCATCGTCCTCGCGTCGTCATGATCCTCATCGGACGGAGGGGGACAGATTACGTTACAAAGTCGCCCTTCCTCGCATCGGATCGGGTCGATCACGCAAACGGCGGTTCTCGCAGGGGAGGCCGCGGAGCGTGACGGACCGTATACGGCCATTCACACAGGGCACGACCGAGAGGCCCCGCTTATCCACGAAATCCTGCTTCTTTCGACGATTCCTGTAAGCTCATCGGTTGGGCACGCGCGCTGCAAGGGCGGCTTGCATCCTTTCACGAGCCAAGGAGTCGTCATGGGACGCACGATGGTCTTCTCGAGCGCGCTCGCAGTCGCGCTGTTCGGTTTCGCCGGTCAAGCCTACGCGGGAGATGATCCGGACGAGGAGGTCGTCCCGCAGGCGCGCGCGGGTCGTGGAGAGAAGGTTCAGGTCATCGTCGTGAACGGCGACGACAGCGTCGGTCCTCGACGCCGTCACCGGGCACGAAAGATCGAGGCGGTCGACGGAGAGCGCCCGCCCGCCGGCTACCACCGCGAGACCACCTCGTTGCGAGGCGTGTGGGTCGCCGGCATCTCGCTCTTCGCGTCGAGCTACGTGCTGTCGATCCTCTCGGGCGGCATCGCCGACGCGGTGGAAGGTCACGAGGGAGGCCGGTACACCTGGTACTCGCTCATCCCGGCCGCCGGTCCCTTCATCATCGCCGGCCACGGCGAGATCTCGCCTGTCGCCAAGGTGGTCCCGTTCATCCTCTGCGGCGTGATGGAGACGGCCGGTCTCGGCATGTTCATCGGCGGCCTCGCGGCGCGCAAAGACGTCTGGGTCTCTGACGAAGCGCGCCTCGATCCCGAGCTCTTCGTGGGCCCCGGCTCGATCGGCGTGCGTCAGAAGTTCTAACGGGGTGGAGAAAAAGGCACCGTCGTTGTGCTCGATGAGGGAGGTGCTGCTCTTTCACCCCCCCGGCCCCCCGGGGGTGAAATGGCGGCCATGTGCCTTCGAAATGGCAGTCGGGGGCTTTTCAGCAGCCTGCCAGCTCTGTGCTGAAAAAGGCGGTCGTCAGGCCACTGGGTGGGCAGTCATCGGCGAGGGCCGCTCGTCGACTCAGAACGAGCGGCCGATGCTCATGAAGAGCCCGCCGGGCGCGGGGGCGAGGTCGAAATGGAGCGCGTGCTCGGACGTAGGCTTCGACTTCGGTGAGGTGACGAGCCCGGCGATGAGCATCCCCAAACCTGCCGCGCCGGCGACGCCGCCTCCGATCGCGAAGACGTTCACGAGGGTGGAGGCCGTCGCGCCTCGCTCCTGCTGATCGCGGAGGCTCTCGGGGCAATTCTCACGGCCGGGGCACTGCTCGTCGATCGTCGCGAGCGCGTTCTGTCGAACCACGATGGCGCCGACGAGCCCGCCGAGGGCGAGGCCGGCGACGCCGATGGTCACGCCGCCGGCGATCACGAGCGGCGAGGGGCCGTGGTGCTTCGGCGTCGTCGGTCCCCCCGTGCCTTGGCTCACGGTGGGCTCGAGCTCGACCTCGTAGCGCTTGCCCGCCTCGAGGACGAGCTTCTTGCTCGGGGGCACGGCGCTGCCGTCCTCGAGCACGACGACGAGCTCTCCGAGATCTTGCTCGAGCTCCGTCCCGAGGAGGCTCGGCGTCAGGGGCCGACCATTGATGGTCACCCGCGGATCCGTCGAGCCCTTCACGCGCACCACGACCTTCGCGACGCGCGGCTCGAGCTCTTTGAAGGCCTTCTCCGCGTCGCGATCCCAGCCCAGGTATTTTTCGGATTGGGACTGGATGACGGCGGTGCGGAGGGCCCAATAGCTCCTTCTCGCCGACGCGGGGCGGTTCATCCCCTCTTCGCACTCGGCGATGTTCCTCAGCGCGCCGAGGCCCTCGGGATAAGCCTCATAGGCCTTTCGGAACTCTTCGATCGCATCGCGACAATTGCCTTTGAGGCGGAGCTCCCGGCCGCGGGCGAAGAAAGTGTCCGATTCCGTCTCGCCGGCCCATGCGATCAAGCCATTCGCAGTGATGCACAATGCCACAGCGATCGAAGCAGACAATCGCACCATCGAAGTCACCATACTCTTGTCGATGAGGTCGCGTATGCGAAACTTGCAATCGTGAGCGCCGATGTCCAGCGCGTGGCCAGTGCCAATGGCGAGCACGCGGGAGGAGACGCGGGCGCGCCTGCGCCCCTCTTCGCGGAGGGTGATGTCGTGGGCGGGCGCTACGTGCTCTCGCGCGTGCTCGGGCGCGGCGCGGCCGGCACGGTCTGGGAGGCCGAGCATCGACTTCTCACCTCGCGCGTGGCCGTGAAGTTCCTCGACACGGCCGCGACGCTCGACGAGACGGCGGCGGAGATCCTCGCTCAGCGATTCCGCTTCGAGGCTCAGCTCTGCGCGCGCCTCGGCACGATCACGAAGCACATCGTGACCGCCCACGACGCGGGCATGTACCGCGGCATCCCCTACCTCGTGATGGAGCTCGTCGAGGGAGAGACGCTCGACGCGCGCCTCACGCGCACCCCCCTCACCCCGGAGGAGGCGGCCGACATGCTCGATCAGCTCGCGGAGCCGGTCGACGGCGCCCACGGCCTCGGCATCGCGCATCGAGACATCAAGCCCGGCAACGTGATGATCGCGGCCGCGCGCGACGGCGTGCTCTACAAGCTCGGAGACTTCGGGACCGCGAAGGCGTTCGGGGAGGGCCTCGTGGGGCTCGCCCCTCCCAAGCAGACCTCGGAGAACACCCTCGTCGGGTCGCCCGCGTACATGAGCCCGGAGTACATCTCCGGGCAGCCGGTGGTGAGCGGCACCATCGACGTGTGGGCCCTCGCCGTGACGACCTTCGAAGCGATCACGGGCCGCTTGCCCTTCGACGGGGAGGTGTGGACCCAGGTCGCGGTCGCCATCGTCCGCGGCGAGTTCCCGATGCCGTCGACGCTCTCGCCAGCGATCCCGCCGTCCCTCGACGAGGTGTTCGTCCGCGCCTTCAGCGCCGAGCCGAACGATCGCTACCTGCACGCGCGGCACTTCGCGCGCGCGTTTCGGCACGCCCTCACCCAGAAGAAGGCGAGCGTCGAGATTGCGCCGGTGACACCGGAGCCCATGCGCGCCGCTGCCGTGACCCCGCTCGCGAGCCTGCCCGCGGAGACGGACACGTTCGACGCGATCGAGGTGCCGCGCGACAAGGCCGTCGGTCGTTGGGGCATGGGCGCGATCGCGCTCGCCGTGGTCGCCGTGATCGGTGGCGCATTCCTCCTCGCGAGATCGTCCTCGAGCGACGGCACCGAGCGTGTCGCCAACGCCGCCGTCCCTGCGCCGCCGCCGGCACCGTCCCCGCCGCCCGTCACCGCCGATGCGAAGCCGGAGACCACGAGCGCGCCCGTCGATGACAAGCCGGAGGTCGCGCCCACCACGACCGCGGAGCCGAGCGCGTCGGCTCGGTCGCCGTCACGCGCCCGCGCTACCAAGCGCGCGCCGGCACCATCCTCCGGCCCGCCCGCGGCGAAGGGGCCAGCCGCGGCGACCACCCCGACATCGCGCCCGCGCAACCCGCTCGACCCTTCCGAGGTGCACTGACGGAGTCCCTCGGCTCGGGAGGGCGCGACACAAAAGCCAAGAGGCGCTCCGAAGAGCGCCTCTCGTCATTCGTGCGTGATCAGACCTCTGCCGCGACGGAGCTCGTGGAGCGACGTCGGCTGGCAGGAGGCCGGATCAGCGATCGATCACCAACGATCGCGACGGTCCGAGCGACGGCTGCCGCCGCCACCGCTGCGGCCACCGCCGCCGCCACCGCTGCGGCCACCGCCGCCGCCACCGTAGCCGCCGCCGCCGCCACCGCCGCCACCACCGTAGCCGCCGCCGCCACCGCCGCCGCCGCCGCCCGGACGCGACCGCTCTTCGGCCTCGTTCACGCGGAGCGGGCGACCGTCGAGCATCGCGCCGTTCATGCCTTGGATGGCGTTCTGCGCCTCCGCCGTCGAGCCCATCGTCACGAAGGCGAACCCACGAGAGCGACCGGTCTCACGGTCCGTGACGACGTGCGCGTCCTCGACCGTGCCGAACTGAGAGAACGCTTCGCGGACGTTGTCCACGGTCGCGCTGAACGAGAGATTGCCTACGTAAAGTCGGGTTCCCATCTTACTGTCCACCGTCTCGGGCCCTGCGACGGAAAGTCCGCCAAATCGAGTCCCTCGCCAGGGGGCCACGGGCCCTGAGAGGGATGCCTTCCTTGCGGAAGAGCCAGAACGAAATCGAATTCAAACAGCAGTGTCGCGTCGCAGAGAGTGGCACGCTTTCCAAGAAACGGAGACGGCGACTTCAGCTACCGACCAGTTGCGATGCGACTATGAAGTCTCTTTGGGGAAAAAGCAATCCACCGCGATGACCTCGCGGTGCGAAACCCCTCCCGCGGCGGCGCTGGCGCCGACGCAAGGGAGGGGTCGGCGGGCGAAGCCCGACGGGGGTGGGCACGCCGGGGTGAGGTAAAGAGGCATCAGGCGGGGGATCCTCGCGCGCGGGGGGCGCTATCGATTTCGTAGCTATTTCTTCTCGACGGCATGGGACGGGGGGAGGCGATCCCAGCGGAGGGAATCCCCCATCAGGGTCGAAATCCGCTTGGCCCGGCCGCCGGTGAGGCGCATCACGTAGAGGCCCTCGGCGCCGGCGCGCGTGGAGAAGAACGCCACCAAGCGGCCGTCGGGGCTGCAGGCGGGGTAGTTGTTGGTGCCCTGGCCCTGGGTGAGGCGGACGAGGGGCCCGCCCGTCTCGCCGGTCGCGACGAGGTCGAAGATCTTTCCCGCGCCGACGGCGAAGACGGCGCGGATGCCGTCCGGGTGGCGGCAGAAGGTGGGGGCGCTCGCGAAGAGGCCGTCGGGCGAGATGGGCTTGCCGTCGACGTAGACGCGCTGGCCGAACTTCCCTTCGCCGGCGAAGGCGAGCTTGCCGGTGGGGGTGAAGCCGGGGCGCATGGCGAGGCCGATGGGGGAGGCCTCCTTGAGCTCGCCGAAGCTCGGCCCGGTGAAGACGCGGATGGTGTCGCCGACCCCGATCGAGGCAGCGACCTGGCTGTAGTCCTTGTTGAAGGCGATGCCGTAGACGCTGCCCTTCACGTTGAGCTTGATGGGGGTGTTGGGGTCGCTCGCCTTGAAGACCTTGTACTCGTCCTTGTTGAGGCTCGCGGACCAGAAGAGCTCCCCGTCTTTGCCGTAGGCGGGGGCGAGGGCGACGTGATCCTGGGGGGAGACCGGCTTCGCGTCGAAGCCATCGGAGTCGATGCGATAGACGCGTCGGAGGGTGCCGCCGCCGGAGACGAACGTGAGGTGGCTGAAGAAGCCGCCCTGCGTCCCGGTGAGCGCGCCGATGAGCTGGTCCGCGATGAAGTGGGACTCGGAGCGGACGCGATCGATCGGGACCTCGAAGCGCTTGTCGTAGACGGGGGTGTCGCCTTGCGAGACGACGAAGGCCTGGCCGCGGAGCTCCGCCTTGGTGTCCGAGATCTTGTGGCCGATCACGCGGACGATCGCCTCCGCGCCCTTGCTGCCGTAGCTCTTCACGTCGAGCGTCTCGGCGTTGACGTAGGGGCCGTCGGGGAGCTTCGAGTCGGCGAGGATGTCGAACTCGCCGGAGAGCTCCACGTCGCGCTTCACCACGCTGTAGAGGTTGACGTTCTCCATGTCCGCCGCGGTGGAAGAGAGGACGGCGATCTTCGGCAGGGGCGGGGCCGCGTCCGTGCCGGCCTGCACCACGAAGTTCGCGAGCGGATCCTCGGCGGGGGCCGCGCTCGGCGCCGGCTGATCGGCGCGCGCGGCCGGACCTCCCGCGAAGACGGACACCGCTGCGAGGGCGAGGCCGGCAGCGGCCGCGAACAGAGGGGCGAAGAAGCGGGGCTTGCTCATCGGGGGTCCTGATTCATCCCCTGCCGCGACGGAGCTCGAAGAGCGGAAGCGCCGGGTAGGGGTCGGCGAGCGCGAAGCGCGCCGGGGGGTTTCGATCCAGTCAATTGCACGACGCCGAGCACGTCATCGAGAACGAGAGCGAGGTGCGCTGCAGGTCGGGGCGGTCCTCGGGCGCGGGGGGAACTTGGGAGCCGACCTTGCCCTGCAACGCCGATCGAACGGCGGCGTCGAAGGTCGCGTTCCCGCTCGGGCTCGCGGTGAACCCGGTGACGGTCCCGTCGGAGCTCAGGGTGACCGAGACGCTCGAGACGAGTCCCTTGATCTCCTCGGGGGGGAGGCCGAGGCCGCTCACGACGAAGCCTCGCTTGAAGAAGCCGATGAGCTTGCCGAGGTACTGGGCGGCGATGAAGTCCGGGTTCGTGCCGTCTTTGCTGCAGCCGGGGCCCTGGCAACCCGGGCCGCTCGCGTTGGAGGTGCCGCCGTCCGGGTCGAGGGTCGCCACCCCCGAGTCCGCCTGGGACTCGGTCTGTCCGGCGTCGGCGCCTTCTTGGGGAGCGGCATCGGTGGGCTCGGTCGCTTCGGCATCGGGGGGTCCTTCGCCGGCCGCGTCGATGGTGGCGACCTTGCTGGCGTCGGGGGGATCGTCGGTGTGCTTAGCTTTGACGGACGGCGCGGCCACGTCTTCGGGGACTACCGGCGGTTGGTCCTGAATTTTTTTCTTCACCGACTCGGGCGCGCGGTCCCACATTTCTGGCAGCACCGCCTTTTTCCCGCCGAGCTTCGCGAGGGCGACCGCCTCCATGTCGAGGACGGGCTTCACCGCGACCGCGTCCTCCTTGGGCTTCACTTGCGTGCACTCCCAATGACCGAGGACGCACTCGGCCTTCTCGTTGGGGGCGCAGACGGGCTCGTCCCGCTTGTCGCAGGAGCGATCCGGCGTCCGGGACAGGTACATGATCGTGCCCGTGCCGAACTGCACGCAGAGCGCGATCACGATCGCGCTCGCGATCTCCCAAGGCTCGTAGTCGCGGGCCGCGGCCATGGCCGCCTACTTCTTTCCCGGCTTCGTGGGCTTGGGGGCGGGCTCGGGGGTGGCGGTCGCGGCCTGCGCGGGCTGCGAAGCCCCGCCCTTGGACTCACCCTCGAGCTCGGGCTGCACCATGAGGTTGAGCCCGGTCACGCCGGCGCGGCGGGCGGCCGCGACGACGCGCGCGACGGCGGCGTAGCGAGCATCTTTGTCGGCGCGGATGTAGAGCTCTTTCTCTTTCTGGATGCGCGCGTTCTGGATGAGCACGGTCTCGAGGTCGTTCGTCACGTCGACCTCGCCGAGCATGATGCGCTCTTCCTTCGTGACGCTGATGATGAGCTTCGAGTCTTTGACCTCGGTCTCCGTCGCCTGGACCTCGGGCAGCTGGACCTTGAGGCCGGTCGCGAGCAGCGGCGCCGTGATCATGAAGACGATGAGGAGCACCAACATGACATCGACGAACGGCGTCACGTTGATGTCGGCGAACCCCGCGCGTCCGCGTCTGCCCCCGCCTCCGCCGACGCTCGCCCCCACCGCTCAGCCCCCCGCGTAGGCGCCCTGCGACGACGAGACGGAGCGGCCGTGCTGGGCCACCGTCTTGTCGGGCGGGATGCTCAGTTTCTGATCGCTCTCGGCGATGATCGTCACCCAAGCCTCCGAGGCGGCCTCCAGCTCGGAGAGGAGATCGTCGAGCCGGCGGCTCAACAGGTTGTAGAAGATGAGTGCGGGGATCGCCGCGAGCAGGCCGATCGCGGTCGCGATCAGGGCCTCGCCGATCGCGGGGGCGACGACGCGCAGGCTCGTCTCCCCCGTCTTCGCGATGCGGAGGAAGGCGTTCACGATCCCCCAGACCGTCCCGAAGAGGCCGATGAACGGCGCGGACGAGGCGATCGACGCGAGCAAGGTCAACATCTGCCCGCCGCGCTGCTGCTCGGTGACGATGGCGCGCTTCGCCATCGACTCGAGCACCTTCAGGCTCCCGCCTCGCTTCGACAGCGCGAGGACGACGCGCGCTCCCGGCGACATGGAGTTGCGCGCGGCCGCGTCGAACAAATCCTTCGCGTCGACGAGGTTGAACACCTGCTTCTCGAAGACGTGGAGGCTCGCGCGCATACGACCGAGCTGCATCGCCTTCAGGATGGCGATGACCCAGCCGAAGACGGCCATCACCACGAGGAGACAAAGCACGGCGAAGACCGGCCCCGAAGAATCCAGGACCAGCTTCACCGGGTTCATGTCGACCGGCGTGTCGCCCGAGGGCGCGGCCGACGCGAAGATGAAAGAGCGCATCCTCGCTCAGTCGGCCAGGAGGATGTCGACCCGGCGATCTTTCGCCCAGCCGGCTTCGTCGGTGCCGGTGGCTTCGAACTCACCCTTCGAGCTCGAGGCCATCTTTCCGTTGTCGAGGCCCTTCTTGGCCAAGAAGCCCTGGATGGACCCGGCGCGCCGCTGGCCGAGGGCGAGGTTGTACTCCGTCTCCCCGCGCGGATCGGCGTGGCCGATCAGCTTGAGGCCTCGTCCGGCGAGCTTGCCGGTGATGAAGCAGCGCGCGACCGCGTCGAGGACGTTGGCCGCCTCGGGCGACACGTCCGCGGAGTCGAAGGCGAACGGGGCAGAGGGCATGTCCCCACAAGCTTGGACGATCTTGTCGTCGATCTTGACGGAGCTCGTCGTGTCTTCGCCCTTGCCCGAGTCCGACTTCTTGGTCGGGGTCGAGGCGCGGGCGGGCTGGGCGTCGTCCTGAGTCTTGGGAGGCTCTTCGCTGCAGCCGGCCGCGAGTGCAGCAGCACAGGATAGCGCGATCGCAAGAACCGCTTTCTTCGTCCTCGTGAAGCTTTGGACGCTCACCGTCGGGTTGCTGGTCATCTGTTCCTCCTAAAGGCTGGCGTTGCGTGGCTGGCTCCCGGAGGCAGTATCACGGACGCGGCGATGCGCAAAACGATGAGGGTTCGTCTCGTGCGGTAGACTGGGCAAAAAAACAAAGCCGTGCTAGCTCGCGCGGACCATGTCTCTCGCCGACAACCTGAAGGACGAAAGCAAGAAGGCCGCGATCATCCAAGACGCGGTGAAGCTCGTCGACGACGAAGTCGCCTCGAAGAGCGGGATTTCGGGCTTCGCCGTGAAGAAGGGATACGACGCGGTGAAGAGCATCAAGCCCGGCTTCATCAAAGAGGCAGTCGAGCGCCTCCTGCCGGACATGGCCGTGAAGGTCGAGCCCTACTGGGAAGAGGGCAAGAAGAGCGGTCAGCCCAAGGCCCACCTCGAGAAGAACCGCGGCGCGGTCGCGGACGCCCTCCTCAGCGTGACCGACGCGAAGGTCGAGCACGCGAAGAGCGGGATCGTCCGGAGCACGTACAAGATGCTCCGCGGCTCCGCGAAGAAGCACGTCGAGGAGGCGGTGCCGCGCCTCTCCGGGCTGCTCGAGAAGCACGACGCCTGACAAACCCCTCCCGCGACGGAGCCGGCGAGCGCGAAGCGCGCCGGGGGTGCTGACCAAACCCCTCCCGCGACGGAGCTCGAAGAGCGTAGTCGCCTGGGAGGGGTCGGCGAGCGCGAAGCGCGCCGGGGGTGCGGATCGCCACCGGAGTCTTTCGCACCGGTGAAGCGCTTCGCGCTGTAGACTGCGCGCCGTGAGCAGCCTCGAGGTCGTCTCACTCTCGTCCATCCCGGCCGGTGTTCGGACCTGGCGGTCGCGGCGGCGCGGCTTCGCCAACGTCGTGGCGTGCAAGGCGACCTATCGCCTCGTCGGTCCCGAGGCCGAGCTCGCCGCCGAGCAAGAGCTCCTCACGCCCGCGGACGCCTACTGGGACAACGACCCGCGCCGCTCGCTCCGCGCCGCCTCCGACTGGGCTCCGTACAAGCGCCGCACCGACGTGATCCTCGTCGGCTCCGCCTACGCGCCCGCAGGCACCCAGGTCCGGCGCCTCGTCGCGTGCCTCGACGTGGGCGGGCTCGAGAAGGTCCTCGAGGTCCGGTGCGATCGATGGGTCTCGCCGGATGGATCGGCCCAAGAGGGCGCGGCGTTCGGTCGGATGCCCCTCGTCTGGGAGCGGGCGGGGGGCGGGCCCGAGACGCCGAACCCCGCGGGGATGAAGCCGGAGCGAGACACCTTCGGGAAGATCGCGCTTCCGAACCTGAGGCCGATCGGCTTCGAGCCGGCGGGGCCAGGGTGGCACGTGCCGCCGGTCGGGTACGGTCCCATCGCCCCGTCGTGGCCGACGCGCATGGCCACCCTCGGCGGGTACGCGAGCACCTGGAACGAGCGCTGGATCGAGGCCGGTCTGCCCGATGATCTCGACTTCTCTTACTTCCAAGCGGCGCCGCGCGATCAGCAGCTCGAGGCCTTCTCCACCGACGCCCAGATCGTCCTCGAGAACCTCCACCCGAAGGCGGATCGGTTCGTGACGCGGCTCGCCGGCCATCGCGCGCGCGCCGTCGTCGAGCCCGAGCTCGTCGAGGTCGAGATGGTCTGTGACACCGTGGTCATCGACACGGATCGACTGCTCGTGACCCTCACCTGGCGCGGGAGCTTCTGGGCGACGGATTGCCCGCGCGCCTCGCGCGTCGTCCTCGCCCTCGAGACGATCGGGAGCCCCATCTCGACGGAGGCCATGCTCGAGCTCGCGTCCCCGGGAGACGACACGGTGAACCTCCCGCCGCGCGCGCACCTCGGCAACGTCGTGGCGCTGCCCTTCTCTCCCGCCCCGCCCGGCACCGTGCCTCCGCCCCCGCCCTCGCAGCTCCGGCCTCACGACACCTCGGAGCCGCTGCCTTCGTTCGAGACCGCGGAGCTGATGGCCGCGGAGGGCGCCCAGATCGGGGGCGCGCCGCCGTTCTCCGAAGGGAGCCCATCGCCTTCGATGATCGAGGACCCCGCGACGGAGTCGCGCTTCGACGTGGTTCCACCGCCGCCGCCGTCGAAGCCCTCTGCGAGCCCGCCGCCTCCTCCTCCGCATCGCACGCAGCTCGGCCTCGGGCTCGTGCCTCCTGCGGCTGCGCCCACGCCGCCCCCCTCGGTTCGCAAGCTCGGCTCCCTCCCGCCTTCCCCCAGCGTGCCGAAGCCGACCGCACCCCCGCAGCTCGGTGCGACGTCGTTCATCGGCGAGACGAAGAACCGGCCGCCCCCTCCTCCGAAGCGATCGGCGGCGCCTCCATCTCCCGCTTCGAGCGACGGGGCAAGCAAGGCCGAGCCCGCAGCCGCCCCTGCCCCTGCTCCCCCTCCGCCCGCGCCGCCACCGGCCGCGCCGTCCTCACCTCCTGCGCCGCCCTCACCTGCTTCTCCCCCTGCCGTCGCGTCGAAGCCGGC
>JBGAID010000009.1:0-158755 GCA_044225865.1 Polyangiaceae bacterium | reverse complement strand
CTCGTCGTGCTCGGCGCTTCGCGCCTGCGCGCGCCGGTCTCCCCCCGATTCATGCTCGGTCTGCGCTCCGCGCAGCCCTGCGCGTGAATGGGGGAGACCCGCACCGGCGCCTCGGGTCCGCTCACCCGAGGGTTGGATCTCGACCCTCGCGGCCGCGCGGTAACGACGGCATGATGCCCAGCCCCGCGTCGTGGCGGCGTCCCCGCAGTGGAGACCGAAATGGACACTTCGCCCCAAAACCATAGACCCGTCGCCGAAGGTCCTTGGGACTTCTATTCCTATCGCTACGGGGAGGGCGAGCGCGCCACCATTACATTCAACGTCCGCGCCGACGCGGAGCCCGCGCACCACGGATATTCGGCCTGCCGTCGCGTGATCATCTATTTCCCCCCGGCGCACGTTTATCAGAATGGTCTGCCCACCGCGGAGGAGCTCCATCGCTCCACGGAGGAGGAGCGCGCCCTCATCGCCGCCCTCGAGCAGGCCGGCGTCGACTGCATCAAGGTCGGGCACATGCTCTACGGCGCCATGCGCGACATGGTCTTTCAGGTGAACGACACGCGAGGCTTCGCGGAGGTCTACCAGCGCTGGCGCGCCCATCTCCACGACCGGAACATCGACCTGATCGAGAAGGACGGCTGGTCCTTCTTCGACGAGAGGCTCCGGCCCAAGCCCGCCGACCGGAAATGGATCGAGAACAACCGCGTGGTGGTCCAGCTCCTCCAGGCCGGGTCCAATCCGCGGGCCCCTCACGCCCTCGATCACACCTTCACCGGCGAGGCGGCCGTCCTCGACACGGTCGCGGCCGAGCTCCTCGAGGCGGGGTTCTCTCCCGCCCGCCCCGAGCCCGGTCGGCTCACCCTCGTCCAGCCCCTCCCCCTCGATCCCGACGCGATCACGACGTGGACGATGCGCTTCGAGGCCCTCGCCGCGCAGTGCGGCGCCGAATACGACGGCTGGGGCGCGGCCGTCGTTCGTTAGCAATGTGCTGAGAAATGCGGTCGTCAGGCCACTGGGTGGGCAGTTGCTGCTCTTTCACCCCCCCCAGCCCCCCTCGCCACGCGAGGGGGGAGTCAACGCGCTGGGTTGTGCACAGCACCGTGACCCGGTCGCGCGCGGAGGAGAGAGGCCAAGTCGAGCTCGCTGCGACCGCTCACGCGGCGACCAGCCGTGCGATGCGCAATGGGTTGTAGTAGGCCCGTACTTCGCAGACTTCTTCTGCGTGCGGGCCAAGCGCACCGTCGAGATCGAAGGCCCGTCTCATGACGGCCGCCAGCGACGCGATCGACTTCGCGACACCTTCTTCCGAAGGCGTGGCATCCTCGTCCTGCGCTTCACCAACGACGAAGCCTGTTTCAAACGGAAAGCGTGCTCGAAAGAATCCGCATCGTCCTCCGACGGATCTCCCCCCTCGCACAGCGACGGGGGCCGGGGGGGTGAATTGGCAGCCACTCCGGTGCCGAGAGGCATGACGCCGACTTTTTCAGCATCCTGTTAGCTATGCTCCGGCGGTGGCGAGAAGAACCCGGCGCCCGGCCCCGCGAGATGTCCCCGCCTCCGATGAGGAGGGAGGGCCCCGCGCCCCCGTCGTCGTCATTCATTGCCCCCAATGCGGCGGCAACGTTCGCGACGCCGAGCTCGGCACGACGACTCGCTGCGATTACTGCGGCACGGAGCTGCACCTGCCCGAGATCGGTCCCCCTCGAGAGGAGCCGCCCGCGCCGGCGCCGGCGCCCGTGATCGAGCCCGTCGCGGCGTCGGTCGAGGCGAGCCCGAAGGTCGGCGCCGCGGTCGTCGGTGGGGTCACCATCATCGCCGTCTTCGGCGCCATCATGATGTACGTCTTGTCGCTCCGCGGGAGCAGCGCGAGCCAAGCCGATCCGTCGCCGTCTCCCACCATCGACCCCAGTGCGCGAGCGACGCTATCCGCCTCCAAGTGCTTCTCCGACTGCATCCAGCGCTGCAACATCGCGGGGCCGAATGGCCCTACGTGCATGGATAACTGTGACGCGAAATGCGGCCTCACGAAGCCGGCGCGCCGCTGAGCCTTCTCAATAGAACTGGCTGCAGCACGAATGCGACATCATGCACGTCGCCTCGGTGTCCGCGCACTCGCCGAGCAGCTGCTCGTCGACGTAGCACTGACAGGTGATGCCATTCGGGTCTTCTTCGCAGCTCATTCGGGCGGACTTGCCGGTGACGCAGATCCCGGTGCTCTCGCACCCGCTGTTGATGCTCGTGAGGCGGAGCGGCTCGCAATGGGTGGGGGGCGCGCTCGCCGCGCACGCCGCAAACGCCTGGCGCTCCTCCGGGCAGTTGTTGGTGGGGACGGCGCAGTCGTCGGTGAACGGCACCACGCAGTGGGTGAGGGCCGCATATTCGAGCTCGCACCCGGTGGGGGCGCCCGACGAGCAGAACTCGTCGCAGGTCTGCCCGTCGTTCTTGCATTGAGGGACCACGTCGCACCACTCGCCGCACGCTTGCGCCACCGCCTCGTCGCCCGAGAGCGATCCGCCCGCGCCGCCCGCGTCGCTCGATCCGCCGCCGCCGCCGTCGCTCGATCCGCCCTCCGACTGAGCGCCGCCGCCGCCTTGCTCGTCGGTGACGTTGGCGTCGCAGCCCGCGAGAGGGAGCGCCGCGCCGAAGATCATCATGGAGAAAAGAAGAGGTCGCGCCTTCATGATGACCAGCACCCATAGCGCGTGACGAGGTCGCGAGAAGAACGCGAGGATGTCCAGGACGCGGGCGCGTGCGCTCCGATCAGCCCGTGGAGAGCGCCCGAAGCGCCGGCATCGCAATGGCGAGGGCCCGGTCCAATTCCTGCTCCGTCTCGGCGCGCTCGGGGCGCAACAGGGAGGCGGCGTCGTCCGTGATCACCACCGTCCAGCCCGCGGCCGCGACCGCCGCGAGCACCTCGGCCGCCGGCGCGAGACGCGCTCTCACTGCGTCTTCGGGCGCCCCCCGAACGCGAAAGGCCCGGTCGAACGCGGCGTGCCCCACGACGATGTCGCGGCCCACGAGCTCGCCCAGCCAATTGAAGAACCCGGCTGCGCCCACATAGAGCCCGAGCCCGAGCGGCCGCGCGAACGTCGCCACGAACGACGTGTAGAGCGCGGGGTGGCTCCCCTCCACGTGCATCGCCCGCAGGCGGCTCTCGACCCCGACCGTGATCCGCGCCCCTCCGATCACCGCCCCGAGCGTCGCGCTCCCCGCGTCGAGCGCGAGCCCGTGCCTCCCCCCCGCCGCCGCCCACGCCTCGCGCCTCGCGCGCTCCGCCGGCGCCTCGGGGATCCGGCCGCGGCGCGCCGAGACCTGCTGCGCGATCCACACCAATCGATCGAGGCGGTCCGCCACCTCCCTCGCGTTCTTCCCCCGAACCGCCACCTCGCCGAACGGGTTCAGCAGCGCGTCCACGAGGCTCACCTGCTCGCGCGTCTGCGCGTCGCCAAAGGCCACCACCGTCGAGTCGGTCACGACGACCCTCTCTCTCGCGAGCACCTCGATGAAGCGCTGGTCGTCGTCGTCGCGGGGACGCAGCAGCGCCGCGAGCGCCCCTTCGTCGTGCGCCTCGAGATCGAAGCGCTCGTCGATGGTCGCGTCGTTCGTAGCCGCTTTCGCCCGCGCGACGAGCCCCCGCGTCCCCTTCGGCCCCAGGTACAGCCCGAGCCCGAGCGGAGGCGCGATCTCCACCACCAGGTGCAGCTCGTGGTGCTGCCGGCCCCGCGCTCGGTGCTCCACCTGACATCGGTGTCCGCGCCACGTCCCCGCCAACAAGTGTCTGCACCCGATCGCCCCGCGGACGGGGGTGAGCCGCTCCCGAGCGCGCGCAGGAAAGCTGACGTGCGCCTCGTTCGCATAGACCGCCGGGACTTCGAACCCCTCGAGGCCCAGCTCCGCCGCGCCCTTCGCCCACTCCGCATCGTTCATGATCCCAAAGCCTCGCCCAGCGCGCTCCGAGACGCCAATCCTCGAGCGCGCACGCGAGCGAGCGGAGCCCGCCCGGACCGCGAAATAAGCCGAGATTAGGCGCCTCTTCGCGGCCCTCCGGGGGGCGGCGGCTAGGCTCGGGCGCTGCGATGGAAGAGCTCCCCGTGCGTCCGCTCCCGTGGCTCGCTGCCCTCGGCATTTCGATCTCGGTGATGGCGTGCGCCTCGGAAGAGACGGCGCCTCCCGCCTCGTCCACCGGCGGCGCCGCGTCCGAAGAGGGCGGCGGAGGGGCGCCCATGGGCGGAGCGAGCACGGGCGGGGCTCCGAGCACGGGCGTCGATATGGGAGGCGCGCCCGTCACCACCGCGAACGGCGGCGCGACAGGCGCGGGCGGTGGTATCGGGACCGCGTCATTGGAGATCGAGTCGGGCGACGGAGGCGTGGTCCCCTCCGGGTGGCCCGCCTCCGATCCGCTGAGGGTCCGCCTGCGCGACGAGGAAGGAGCTCCCGTCCCTGGCGCGACCATCGCGTTCGAGGTCACCGTCGGCAACGCGGTCCACATCCAAGCCGTCAACGGCGAGGCGACGACCGACGCGAGCGGCGTCGCGGCGACGACCTACAACGCGTTCCCCATCGACCCGAACCTGCCATTCGAGGTCGACACGGTGACAGCACGCTATGGTGATTTGACGGCGAATTTCCAGGTCGTCATCTCCCAGGTGCCCGCCAATACGTTGCCGGCGCTCCCGCTCGTGCAGCTCGACGCGCCTGTCGGCGCCCCGGATCTCGGCACCGCCCAGGCCGGCACCGTCGTGCCCGGCGGGCTCCGCGCCATCGCCGTCTTCCAGCAGGGCTTCGCCATCGGCGAAGGGATCCCGTCGTGGGGTCTGAGGCTCACGTCCACGGACGATCTCCTCACCCCGAGCGAGGTGCAGTGCGCCGGCGGCACCGTCCTCGCCGACGCCTCCGGCCACGTGTCCTGCGATATCGTCGCGCCCGCGACCCCCGGCGACTACGCCTTCACGATCCTCGCCGGCGGCGCGATTCGCTTCGACGCTGGGCACCTCCACGTCGTGCCCTGATCGCGACGAGGCCGGCCACGAAGAGCCCCGCCCCGACCCCGCCCGTCGAGCCAGCGGCGCGCACCGCGCAGCCATCGTCGGCGTCGTCGTCACCCCCGGCGCTCTGGGTCGGCGCCGGATCGCCGGGCGGCTCTGGCTCCGGCTCCGGCTCGGCGCAGTCGGGATCGCCGACCTCGGCCGGGCAGTCCGCGTTGCACGCGCCGTCCTGCTTGCACACGCAGTCCGGGTCGGGGACACGCTCGCACGTCGCGAGACAGACCCCGTCCGCGACGCACTCCGCGTCCAAGAACGGAAAGACGAAGTCCTCGAGGGCGACGTCGACCCGTGAGCCCTCCGCGCTCTGGGTGCAGTTGCCGAAGGAGTGGGTGGCCACCACGACCTCGCGCGCGCCGTCCGAGTAGAGGTACGGGCCCCCCGAGTCCCCCGCGCACATGACCGCCGGCGAGAGGGTGATCGATCCCGCCTTCAAGAAGCCGATGGCCGAGCTCGCCTCGCGCTTCGTCCCGTAGTCGTCTCCTCCGTACGCGGTCACCCCATACCCGACCACGCGCAGCGGCGTCCCCGCGGCGAGCGCGCTCACCACCTCCGGCGTCGGGAGCCCGAACGGCTCCACGTCGATCGGCTCCGCCAAGCGGAGGACGCCCGTGTCCGGGTTGCCCTCGAGATCCATCGTCGACAGGTCGAAGTCGGGGTGAGGTCCTCCTTCGATGACGGCGTAGCGCTCGTCCGGGAAGAACGCGCTCGTCCCCACGCGTACGGTCAGGTCCGTGACGTCGTTCGGACCGAGCATCTCCGGGACGAGGCAGTGCGCGGCCGTCAGCACCACCCGCGGCGCGATCAACGTCCCCGTGCAGAGGACGTAGTTCTCCAGGTAGATGGAGACGATCGCGTCGTCGCCGGGATCCGTCGTGCCGTCCCGCACCGCCGCCTCGGCTGCGTCGACGTCCTCCTCCGACTCGTCCGGGTCTTGGGGGAGGCACGCGGGGATCGCCGCCGCGAGGAGCACGAGCAGCCGCCGAGCGAAGAGCGAGGAGCCGGTCACGGACATCTCGCGAGCCTCGACCGCGCCGTCCGCCGCCGCGACTAAAACATCCTTACGTCTCGACCGGCTTGCACACCGCCGAGCCCCAGTCCGTGCAGACGTACTTCTTCCCGCGGCACTCCGCCTTCCACGTGTGCCCCTCGTCGTTCGGGCGCGGACCGACCTCCGTGATTGCGACCTGCTCCGGGGTGCACTGCGGCGCATCTCTCGGCAGCGCGTCGACCGTGATGTAGTCGTACGGCCTCGCGCACGCGGCGAGCGCGATCAAGGCGAGCAGCGACGCAGCCCTCGAGCCCATCGTCCGAGGCTATCACCTCGCGAGGTGCTCACACGTCCGAAGCGTTCCACGCCTCGATGCGCGCCTTCGCCGCTTCGAGGGAGATGTTCGCGGCCGCGAGCGTCCGGAGCGGGCTGCCACGGGCTCGGCCGGACTCCGTCAAGAACCTCCCCTTCGACTGCGAACGGCGGACTGCTCCGAGTCGTGGAGAGGGCGCAGCCGCGAGCGGTGACATCGCGCAAGCGAGCGACTACGAGTCGGCTCGGTGTCCCGCTCGAAGCGGATTGGTCGATACGAGCTCGGCGCGCTCCTGGCGACGGGCGGCATGGCGTCGGTGCACGTCGGGCGAGCGGTGGGTGCGGACGCGCTGCGGCGGCCGCTCGCAATCAAGCGGCTGCACCCGATGTACGCGCGGTCGACGGAGTTCGTGCAGGGCCTGATCGACGAAGCGGAGATCCTCGCGCAGGTCCAACACCCCAACGTGGTGCACGCGCTCGACGTGGTTCGAGAAGGTGACGAGGTCTACGTCGTTCTCGAGTACGTGCGTGGCGACTCCTTGAAGGCGCTGATGGGCGGGACGACAGACCGGCGCGCCTTGCCGCCCGCCGTCGCGATCGCCATTGCGATTGATGTGTTGGCTGGGCTCCACGCGGCGCACCAGGCGCGAGGTCCGGACGGTTGGCCGCTCGGCGTCGTGCACCGCGACGTCTCACCGCAGAACGTCGTGGTCGGGGCCGACGGCCATGCGCGGGTCATCGATTTCGGTGTCGCCAAATCCCAACATCGACTTCAAGCGACACGCCCCGGCGTCGTGAAAGGAAACCTCGCGTACATGGCCCCCGAGCAGCTCGAGGCAGGGCCAATCGACAGGAGAGCAGACATCTTCTCGGTCGGCGTTCTGCTTTGGGAGATGTTGACCGGACGGCCCCTGTTCGCCGGAGAGACGGATGGCGCCACCATGATGCGCCTCTTGACGTGCTCGGTCGCTGCCCCGAGCGAGGCTTCGGCGGACGTCTCGGCGGAGATCGACGCGGTGGTCTTGCGCGCCACGCGCGCCGAGCCTGCCAGCCGCTTCGCGACGGCGGAAGAAATGCTCGCTGCGCTCGAAGCCGCTGGTGCCAGTGCCAGCCCCCGCGTCGTCGGCGCGTGGGTGCAGCAGAGCGCGAAAGCCCGTCTCGCCGGCCGTGACGAGCTCGTCGCTGCAATGTTCGCGACTCCCCCGTCCGACGCGGCGGTCGCGATCGAGCCTGCGCTCGTTCTTCCTGCGCACACGAAACAGCAGCTTCGGGCGAGCCCCGCCCGGACTGCGGCGCTCGCCTCCGCCGCTCTGGTCGCGACGAGCGGGCTCGGTTACGTCTTTTGGGTCGGTCTGGAGCTCGGGCGTCCGAGAATCAAATCAAGCGACGCGAAGGAGGCCCCGCCCGTTGCAAGCCTCTCGACAGTTGCACGTGCTTCGTCCTCCGCCCCGGCCACGGGCGCCCCGGCACCAGCCTCATGCCCGGGCGACGTCTGTGCGCCGTTGCTGGGCATGGATGCCGCGAGGATATCGACGGCCGCGTTCGGGTCCATGGAAAACCTCGCGCGACACCACATGGAAGGGCCCCGCTGCCACCAGATCATCGCGTCGGATGTTCGAGACGACGGAACGATGGACACACGCTCCGTTCCCCTGGTCGCAACGTTCGTGAGTGGCTCGAACACGCTTGCCGTTTCGGCATACAGGGGCCAATTGATAGGCAGATTCATGGCGACCCCGCCCACCATTCGTGGAGGGGAACCGCCCCGCTGTACGTCGGCGAGCGTCGTCGAGGCGGCGATCGATGCAGGTCTGCCCCGGGCTCAGCCGGGCACAATCAAGAACCTCTCCTTCGACTGCGAACGGCGGGCCTGGTTCGTAAGTGCACTTGGTGCGGTGCAGTCGGTGGTCGTCGTGGACGACGCTACCTGCAGGCCTCCTCCGAGGTGACGACACCGCCTTCGGCTCTGAGCTGGTTGCGCGTCCCGCGCTCGAATCCCCGAGGACGTCGCCCCGCTCGGCGTGAGCGTCCCGGGTCAGCCCAGGCTCAAGGACATGGCGATCGGCAAGATCACCAGTCGCGGTCGAAGCCGTCGCCCTGCGAAGCGCGCTGAGCGACGGTGATCGACTCGATCATCTCCTCGCGGTAGGAAAGACTGAAAACCCAGCTCCGACCCGGGGGAAGACACCGAGGCACGTCGCTTGCGTGAGTGTTCGCGAAACGGGGCTGCCTGTCGTCGAGCCCTCGCGTAATCGCCCGCGACCGACGCGGCGCGGGGAAGCGTGGCTCTGCGCAATCGCGGCGAGCAACACGCCTCTGGCCTTCAGGGGAGAGCGACGCATGGGCTGCTACAACTGTCAGGGTCGGATCATCACGATGATCGAGGAGAGCGGCATCGGCCAAAACTCCAAAGACAGCATCCAAAAAGCAGAGGCGGAGAGAAAGGAGCGCGCCGCGAAATGGGCCGACCAGCGAGGGCGCCTTTGGGTTGGAATGTCCGACGGCGTCGGGAGAATCGTCGACATGAGCCTCGCCTTCGGTCAGGCGGCGCTATGGGCCACGGAATATGGGCTGACCGGGACCGTCTCCGACCCGGTCGTCTCGTCCGACGCGATCCATCGGGGCGTCGAGCACATGAACCGCTCGGCGGACGGACTCCAGCATGCGTTGGAGCACCCCGGCGAGGCCGCCTCCGAGGTGCTCGGGGCGCTCGCGAATCCCACCGCCGAGGGGCTTGGAGAGGCCATTGTCAACGTAGGGGCAGGCAAGCTCCTGAGCCTCCGCGCGCCGAAAGCGGCGCGGGGCGGGGCAGTGATCAAGAAGCGAAAGCACGCCAGAGATGTCCGTCGCCAGGGAGATGTCGACCACGACCAGCGGTGGAATAAGGAGAGCTATCGAGGCGACACGAGGTCTCCCGAAGAGATCGAGCGCGCCGGAGGGTTCAAGGGAACGGACCCCAACGCCGATATCTCCCTCGAAGATCATATGTACCGAAACCGTCCACCCAGCCAATGGGTCTCAACGTCGCAAGAGGCGGACGTGGCAAAGGGCTACGCCGGTATGGAGATGTTCAAGCAGGATCTGAATCGGACCTATGTCTACGATATCGTGCACCCCGGCGGGGTGAACGTGAACACCGTGCCCGGCATCACCAACGTCTCCAATCTCGAGGTCGCCTTCTCCGGCGGAATACCCTGGTCCTCCGTTCGCGGCTGGACGGAGTGGGTGTATGGTGGCGGAATCCCCGTGAAGACTTGGGTCCCCAATCCAGCTTTCGTTCCGCCCTGAGCTGCGCCGCACGGATCACGCCTGTTTCCCGCCAATGAACGAAGTCGGAGAGAGCGCCAAATGGAACCCGTCGAGCTTTTTCAGAGCCCAGCCTTCCCGGCGAAGCTGATCGTGTCTCTTCGCCGGCCCACCCCTGGGGGAGACGTGCCCCCGACCGCTTTGGTGGGTCAGGTGTCGGCGATCGCCGGCCGGCCCGACTGGGCCACGCTCCAACCGTCTCAGGAGTTCGTCGCGCTCTACACTTCGTACATGAGAGGCGAGCACCGGGCCCAGCCGTCCATCTTGGGCAAAGCCAGGGTGAAGCCAAATGCCTTTGTCTATGTGATCGATGGTCGCGTCAAGGAAGCCACGGGCGATGTGCCGTTCCAGGACATCATCGGTTGGTATCGGAGCGACGCTTCGGGGCGCCCGGTGGGCGCTTCGTTCGTCTACAATGGGAAGCACGCGTTGGTAGCGGAAGGTGTGTTCAGCTCTTTGCTGGACGAGCCGAGCCTGCTGGACATTGCCTTCCCGCGTGCTGTCTGACGCCGAATCGTTCGTCACGGCACGAGCTCCCCCCGAGCTCAGCCCTCCGAGCGGTCCGCTTGCGGATCGGCCGCTCGCTTCCGTCTCGCGTTGAGGAGCTGAAAGTAACGCTTCGCGACTCCGGCCGCTTCGGCCGCCTGGGCAACGCTCCCGTCGTGCTTGTCCAGGATCGCTCGTACATACCAGGCCTCGAGCGCCTCGATGACGCGCTGTTTGGCGAGGACGAGAGGGCTCTCGAGGATGTCGTCCTGGATAGACGGGGGCGCGGACCCGAAGAGCTCTTGGATCCCGGACGCGTCACTGTTCTCCGCTGGTGCGTCCGCGCCGAGCGCGATGTGACGCGCGACGACGTTGCGAAGCTCGCGAACGTTTCCGGGCCATGGCAGCGCCTCCCACTGCGCGAGCAGCCGGG
The DNA here is from genome assembly GCA_044225865.1 of Polyangiaceae bacterium. GTDB lineage: Bacteria > Myxococcota_A > Polyangia > Polyangiales > Polyangiaceae > Xiheicaenibacterium. The sequence continues at coordinate 148,185 of JBGAID010000009.1, read as the reverse complement.
GGGGCAGGATGACAGGGTCGCCACCGAGTTGTCGGCAGAAGTGCCGCGCGAGGAGCGTAACGTCGCCGCGCCGCTGACGGAGGGGAGGCAGCTCGACGCGGCCTACGACGAGTCGATGGAAGAGGTCGTCACGGAAGCGACCCTCTTGGACCTCTCGGTCCAAGTCACGTCGAGTCGCGGAGAGGATTCGAACGTCGACCTTCGTCCACCGATTTCCCCCGATCCGCCGGACCTCTTGTCGCTCTACCGCGCGCAGGAGCTTGGCCTGCAGAGCCAGATCGAGATCTCCAATCTCGTCGATGAAGAGCGTGCCGCCATTCGCTTCCTCGAAGACCCCGACGCGCGACGTCGCGGCGCCGGTGAACGCGCCCCGCTCATGGCCGAAGAGGTCGGACTCGAGGAGATTCGCCGGAGCAGCGGTGCAGTCGAAAACCACGAATGGTTTCTTGGCGCGCGTGCTCGCCGCGTGGAGCGCCTCCGCGAGCACCTCTTTTCCCGTCCCCGTCTCTCCCTCGATGAGAACTGGAATGTCCGAGCGAGCGAGGCGCTCGCAGAGCGGGTATATCGAGCGCATCTCGCGGCTCGCTCCCATGATCCCGCCGAACGAAGTCGCTGCCGAAAGGGGGACGGCGGGCGCGCGCGTGGCGACCTCGATGCGTAGCACCGTGTCGCCGAGCTGGATCGTCTCACCGGGTCGTAGCCACGCTTCGACCACGCGAACCCCCCCGACCCACGTCCCGTTGGTCGAGCCGAGATCTCGCACCACGACGCCATGCTCGCCCATCGCCAGCGAGGCGTGGCGTCTAGATGCGCTCGGGTCCGTGAGACGAAGATCGCATGCTGGGCTCTTGCCGACGAGCACCGGCCCCCCCCCTCCCGGAGCGATCACGACGTGGGCGCCCGAGTCGGGTCCACCGACGACGTTGATGAGGACGGCCGTCGGCGCGGATTGCGCGGGGATCTGCTGTGGCTGCGAGACGGTTTCGTCGAGATCGGACATCGTCTTGAGTGTAGGCGAGAACGTGGCCTCATGGCGTGCCGCGTGCTCGCCGAGGTCGTCGCCACCTTGCGTCTACCCGTCTGAGTCGGCTGCGGCTGAGCATCTCGGCAACATCCGGAGGGCGAAGCGGGGTTGGGTCCGGAGTTGCTCTCACTTCATGATCGGATAGGGGTTGGGCTTGAGTGCGTCGAGCAGTCCGCTTGGAGTACCCGCGGCGTTCTGGATCAGGCTCGAAAGCCCGGAAGGCGTCAGCGGATTCGCAAACGACCCCAGCGCCTCCACGCCCGCGAGCTGGTTCGCGAGACTGGCGGCGCCGCCATTGAGCTGCCCCGATACCCATGTCACCGAGAGAGACCCATCGGCCGCCCTGGTGATTGCCCCACCGACGAATGGGTTGTGCTTCCCCTGGATCAGCGCGACGTCGTGCATCCCCCAGTGGTCCTCCGCCAGCGTCAGGTGGCCCCCGTTGCGGCTCACCCAACCTTCTGGCAGCTCGCCTTGGCCGCTTCTAGCAATGACGAACTCCCCCGTGCGCTTGTCGTAAACCACCGATGCACCCTCTCCCGGCTCGAGGTCATCCAAGAGCTCTTTGAGCTCTCGTCGAGTTCCGTAGCGCGAATCGAAGCGGGCCTGACGCTTCTTGACGTAGGCCCCGCCGTTCTCCGCGCTCGCGGCCGCGGTGCCGAGTCGGGAGGGCGCCTTCTTCAGGCGCTCGAAGTCTGTCTCGTTCTTCTGCAACAACCGATCGAAGTCGGTCCCTTTGGCTGGCTCGATGGGCTTTGGTGCGGCGCCGGGTTCGAGAGGCCGGCTGGGGAGTCGGGCGCCGGCGCGCGCTCCAACCCCGCTGCTGCCGCGGACTCCTCCCCCGAGGAACATGTTCAATTCGATCTCCGAAAGGTTGGTCACCACTTCTGGCGGCGCTCCGAAGAGGTCGGCCAATGCGCCCAAGCTGCAAAGGGGGCCGCACGCAAACAGGCCAATGGCGTTGGCGTTCTTCGTCTGTGCCGCCGCTGCCTCGGCCTCGCGCTTGGGGTCCAGGCTACGCAGCTCGGGCCCGCCCTTCGGCGGGGCCGGCGGCTCCTTCTCACAGGTGCAGAACCGACCATAACAGTTGTGAACGTAGTCCATCGTCGATCGAGGACGGTTCAGAAATCGTGCCGCCCGCGCCGCCGCGAGGAATTGGTGAGCTCGCCACGCCGTCGGGCGAGCGAGAACGATCTCCCCGATCGTTCGGGAGCGACTGCTGGGTGTCGAGGTGATCTGCCCGATCGTGCCTGCGCCGCGATGGGCCGCGGCGTGGTTGCGGCCCGAGATGTGCAACCGTACCGGACATGGCCACGAAGCATATCGCCGATGCCGAGAGCTCATTCATTGTCTACAATATCGAGCCGGACTTCTGCGTCGTCGGTGACGACGTCGTCGCTTATGACATCACCCGCATCCTTCCGCCCGAGAAGTCCAACTACACAAAGACTGTCTTCGCGCGCGGAAAGAAGGTCCTTGTCGTCGGTAGCGAAGTCTCGGGCGTCGTGGGCGACGCGGGGAAGGGAGTCAAATCGGGGACTTCCCAATCCGGGGGGCACGTGCGGGTGATTGAAGGGTCGCAGACCGTGAGAGCGGAGGGGAAGATGGTCGCGCGGCACCTGGATCTGGTCTTGATGAACGGTCCAGGATAGCGAGGCGGGTCGTGCGCGCGGCTCAGTGTGGAGCGCAGCTCGGGTCGACGATGACCGAACCGTCGCGGAGCTGCCTCACGCAGCGTGGGGAGCGCGGGGGCCGGGACACCGCCGATGCCGAGGCCTCCCGCGGCGGGAAGGCGCTGACGGCGCCAGACGCAGAGGGGGTAGGAGCGGCCTCGGCAGGGACGGTTGGGGCGGCGACCGACCGAGAAGGGCTCGACTCGGGGGCCGGGGTCGTCGGCAGCTCCGAAGGAGATTGGGGGGTAGCTGCGCTCTCGTGAGGCGGGGGCGGGTGGTCGCGCCACGAAGAGATAGCGTAGCCGAGCAATCCGGCGCCCGCCGCGATGAACGCGAGCGTCAGCGCGCGCGGCCCTTCTTTGGCGGCGGCGGGCCCGTCTGGGCGGGTGTGAGCCGAAGGCACGAGGCCCGGGTCGGTCTGGGCAGGATCGGGCTCGGGTTGGATTTGCTTCTGCGCCTCGACGACGGCGAAGAGCGAGCTGACGAGCCTGTCGCTCTCGGCGAGGCGATCTCGGGCGCGCTCCTGAACCCACGCGGCCACCACGCGCGGACTGGCGTTCGACCCCGCGCGCTCGAGAGCGAGGAGCATTTGTTCCGCGGTCTCGAACCTCTCCTCCGCGATGGGCTTCGTCGCGCGCAGGACGACCGCGTCGATGGGCGGCGAGACCTCGGCTTCCGCCTCGCTCGGCGGCGGAACTTTGCCGGTCAGCACTCGCATCATCGTCGCTCCGTCCGTGGCCGCGGCGAACAAGGGGCGCCCCGTCAGCATCTCCCAGAGGACGACGCCCACCGCGAAGATGTCGGCTCGCCGATCGACGGCGCCGGCCTCGATCTGCTCCGGCGCCATGTAGGCGAGCTTGCCCTTCACTTCGCCAGCGCGGGTCTGCTGGAGCTTGTGTTGGGCTTTGGCGACGCCGAAATCGATGACCCGTGACAGACCATCCGCACCCACGACGACGTTCTGCGGCGAGACGTCTCGGTGAACGACCCCGAGGGGGGCACCGCTGGGATCTTTGGCCTCGTGGGCGGCGTGGAGGCCCGCGAGCATGTCGATGGCGATGGCGATCGCGATGGGCGGGGGGATCCGAAGCTGGTCTTTTCCGCTTCCCATGAGGGAGCCCAAGGAATCACCGCGAACGTAGTCGAGGACGACGTAGACCTCGTCGCGCGCGCGGACGACGTCGATCGCTTGCACCACGTTTGGGTGATGCACTTGGGAGAGGATGCGAGCTTCGTCGATGAGGCCTTGCACGAACTCGGCCGAGCGCGCGTAGGTCGGGTGGAGCCGCTTGATCGCGAGCGGGCGGCTGAGCGCGTCGCTGCCCACGGCGCGGCCCACGTAGACCGAGGCCATCCCTCCGGTCGCGAGAAGCGCGCCGAGCTCGTAACGACCGACGGATGTCGGGGAGGAAGCCACCGATATCGGTAGTAACCGCTCGGCTCCTCGCTGTCACCGCGGCGCGCGCCTTCATGCGCAGCGAAGCGTCTCGGCGCCGGCCTCTCCGGAGGAGGCCGCCGTCAGAGCCAACAGCCTCGGCTCGAGCGCGCGCGGGAACACGCCCCGCCAGACGAGGTAGGCGCGGTGCTGGGCCGGATCGCTCGAGTCGATGTCGAGCTCGAGCCCGTCGAGGCGCATCCGCAGCGCTCGCAGCGAACCGCTTCGCGGCTCGAGCAAGCCGCAGATGACGATGCCTGGAAGCGCGCTGTGCAACGTCGCGCCCCCGGGCAGGACCCTGCTGATGGAAATCGGCTCATGTCCCTCGAGAAATCCTGGGTATCGAAGGTCCGCGTGAGCCGCGTTGCACCGCGAGTACGGCGAGGCCAAAGCGAGCACGCCGCCCAGCGTCGACGAGGTTCGCGGCGCGAAGTACCACGGGATCGCCGCGAACCCGCGCGGCACGTATCGCGAGCCGGGCTGGTGCGCCTTCTCGTCGGCCGCGACGATTTGCGGCGCCGGAACCGGGGCGCCGGTCGGCACGCCCTCGGGGAGGAAGCCAGTGCCGATGGGATTTCGAGGCTCGAACATCGGCCTCCCGTTCACGAGCCAAGTCCCGCCGAACGCGAGCTCGTTCACGATGGGAACGGAGCTCACCGGCCGCGGGGCGTCGAGTCTCCAACCTTGGAGTGAGTGGTGCCGCCAATGGTGAGGCCCGCGCACGACAATCTTTCGGTGCAGGTCCCCCACCCGCAGCTCGACCGGCCATTCGGGCGCGGGGCGACCGGCGGGAGCGTGCGCGATCGCGTTCACCACGACGTCGCTCTGGGGCCGGAAGATCACGGCCGCGGTCGGGTGCCTCAACCCGCTCGTGCGCGACTCCCCTCGATATTCGTCCTGTGTGCGTACCGGCGCCTGCTCCGCTCGCGGCCGCATCGGCTCGCCGCTCTGGACGTCGAAGGTCCCCTGGACGACGACGACGACGACGGACGAGCCGTCTTCGTCGACCGCCTCGAAGCGGTGATGGGCGAACGGAGTATCGTTGAGCAATTGCATGGCATCCTCCCTGCTCGCGTCTCTCAATTGAGATCGATGACCTCGCCCGTGACGTTCACCCCTTTCGCCCCAGCGATATTCACCTTCGTGCCATTGATCAGGATGTCTCCCGAAGCCATGAGGACGATGCTCGCGGCGCCGCACTCGAGCGTGATCGACTGCCCGGCCTGCACCTTCTTGACCAGCCCGACCTGCTCCGTGGAGATGGCCCCGACCAGCTCGCTCTTCATCCCCGCGACCTGCACCGAGAACGACGCGCCGACCGTGAAGCTCTTGCTGAGCCCGACCATCTCGCTCGAGGTCATTCCGACCTTCAGGGCGTGTGACTTTCCGACCGTCGTCGATTGACTCTGACCGATGTCGACCGACTGGTTCTTGCCGATCGAGATGGCCGCGTTCTTTCCGACCGATACCGTCTCGTTCTCCCCGATCCCCGTGGACTGGTTCTTGGCGACGAGCTCGACCCGGTCATTGCCGATCTGGACGGCCTCGTCGTGGGCGACCGCGCGCTTGCGATCGTTGCCGACCGCCTCCGTCGAGTCGTGACCGACGATTGTCGTGCGATCGTTGCCGACGCCGAGCCGGTCGTCGTGGCCCACGATCCTCGTTCGATCGTGGGCGATGAGGATGGTCTCGTCATTGGCGACGGCCTCGAGGCGGTCGTGTTGGATCACGATCTTCTCGTCGTTGCCGACGGTCTCGGTCCGGTCGTGCTGGATCGTGATCGTCTCGTCGTTGACGACGGTCTCGGTGCGGTCATGCTCCACGTGGACCTTCTCGTCATGCAGCACGGTCTTCTCTCGATCGTTCAGCACGGTGAGCTTCTGGTCGTGTTTGACCAGCGTCGTCATGTCGCGCTCGGCCTGCATCGACAAGAGCTCCGCTCCCTTCTTGTCCTCGAACATGAGCTCGTTGAAGCCCCCGCCGCCGGGCGACGAGTTGCTGCGCCAACCGCTCCTGGTCTTGTTCTCCGGTAGCGCGTACGGGGTCGGCTGGACCGTCGTGTACACGCGCCCCACCACGACCGGCCGATCCGGATCGCCGCTGAGGAAATCGACGATCACCTCCTGGCCGATGCGCGGCAGGTTGCTCCCGCCGTATCCCGCCCCGCCCCACGGCTGGCTCACTGGGATCCAGCACGAGCTGTTCTCGTTCATGCGACTCTCCCGGTCCCAGTGGAAGTGCACGCGCACACGACCGAACTCGTCCGTGTGGATCTCCTCTCCTGCCGGTCCGACGACGGTCGCGCTCTCCACCCCGTTGACCTTCGGCTTCGGGGTCGTGAGCGGTGGGGCGTAAGGGAGGGAAGCGCTGACCGCTTCACAGTGGAGCCGGCATTCGCTGTCGTGGTCGCCGAAGAAGCAACACCCGAGGACCAGCACTGGCGCCGAGAGGAGCTCGTGGGGGTGGCCCGTGATCGGAACGACGGCGCCGACGCGAATGTCGAAGCAGGTCGTCTCGAAGCTCAGGTAGCGCCCGGTGGCGCGCTTGGCCTCGAGCCGCTTCTTCGACACCTTCTTCCCCTCGTTCGGGTCGGTGCGTGCCGCGCCGCGGTCGTCGGCGTTCGGGCTCGCGCCGTCCCCATCCGAAGCGAACAGAAATGAGCCCGGGACATAGTGGTAGCGCTCGAGCAGCGCCTCGCTGTGGGAAGGTCCGCGCTCGGAGGCGAAAAGCGGGTATCCGGGGGTCCGCCGGTGGTCGACGTCGCGGAGGGTGTACTTGCCGGGCCTCACCCGTTGGCCGACCATGACGCCCGTCGCGTGCTCGGTGTCGGGAACCCCCTGGATGGCATCATTGAAGGCGACCTTGGAGCGAGGCTCGTTCGCGTGGGGGGCGTCGGATAGGACGAGGATGCTCTCGGCGTCGAAGTGGTAGCTGATGCCGGCGTCCTCCAAGAGGCGGCTGATGAAGGCGAAGTCGGTCTCTCCATATTGGACACGGTATTTGCGCTTCTTGTAGCTGGCTCGGTCGAAGCTGACCTCGTGCTCGACGCCCCACTCCCCGAGGAGCTTCAAGGCAATGTCCGGATCCGACATGTATTGGAAGATTCGGTAATTCCGCCTTTGGGTGGATAGCCACAGGCTAGGCACCAGGCTGATGCGATAGGTCGCGAGCCCGTCGGGCGCGACGCCCACCTGCTCCGCGCGGCAGCAGATCCCCCGAAATGTCCGGGTTCTGTCCTTGCCGATCTCGATCGTGAGCGCCGCGGGTTGGCCGATGATCTCCTCGAATGGCAAGTTGTGGTTCCGTGAGCGGGCGGTGAAATCCACTTCGGAGAGCGTCGACATGCGCTCCCGAAAGACGAACTCGCGTACGTCCAACGCGTCGCCGCTGGCGACGTCGGCTTGGATCCGCGGAGCTCGAGCCAGATACTTTGCGACAGAGAGATTGTTCGCGCCCATGGTCGGTCCTCCTCGCGGCGCCACGCGAAGTCGGGGGCGCCAGTCGTGATTCCAGCCCAGCAGGTGGCATACCAATCTCGCTCGGCCGCGGGCGGCGTGTCGTCACCGGGTCGAGGGTGATCGCGGAGCGCCTCGAAGCGCCCGCGCGCGACCTTGGGGTGATCTCTCCGATCACCCGTCGTCCCGGTGTTGCGCGGCATCGGGGGCGACGAGCGGTGGCATGGGCGCTGCTCTACCGTTCGCGTCCCGAGCGTGCTCTTGCGCTCCGAAAGCGAGGTTTCATGATTCCGGTTCTGTCGATCTCCCCGTTTCGAGTCGGTGTCGTTCATTGGCAAGGAGAGGATGGCCCCATGGCGACATTGGTCGTGAAAGGGACGTTCCTCCTCGCGGGTGAGCTCGGCGTCACCCTCGCGACGAGCCAGGAAGATCTGCGCGACGACGAAGCGCAGGAGCGGGCGCCGAGAGACGAGCTCAACTACGCGAGCGACTTCGTCCCTCACAAACGAAGGCCGGAGTTTCTGGTGGGTGGCTTCGCGTTCTCTCCCGTCCCCGGCCAGAAGGTGGATGTCGAGATCGAAGTTGGGGACCGGCGCCGCTCCGTGGTCGCCTTGATGGGCGGGTCGGAGACGGCGACGCCGCTCGTTTCCTCGGCGCTTCGAGGCGGAGAATCGGAGCGCGTCTGCGTCGGGCCCCGGCTGGGCTACACGACGAGGACCGAGCTCGAGCCTTCCGAGCTGCGGGCGGAGCGCGCGTTCCAATTCAATGCCGCGCCCGTCGAGCAGCAGCTCGATTCGCTCTCCGAAGACAGCGCCATCCGTCTTCGTGGGACGCTCCCTGGTGGCGCGTCGTGCTCGAGTCGGCTCCCCGGGTTGCGTCCGACGGTCTTTCTCGTTCCGAAGGGCTCCGTCTCGGCTGCCCGAACGATCTCCCTCACCTGTGACACGTTGTTCATCGACGCGAGCAAGCTCGTCTGTTCGGTCGTATGGCGCGGGAGCGTCGAGGCCTCGGCGCTCGAGGGTGCGCTCATCGTTTCCGTCGTGAGCTTCCATCACGCCCCTCCCGCGTGGAGCGACATCGAGTGGCAGCTCCGCCACGCTGCGCGGGAGCTCGCGGAGGAACGGACGATTGCGCGGGCCGAGCCGACGGAGCTCGACCGGTCCCTCGCCCCGGCGGTGTTGTCGGTACCCGCACCGACCACCTCCCTCTACGAGACGACGGCCAACATGACCGTCTCGCCCCTCTCCTCGCGGGCGCTGCCGTTTCAAGCTTCGGATGCCCCCGCGTCGAGCCCGATCGGACCGGACCACGAGCTCCCGCGGAACGACACCGCGGAGCTTCCCCTCGGCCCGGCGCCCATGAGCCTGCCATTTCGAGTCGAGTCGAGGTGAGCCATGGACAACTTCGTAGAGGAGGCGGAGCGGGCAGGTTTCCCCGTCGAGCGATTGGTCGTGTACCGGCTCGATGGTCGAGGGCCGAAGGCGGTCTGGGACGCGGGGGGGTTCTTCCCCAACCCGTCGAAGCCCGCGCTTTCGATGGCGGAGCACGTCGCGCCCGGCTCGGCCGGGGGCAGTTGCTATGTGTCCACCTGCGTTCGAGCAGGCAACCCCTACAACCTTCGCAACTCGGACTTCATCACGGACCATCTGCGGCGCGGGCCAACCGAGGCCGAGGCGATGGTTTGGATCGAAGGGACCGCGGCACGCGGGATCGGGCTTCTCTATCAAGTCTTCGAGTACGAGATCGACGGAGCTCTCGTCGCGCGCGTGGCCTCCGGAGGAGTCGCGGGCGAAGAAGAGGCGTTGATCAAACAGGCTCCGCGCGAGCTGATCGCGCGAGTGCGGCCCGTGTTCGTTCGACAGGCACCGGTCCGAACGGAAGACGGTGGTGGCTGGACGCGATTGCGATCGGCGGCGGTCCGACTCGGATCGTGGCGGACCTTCTCGTCGTCGGCGCTGCGCTCGGTCGGAGGCTTGATGGGGCTGGCGCTCACGCCGATTGGCGTGTTTGCCGACGCCAAGGACGCCCGCGATCCCGACAAGGTCAGGGAGGTCGCGCGGGCGGTGATCCGGGGTGAAGTGATCCTCGACACGCTCTTCCTCAGCCCCCTCTACAAGCCGGTGAAGATCGAAGTGGAGAAGATGCTCTATGGCTACAGCTACACCGAGCTCACGGAGCCGATCTGACTCGTTCGCACCATCGGTCTGCCCCACCGCGCGCGACCCCATGTAGATTCGTGGTGGCGCATGGGGTCGAACGAGCACCTCGTAGGGCAGAGATTCCGACTCGACGAACAGCTGTCGGATCGACCGACGGGCGCGGTCTACCGAGCGTGGGACACGAGGGAGGACCGCGCGGTCGCGGTCAAGGCGATGCGCTCGCCGTCCTCTGCCGAGGAGCGCGCGCGCTTCCTTCGCGAGGCGTCGGCGCTGAAGAAGCTCGATCACCCCTGCATTGCCCGTCACGTCGAGAGCGGCATCGATGAGAGGTACGGGCCCTTCCTCGTCACGGAGTGGGTCGAGGGTGAGGATATGGACGGCTACTTGAAGGAGGGACCCTTCGATCTGCTCACCGGGGTGGAGGTGGCTCGCAAGCTTGCCTCTGCGCTGTCACACGTCCATGGGCGCGGGCTCTTGCACCGGGACATCAAGCCCGGAAATGTCCGATTCCACGCCGAGACGAGAGAGGTCAGGCTGATCGATTTCGGGCTGGCCCGGGCATTCGGGGCGGGCGCCGATACGATGGTCACCGAGCCGGGACAGTTCCTCGGCACCCCCCGATACGTCTCTCCCGAGCAAGCGAGGGGCGAGCCCGCGCTCGATCCCCGAAGCGACGTCTTCTCTCTCGGCGGCGTCCTGTATCGCGGCTTCTCGGGACGCCCCGCCTTCGACGCCCCCAACCTTCGGGCCCTCCTCTATGCGGTGACGGCGGAGCCGCATGTCCCGCTTGCCGTCGCCGTTCCGGAGTTTCCGCCTCGCCTCTCGGAGCTGATCGACGCCATGCTCGAGAAGGACCCAGAGGCGCGGCCCGCCCACGGTCAAGCGGTCCTCGACGCGCTCGATGAGATCAGCGTTTCCATGGAGGTCGGCGCGCGCCGGCTGCCCGCCCTCGATTGGGGGCGGCCCCACGTTCCGACGTGGCGCGTGCGCGGCGAGGTCGATGGGCGTGCGTGCGTCCCGCCCCTGAGCGCAGAGGCCGTCGAGCGGATAGCAAGGTCGTTCGAGCTCGAAGCGAGACAGGGGGGATCAGCAGTTTGGTTGCTGGAGCACTCCGCCGGCTCGGAGATCGTCGAGGCGGGGAATCGGATCGCCCGATGCGTGCTCGCGATCCGCGAAGCGTGGCCGCGCGCGCGCGCGCTGATCTCGACCCTCGATCGCGAGGGCGCCCCCTCCGGCAGCGCCGCCCGCGGCGGCGCGTTCGAGGGGATAGAGCTCGACGCCAACATCGCGCGGCTGCTCGTCGGCTCGTTCGATATCGAGGCCCGCGGAGAGCACCGCATCCTGCTCGGCCCGCGGATCGGGGTTGGCTTCCGAGGCCGCGCGGGACGGTCCAGGTTCACCGGCCGGTCGCGCGAGGTCGATTCCGTCATCGAAGCGCTCCGCTCATCGGTGGAGCGTCGAATGGTCCAAGTCGTCGCGGTGAGCGGCGGTCCCGGGCTCGGCAAGACCCGTCTTCGCTACGAGCTTCTGCGCGATCGAGCCTTCGTCGACCTCGATCCGTTCATCATCCTATGCATCGGCGAGCCCGGAGGTCGCGCCGCAGCGTTGCGCGCATTCGCTCGCGGGCTCCGCGTGGCTCTCGGGCTTGGAAGTCACTTCTCGAGATCGCGACTCGCCGCCGCGCTCGTCCGCGTTTGCGGCCAGGATCCCGCCTCGCTCGACCCGAGCGTGGTCGAGCCGCTCTACCAAGCGCTGTCGACGGGCGCGGCGCAGTCGACGACCCTCCTCGACGCGACCCTCTCGTGGGACGCGTCGAGGCGCGGCATCTACGACATCACGCGAAAGATCGTCGCGCGCCGCCCGCTCGTCGTCGTCGTCGACGACGTCCAGCACGTCGACGCCCCTTCCCTCAAGCTCGTCGAGGACCTCGTTCGCGTCCTCTGCGACGAGCCGTTCGTGGTGCTCCTCCTGTCGAGGGCGGAAGGACCGGAGCATCTGCTCGCGGCCGCGCCGAGCGGCGCGATCAGGCGCGTCGAGCTGTCGCCCCTCGACGTCGAGTCGACGCGCGCCATGGCACGCGCCGGCCTCGACGAGGACGCCTCCGCCTCCCAAGTGGAACGGATCGCGATGCTCTCCGGTGGGAACCCGAGGGTCGTCGAGGAGCTCGTCGAGGCGGCGCAGCTCGGGGTCGATGCGTCGGCGGGACCGGTTCTGCAACAATGGTTCGAATCCTGTATTTTGAGCCTCCGCCGGCAGGAACGCGCCGCGTTGAGGGCCGCTGCCATTTTTGGCGAGCGCTTCCCGAAGGCAGGCGTGCAGCGGATCCTCCGAGGCAGCTCCACGCCCGCCGAGCTCGGCGCGAGCCTCGAGCGCCTCGTCCAGCTCTCCTTGGTCCGCCCGACCCCGGACGACGGAGATGGCCCGGATGCGTTCTTTCGGTTCACACAACCCGTGTTGGTGCGGCTCCTCCAAGAAGGTCTCACCCCCGAGGAGGTGCGCGACGGACATCTCGTCGCTGCGGAGCACCTGGCCCTGAACGCGAGCGACGAGCCCGCGGTCGTCGCCGCCCACTTCGTCGAAGCCGAGGAGGCTCGGGCCGCGTCCATTTGGTGTCATCGCGCCGCCAAGCACGCGCTCCGCGCAGAGGATCTCGAGGGCGCGCTCGAGCTGGCGGACAGGGGCTATGGCCTTGCCGCGGACGACGACATCCGGGGACCCCTCCTCCTCGTCCGCGCGGAGGCTCGGCTGTGGCTCGGCGATCCCGTCCGCGCGGCGATCGACGCGAACGAGGCGGTGGAGCGGCTGCCACGGCTCTCCACCTCCTGGGCCCAAGCCCTATGCGTGTCTTCGACCGCAGCCCTCCGCACCGGCGACGGCGCCGCTCACCGCGGGCTCGCGGCAGAGGCCGAAGAGCTGTTGAAGGATTTCTTCATATCGACGCCGACCCTTTCGTCCGTCGTTCGCCTGGCGTCGGACGCCGTCGATGCGGGAGAGGTCGACAGCGTGCTCGGCCTCTACGAGCGGATCGCCATCCTCGCTCAAGGGAGCCTCGACGGCCCGGCGGTGGTGGCTCCGTTCATGACCTTGCGAGGTACGCTCGCGCGCACGCGCGGGGAGTTCGACGCCGCGGTCGCGGACTATCGAGCGGCGGTCGCGAAGTATGCGGAGGCAGGGCGTCCCCGCGCAGCGGCGATGGCGGGTCTTCGCCTCGCGGATCTGCTCCTGCACGCCTCCGACACCGACAGCGCTCGGTTCGTCCTCGACGAGATTCTCCGCGACGCTCGGCTCTACGGTTGGCGGTCCCTCCTTCCAGAAGCCTTGTCACAGCACGCGTGGATTCGACTCTCGCACGGTGACACAGGCGCGGTTGGCGATCTCCAGCTGGCGGCCAAGCTCGCCGAGGGCCAAGGCGATCGCGCGGTCGAGGTGCGCGCGCGGGTCTATCTGTCTCGCGCGCTCCGTGAGCTCGGACGCGTCGACGAGGCGGAGGTGGAGGCGAGTCGTTCCGTCGACCTGTCCTCACGCGCCCCCGCCGTCCTCGCCCTCGCGCTCGCCGAGCTGGCGGCCTGCCAGCTCGCGGCGAAACGAGCCGCCCCGGCGCTTCGGTTCATTCAGGCGGCGCTCCGAGCTTGCGCTGGGTCCCGGCTGGGCGAGCTCGAAGAACGGGCGAGGCTCACTCAGACGCGGGCCCTGATGGCGCTCGGCAGGACGAATGAAGCTGCCGTCGCGGCGCGTCGTGGCCTCGAGCTCTTCGCGACCTTCGCCGCGCACGTGCACGACGCTCGCATTCGAACCTCCTATATGACGACCGTCTTTCGCGCTCAGCTCCTCATTCTGGCGAAAGATCTCGAGGTCGGGTGATGCTCGGCTTGGCCCTGCGATCGCGGAGCCGGTCGAGCATCGCTCGGCGCAGCGCGCTCAGCCCAGCGAGCGCCTTCTCCGCGGCCGCTTCATAACTCGCGACGTGTCGGCGGCAACGCTCGACGATCCCCGGACGGAGCTTCCAGACCGCCTCGTCCATCTTGCGCTGCTCCTCCTTGCTGTGCTCGAAATAGTTCGCGATGTCGCTGAGCTCTCCGACAGCCGACCACGCCTTCCGGGTGCACGCCGTCCAAGCAGCCTCGGCGCTATCCATCGAAGCGACGACGCTCGCTTCCAACGCTCCTATCTTCACCCTGTATCGGAGCGCGGCCTCGCCCTGGTGATCGTGCTCGACTCGCGCGGGCCAATTCTCCGCCGCGAGCGACGCAGGACGGAAGAGGGACTGCCGGAGAGAGCCGCCTGGTGTGAGCTGCCGAAGCGGGACGCCGTAGCGACCGCCGTCCACCGTGACGAAGATCGCCTCGTACGGCTCGACCGCCCAAAGGACCCCGGGGGCACGCGGCACGCGTGTGGAGGGGTGGCCATCCAAGCGCGCCAAATGGATCCCGGTCTCCCGCGTAGGATGGGTGACCGCCCGGGCGATGAGGCCGAATCTGCCCAGTCCTGTGGCATCGGGCTTCCACGACACACCCAGCCCCGAGGACGGTGCGAGGGAGCTCCATTCGGCCGTCTCCGGCGAGGTCGGGGCGGGTCGAAAGCGAACCTCCTCGTCGTCGTCCGCGAGGACGACGAAGAGCTCCTCGGGCGCGTTCGTGAGCACTCTCTCGATGGCGTCGAGCTTGTACGAGTCCTCGACCGTCAGGTCGCGGTGCAACGTGACGATCGCTCGCTTCTTCAGCTCGGCCGCGAGCCTGTCGATTGGGTCGGCCTTCGGGGCCGGTGAGCCCGTGACGGTCGGGAACGGGAGGGGCTTCGCGTCGCCGTCCCGCACCACGGGGAGTCGATCGCTGCCGCGCACGAGCTCGACTTGCCCCTCTTTGGTGACGCGAATGAGCTCTTTGCCGGCCGGCGTCGCATAGGACACACCGAGGTATCCGCCAGAAGCTCCCCTCAGCTCCTCCTTGGTGAGTTGGAAAATCGTGTGGTCTCCCTCGAACTGGATCCGCGGTGGATCGCTGAACCGATCGAAGACGAAGCTGACGACGCCGTCAGCGGAGGTGAAGTGCCCGAGCTTGAGCGGCGGAATGAACCGGGGCTCGGTGCTCGACGCGACTGGGCACGGGGTCGCGAAGTGGACCTCGCGATCTGCGGGCGGGCGGCCCGCTTCACACCCGGCCGCCAGCGAGAGCGCGATCCACAGGTAGCCGAGCGACCGATCCCTCACGGGTGCATGATGCACGGGCAAAAGCTCGTCGTGAAGGCAGCCCAGGTTTCCACCGTCACGCGGGGATTGGCGCAGTCTCCAGCGTGCACCGCTCGATACCGTTGGTCTGATCCATCGGCAGTCGCCAGACGAGATCGACCGTGTCTCCGTCGAGATCGATCGTGACCGTGTCGAGCGCTGCGAGCACGCGGAGCGCGCGCGACGGTGTCTCGAGGTGCGCGACGATGCCCAAGCACGGCAACTGAGTCACGAGATCTCCGAAGCCTCTGGCGCCGTTTTGGATCCCGATCCACTCGCTCCCGCGCAGGAGCCGCGCCGTCTGGAGCGGTCGAGGCGCGCATTGGAAGAATCGCAGATCGAAATCCTTCGGATAATCGATCGCTCCCAACGAGGCGTTCCGGCGCCAAGTCGCGTCGTACGTCCCGCCGAGCGCAGTGCGAGCCGACCAGTGACGTGCGACGGGGCCGAATCCCGCGACGGGAATCAGCCGGTTCGGCGCCGTCGTCGGTGCCCCCGGAAGTGTCCACCGCGGAGCGGGAAGCGGCGTTCGCCCGTCCGGCTCGTGCAGGGTCTCTCCACACCCGGACGGGTTCGCGCGAAAGCCGGGCCGCCGCCGACAGGACCGGTCCTCGAAGCTGCCATCGCTCGGGCCGCCGTACGCGAGCTCGTACCGAATGGGCACCTCCGTCGTGGGGACCGGATCCGAGAGCAGCCAGCCCCCCAACCTCGAGCGGTGGAACTCACGAGGGCCGGTGACCCTCGCGACGTGGGACGCCAACGTCCCCGCTCCGTCGCGTACGGCGATGCCCGTCTCCCACGCGGGAGTAGGCGTCGCTCGCGGCGCGTGAACGCTGCCGGTCACGACGACGTCGGTCGTCGGCTTCACGAGCAGGAGGTCACCGGCGTGTCGCAAGCTCGATCGCTCGGCGTCGTCTTGCACCCAGGGCTCGTCCGAGAGCCGAAAGGGTCGAATGGATTCGGCCGGGGTGAGGCGGCCCGGAGCAAGCACGAAGGTGGCCTTGACGATCACGACATCGAAGAAGCGCCGGCCCGGACCCATCTTGTCGAACTGGAAGGTTCGGAACGGAGTCTGGTTGTCGAGCGAACGGAGCCTCCTCGGCGGGATGGCCGGTAGCACACGCGTCTGGGTGGTCGGGCTCAGATTCATGGCGCGCTCCTCCCGCCGCGCCCGCCTACGTCACGATCGGCGGCGACCTCGACAGAGATCTCCGCATTCCAGGGCTTCCTCGAGCGTTCGGCCATCCCGACACCCACGGCAAGGTCCGCGCCGACGCGCACTCGAGCCAGTCCCCGCGTGTCGGGCGATCCAACCGATCACGTCGCATCGAGATCACCGAGCCCCGACGATCCCCGCGATCACGGCTCCCTCGGAAGCGCTCCACACGAAGAGAGAGGAGCCAGTCACGGACACGTCCGGAGCCTCGACCGCGCCGCTCGCCGCTGCGACGAAAACATCCTTACGGCTCGACCGGCTTGCACACCGCCGAGCCCCAGTCGGTGCAGACGTACTGCTTCCCGCGGCACTCCGCCTTCCACGTGTGCCCCTCGTCGTTCGGGCGCGGACCGACCTCCGTGATTGCGACCTGCTCCGGGGTGCACTGCGGCGCATCTCTCGGCAGCGCGTCGACCGTGATGTAGTCGTACGGCCTCGCGCACGCGGCGAGCGCGATCAAAGCGAGCAGCGACGCAGCCCTCGAGCCCATCGTCCGAGGCTATCACCTCGCGAGGTGCTCACACGCCGTCCGAAGCGTTCCACGCCTCGATGCGCGCCTTCGCCGCTTCGAGGGAGATGTTCGCGGCCGCGAGCCTTCGAAGCACCCGCCCGATCGCGCCCCGCACGCGCCGCGGCGGCAGGTCGAGCTCGTCCGCGGCGCGGTAGATCGCCTGCTCCACCTCGCTCGCGATCTGCTGCGGGTCCGGCGGCGGGGGTGCGGACGGCTCTTGAGCGGCGGGCGCGCCCACCGTCTTTCCGAGCAGAGCCCGGAGCGTCGCCGCGTGACCGGGGCTCCGCACTTCGATGGCCGCGACGAGCTCCCGCGCGCGGCGCGGCGGCGGCTTCGCCTTGCCGATCTCCCACTGCGAGACCGCCCGCGCCTTCACGCCGATTCGCCTGCCCAAGTCTTCTTGAGTCAAGCCCGCGGCCCTGCGGGCGGCTCGGATTGCACCGTCGAGACCCGTCGTCACGGCCGCAATGATAGTGCTTTATCCGAAGAAGAAGCGCAAGAAACGACGCTCACCGGCTCTTATTCAACGGACTTCCCTCTATATCAACGGTTGACCCTTGCTCTGTCGGAGTGGCGCAGTAAAAACAACGATGAAGACGTTGTTTTATTGGTATATCGCAAGCAAGAACAACGGTCCTACGTCGATATCTTGCGAAACGTCCGCGAAAAACGAACGTGCACCCTTGGCTTTTGAGCTCGTGACCCCCATTCAGCGCGGATGATCCGCTGTATCTTGGCGCGGAAGCGGATCCGAGCGCGGGTGCGGACGGCGCGTGTGGGGAGGCTGCTCGGGGCGCTGAGGGGCTTTGCCCTGCGTGTTAGCCTCATTTTCCCATGAGCCAAGTCTGTGTTCTCGGTGCGGGTGCTTGGGGAACTGCGCTCGCGAAGGTCCTCGCCGACAAAGGCAATCCCACGACCGTCTGGGCCGTCTCCGACGCGGTCGCCAAGACCATCAACGAGGAGCACGAGAACAAGCGCTATCTCGGCGGGCACAAGCTCCCCGAGAACCTCCGCGCCACGACCTCCCTCGAGCAGTCCCTCGAGGGCGCCGAGATCGTCGTCATGGTCGTGCCTTCGCACGCCGTCCGCGAGGTCGCCGGCAAGGCGAAGTCGCTGCTCCCGAAGCACGCCCTCGTGTGCAGCGCCTCGAAGGGGATCGAGAACGACTCGCTCATGCTGATGAGCCAGGTCCTCGAGGACGTCCTCGGAGAGGAGACCATCGCGCGCCTGACGTATCTCTCGGGGCCGAGCTTCGCGAAGGAGGTCGTGCTCGGGATGCCTACGGCCGTCGTCGTCGCCGGAAAGCACGAAGCCCACACAAAAGAAGTCCAGCGCGCCTTTGCGAGCGACAAGCTCAGGGTCTACAGCTCACACGACGTGATTGGGGTCGAGATCGGCGGGGCGCTGAAGAACGTGATCGCGATCGCCGCAGGGGCGATCGACGGTCTCGGCTTCGGGCACAATTCCCGCGCCGGAATGATCACGCGGGGGCTGCATGAAATCGGGCAGCTCGCCGTACGACTCGGCGGCGATCCGCTCACCGTCGCTGGCCTCAGCGGCATGGGCGACCTCGTGCTCACCTGTACTGGAGATCTCTCTCGTAACCGCACGGTCGGGGTCGAGCTCGGCAAGGGCCGCAAGCTCGACGAGATCCTGGCCGGCCTCGGTCACGTGGCCGAGGGCGTAAAAACGGCGAAGAGCACGTACGACCTCAGCATCCGCGAGGACGTGGAGATGCCCATCACCCATGAGGTCTACAAGGTCCTCTACGAAGGAAAGCATCCCCGCCAGGCCGTCGTAGACATCATGAACCGCGAGCTTCGGAGCGAACGATGAACTTCCGCCTCACTGCCTTGCTTTCGGGTGCTGCGCTCGCCCTCGCCACTGCGATGGCCGGCGCCGGCGTCGCCTCTGCCCAGCAGGCGTGCCCCCCCGGACAGCTCTGTCCTCCGCCGATCCCCATCCCGCAGCTCCCGCAGATCCCGGGCCTCCCTCCGCTCCCCGGCCAGCAGCCGCAAGGCGAGCCGCAGCCCCAACCGGGGCAGCCGCCCCCCGGCCAACCCCCGCCCCAACAGCCCCCCGTCTACAACCCCCAGCCCCCGTACGGCCAGCCTCAGCCCGGCCCCTACGGCGCGCCTCCGTATGGGCAGCCGCCCTATGGCTACCCCGGCTATGGCTACCCGCCCGGTCCGCAGCACCACAAGCGCTCCACCCTCGAGATCGGCTACCTCTACGGCACCTCGATCGCGTGGGGCATCGGCACCGGCGCCTGGCTCGACGCCGAGGCCGAGACGTCGAACCCCGGCGTCGCCCTGATCATGCCCGCCCTCTTCGGCGCCGTCGCGCCGGTGGGCGTCTTCATCGCCGACTACGCCTCTCACGATCTGCCGGAGGGCTTCCCCGCCGCGCTCGCCACCGGCATGTGGCTCGGCGCCGGCCTCGGCGCGGGGATTTGGACGGTCGGCTCCGCCGTCGGGGACACCAACGTCTGGAGCTTCGCCGCCCTCGGCCGCGCCGCGTTCGTCGGCTCCGTCGCTGGCGGCACGATCGGCGGCCTCCTCGGCGGCCTCATGGATGTCTCCCCCAAGACGAGCATGTTCACCCTCTCCGCCTCCGCTTGGGGCGCCGGCGTCGGCTTCGCGTTCGGCGGTGCCGCGAGCCAGGGCAACTGGCGCCGCGCCAACGACGCCGTCACCGTCGGCGGCCTCATCGGCTACGGCGTCGGCCTCCTCGGATCCTCCGGCGCCTCCATCGCGTGGACCCCGTCGTGGGCCCAAATCGGCGCGATGTGGGCCGGCTACGGCATCGGCGCCGCCGCCACCACGCCCATCTATCTCGTCTACCTCGCCGTCGACGCCGACCCCCGAACCGGCCTCATCGCCCAAGGCATCGGCGGACTCCTCGGCATCGGCATCGGCGCCTTCCTCGCTCCGCCCAACCGCAAGGGCCCCAACTACGCCAGCAACGAGACCGGCCCCGAGAAGTTCGAGTTCGCCAAGCTCCTCGGGATCGCCCCCACCCCCATGGGAGAAGAAGGCCTCGGCCTCACCGCGACGGGTTTGCTCTGGTAGATGCCCCCCCTCGTCGGTGCTCGCTCGCTTCGCGAGCTCCGCGCCGCCGGTCTCCCGCCTTTGTTTGGGGGCTCTGCTCGCCCCCATGCGCTTCGCGCCCCCCGCAGTGTCATGCTCGGGCTGCCAAAGCGCAGCCCTGCGCGTGCGTGGGGGAGACGGGACGCAGCTACCAAAATCGTAGCGCTCCGGCCACCAAGCGACGAAGCAGGGAGGCAAGACGTCGCTACGAAAACAGTAGCGCTCCCCGCCCCCCAGCAAGCAAGGCTCTCCCCGCAGGGAGCGAGGACCTCTCGGGCCCGAGCGGCGAGCGGACAACAGAGCCCGAGCGGCGAGGGCTGCCCCTTCGATTGCTACGAAAACAGTAGCGCTCCCCACCCCCCAGCAACCAAGCAGCGCGAAGCTCCAGGAGGCGATGGAGAGAGGCGACACTTCCTGTGTGGACGCTCCCCGCAGCGACCGCAGGGAGCGAGGACCTCTCGGGCCCGAGCGGCGAGCGGACAACAGCGCTCGTGCTACGAAAAACGTAGCTCCAGCCCCTTCCCCGCGCGGAAGCTACCAAATCGATAGCGCGCACCCCTCCCGTGAGGAGGCTCCGAAGGAGCGACGAACAGGGGAGGTCGCTGAGCGAGCGAAGCGGGGGTGGGCACCTTCGTCGATCGCCCCGTCGCTACGAAAATGGTAGCGCGTCGTCCCCCGGAACGAGCGGCGAGGGATGCCCCCCTCGTCGGCGCTCCGCGCCGCCGGTCTCCCCCAAACGCATGCTCGGGCTGCCAAAGCGCAGCCCTGCGCGTGCGTGAGGGAGACGAGACCTCGCTACCAAAACAGTAGCGACCCTGCCCCCCAGCAACCAAGCAGCGCGAAGCTCCAAGGAGGCGATGGAGAGAGGCGACACTTCCTGTGTCGACGCTCCCCGCAGCGACCGCAGGGAGCGAGGACCTCACGGGCCCGAGCGGCGAGGGATGCCCCTTCGATCGCTACCAAAACAGTAGCGACCCGGCCCCCCCAGCAACCAAGCAGCGCGAAGCTCCAAGGAGGCGACGGAGAGAGGCGACACTTCCTGTGTCGACGCTCCCCGCAGCGAGCGCAGGGAGCGAGGACCTCACGGGCCCGAGCGGCGAGCGGACAACAGAGCCCGAGCGGCGAGCGGACAACAGAGCCCGAGCGGCGAGCGGAAAAACACAGTATGCTGCCCGGACTAGCCCATGCCGACCCTGAAGCACTTCCCTGCCCAGGGAGCGCCGATCCTTTACTCGATCCATAAGCCCATCACGACGATCGGGCGAGCGCTCGGAAATGACGTGAGCCTGAAGGCGGATGGGGTCGCGGAGCACCACGCGCAGATCGAGTTCGACGGGCGCGACTTCATCCTTCAGGAGATCGACTCGGTCGCGGACATCGCGATCAACCAGAAGAAGAAGCGGCGGGCGCGGCTGGTGCACGGGGATCGGCTTCACCTGGGGACGGCGGAGCTGGGGTTCAGCATGTTCTCGGAGTCGATGAAGCGGCGCGCCGAGGAGCCGGACGAGGAGGATCGGGTCGTCGACAAGACGGGGATGGGGGTGGTCTCGAGCGAGCTCGCCGGGGTGCGGAAGCTGTTCTCGTTCAGCGAGAAGCTCATCAACCGCAAGAACGTGGACGACTTGCTCGAGGCGATGCTCGACGACGTCATCGAGCTGACGAACGCGCAGAAGGGCTTCTTGATCTTGGTGGAGGGGGCGGACGTGGTGGCGGGGCCTCCTTCGTCGAAGGACGGCGCCCACGACCGGAAGCTCGTGGTGCGGGCCTCGCGGAACGTGCGCAAGGAGGGGATCGCGGACGCGAGCGGCTCCATCAGCGACTCGATCGTGCGGCAGGTGATCCAGTCGGGGCGGCCCCTCATCGTCTCGGATGCCCTCGCGGACACCACGTTCGGCAAGAGCGACAGCGTCATCGCGATGAAGCTCTCGAGCGTGATGTGCGCGCCGCTCTTGTCGCAGGGTCAGGTGATCGGCGCGCTCTACGTCGGCAACGACAAAGTGAAGAGCCTCTTCGAACGGACCCAGCTCGAGCTGCTCGCGATCTTCGCGTCGCAGGCTTCGCTGATCCTTCAGAACGCGATGCTCTTGAACGCGCTGCGGGCCGACAAGGCCAAGCTCGAGGCGGAGCTGAAGGACAAGCGCTTCGGGGAGATCATCGGGGCCTGTCCGGGGATGATGGAGGTGTTCCGGAAGCTGCAGAAGGTGGCGGCGACGGACATCAGCGTCCTCATCACCGGCGAGACGGGCACCGGCAAGGAGCTCATCGCCCGAGAGATCCACCGGCGGAGCCAGCGCGCGGAGGGGCCGTTCGTCACCATCAACTGCGGCGCCATCCCCGAGAACCTCATCGAGAGCGAGCTGTTCGGGCACGTGAAGGGCGCCTTCACGGGGGCGATCGCGTCGCGCCCCGGCAAGTTCCAGGTCGCCGACAAGGGCACGCTCTTCCTCGACGAGATCGGGGAGCTCCCGCTGAACCTTCAGGTGAAGCTGCTCCGCGCGCTCCAGGAGCGGATCGTGTTTCGGGTCGGCGACTCGAAGCCGGAGAAGGTCGACATCCGCATCGTGGCCGCGACGAACCGCAACCTCGAGGAGGAGATCCGCAGCGGCAACTTCCGGGAGGACCTCTACTACCGCCTCAACGTGGTCAACATCTGGCTGCCCCCGCTGCGCGAGCGCGGTGAGGATCTCGCCATCATCGCCAAGGCCCTGCTGACGAAGTACGCCGACGAGCTCGAGAGCAACGTGAAGGGCTTCAGCCCCGCCGCCCTCGCCGCGATCCGGAAATACAATTGGCCCGGCAACATTCGGCAGCTCGAGAACCGCATCAAGAAGGCGCTCGTGCTGTGTGAGGAGACGCTCCTCTCGCCAGAGGATTTGGACCTCGGCGCGGCGAGCGAGTCGCAAATCCTCCCGCTCGAGAAGGCGAAGGAGGAGTTCCAACGCCGGTACGTCCTCGAGGTCCTCGAGCGCAACAACGGCAACCGGACCCAGACCGCGCGCGACCTCGGGGTCGATCCGCGGACGATCTTCCGGTACCTCGAGAAAGAGCAGAACCCGATGCCGAGCGGCGCGGGTGGTGTCGCAAAAGATCCGCACGATGCTTGAGCGTGACCCGGCCGGGCCCAAAGCCCGCGCCGATCTGGAGCTAGGTCGGATCTTCGAGGCCCTCGCGGAGCGGTGCGCGAGCGAGGCAGGCCGCCGGGCCGCCCTCGCCCTGCCGTTCCTCCAAGCGCGCGACGCGATCGAGGCGTCGCTCGCCGAGATCGACGAGGCGCGCGCCCTCGACGACGGAGGTGAGCCCCTGCCCGCGGACGCGGTGCCGGACGTGGACGAGGCCCTCGGGCGCGTGCGCATCGGCTCTGTCCTCTCGAGCGAAGAGGTGCGCGCGATCGGCAAGCTCCTCTCCCACGCGCGCAAGCTCCGCAAGTTCCTCAAGGCCCACAAGGACGAGGCCCCGCGCCTCTCCGAGAGCTGCGCCACCGACGCGTCGCTCGATCCGATCGCGACCGAGCTCGAGCAGGCCTTCGAGCCGGACGGGACGATCGCGGACGCCGCCTCACCGCGCCTCGCCGAGCTGCGGGCGGAGCGGAAGTCCTCGCGCGAGCGCATCGTGCGGCGCCTCGAGGAGCTCGTCGCCAAATACGGCTCCATCCTCTCCGACGCCTACTGGACGGAGCGCGACGGGCGGTACGTGTTGCCGGTGCGCGCCGACGCCCACGAGCGCTTCCCCGGGATCGTCCACGGGGCGAGCTCGGGAGGGGCGACCCTCTTCGTGGAGCCGCGCGTGCTCGTGCCGATGGGCAACCGCCACAAGGTCCTCGACGCGATGGTCGCCCAAGAGGAGGACATCGTGCTCGCGCGCCTCGGGGCCCTCGTCGCCGAGGCCGCCCCCGCGGTCGAGAGCGCGGTGGAGGCCCTCGCGCGCGCGGACCTGAGGCGCGGACAAGCGCGCCTCGCCGCCGATCTCAAGCTCACGACCCCGATCATCCCCGAAGGAGACGAGGGCCCGCTCCTCATCGAGCTCCAGCGGGCGCGCCACCCCATCCTCGCCCTCGACGGGGTCGACGTCGTCCCGAGCGATCTCGCGGTGCGATCGGGCAAGGTGCTCGTCGTTTCGGGGCCGAACGCGGGCGGTAAGACAGTGGCCCTCAAGACGCTCGGCCTCGCCGCCCTCATGCTGCGCGCGGGGTTGCCGGTGCCGGCGGGGGAGGGGTCCACCGTCGGGCTCTGCTCGGAGGTCCTCACCGACGTCGGCGACGACCAGAGCCTCGAGAAGAACCTCTCCACCTTCAGCGCCCACGTGAAGAACCTCGTCGCGATCCTCGACGCGACCCACGAAGGGTCGCTCGTCATCCTCGACGAGGTCGCGAGCGGGACGGATCCGCGCGAAGGCGAGGCCCTCGCCACCGCCATCCTCGAGTCGCTCGCGGCCCGCGGGGGCGCGGTCGCGTGCACGACCCACTACGAGGCCCTCAAGGTCCTCGCCCTCGCCGACGACCGCTTCGAGAACGCCTCCGTCGGGTTCGACCTGGACGCGATGGCCCCGACCTTCGAGCTCTTGCGCGGGGTGCCGGGCGCCTCCAGCGCCCTCGCGGTGGCGAAGCGCTTCGGCGTCCCCGATCACCTCGTCGATCGCGCGAAGAGCCTCCTCTCCCACGACGCCCTCAAGGTCAGCCAGCTCGTCGAGCGCCTCGCGAGCGACCGGCGCGAGCTCGACGAGGCCCGCGAGCAGGCCCGCCGCGAGGCCCAGATCCTCCACGACAAACAGAAGCAGCTCGACGCCGAGCTCGAGCGCGTCACCAACAAAGAGCGCGGGGCGGCCGAGCGCGAGAGCGCCGAGCTCCTCGCCGGCATCAAGCGCGCCCGCGAAGAGCTGCGCGGCGCCCAAGCCCGCCTGCGCGCCCAGAAGCTCGAGGAGCGCGCCCTCGCCGACGCGGAGAAGGCGATCGATCGGGTCGCCTCCTCGGTCGCCATCGGAGGGTCGCTCGAGGTGCGAAAGGCCGACCCGCGCGCGGAGTCCGCGAGCGAGGTCCAGCGCGCCGATCTCTTCCCGGGGATGAAGGTCTTCGTCCCGCGCCTGCGCACCGAGGCCGAGGTCCTCGAGGTCCTCGCCTCCGGACAGGTCCGCGTCGCCGCCGGCCCCCTCAAGCTCCTCGCGTCCGTCGACGAGATCCGCCGCGCCGCCGGCGCCGCCAACACGAAGGGCGCGGGCGTCTCCAAAGGCAGCGGCCCCAAGAGCGGCGGCGGCGGCAAGGGAAGCGGCCCCGCGAGCGGCCAGCGCGCCGTGAAGCCCATCGTCTTCGACGCCGCCAACGACCCCGACGTCCCCATCCAGACCAGCGACAACACCGTCGACCTCCGCGGCCTGCGCGCCCACGAGGCCGTCTCCATGGCCGAGCAGTTCCTCGACCGCTGCGTCGGTGCGGGAAAGAGCGTCGCGTTCCTCATCCACGGCCACGGCACCGGCTCGCTCCGCATCGCCCTGCGCGAGGCCCTCGAGAAGAGCGCCTACGTCGACCGCATGCGCCCCGGCGAGCCCCGCGAGGGCGGCGACGGCGTCACGGTGGTGTGGCTGCGCTGAGTCTTCTCGTCGCGGCTGAGCATTGGTCTCATCTTTCCAAACCAGCAGAGAACCAGGGCACTCTGCGCGGATCTCCAGTGACACGACGAGTGCGTGCGAGCCAAGGGGGTCTCTGCCGTCACTCGCAGAGATCCACACTTCAGAAGCCATCTGCAGCGCCGGAGGGGGGCCCCGCTTGCGGGGGGAGGATGGCGCGCCATCCTCCGACTAGGAGCCGACTCTGCGGGGCGAAGCAATCGCGGAAGAGACGGCAATAAAAAGGGATTGGGACAGATGAGACCAATCCCCAGGCATCGCGGGGGGAGGTCTTCGGCACGATGACGCTTCAGCTCCGCCTCTCCCGGCGAGCGCGAAGCGCGACGCGCGCCCACCCTTTCATGGACAGCTCCTCGCGTGCGGGCAGCGATGCGCTTTTTTCTTCACGACTCTCGGCGCGAGCCGCCGTCTTTGCCTTTGAACTGCACTTCAAAGGACCACGACGATGAAGCTCTCGAATCTCTCTCTCTCCGCCGCGCTCGTCTTCGCCTTCGCCCTCTCGCTCTCTGGTTGCAAGAAGGGTCCTGCCCTCGAAGAGATGAAGAAGGTCGAGGAAGCCTGCACCGCGAAGGACAAAGACAAGGCCCTCGACATCGCCCTCAAGGCGAGCGAGTCCAACAGCTCCTTCAAGAAGGCCTTCGACGGCGTGTTCGAGTCCGTCCCCGACAAGAAGAAGGCGAACGTCTGCGGCGCGGCGAACCTGGTGGAGCTCAAGTCGCGGATCGAGAACGGGCCGGCGATTTGAGGGCTGGGACGGGGAGCGCCCGGGGGGGTGAATTGGCAGCCACTCCGGTGCCGAGAGGCATGACGCCGACTTTTTCAGCAGCCTGTTGGGCTTTTCGTAGCGTTCAGCGACCGGTGTCGCGTCGGAGCTGCCCGAGCCCCTCCTGCCTCGCACGGCGTTGTCTCGAGACTGGGGCGCGTGCCGCGCTTCGTTCTTGCGCTATGAAAAAGAGAGCGTTGCGGGCGCGGCTACGCGACGACCCCGAGGCGGGCGCGGAACGCTCCTGGCGGCCCTCCGGTCCAGCGGCGGAAGGCGCGGGTGAACGCGCTCTGATCGGCGAAGCGAAGGAGGAAGGCGACGTCGGCGATCGACAGGGAGGGATCGCGCAGATGCGCCTTCGCGAGCGCCGCGCGCGCCTCGTCGAAGAGCGCGTTCAGGGTGACGCCGCGCTCCTTGAGATCGCGCTGCAGGGTGCGCTCGCTCGTGCCGAGGCGCTTCGCGATGTGCGCGAGCGCCGGATCGGCGGTCGAGAGCTCGCTCGAGATCGCGTGGCGGACTCGGCTCACGAGATCGTCGCTCTGGGGGAGCTCGGCGAGGAGGCGGGCGGCGTGCTCTTCGAGGATCTCGAGGAGCGCCGGCTCGGCCGTCGCGACGGGGGCGTCCCACGAGCTCGCCGAGCAGACGATCCGCGGCTCCGGCGCTTCGAAGCGGAGGACCGCGCCGAGGACCCGCGCGAGCTCGGCCGTGTCCGCGGGCGCCGGAAAGGAGAGCTCGATCGCCTCGGGCGTCCACCCGCCGCCGGCGCAGCTCCGCATGCGCGTGACGAGGGCGGCGAAGGTGTACTCCTGGGCCTCCCTCCGGAGCTCGACGCCCTGGTCCCGCGCGCGCATCGCGAGGGAGGTGGTCTTGCCTTCGTGCACGACCTCGAACCGGGCGCGCGGATCGACGAGCGGGAAGTACGCCACGACCCGGGCAAACGCCTCCCCGATGGTGGCGCTCTTCGCGGCGAGGAAGTCGACGACCTTGTAAGCGCCGAAGGGGAGCGCCTCCGCCGCGTGGGCCGCGAGGTGCTCGTCGTCGGTGCGCAGGGACGCGGCGCGCCAGAGCGCGTCAGCCTTTCGGGCGTCGATCCGGCGATCCGGCTCCATGACCTCCTCCCGCCGGAGCCCCGCGTCGCGGAGCAGCACGTCTCCATCGATGCCTAGCCGCTCGCAGGCTTCGAGGACGGCGCGGCTCGCGACGGAGAGGACCGTGTCCACCGCCGCGGAGCATACCAGCGCCGGCCGAGGGTCGCGGCCGCGAGCGCGCCGAGCCCGAGCGCGACGCACGTGATCGGAAACACGTCGCCGACGACGCCGTAGACCGTGCGGACGCCGTGCCGCGGGAGGCTCACCACGAGCACGCGCTCGCGGTCGTCGAAGTGACTGAGCGAGCCGCGCATGCGCCCGTAAGGGTCGATGCCGGCGGAGAGGCCGAAGCGCGTCGAGCGCAGGACGGAGTGGCCGCCCTCGATCGCGCGCAGCGCCGCCATCTCGGTGTGGCTCGGGTCGATGCCGCGCCAGTCGCTCGAAGGGAGGACGACGAGATCGAGATCGAGCGCGGCGTGCTGGAGGCCCAGCCGCGGGAAGTCATAGTCGTAGCAGATCGCTCCCGAGAGCCGTCCGAGCGTGTCGCTCACGTAGAGCGGCATCGGCGCCTTCCCCGCCTCCGCGGGCTCGCCGGGCACCGGATGATGCTTGTCGTAGACATGGTCGAGCCGGCCGTCGGGGCCGAAGAGCGCGTATCGATTCTCGTAGCGGAGCGGCGCCGTGGAGACCGGTACGACGTAGCCCGCCGCGATCGCGATCTCCTCGGCGCGGGCGAGCGCACCGACGCGCGCGAGGAACGAGGCTTCACCTTCGGGCCGCACGAGGGTCGCCGCCTCCGTCCACACGACGAGCTTCGCACCGCTCGCTGCCGCCCGGCGTGTGCGCGCGAAGAGCCCCTCCTCGATCGACGCGAGCTGGGCTTCGCCGGGGATCGGGCCCGCGCCGATCGTCGAGTCGGTCCCGACGGCGGCCACGAGGGTGTGGGCTCCTCCGATCGCGGCCGCCCTCGCGAGGCGCACTTGCCCCGCGCTCGCGACGGCGACGGTCGCGATCACCCACGCGCTCGCGAATCGGAGCCGCGCGCGCGACGGCGCCGCGGCGAGCGACTCGAGGCTGGCGGACACGACGTAGAGCAGGAAGCTCACGCCGTGGAGGCCGGTCACCGACGCGAGCTGGAGGAGCGCGAGGCCGTCGAGCTGCGTGTTCGCCGCCGAGCCCCACGTGCCGAACGGCAGCGCCGCGTGCAGCGTCCACTCGCCCGCGACCATCCACGCCGCGAACGCGAGCACCGCGACGCGCTCCCCGAGCCGCCGCAGCACCGGCATCGCGAGATAGGGGAGGGTGAGGAAGAGCCAAACGGGCAACGCGAACGCGACCGCGAGGACGGGGGGGACGGGAGGGGTGACGATCTTCGCGAGCGCAGCGACCCAACCGACGAGCGACGCCAACGCGAGGCCCGCGCCGCCTCGAGCCCCCGGCCGGAGCCGCGCGTACCGCAGGAACGGGATGGGCGCGATCCACGCGAGCACTCCCACCCCGAAGCGGAGCTGCGAGGCCGCGATGAGCGCTGCCCCGAGCACGAGCCAACGCCAGGCGCGGCCGTCGAGCACCCGGAGCCACCGCGGAGGAGCTTGGTCGTGTTCCATGCCTCAGGGGTAGTCCCCCGAGGCGCCCCGCTCTTGACCGCGGACGCCAAACCCTGGACCGGCGCCGCCAATCGCTTCCGTGCGAGCAGCGAACCCCTCCCGCGGCGTGCGGAGCACGACGCTTGGGAGGGGTCGGCGAGCGGAGCGAGCCGGGGGTGGGCATCCCCCGCGCGGGGCCGACCTGGGAGGTCAGCCCGTCCGCACGGTGTTGGGCGGCAGGGTATCGCGCGCCTCGCTGCTGCTCGCCTCGAGCGGCTCCGCGATGGACCCGAACGCGACGTCGTAGATGGCGGCTCCGAGGCGGACACCGTCGTTGGAGACGAGGCCGCCGCGGCGCAGCAAAGAGCGGAGGGTCATGAGGTAGCCGGTGAGGCCGTAGGGATCGCTCTCGCCGTTGCGGCGGCCGAGGATGCGCAGGCCGTCGATGAGGACGAAGCGGCGCCCGTCCGGGAAGGACAGGACGCTCCCCGCTCGCTTCGCGACCCCCGTGCGCAGCCACTCCTCGAGGATGGCGTCGGATACGAAGCCATCCCCCATGAGCGCGCCCGCCCCCGCGTCGACGCGAGGAAAGGAGGTGGAACGGAAACGAGACGGGATCATGGTGAAGCTCACTTGTCTGGGATGCTCTGCATCGGTCGTGCCGTGGCCAGCGATCTCGGGGCCTTAGGGGAAACGCGGATCGCGGTTCACACCCTACGGACAATCGAGAGGGTCGGATCATTTCGGGCCGGGCTCATGCGCACGTCGAAATGGCGCGAGCGAGAGGGGACGGCTCATGATTCGACCGCGAGGTCACCTGGCGTCGCGGCGCCGTGTACGCGGCGCGCGGCCAACGACGCGATGAGCCCTTCGCATCGGACACGCGTGGACCGAGAAGCTTTTGCGGACTCGATGCGATCGCGATGTCAGAGGTCGATGGGCATCGGATCCGCGTGATCCGACCCCCGGCGCGCTTCGCGCTCGCCGACCCCTGCCAGGCGACTACGCTCTGCGAGCTCCGTCGCGGCAGGGGTTGATCCGACGCAGCGCGCGACGACTGTGCTCGCGGTTGCTGCGCTACGCCCCGGCGACCAGATCCGCCACGTGAGAGAGGACGCCGTTCACGAACGAGCCGGACTCCTCCGTCCCGAAGCGCTTCGCGAGCTCGACCGCCTCGTCGATGGCGACGGCGCGCGGCACGCCGTGGAGCAGCTCGTAGGTCGCGACGCGCAGCACGTTCCGGTCGACGCGGCTCATGCGCTCGAGGCGCCAGTTCGTGCTCGCCGAGCGGATCGTGTCGTCGATCTTGGCTTGCTCGCCGGCCGCGCCGAGCAAGACTTCACGGGCGTAGGCGCGCGTCTCCTCGTCCGGGGAGACGCCCGCATCCGGTGCGAGGTAGAGGAAGAAGCTGCGCACGGCGTCGGCCGCGTCGTCGCCGGTCGCCTCGAGGCCGTACAGGATCATCAGCGCGCACTCGCGCGCGCTCGTTCTCGCGCCCATGGCCGGTTACAGCCCGGCCTCGCCGAGGGCCTTCGCGAGGCTGACCATCTCGATCGCGCTCACCGCGGCCTCCCAGCCCTTGTTGCCCGCCTTCGTCCCCGCGCGCTCGATCGCTTGCTCGATCGAGTCGGTGGTGAGGATCCCGAACGCGACGGGGACGCTCGCCTGCATCGACACGGCGGCGATGCCCTTGGTCACCTCGCCCGCGACGTAGTCGAAGTGAGGGGTCGACCCGCGGATGACGGCGCCGAGGGCGATGATGGCGAAGCCCTCTTTCTGCCGCTGGGCGAGGCGCTGGACGGCGTACGGGATCTCCCACGCGCCGGGGACGCGCACGAGGGTGACGTCGGCGGTGTTGCCGCCGTGGCGCGCGATCGCGTCGAGGGCGCCGTCGACCAAGTGATCGACGATGAAGTGGTTGAAGCGGCTCGCGACGATGGCGAAGCGAGCGCCTTGAGGGACGACGAGGTGGCCTTCGATGATGCGAGGAGCCATAGGAACGGGCCTGCCTACCAGAGTTTCGTCAGGGCCGCTGCGACGAGATGGGGATCCGCTCCACGACCTTGAGGCCGAAGCCGTGGAGGCCGGCGATCTTCGCCTGGTTGTTCGAGATGAGGCGGAGCTCGTGGGCGCCCAGGTCGGCGAGGACCTGCGCCCCGAGGCCGAACTCGCGCAGAGGAGCGTTGACCAGGTTTGCGCTCGGGTTGGGCGGGGCCGCTTCCCCCGCCGCATCGCCGTTCGCCCTCTTGGGGGCTTCGTGGGCGGGCGCTTCCGCGCCGTACCGCGCGAGCTCGCTCACGAGATCGCCCTTCGGGGGGATGAACAGGACGACGCCGCGGCCCTCGGCCTCGATCATCCGGATCGACTCGCGCAGGTTCACCCCGCCCTCGGACGGGGTCGACGCGAAGATGTCCCCCACGAGGCTGCCGGCGTGGATGCGCGCCAGCACCGGCTGCGAGACGTCGATCGTCCCCTTCACGAGGGCGAGGAACTGGCGCGACTCGCCGAGGATCTCGAACGCGATCGCGGTCCACTCCGTGCCGGTCACGTCGAGGGTGACCTTCGCCTCCGCCCGGCGCACCACCAGCCGCTCCGTCTGGAGGCGGTACTGGATGAGGTCCGCGATCGTCAGGAGGATGAGGCCGTGCTTGTCGGCGAAGGCCTCGAGATCGCGCATCCGGGCCATGCTGCCGTCGTCGTTCATGATCTCGCAGATGACCCCGGCCGGCTGCAGGCCGGAGAGGCGCGCGAGATCCACCGAGCCCTCGGTGTGCCCCGTCCGGACGAGGACCCCGCCGCGGCGCGACTTCAGCGGGAAGATGTGGCCCGGCGTCACCAGATCGCTCGGCCGCGCGTCGACGCTCACCGCGACCTGCACGGTGCGGGCGCGATCGGCGGCGCTGATCCCGCTCGTCACCCCGGTGCGCGCCTCGATGCTCACCGTGAACGCCGTCCCGAGCGGCGGCCCGTGCCGCCCCGGCGCCGACATCATCGGAAGCTCGAGCCGCTCGACCTGCTCCTCGGTGAGGGTCAGGCAGATGAGCCCGCGCCCGTGCTTCGCCATGAAGTTGATGGCCTCCGCGGAGACCTTCTCCGCCGCCATCACGAGGTCTCCCTCGTTCTCGCGGTCCTCGTCGTCGACGAGGATGACCATTTTTCCCGCGCGGATCGCGTCGAGGGCGCGGTTCACCCGGTCGAGCAAGGCCGGATCGATGGTGAGGCGGTGGGTGGCCGGAGCGACGGCCACGGGCGGAGGCGCGATCACGCCGCGCGTGGATTGGCGAGGTTCGGGAGCGGTCAAAGCCCCGGAGGTGTAGTCCCCGCGACCGGCGGTTTCCAGAGGGACTTCCTCTGCACCGGTCCTTTCACGCGTCACGTGACGTCATCTCGATGCCCACCCCCCTCCCCAACGCCTCGAGCTCGGCGACGCGCGGCTCGAACTTCGCCTTGGCGAGGGCCTCGATGAGCGCGCGCAGCTTGCCCCGGGGCACGCGGACGGTCACGTCGACGTCCTCCGTCATGCGCGGACGCCCGTAATAGCTCGCGGCCTGCGCCCCGAAGACGTACCAGCGCAGGCGTCGCTCCTTCAGCACCGCCGCGAGGTCGATGAGGAGACGGACGTTAGCGGGGAGAGGCACGTCGCAGCCGCGCGGCGAGGACGATGTGCGCTTGGAGATCGGCCTCTCGGTCCCGACCGGTTGGAAAGTCGGGGCGCATCGCGTGGACCTGCGCTCGCAGGGCATCGACGATCCGGAAGGAAGCCAAAGGGTCTGCCGGGGCCGGTTGCTCTCGGTGGTAGGCGCGCTTCACCTCGGCGAGGGCAGCCCAATCCTTCCGCGCGAACGCGATCAGATCCTCGCGCCTCATCCTCGCAACGTATCACGCGACGTCGCGCTTGGGCTTGGGCGGCACGACGCTGACGACGCGCGTGGGGCGATCGTCGGAGAGGATCGCGGCCACGTCGATGGCGCGGGTCACCCGCTGGGATGGGGTTGCCTCGTCGATGGGATCTTCGGTGTGCCCCGCCTCTTCTCGGAGCGGGTCGATGAGGGTGGTGGCCTCGGCCCAGGTTCGATCCCACTCCGCCTCCCAGGTGTCGGAGAGGAGCGGCGCGCCCTCCATCTCACCGAGCACGCGGCAGGTGCGAGCGAGCTTGCGGGCCTGCTTCGCGGCGCGCACGTCGATCATGGAGAGGACCTTCTCCCGACGGAGGGCCCACAGGTCGAGGGCGTCGGCGAGGTCGCGCGGGGACTTGGAACGGCAACGAATCACTCCGCTCATGGGAGGCGGGCTAGTCAACTCCCGTGCCGCCCCCGAGAGCCCAAGAAGGAGGGAAAACCCCTTAGAAAGAGCCTTGCTCCGTGAGGCGGATGATCGCTCGCGCGGCACGTCGCCACACGCGGTCGCGCCCGGCCGCCCGTTTCACGCTGATGGCTTGCGCGGCCGAGACAACGCACCTCGCTCTTCTACCGTGAGCTTGAGGTTCTCTCGAAGGAGCGTCCGGTCGACGTCCTTCTTGTGGTGCTCGATGACAGGTCCTTCCACATGCTTCGCGTATGACGAGAGAGAGGCCTCACCGAAGGGTGGGAACCGCCCTCATCGGTAGCCGGCGTCTCGCAGCTTCTCGAGCAGGACAGCGTCGCGGTCGGGCTCCGGCTTCGCAGCGAGGGCGAGCTGCCGCTCCACGTAGCGGGCGAGGACGTCGACCTCGAGGTTGACGCGATCTCCGGGGGCGCGATCGAGAAGCGTCGTCATCGCGAGGGTGTGGGGGACGAGCATGAGGGCGATCTTGGTCGCGTCCTTCTCGTCCGTGACCTCGTTCACGGTGAGGCTGACGCCGTCGATGGTGATGGATCCCTTCACCGCGAGGTACTTGGCGAGATCGCGGGGAGCGGCGAAGACGACGCGGAGCGCGGGGCCGACGTCGTTCTTCTCGACGAGGTGGCCGGTGCCGTCGACGTGGCCGAGGACGACGTGACCGCCCATGCGGGCGCCGAGGGCGGTGGCGCGCTCGAGGTTGACGCGGCGGCCGCGGGCGAGCTCGCCGAGGGTCGTCTTCTCGAGGGTCTCCGCGGAGAGGTCCGCCTCGAAGCCGCCGGCCACGATGCGCTCGACGGTGACGCAGACGCCGTTCACCGCGATCGACTCCCCGAGGACGAGGGGGCCCATCTTGGCGGTGACACCGATGCGGGCGGCGGAGCCTCGCGCGTCCACGCTCGCGATCGATCCGACTTCTTCGACCAGACCCGTGAACATCGGCGGCTCTACTTCTGGTGGAGGCGGAGGGTGAGGAGCTTGTCGATGAGGCCCTTCGAATAGCTCGACAGCTCCGTGAAGACGACGCCCATGCCGGGCGGGTCGTCGTGGACGCGCACGACCTCGCCCTGGCCTTCGATCGTCTCGATGTCGTCCATGATGACGGTGAAGCGGAGGTTCACGACCGTGCCGACCGGCAGCGGCGACTTCGAGCGGACGAACGCGCCGGTGCGCGAGATGTTCGTGACGTACTCGTTGATGAACGCGTCGTAGCTCTCGAACTCTTTGTTGATGGTGACCCGTTCGCCGCTGCGCGATTCGCTCTCGTCCATCGCTGCCTCGCTCCGTTACTTGCCGGCAAGATCGAACTGTTCGAGGTGGTACTCTTTGCGCGGGACGAGCTCGACCCGGCGCATGTAGCGGCGCTCGGCCTCGATCACGGCGGCGCGCTCTTCGTTGCGGAGGAAGTCGACCACGGCGGGGTGGGCATTCACGA
This sequence comes from Polyangiaceae bacterium, assembly GCA_044225865.1. GTDB lineage: Bacteria > Myxococcota_A > Polyangia > Polyangiales > Polyangiaceae > Xiheicaenibacterium. The sequence goes on along the minus strand of JBGAID010000009.1, from coordinate 113,594 downwards.
CCACGCTGTAGCCGCGCAGGCTCATCCGCTCGCGCTTGATCTGGCGGAGGATCTCGTAGGCGATCGTCTGGCGCGACTGGAGGTTGCCGGTGCCGTCGCAGTAGAAGCACGGCTCGTTCATGATCCGACCGAGGCTCTCGCGCGTTCGCTTGCGCGTCATCTCGATGAGGCCGAGATCGGAGATGCGGTTGAGGGTCGTCTTCGCCTTGTCCTTGGCGAGGAGCTGCTCGAGCTTTCGGCGGACCTTCTCGCGGTTGGAGATGCGCTCCATGTCGATGAGGTCGAGGATGATGAGCCCGCCGATGTTGCGGAAGCGGAGCTGGTAGGCGATCTCCTCGACCGCCTCGAGGTTCGTCTGCAGGATCGTGTCCTCGAGGTCGCGTGAGCCGCGTCCCACGAACCGGCCCGTGTTCACGTCGATGGCGGTGAGGGCCTCCGCCTGATCGATGATGAGGTGACCGCCGGACGAGAGGGGGACCTTGCGCGAGAGGGCGCGGCCGATCTCGTCCTCGATCCCGTAGGCGTCGAAGATGGGCTCCTCGCCCTCGTAGAGCTCGATCGCGTTCACGCGGTCGGGCATGAAGATCTCCACGAAGCGGCGGAGGCGCGTGTATGCCTCGCGCGAGTCGATGACGATCTTCTCGATGTCGTCGGTGAAGAGGTCGCGCGCCGTCTTGAGGACGAGGTCGAGCTCCGAGTAGAGGAGGTTGGGGGCGCGCTCCGTCGTCTCGCGGCGCGAGACGATCTCGCCCCAGAGCCGGACGAGGTAGCCGACGTCGGCCTTCAGGGATTTCTTGGTGAGACCCTCGGCGAGGGTGCGAACGATGAGGCCGCCCTGAGGAGGCTTCATCGCCTCGATCGCCTCACGCAGCCGCGCCCGCTCCTTGTCGGAGCCGATGCGCTTCGAGATCCCGATGTGCTCGACGGTCGGGAGGTAGACGGCGTAACGACCGGGCAGCGAGATGTGGCTCGTGACGCGGGCGCCCTTGGTGCCGATGGGCTCCTTCGAGACCTGGACGATGACCTCTTGCCCTTCGCGCACGACGTCGCGGATCGGCGTCGACTTGGAGACGCGGAGCGGGTCCTTGCCTCGCCCTTGGCGTCGCTCTGCGACGGGGCTCGCGCCGCGGCGTCCATCCGGGCGCCGTCCGTCGCGGCGGCCGCGCTTGTCGCCCTCGCGCGATCGGCCCTGGGCCTCTCGACCACCGCGGCCGTGGCGGTCGCCGCGGCCCGATCCGGATCGCTCGTTGCGCCCGCCTTCGCCACGGCCGCCGCTGCTCTTTTGCTTGTCGGGGGGCGGAGCGGGCGCGGGCCGCGGCTCTCGCGGAGCCTGAGCCTCGACGATCTTCGTCGTCTCCTCCGCTCCCTCGGGGCGCGTCTTTCCGCGGCGGCGGCGGCCGCGTCCACCGCGGCGCGTGCGGGCGCGGGGCGCGCGCAGGCCAGCTTCGTCCTCCGGGCGGGGAGCGCCGCTGCCCTCGGCGCCGAGGGCGCCGCCGGGCGCGTCGGTGATCGAGACCCTCGGCAGGTCCATGTCCTCGAGCTCGCTCGCGGACAGCTCGTCTGCCTCTTCTTCTTCTTCGCCCGCGTCTTCTTCCGCTTCGCTCGCCGGTGCGGCGACCGGCGGCTCAGGCGTTTGGGCCGCGACCTTGGTCTCCATCAGGGCCGGGCCCGAGGGGCGCGAGCGTCGCTCCGACGCGGGGATGCCATCGTCGTCCGGTCCGGCCGCGTCGTCCTCGTCGTCGTCGCTCTCTGCCGCGATGACCTCGTCGTCCTCCGCCTCGGAGGAGCCCGCGTCTTCGTCCTCGGCGTCCTCGGCGTCCTCGGCGTCTTCCGCGTCCGCGGCGTCCTCGGCGTCTTCCGCTTCGTCGTCCGCTCGATCCTCCGGTGAGGCCTCCGCGAACGAGCCGTGGCCGATCTCGGCGTCGTCGTCCTCGGCGTCGTCTTCCTCTTCGGTCTGGCTCTCGCCCTCGACGTCGCCCTCGATCAAGGGCTCGTCGTCGGAGTCGACCTCAGGGGCGCGCTCGACCTCTTCGGCGGAGCCCTCCTCCGCCTCGTCCTCGAAGGCGAGGGCCTCCGCCGCGTCCTGCATCTCGGCGGGATCGTCCGGGTCTCCGCCCTCTGCGGAGGCTTCTTCTTCCTCCGCCTCGGGGGCCTCGGCGCTGTCCCCGGTGGACTCCCGCTCTTCGTCGCCGGAGCCCTTGTGCCGATGACCGGAGAGATAGGCGTCGAAGTCATCCGGGCGGATGAGGTCTTCGACGTGGAGGAACGCGGCGCGCTCCTGCCCGATGTCGATGAAGGCAGCCTGCATGCCCGGGAGCACCCGGCTGACCTTCCCCAGATAGATGTTGCCGAGGGTGCCTCGGTTGCTTTCTCGCTCGAGGTGGAGCTCGGCGATGATGCCGTTTTCGATGAGCGCGACCCGCGTCTCGCGGATGTCGACGTTGATGACGAGGATATTCTTGGCCATTTGCTACCCCGCGCGAGCCGGATCGGGCGCGCAGGCATGGAGGTCTCGGTTCGGTCTGCTTCCCGACCCGACCACCCATGGAGCACGGGCCACTTTCGAGCGGCGCGCGTGCGCGTGGCAACCGACCCCGCGCGAGGCCTGGGCCTGCGCACCCTCTCGCGCGCGCGGCGAAGCCACGCGCGCAGACGACCGTGATGGGGGTGAGGAGGGAGCAGTCGTTCGAGGGAGAGACCCCCGAACGATTTGGAGAGAATGAGCCGGGGGAACAGCCCCCAGACCCGCGGAAAAACTTCCGGGCGTGCCCCTGTGCGGATGTCGCACGGGCACACTCGTGGCCCAGACCCTACGCCGGGGTCAGCACCGACGCAAGGCAGGATCTGCCCCGAACGTCCGGAGGGGGGCGAAGGCGGTACAACACCCCGCAGGAGGAGGGGCAAACGTCGTTCACGGCGCACGTGTAGAACTCGACGTACGCCTGGGTCCCCTCGGGGTGGTCTCCGAAGCACGTGCCGGGCTGCTGCTCCGACCCCACGCCCAAGCAGCTGCTGCCGTCGTTCGTGCAGAGGCAGTCGAGGAACTCCTGATCGGTCGGGAGCTGCGAGCACACGTCGAGGCAGGCCGCGAACGCGCAGCAGTCCGGGGTACCGTCGCTGCAGTCTCCCTGTGTCCCGTAGCATTGCTGGTAGGGCAGGGCGCACGCGCCGGCGTCCGATGCAAGCGAGCTGTCTCCGAAGGCAGCGCACTCGATACAGCCCGACTTCGGATCGACGCCGTCGCCTTGGCAGTTGCCGAGCTGATCGCAGGTGATCTGAGGGCCGGTCGTTGTGACGGGCGAGATGTCCGTGGTCGACCCGCCCACGCCGGGACCGGGGCCTTGTCCGGGGCCATCCGGGAAGGCGCCGAAGCCTCCGCTTCCGTTCGCTCCGGTGGTGATGGTCGTGAAGCCGCCCTGTCCGCCCTCTGCGCCAGAGCCCTCTCCGAACACCACGTTCGCGCCGCATCCGAGGACCAAGCAGCTCAATCCGATCAGCTCGCGTACGTTCATCGTCTCGCCGTCATCCTTGCACGGGCACGCAGTTGGCCTCGGCGTTGCAGTTGGTCGGGCATTGCTCGCAGATGGCGCAGCTCAGCACCGCGTCGAGGAGATCTCCGCACGGAGAGAACTCGGTGTAGCAAGCCTCGATGCAGGCCTCTTGCTCGGGCTCGGGCTTCTGCGCGCAGCCGACGAAGTCCGGCACGGCCATCGCCCCGTTCAGGCACGCGAGCAGATTCTCGGTGTCCTCCTCGGTCGTGGGGAGGCACCCGGGCGTCTCTTGGAAGGTGACGACCATGTCGCGGCAACCTTCGTCGATGGCGCAGTTGAAGCATGCAGAGCAGATCGCCTCCTCGGGCGTGCCTTCGTCGGCGAGGGCATCGCCGTGCTCCCCGGTGTCGCACGTGAGGACGGCGCCGCCCTCGCCCATCCCTCCCGTCATGTTCGCGCCAGTGCCTTCACCACCGCCGCCCTGGTGCGATCCGCCTTGCGCAGCGCCGCCGCCGCCGGTCGAAGTGGTGGAGGTCGAATCGCTGCAGGCGGACGCGAGCACGCAAGCGAAGGCGAAGGACCACCGCCGAGCAAGCGTAAGACCCATGTGGCTTGTCACTATACCCCCGGCGAGGCGTGCGCGCCTCAACGCTCGATTCCGACGGAGGGATCAGCGGCGGCGACTCGAACATGGAGGTACGCTCTTCGATGATGCGGGCTCGATTGCTTGCGCTGCTGGTGACGCCCGGCGCGCTCTTGATGGGATGTGCAGCGGGTGAAGCTCCTGCCGGAGGTGGCGGCGAGGGGCAGGGAGGCACCGAGCCGGTCGGCGGCTCGGGAGGCGCGGACATAGGCGGCGGTGACGAGGGCGGCGGCGGCGCCGCCCCTGTCCCTCAGCACTGCGATCCGGAGGATGACACCGTCATCAGCGAGGGCTGCGGGTACTTCGTCGATCCGGCCGCGAGCCCGGGCGGCAACGGCTCGCCCTCGAGCCCGTTCCGAACCATCAGCGGCGCGCTCGCTTCCATCGGATCGGGTCCGGCTTCCCTCTACGTCTGCGCCGGAGATCTCGACGACTCCGTGACGATCCCGGCCGGCATGCACGTCCACGGTGGCGTCGTCTGCGGCGCCGACTGGCGATGGCACCTCTCCCTTCGAACGGCGTGGACGGCAGGCCCGAACGAGATCCCTCTCACCGTGACGGGAGGCGCGGCCGAAGACGCGCCCACGATCATCACCGGCTTCGACGTGACCGCTTCCGCGGGGGAGTTCGTCAGCGCGTCTTCGGTGGCAGCGTTGATCGACGGGGGCTTCGCGGAGCTCGAGCGGGTCTCGCTGACCGCGTCCGACGCGACGGCGGGGTCGCCGGGCGGCGCCGGTGAGACGGTCGCGGGCCAGAGCGCGGAGGACGGCGGCGACGCCACGAGCGCGATTGGCTACGGCGGCGGTGGCGCGAGCCCGTGCGGAAGCACCGGAGGCAAGGGCGGCCAGTACGTGGGCGCGACCGCGGGCTCGGGCAAAGAGGGCCTTCCCGCACAAGGAAACGGCGGCCTGACGACGAACGGTGTCTGCCAGCCCGGCGGCCCCGGGTGGCCTGGTGACCCGGGCATGGACGGAGCGGATGGTGGGATCGGCTCGATCGACGTGGACGGGTTCCATCCCGCCGATGGAGGCGTCGGCACCGTGGGCGCGCACGGTGGTGGTGGCGGTGGTGGCGGCGCGAGCACGGGCCACGCGGGCGGTGGTGGCGGCGGTGGAGGGTGCGGCGGCGCCGAGGGGATCGCGGGCACCGGCGGCGGATCCTCGATCGCCCTGATCGTCCTCGGCTCGACGCTGAAGCTCACCGACGTGGCGCTCGCCGTGGGTCACGGCGGCAACGGCGGCTTCGGGTGGACGGGCGGCCTCGGTGGATCACCAGGCGCGGGCGGTCTCGGCTACGGCACTGGCTGCGCGGGCGGCGCCGGCGGGGTGGGCGGCAACGGCGGGCACGGCGGCAACGGCGGCGGTGGGCACGCAGCGCTCGTCGCGTTCACGGGCGAAGCGCCGGCCCTCGACGGTGCGACGTACGAGGATCCCACCCCCGACCTCGCGGGGGTCGCCCAAGGCGAAGCGAGCCCAGGGCAAGCGGTCGTCACCCTCTCGTTCGATCCCGACCCGGGCTGACAGACCGGAAGAGAAAGCGGAAAAGAAAAACGGCGCGCACCCGAAGGCGCGCGCCGTCTCTCTTCACGCGTGGGCGTCGATCAACCCCTGCCGCGACGGAGCTCGAAGAGCGAAGTCGCTTGGCAGGGGTCGGCGAGCGCGAAGCGCGCCGGGGTCTTGATCAGGGCCCGCAGAAGAAGTTCGCCACGTTGACGAAGGCTTCCTCGAAGCTCGCGCCGTCGCACTCCGGGCTGGAGGTCGCGGGGTTGAGGACGTTCATGCAGGCGTCCTCGATCACGATGTCGGCGCAGATGCCCTCGGACACCGCGTAGTCCTCGCAATCCGAGAACTCGTTCGGCGGGGCCGTCGAGTTGTCGCAGTTCGCCTCGCACGCCGTGCCGGCGCAGAGGTAGAGGTTCGAGACGGGCAGCGTGCACTGCGGGAGGCTCTGCGCCGCGGCCTCGCAAGCGCCGATCTGCAGGAAGCTGTAGACCGTGCCGTTGAGGAGGACGGGGAAGTTGCCGGTCACCGTCTGCTGGTCGGTGGGGAGGCTGAGATCGTCCACGCCGAAGAAGCAACCACCGCACGGGCCGTTGTCGGCAACCCAGGCGTCGCAGGCAGCCGTGTCGCCGCTGAAGCAAGCCGGGTAGAAGCCGTCGATCTGGGCGGCCGTGCAAACGTTCTGTCCCGTGACGACCGTCGGCCCAGGAGCCTGGAGCTCTTGCGCGTCGCCCTCGGCGTAGCAAACGGGCTCGGTCGTGCCGCCGCCGGTGCCCTGGCCGCCGATGTTGATCGTGCCGCCGTCGCTGTTGCCGCCGACGTTCGTCGTGCCGCCGTCGCTGTTGCCGCCGTTGCTGCTCGCGCCGCTTCCGCCGCTGCCGCCCGAGTTGCTGCTGTCGCCGCACGCGATGATCGCCGCACCACAGAGAGCCATCAAACCAACAAGCTTCAAATTCATGTCACTTCCTCCAGAAGAGCCCGATGAAGTCTCGAGAACAGCCCAAGCAGGGCGGCTGCGGCGCGGGCCGCAACGTGCTCCGCCCCCGCGGAGCCGAAGCGTTCCGCTCGAACGGCCGCGCACCCTACCAGAACCCGAAAGCTCCTACGAGCACTTTATTCGTCAAAGAGTTTCAGAAAAGGAACCAAGACCGAACCGAGAGCGTAGCGTTCGTCGCGCGCGAAGCAAACCGCTCCGAGAGCTTGTTTCCCTCACGAAACCTCAAAGAAGGGCGACAAAAGTGCAGCGCGGCAGCGACGCGTGAGCCGCCATTGCGGCGCGGACGCCGCGGGCGCTCCGAAGCGGAGCAGGTCCCCCTGGGGCGCGGCGCTATCTTATTGATAGCGCGCGATCAGAGCGGGATGTTGCCGTGCTTGCGCTTGGGGACCTCGTCACGCTTGGTCGCGAGGAAGTCGAGCGCATGTCCGAGCCGCCTTCGCAGCGTGCGAGGATGGATGACCTCGTCGATGAAGCCGAGCTCGGCGGCCTTGAAGGGGTTCGCGAACTTCTTCTTGTACTCGTCGATGAAGGCGGCGCGGGTCGCGGCCGGATCTTCTGCCTTCACGATTTGGTTGCGGTAGACGATGTTGACCGCGCCGTCCGGCCCCATGACCGCGATCTCGGCGGTGGGGAAGGCGATGTTGTAGTCCGCGCGGATGTGCTTGGACGCCATCACGTCGTACGCGCCGCCGTAGGCCTTGCGGGTGATGACGGTGATCTTCGGGACCGTCGCCTCCGCGAACGCGTAGAGCAGCTTCGCCCCGTGGGTGATGATGCCGCCGTACTCCTGATCGGTGCCGGGCAAGAAGCCGGGCACGTCGACGAACGTGACGAGCGGGATGTTGAAGCAGTCGCAGAAGCGGACGAAGCGAGCGGCCTTGATGCTCGCCTTGATGTCGAGGCACCCCGCGAGGACGTTGGGCTGGTTGGCGACGATCCCGACGGGGCGACCGCCGACGCGCGAGAACCCGACGACGATGTTCTGGGCGTAGCGCTCGTGGATCTCGAAGAGCTGGGCGTCGTCGACGACGGCGCGGATGACCGCCTTGATGTCGTACGGCTTGTTCGACTCGACGGGGACCATCGTGTCGAGCTCGGGCACGTCGCGCTCCACCGGATCGGTCGCGGTCGCGCGAGGCGGGTCGTCTGCGTTGTTCGAAGGCAGGTAGCTCAGGAGCTCACGCACCTTGGCGATGGCGGTCGGATCGTCGGCGCCGGTGAGGTGGCAGACCCCGCTCTTCGCGGCGTGGGTGACGGCGCCGCCGAGGCCCTCCTTCGTCACGTCCTCGTTGGTCACCGTCTTGATGACCTCGGGGCCGGTGATGAACATGTAGCTCGACTTCTCCACCATCACGATGAAGTCGGTGATGGCGGGGGAGTACACGGCGCCGCCGGCGCAGGGGCCCATCACCAGGCTGATCTGCGGCACGACCCCGCTCGCCTGGGTGTTGCGCCAGAAGATCTCCGCGTACCCCGCGAGGGACTCGACGCCCTCTTGGATGCGCGCGCCGCCGGAGTCGTTGAGCCCGACGACCGGGATCCCCGTCTTGACCGCGAAGTCCATCACCTTGCAGATCTTCTGCGCGTAGGCGCCGGACAGGCTGCCTCCGAACACGGTGAAGTCCTGCGCGAAGATGGCGACGCGGCGGCCGTCGACCTTGCCCCAGCCGGTGACGACGCCGTCGCCGGGGACCTTCTGCTTCTCCATCTCGAAGTCCGTGCAGCGATGCTGCACGAACCGATCGATCTCGACGAACGTGCCCGGATCGCAGAGCAGCTCGACGCGCTCGCGCGCGGTGAGCTTGCCCGACTCGTGCTGCTTCTTGATCCTCGCTTCGCCCCCGCCGGCGAGCGCCCGTTGATTCAAATCGTCGAGCGCGGAGAGCTGCGACGCGCGCAGATCTCCCGGGATGCGAGTCTGGGCCGACGACGGCCCGTGGGGCGGCGACGAGTCCTGCGAGCTGCTCACGGGCTCACTTGGCGCGGCAGTAGATGCGGTTGCGGCGGCTGCGATTCTTCGCCTTGAGCTTGGCCTTGAGGCGGCTCGTCTTCTTGCGGTTGGTCTTTCGGGGACCCTTGGAAAGCATCAGGAACATGGTTCGACCTCGGGGCGGGGGACCCTAGTCGGTGTGGTGAGCCCGATCAACCCCTCCCTCGGCCGAGCTCGTCGGCGCGAAGCGGCTCTCGGAGCCGTGAGCCAGCGCGCGTGCTACGGTTCCCGACCCATGCCGGCTTCGAGGTGGCTTTTTGCGCTGGGCGCCCTCGCCTCCGTCGGCGCCGTCTCCTGCGCTGGGATCAGCAAGAAATACGAGAGCGACGTCCGCTTCGAGCGCTGCTGGGCCCTCGACTACAAGAAGGACGTCGACCCGACGATCCGCAACCACTGCTGGGAGGACTGGCTCAACTACTTCGCCTACGGCCAGACACGCGACCGCATGGAGTACGCGAAGGCGCAGGTGAGCGGAGCGCCCGTCTCCTCTGAGGCGGTGGGCTCCGCGACCGCGCCCATCGCGGTCGGCAAGGCGCTCCCCGAGCCGACGAGCGTCTTCACGCCGGTGCCGGTGATGGCGACGCCGAGCGCGTCGTCGAGCGCGTCCACGAGCGCGGCTCGGCCGGTGGAGCGAAGCGCCTGCGAGACCCGGTGCGACAAGACGCTCGAGGCCTGTCTCGCCGGCTGCGGCTCGGGGGTGTGTGAGAAGTTTTGCGCGCAGAAGCACGGCCGTTGTGCGGGCAAGTGCAAGGGCGCGTGAGGTCGTGGATGCTTGACGCATCGACGCGCGTTTGAGGTAACGTGCGCCGGCGCGAAAGGCCGCGCTCCCGTCCCGATGCAGCACCCGTCGAGCTTCACTGATGAGCCTTCGCACGCCGGCGACGCCGACGGCGAAGGGGTCCGGGTCCAAAAGCCGCGCCGCGCCGCGCCCGCCGACGCGGTCCGCCCGACGCGCGCCGAGATCAACCTCGGGCACCTGCGCCACAACCTGCGGGTCGTCCAGCGCGCGGTGAGGGCTCGCCCGACGGAGCCGGGGCAAGAGGGCCCATCTCGGCCGGCCATCTTCGGCGTGCTCAAGGCGGACGCCTACGGTCACGGCGCGCCCGCGATCGCGCGCACCCTCGAGCGCGCCGGCGTCGACGGGATCTGCGTCGCCCTCCTCGAGGAAGGGCTCGAGCTCCGCTCGGCGGGGATCGTCGTGCCGATCGTGGTCATGGGCGGCTACTACGGGCCCATGCACCGCGGGCTCGAGGACGCGGTGGCCGGCGATCTCACGCCCGTGCTGTACGAGGCAGGCCAGCTCGAGCGCCTCGCGAGCATCGCGCGCGATCGCGGAGCTCGGCTCGGCTTCCACCTCAAGGTCGACACCAACATGGCGAGGCTGGGGGTGCAGCCGCGCGACGCGGAGGAGCTCTTCGATCGCGTCGCGTCGACCCCCGAGGTCGAGCTCACCGGCTTGATGAGCCACCTCGCGTGCGCCGACGCCGCCGATCGCGAGCCGACCTTCGCGCAGCTCCGCGTGTTCGCTTCGGTGGAAGAGAAGGCGCGCCGGGCCGGCCTCGCTCCCGCCGTTCGTCACGTCGCCAACAGCGCGGGGGCGCTCGCGTTCGAGCGCGCGCGCTTCGAAGCGATCCGCCCCGGGATCGCGCTCTACGGGGTGAGCCCATTCTACGGTCGCGGGGATCTCGCCGACGAGATCGCGAAGCTCACGGCCGAGCTTCGACCGGTCATGCGGGTGCGCACCGAGATCGTCGCGCTACGCACGCTCGAGGACGGCGATCGAGTCGGCTACGGCCACACCTGGCAAGCCCAAGGGCGACGTGTGATCGCGACGGTGCCGATGGGCTACGCAGACGGGCTCTCTCGCTCCCTCGGGAACCGCGGGAGCATCTTGGTGCGAGGCCGGCGCGCTCCGATCGCCGGGATCGTCTCGATGGACCTCACCACCATCGACGTGACCGATGTCCCGGGGGTGCGCCTCGGGGACGAGGCGGTCGTGCTCGGCTCGCAAGAGACGGCCACGATCACCGCCGACGAGATCGCCGAGCTGACGGGGACGATCCCGTGGGAGGTCGTCACGAGCATTTCGCGGCGAGTGCCTAGGTTCTTCCGGGAGCCGTGATACGATCCTCCGAGTGCGGTATCTCGCGCTCTCGGCGTGCGTGACGATGGGGGCCACCGCCGCGGTGACGTGGGCGGCGTGCGGGATGCACGACCGGCCCACCCTGGGCGGCGGATCGCAAGGCGGAGAGGGAAGTCAGGGCGGCAGCACCGCGAACGGCTTCGTGACGGACGGCGCGGTGATCTGCGGCGCCGACGTGCACCACCCCGTCACCCACCCGCCGCTCGTGTACTTCGTGCTCGATCGATCGGGCAGCATGGAGGACGACGCTGGCGACGGCTCGACGCGATGGGCTCACGTGCGCGACGCGGCCGTGACGATCGTCGACGACCTCGGCGCTCTCGTCCGCGTGGGCGCGGCCGTCTTCCCCGCGGCCGGAGCGGGAGACGGTGAGGAGTGTCAGACGGGCGCGCAGGTCTACTCGCCGACGGCGGACTCTTCACCGAGCGGCTTCGAGAACGCGATCGATCACGGGACGTTCGGAGGCACGCCCATCTCGGCGACCCTCGCCGCGCTCACCGACACCATCGTCGCGGAGGAGGCGCCCCGCGCCGTGATCCTCGCCACCGACGGCGCCCCGAACTGCAACGCCGGCACGTCCTGCAGCCCCTCCGATTGCATGGTGAACATCTTCGGCGAGTGCCCCGCCGACGTGACCAACTGCTGCGACCCGGCCGAAGGGGGCACCTGGCTCAACTGCGTCGATCGCATGGCGAGCGTCCACGCGGTGCAGTCGCTGTCCGCGGCCGGGGCGGACGTGTACGTGGTCGGGATCCCGGGGAGCGAGAAGTTCGCGAACATCCTGGATCAGCTCGCGGTGGTGGGAGGCGTGCCGCGACAAGACGCGGACTCCTTCTATTACCGGGTGGACGACCTCGACACCCTGAGCGCGGTCTTCAAGAGCATCGCCGCCTCGCTCGTCTCGTGCACCTTCGACCTGAGCGATCCCCCCGAGGCTCCCGGGAAGACCAACGTGTACTTCGACGAGCAGGTCGTCCTCCAAGACCCGGTGAACGGCTGGATCTGGGTGGACGCCGACACGGTCGAGCTCGAGGGCGCCGCGTGCGAGGAGCTGAAGACGGGCAACGTGAGCGAGGTCAAGATCGTCTCCGGCTGCCCGACCGCGACGCCCCGCTGAGGAGAGGATGCCCGCGTCCGACGCCGCGCGCATCGAACGGCTCCCCCCCGGCTTTCGCGGGCGCGGCTTAGTGGCGATCGCGCGCGTCGGTCTCAATAAGACCGTTATCGATATCGGAAGGGAGATCGAAGGACCGATCGCGCGCGCGTTCGGAGCGTTCCGCGAGGGTGCCCGCGAGCCCGTCGGATTCATCCTCGGACTGCACGTCGCCGACGAGCTCCAGATCCTCACCGTCTTCGTGGACGATCGCGCGCGGCGGCTCGGCGTCGGATCCGCGCTCGTCGAGGCCGCCCTCGCCGACGCCCGCGAGGCGAAGCTGCGCCTCGCGCTGCTTGAGGTGAGGCGCTCGAACGTCGCCGCCATTCGGCTATATCGCAGGGCGAGCTTCGTCGCGGTGCGCCTGCGCGCGGGATACTACGAGTCCCCCGCCGATGACGCGGTGGAGATGGCGGCCGAGCTCGAGCCGGGCGCGCTCGCCGCGTTCGATCGTATCCAGATCGATCGCGACGAGCGGTGAGGGATCACCGGCGCGGCTGCGGCGCGCGCGGCGCCGGACCGGGGGGCGCGGGCGGCGGCGTGCCTCCCGGCGGCGGCTTCCCGTTCTGCCACTGGAAGTCCTTGTTGAGGTTCTTCGGGTCCTTGATGTCGGAGACCTCCGGACGCACGCCGATGTTGAGCGGCATGAGCAGCAGCGGGAGCAGGAGCTGTTGGGCCAGGGTGTCGTACTCGCGGAGGAGGTTCTTCGACGCTTCGCGGGCGGCGTAGAAGTCGTCGTTCAGCTCCACGAGCTGCAGCGGCATCGCCGCCACCTTCGGATCGGCAGCGGCCTCACGCGCGTACTTCGATTTCGCGTCCTCCACTCGGTTCACGAGCTTGCGCATGATCTCGGCGTAGTTGAAGAGATCGGTGTTGCCGGAGACCGGCTTCGCGTCGCCCGCTCCGTTCGGGAGCTGCCGCTTCTGCTCGTTGAACTTGCAGGTGCTCCGGAACGTCGTGGGGATCTTCTCCATCTTGTCCGCCAAGTCCTTGAGGTTGACGTTGATGACGATCCCCTGGGTGTACATGTTGATCTTCTGGTTCACGCGCCGGTTGGCCTCGCGCGCGACCGCCTCGTTCTCGAGGGGGTTCGCGTTGCGCCACTGGGTGTGATCCGTGATCCGTTCGAGCAAGGTGCGATGCGGGCCCGCCTCCGCGTCCTTGAGGAGGGTGAAGAGCTCGAGCGCCTGCTCGATGCCGCACGTGCCGGGCGGAGGCGGCGGCGAGCGGCCGTCCGGGAGCGGGCACTCCGTCGGCGTCGTGATCTTGATGTCCTGGACGAAGTCGGTCCATGACTGCACGTAGAGCTGCTCGTACCGGTTCTTCACGTTCCGGATGTACTCGGGGATCTTGCCCGACGTCTCGTCCGGGGTCTGAGGGACGACCCACGCCTCGGACTTCATGAGCTGCTCCGCGCCCTTGATCTGCTGGGCGACCGCGTAGTGGCCCTTGTCCGTGTAAGGACCGCCGACCTCCATGTACCCGTTGCCGGCGAGGAACTTCCGGCTCTGGAAGAACTTCTGCGCGTTGGCGAGGTGCGGGAAGAGCCGCGGCAGCTGCACCGGCGGGAAGACTTTGTTGGAGTAGTCGTCGTCGCCCGCCTCGTCGATCAGCTCCTCGTCGAGGGAGAGGACGATCATGTTGTAGTAGCGGTCGTTCACGTCGACGGCCATGAGCGCGCCGCGCACCTTCTCGATCAGCGGCTCGTTGAGCTTGATCGGCTCGATGTGGCCGTCCCGGAGCTGCTCGAGGTAGTACTGGATGAACGGCTTCATCGCCGCCTTCAAGGTCGGGTCGTCGGCGTCGTTGCGAGCGCGGTTGTGCTCGACCCAGAGCCGCGTGTAACGGCCGGTGGCCCAGTCGACGTCGAGCTTCGCGACCTCGCGCAGCATGAGGTACTGCTTCAGGAGCGTCCGCGTCTTGAGGTACCTCTTCGAGACGTCCGCGATCGCGAGCTGGGCCTCGAGATCGGTCATGCACGGCTTCACGAAGCCGTCGTACATGAGCTTGGCGTAGAGCTTCAGGGTCGGCTCATAGACTTTGTCCGCCTTGAACATCCACCAGCCCATCCCCCACGGGATGCCGCTCTCGCGGATCTTGTCGTGCTCCCGGAGGAGGGACATCGTCGGCTTGAGGAGCGGCGGCTTGGTGCTGAGGGGCGCGTTGTCCTCCCACTTCAGCTGCGCCGAGCGCTTGGTCTGCTCGAACGAGCGATCCAAGAACGCCTTGTTGTTGCTGTAGGAGGTAATCGCGGGCACGCACAAGAGCGCGGCGAGCCCGATGGTGGCGCCCGCGATCGCGAGCTTGAGCATCGTCTGACGGCGCTCCTCGACGGCGCTGAGGATGCCGAGGGAGCCGTCTTTGAAGATGATGTTGGTGAAGAGGTTGTAGAGGAAGTAGCTCTTCGACTCGATGTTCGGGTTCTGCTGCGGCTGGGCTTGCCCTTGGGCGGGGGCTTGAGGGCGGATGCCCATGGCCGCGCTCATGCGCTCGAGGACGCGGTCCATCGGCTTGCCCTCTTGGGTGCCGCTCGTGAAGTAGAACCCGCGGAGCATCGGCGTCCCCTGGAAGGTGTTCGGAGCGAATGTGACCCCGACCAGGTCGCTGAGGTTCTTCTTCAACGCGGCCAGCTCGATGGGGAACCGGAAGAGCTTCTCCCGCGCTTCGCGGCTCCGCTCCTGAGCGCAGCGCTTGAGGGCGCGCCCGTGGAGGGCCTTGATCATCGTGTCGAACTCGCCGTCGAAGAGCTTGCCCGGATCGTCCTTCGGCACCGAAAGCGGGACGGTCGCGCCCCACACCTGGGCGCGGTCGCTCTTCTTCATGTCGCCGAAGAACTCCACGAAGCCGCTCACGAGATCGATCTTCGTGAAGAGCATGTAGACCGGCACCACCATGTGGAGCTGGGTGATGACCTCGTCGATGCGCGCGCGGAGCTTCTTCCCCGTCGTCTCGATCTGGGCCTCGCTCGCGTCCAAGAGCTCGGTGATGCTGATGGCGATGATGATCCCGTTGATGGGCCGCTTCTGGCGGTACCTCAGCAGGAACTGGAGGAAGGCGATCCACTCTTCGCGATCGTCGGACTCCGTCGTGTAGCGGCCGGCGGTGTCGAGGATGATGGCGTCGTTCGTGAACCACCAATCGCAGTTGCGCGTGCCGCCGACCCCTCGAACCGCGCCCGTGTTGCCGCCGGGGAAGACGAGGCCGGAGTGCTTGAGGGCCGTCGTCTTGCCGGCGCCGGGCGGCCCGATGATCATGTACCAAGGGAGCGCGTAGAGCGCGGCCGCGCCGATCTTGCCGCCCTGAGAAGACTTGGAGGTCTTGATCGCGGTGATGCCCTCTTGGAGCTTCTTCTGGAGCTCCTGGATCTCCGCTCGCCGCTCGGGGCGCGCGTTCTCCGCCTGCTTCGCCGCCTGCTCCTGCAGCGCGTTCTCGAGCTTCTTGGCGGCGCGTCGCGCGAGGAGCTTCTTGATCCCCCATATCGCGGCGACGGCGAGGATGATGAGGATCGTCACCGTGGCCGGGAAGCCCGTCCCCCATCCGAAGATGAAGAACAAAGCCCACACGACGCCGATGAGGACCCCACCCAGGATGATCCAAAGGAGCACGAGCGAAATGTAACAGAGGGGGTGCCCTCACGTACTGCCGGCCCGCGCGCGAAGCGGCCGTTGGGGCGGCCGCGTCAATGCACGTAGTCGCGCGGGGCGAGGGCGAGGGGCTCGGCCTCGCGGGCTTCGTCGGCGGCGCGGACCGCGTCGACGACGATGTCGAGGACCTCCAAGCGGGTAGAAGGCTTCACGAACTCGTCCAGCTCCACCGGGGGCAGATCGGCGAGCCGGCTCGAGACGAGCTGAGCGTCCGCCGGATCGAGATCGAACCCGCCCAGCGCCGAGCCGGCCCCCGGCTTGTTTGGGTCGAGCGTCAGAGCGTCGAGCACCAGATGGACTGGGTGAATGACCAGGTGCAGCCGATGGAGCTCGAGCCGGTGATCGGGGGAGGCACCTGCTCCGAGCCGCCACCAACCCGCGTATCGCCGGCGGATCACCTCGCCCAAGTAGGCGCCGGCGGCTTGGGAGACGAGCTCCAGGGACTCCTCTTTCGGGTCGCTGGTGGAGAAGGTGCCGCGCGCGCTCTCCAGATAGTGATCGAGCAGCGGAAGGGTCTCGGGGGTGAAATCGAGCTTTACGCCGACCGCGCGTTCGACAAAACGAATGCACGCCGTCGCGAGATCGGCGATGAACCCAGGCGGAGGGGCAGAAAGCCAACCCTCTTCCGTGGTAGGAACGATCGGAGGCTCCTCAGGGTCTCCGTCGCTCGCCCCGACTTCCTCTTCTCCTTCTTCTTCTTCTTCTTCTTCTTCTTCGCTCACGATCGCTTTGCCTTCATGGTTCTCGTTCGCACCTTCGAGAGCACCCGCTGACGTTCAGGGGGAAAGCTTCCGTAAGGTAACTCATGCGTGGTAGGCTGCCCCTGTGCGTCTCGGTGTCTTTAGCGATACCCACGCCAATTACGAGGCGTTGAGTGCGGTTCTCGAGGCGTACAAGTCCGAGCGCATCGACGTCTACTATTGCCTGGGTGACACGGTTGGATACGGCGGAAGCCCGAACGAGTGCGCCGATCTCGTCCGCCAAGTAGCGAAGAAGACGATCCTCGGCAACCACGACGCCGCCGTCGCGGGCCGCATGGATTACTCCTACTACTACGAGGCCGCTCGGCAGGCCCTCGACACGCACGCCGCCCTCCTCTCCCCGGAGAACATGGCGTGGCTTCGCTCGCTCCCCTACAAGGAGAAGCTCGAGGACATCGTCGTCGACCTCTGCCACGGCTCGCCGGTCCGGCTCGAGGAGTTCGAGTACATCTTCGCTCCCGAGCAAGCGCGCGAGTGCCTGCCGATGTTCGACGAGCTCGGTCAGCTGACGCTCATCGGGCACTCCCACCTGTGCAAGGTGTTCGCCCTCACCCCCACCACCGTGGAGGAGCTCCCGAGCGTCGACTTCAAGCTCGAGAAGGGCAAGAAGTACATCGTCTCGGTGGGCAGCGTCGGCCAGCCTCGCGACTACGACAACCGCGCGAGCTACACGATCTTCGATAGCGACGAGCAGAAGTTCTACTTCAAGCGGATCGAGTACGACATCGAGTCCGCCGCCGAGAAGGTCCTCAAGGCCAAGCTCGAGCGGAATTTCGCTCATCGTCTCTACATCGGCGTCTGACTTTACTAGGCTCCCGCGCCGTGATCGTCGCGGTGACGGGTGCATCAGGGCATGTCGGGGCGGCGCTCGTGCGCGCGCTGCTCGAGCGCGGTCATCGCGTTCGCGCGGCTGTGCGCAGCGACACGCGCGCGATCGAGGGCCTCGAGCTCGATCGCGTCAAGGTCGACGTCACGAACGAGCGCGACGTCCGGGCGCTCGTCGACGGAGCCGAGGTGGTCTTCCACGCCGCCGCCCGCGTGACCCTCGAGGTCGAGCGCGACGCGATGGCGGACGAGGTGAACGTCCGCGGGACCCGCAACGTCGTGCGCGCGAGCAAGGACGCGGGGGTGAAGCGGCTCGTCCACTTCTCGACCGCTCACGCCCTCGCCCGCGGCTCCGCGGATCTGCTCGCGAGCGGATCGGGCCTCCCCTACGAGCGCTCGAAGGCGGAGGCGGAGCGAGACGTCATCGACGCGTCCCGGACCGGGCTCGACGCCGTCATCGTGAGCCCGTGCGCGGTGGTCGGACCGTTTGACCACAAACCTTCCTACATCGGGCGGACGCTCCTCCTCCTCGCGCGGGGGCTCGTCCCCGCCGCCGTCCACGGAGGCCAATCCTGGGTCGACGTCCGCGACATCGCGACCGGGGCGATCTCCGCCGCGGAGCGCGGCGTCTCGGGTGATCGCTACATCCTCGGCGGCCACTGGATGCCGATGTTCGATTTCCTGCGCGCGGCGAGCAAGGTCGCGGGGGTCCGGGCCCCGATGTTCCGGGTCCCGAGCGGGATCGCGACGCGGCTCGCTCCTTATGCGGAGCGGGCCTCGCGCATGATCGGGCAAGAGCCGCTCCTCACCCGGGCCTCGCTCGAGGCGCTCGAGCTCGAGCCGCGGCCGCGCGACGAGCGCGCGATCGAGATCCTGAGCCACGCGCCTCGGCCGGTCGAAGAGACGCTCCGAGATACGTACGCGTGGTTCCAAGCGCGCGGCCTCATGTCGCGCCGGAGGTTCGGATGAAGCGGATGGTCGTGACGGGGTCGAGCGGGTTCGTGGGCTCTCATCTGACGCGCGCCCTCGCCGCTCGCGGCGACGAGGTCGTCGCGTTGGATGTCGCGCCGCCGCGCGTGCCCTTCGCGGAGTCGACGGTGAAGCCGGTCTCCGCGGATCTGCGCGACGGCAAGGCCCTCGCGGACGCGGTCGCGGGGGCGGACACCGTCTTTCACGTCGCGTCGCGCGTGCAGACGCGGAAGGCGCGCGCCGAAGAGGTCTTCGCGGTGAACGTCGGCGGCACGAAGAAGCTCATGGACGCGTGCCGCGAGAAGGGCGTGAAGAAGCTCGTCTACGTCTCGAGCGCGAGCGTCGTCTACGACGGCAGCGACATCGAGAACGGCGACGAGTCCCTCCCGTACCCGACGAAGTTCCACGCCCCCTACGCGGAGACGAAGGCGATCGCGGAGCGCGAGGTCCTCTCCGGCAACGGCAAGGGCGATCTCGCCACCGTCTCCATTCGCCCCCACGTCATCTTCGGGCCCGGCGACGCGCGCTTCTTCCCCGCCATCCTCGCGCGGGCGAAGACGGGCCGCCTCAAGGCCTACGTCGGCGACGCCCACAAGAAGTCGGACTTCACCTACGTCGACAACCTCGTGCAGGCCCTCATGCTCGCGGGCGACAAGCTCGAGGTCGGCGGCACCCTCGGCGGACAGGCCTACTTCGTCACCAACCAGGAGCCGCTCGCGTTCTGGGAGTTCGTCGGTCGCGTCCTCGACGGCCTCGGCTACGCCCGACCGAAGCTCAAGGTCCCCTATCCGGTCGCGTTCGGTGTGGCCGCCATCCGTGAAGCGTTCGACGCCGTCCGCGGGGCGACCCCCACCGAGGATCGCTTCTCGCGCTTCACCATCCGCTACCTCACGACCCACCACTACTTCGACTGCGGCAAGGCCGCGCGCGACCTCGGCTACAAGCCGACCGTCGACCTCACGGAGGGGATCAAGCGCACCCTCGCGACGATCTCGAGGGACTGAGACCGGGGGTGCCCACCCCCGCCTCGCTCCGCTCGGCGTCCCCTCCCAAGCGTCGCGCTACGCGCGCCGCGGGAGGGGCGGCTCCGCCGCTACGAAAACAATAGCGCGCCGCGGTCAAGCCCGCTGGTGGTCCTTCCCCACCAGCCCCTCGACGTCTTCCTCTTCGAGCGCGTCGTCGAGGGCTTTGTTCACCAGGACGCGCACGCGCGGCTCCGCGAGCTGCTCGACGGCGACGCGCGCTCGCGCTCGCGTCTGAGCCCCTGCGCCGGTACCGAGCGCCCACGCCGCGGCGACGCGCTTCTCGTCGGAGGCGGAAGCGTCGCCGACGAGCTCCACGAGATCCTCCTCCGAGACGGCGGCCCCTCGATAGAGGCCGGCGGGGGCGAGGACCTTCTGAATCCGCGCTCGGAGCGCGACGAACGACGGCGCGACGAGATCGAGGGCAGCGCCTGCGCTCGCGGCCCCAGCCGGGACGGCCGCCGCTTCGCGGATGCGCTGGACGGCCCCGTCCGCGGCGTCGAAGCTCAGCCTCACCGCGAGCTCTCCGCCGGACTTCAGCCGCAGCACGAGGTCGCGCCCGCGGGCGAACGCGCCTTCGATGTCGGCGTGTCGCACGAGCCGGCGCCGGCCGGGACGAGAGACGAGCACGCCGTCGGTGCCGACGGTGACGGTGGTGGGAGGGATGAGCCGCGAGACCCAGTATCCGATCACGCCGGGTGAGAGCAGCGCGAGGGCCGCCCAGGCCGTCTTGGGCGGGGCGACCTTGAACCCGACGATGGCGACGAGGAGCGAGACCACGACCCCGACCAGCATCGCGAGCCGGTTTCGATGCGGGACGCTGAAGGTGGCGCGGCGGCTGTCCGCGTCGAGGCCGGCCCGGTCGAGGATCTGGTGCGCTTCGTCGTAGCTCGCCGCGTCGATCTCGATGATGTCCCCGTCCTTTTCGTGGAGCTCCACGACCGGCGTGCGGCCGGGGGTGTGAACGTTGCCGCTCGCGATCTCGCTCCCCGCGAAGAGCCGCTCCCGCGTCGCTTCGTCTCGGAGCTCGAGCCCGTCCGCGCCGATGGAGACGCTCGCGCGCCTCGTCTTCGCCGCTGGCCGCGCGAGCGCTCCGAAGAGCGGGAGGAGCACCCACGTCGCCATGATGGAGAGCCCCGCGAAGACCTTCGCTCCCTCGGCGTCGCCGAGCGCCTTCACGACCGGGATCCCGAGCAGGACGAGGAGCGGCAACAAGAAGGTGACGACCGCGTTCAGCCTGCGCCGCCGCCGCACCCGAACGACGCGGACGCTCCGGACGCCGAGCTCCTTCATCTGCGCGAGCGCTTGGCGAACACGCAGAGCTGCCGTGTCGTCGTCACCGGTCGCCCGTCGAAGTCACCGATCAGCTTCGTCACCTCGAAGCCGTTGTAGTGGAGGAGCGCCTCGAGCTCGCGCGGATAGAACTGCCGATGCGAGAGCGGAGTCATGAAGGAGGGATCACCCGACGCGGGCTCGAACTCCATCGACACGAAGAGGATTTGCCGGAGCGGATCGTAGTCGAAGCGCTCGCCGTACCGGACCTTGCCGAGGCCCGGATAGACGAACGGCCGCGTGCGGTAGAGCTTCTCCGGGTTGCGGGCGAGCTCGCTCGCGTCGGGCACGCTCACGTCGAACACGAGCTCGGCGCCGGGCGCGAGGTGGTAGCCCACCCGCTCCAAGAACTGCTCGACGTCGCGTCGCTCGTACAGGTGCAAGAACGCGTTGAACGGGCACACGATCCGATCGAAGCCCTTCGCCTCGAGGCGCGCGGTGCGCATGTCGCCGCGGACGACGCGCACCCGCTCGCGGACGGCCTCCGGCTCGCCCGCGAGGCGCTTCTCGAGATCGTCGAGCATCGGGCGCGAGAGATCCACGCCCGTGACGCGCGCTCCCGTGCGCGCCATCGGCAGGGTGATCCGCCCGTTGCCGCAGCCGTACTCGAGCACGCGCCGCTTGCCCGGCGCCGACTTCGCGAGGTCGACGTAGAACGCGACATCGTCTTTGCGGCGCGCGTAGTTGCGCTGGTAGTACGAAGGGTCTTCGTAGTGGGCGCTGCTGCCCGCGACGAGCTCGGGGTCGTCGCGCCCCGCTCCTCTCTTCTTCACGCCTGCCTCACGGAGGCGCGGTCCCGCAATGGAGCTCGAAGAACGGAGGCGCCGGGGAGCGGTCGGCGAGGGAGCGGTCGGCGAGCGCGAAGCGCGCCGGGGGTCTGGTTCACCCGCCGTACGTCAGCTTCTGCTGCTTGATGTACTCCATCACCGCGTCGTGGCTGGGCCGGTTGAACGTCACCTTGCCGGCGGCGATCTCGCGCAGCGACGTCACGGCGGCCTTGTTCTTCGACCGGACGAGGGCGTCGACGCCCTTCATCAGCTGGCGGCAGCGCGTCGAAGCGAGCACGACCAGGGCAAAACGGTTCTCTTCACGCTCGAGGCAATCTTCGACGGTGACGCGGGCCATGGGGAAGGGATTCTTAGCCGGGGTGACCGGGCGCCGCAAGCTCACGTCTCGGTGACGACGGTGCCGAGCTCTTCCCCTTGGCAAACGCGCAGGATGTTTCCCCGATCCGTGAGCTTGAAGACGCGGATCGGGAGCTTGTTCTCGCGGCACAAGGTGACGGCGGTGGAATCCATGACCCCGATGCGGTCGGCGAGGAAGCGATCGTAGGTGAGCCGCGTGTACATCTGCGCGTCCTTGAACTTCTGCGGATCGCGGTCGTAGATGCCTTCCACCTTGGTGGCCTTGAAGAGGGCCTGTGCTTGGATCTCCATGGCGCGAAGGGCGGCCGCCGTGTCGGTGGAGAAGTAGGGGTTGCCGGTGCCGGCCGCGAAGATGACGACGTAGCCCTTGTCCAGGTGGCGCATCGCGCGGCGGCGAATGTACGGCTCCGCGACCTGTCGGATCTCGAGGGCGGTCATCACCCGGGTGGGCACGCGCTGCTTCTCGAGCGCGTCTTGGAGGGCGAGCGAGTTGATGACGGTCGCGAGCATGCCCATGTAGTCGCTCTGCGAACGATCCATCCCCGCGCTCGCGCCTTTGAGGCCGCGGAAGATGTTTCCGCCTCCGACGACGATGCCGATCTGTACGCCCATCCGATGCACCTCGGAGAGCTCGACGGCGACGCGCTGGAGCGTCTCGGGGTGAATGCCGAAGCCTCCCTCGACCCCGCACAGCGCTTCGCCGCTCAGCTTGAGCAGGATGCGACGGTAATAGAGGCTGGCATGAGGCGCGGGCGGAACGACGGTCTCGAATGGGCGCGTCACTGACGAGGGTCCTAGGCCAAGCCGACGGTGCAGGCAACAGCACGCTTGCCCGCCCCGAGGCCTCGTCCTAAAAAAGCCGCATGAAGCTCCGCCCCGCGTGCGCCTGTCGTTCGGTCGCGCTCGCGCTCGCCGTCGCGATGGGAGTGACGGGGTGCGGAGGCGGCGAGAACACCGGCAGCTCCAGCGCCTCCGCGCCGCCGGCCGGGCTCACGCCGGAGCAGGCGTCGCGCGTGGTCGCGCGGGTCGGCGACAAGACGATCACCCTCGGTGACTACGCGGCCGCCCTCGAGCGGATGGATCCTTTCGACCGCGTCCGGTACCAGACGACGGAGCGTCGCCGTGAGCTCCTGAAGGAGCTCGTCGATCTGGAGCTGCTCGCCGCAGAGGCGAAGCGGCGCGGCCTCGACAAGAAGCCGGTCGCGCAGGAGGCGCTCCGCCAAATCCTCCGCGACGCGCTGCTCGACGAGGTCCACAAAGGACTGCCCACCCCCACCGAGATCCCGGTGGGCGAGGTCCGCGAATACTACGACGCGAACATCGACGAGTTCCGCGAGCCCGAGCGCAGGCGCCTCACCGCGATCATCGTCACCGACGGCGCCAAGGCGAAAGAGGTCCTCGCCGCGTTCGTGGCCGACCCGCAGCCGAACACGTGGGGCAAGCTCTTCTTCGAGAGCTCGATCACCGCTCAAGAAGAGAAGAAGCGGCGCGTGCCGCTCGATCTCGCCGGCGAGCTCGGAATGGTAGGTCCCCCCGGTGACGCGAAGGGCGGCCACCCGAAGGTGCCCGAGCCGGTGCGAGCGGCCGGGTACAAGATCGAGAAGACGGGCGAGGTGTTTCCGGAGCCGGTCGAGGCGGACGGGAAGTTCTACATCGTGCGAATGACGGGCCGCGTGCCCGCGCACGAGCGCACCTTCGCCGAAGCGGAGCCGCAGATTCGACAGGTCCTCTTGAAGAAGCGCATCAAAGAGATGGACCAGAACCTCGAGGCGGAGCTGCGGAAGAAGTACAAGATCGAGGTGGACGAGGCGGCGCTGGGCGCGGTCGTCGTTCCTTCCGCCAGCCCGGAGGAGCCGGTGTTGGCGCCGACGCGGATGAATCCCTCCGCGCTCCCTCCCCCTTCGCCGTCTTCGAGCGCCGCGCCCGCCCCGAGCGCATCCTCGAGCGCGAAGCCGTGAGCGCAGACGGCCAACCGCGGTGGATGCGGGAGCTCGCCGCCTCCATCACGAGCGCGGAGGGGCTCTCGCGCGCGCTCGATCTGACGCCGGAGGAGCTCGAGGGCGCGAAGCGCGCGGAGCAGCAAGGGCTGCCGATCCGGATCACCCCCCACTACCTCTCGCTCGTCGACCGGCTCGATCCGAGCTGTCCCATCCGGCGCCAGTGCGTCCCCGTCGCGGCCGAGGCGGTGGAGACGCCTGGTGATCTGGTCGACCCTCTCGGAGAGGTCGCCCACGAGGTCGCTCCTCATCTCGTGCAGCGCTACCCGGATCGGGCCCTGTTGCTCGTCACCGACCGATGCGCGGTCTATTGCCGCTTCTGCACCCGGTCGCGGATGGTCGGCGACGGCGGAGGGGCGGTGGCGGACGCGGCCCTCGAGCCGGCGATGGAGTACCTCGAGGCCCACCCCGAGGTGACCGACGTCATCGTGAGCGGTGGGGATCCCGGCTGCCTCGCGACGCCGCGCCTCGTGCGCGTCATCGAGCGGCTTCGTCGCATCTCCAGCGTCGAGACGATCCGGCTCGCGACGCGCGTCCCCGTGACCTTGCCGTCGCGCATCACCGACGAGCTCGTCGCGGCGCTGCGGCCCTTCCATCCGATCTGGGTGATGACCCACTTCAATCACCCGAAGGAGCTCGCCCCCGAGAACGTCGAGGCCCTCCACCGCCTCGCCGACGCGGGCTTCCCGGTGATGAACCAGACGGTGCTCCTCGCCGGCATCAACGACGACGCGACGACGCTCGCCGCCTTGTTTCGAGGGTTGGTGCGGGCGCGCGCGCGACCTTACTACCTCCTTCAGATGGATCCCGTCGTCGGTACGGGCCACCTCCGGACCCCCCTCTCCCGCGGCGAGTCGATCGTCGAGGCCCTGCAGGGTCGCCTGAGCGGGATCGCCCTCCCGAAGTTCATCGTCGATACGCCGGGAGGCATGGGCAAGGTGCCCATCGTGCCGAGCTACGTCGTCTCGCGCACGCCCGGGCTCACCAAGCTCCGGACCCACCGCGGCGTGACCGTCGACTACGTCGATCCGCCGCGTCGGCGCGAGTCGGTCACGACGGGTGGACGATCAAGCTGAACGCGCCCGGGGTGGTGTACGAGTCGACGTAAATGAAGATGGGGACGCCCGTGGTCGCGGGCAGCAGCATCGTCTCGTCGTCCCCGGCGATGCCCTCGTCGCGGCAGAGGATCTCGGTGGCGTCGTCGTCGCACGCCGACCGCGTGTACAACACCATGTCGAACGGCTCGGTGGTCAGGAGCGTCGACACGGTGACGCGCACGTTCGCGTCGCTCGTGGGCACGTAGCGATAGACGAGCTCGCGACCGTCGCCACCGCACTCCCCCGAGAAGCCCTGGGTCCCGTCTCCCGTGTCGCCCGCGACGGGCGTGTCGGCCAACACGTCCACGATGGCCGCGCTCGCGCAGAACGGGGTTGGCTCGAGCGTGCAGGTGCCGCTGCAGCCGTCGCCGCTCGTCGTGTTCGCGTCATCGCACTGCTCGTCCCCGACGATGACGCCGTCGCCGCACACCTTCGGTTGGAGCGTCGCGGTGAGCTCGTAGTCGCCTTCGTCACCGAGCGAGTACGCGTCGACGAAGATGTAGAAGCTGTCCCCGGGCTGGACGTCGAGCGCGATCGACTCCGCGTAGCCCGCGAGCGTCTGCGCGTCCGCGCACGCCACCACGGAGGTGTCGGCGTCACAGGCGGACCTCAAGTACAGCGCGAGGTCCCCGTCCTGAGCGAGGGCGCTGACGGTGAGGACGCCCTCGGCCGAGGCCGTGTATCGATAGACCTTCTCGTGGGCGAGCCCGGTGACGAAGTCGCCGAGGATGTTGGTGCAGACGCTCGCGAAGAGGTCCGTCCCGGACGCGGTCGTGTCGGAGACCGGGACCCCGTCCGAGAGCACGGTCGGGCTCTCACACGCGTCCCCGATCGCGGCGGTGCAGCCCGCGTCCGTCGCGCAGTCGGCTTCCATGCAGTCGTGGAGGCCATCACCATCGTCGTCGGCGTGGTTGTCGCAAGCCTCGTTGTTCGCGACGCAGACCGCGTTGTCTTGATCGCACGCGTGCTCGCACTGCCCGTCGTCGTGGCAGCCGCCCACGCACACCTCCAGCGGCGTGACATCCCCGATGTCAGTGCAGTCCTGGCCGGGCCCGCTGCAGTCCATCGGGCCCTCGCACTCCTTCAGACACACGTTGCTCCCCGAAGGCGTGCCGACGCACGTCCCGATCTCGCATGGCGAGAGGGAGGGCTCGCAGAGCGCGCTGCAATACCCGCTCGCCCAGCCGAAATAGGCCTCCGTCAGGCAGAGCCCGCCTTCGCACGCCTCGTTCACCTCGCAAGGGTCGCCGAGCGCGGCCTTCTCGGGCGGCTGTCCACCCACGCCCCCGCTGCCGCCGTCGGCGGGCTGTCCCCCTGCGCCACCGGTGCCCCCGCCTCCCGTGGTGGCGGTGTCGTCGCCGCATCCCGCGGCCATCGAAGAAAGAAGGAACGTGAAGAACAAGCTCGAGCGAAGACGCATGCGGGGTTCTCCGGTCGCGACGTGCGAGGCAACGGCGCAGCGCTGCCTCGCACGAAGACTACACGGAACTCACGCTGCGCGCTTCGCTCGCGCCCTCACTCGACAGTGAGCGTGAACGGCCCGGCCGTCGCCGCCACGTACGAGTCGACGAAGATGAAGATCGGGGTCCCCCCGGTCACCGGCACATCGACGGACTCGTCATCGCCACCGAAGCCGGAGTCCGCGCAAGCGAGCTGAGCGGTCGCGCTGTCGTCGGCGCAGTCGGTCCGGACGTAGAGGACGCCATCCCAGCTCGGAGAGCCGGCCGCCGCCGTGATCGTCACCGTCCCGCTGAGGAGCGGCGTGTAGCGGTAGACGAGCTCCGTTCCCGTTCCGCCGCACGTCCCCAAGAAGCCGGCGGTCCCGGTCGAGTTGTCATCGTTGACGGGAACGAGGCCCACCGTCCCGACGGCAGCGCTCGCGCAGAACGCGGCCGGCTCGACCTTGCACGTCGCGCTGCAGCCGTCTCCCGGCGTCGTGTTGTTGTCGTCGCACTCCTCGGCGCCGACGATGTTCCCGTCGCCGCACACCTCGGGCTCGAAGTCGGCGACGATCGTGTAGTCGCCCTCGGTCGTCGAGTCGTACGCGTCGACGAAGATCGTCAGGGCGTCCCCGCTCTGAAGGGACAGCTGGGTCGCCTCGATCCCCCCGGGCTCGGTCGCGTTGTCGACGCAGTCGACCTGGGACGTGCCGTCTGCGCAATCCGTCCGGACGTAGAGGCCCACGTCGGCGTCGATGGAGGTCGCCGTGATCGTCAGCACGCCCTTCTGCGGCGCGGTGAACGAGTAGACGTTCTCGTGGCCGTTGCCGGTCACGAACGCTCCGAACAGGCTCGAGCAGACGCCCGCGAACAGGTCGCTTCCATCCGAGGTAGTGCCATGCACCTCGACCCCGTCGGCGAGGACCGTCGGCGCCGTGCACGCATCGGCGATGCCGGCGGCGCAGGTCGCGTCGGTCGCGCAATCAGCCTCGGCGCAATCGTGGAGGCCATCGCCGTCGTCGTCGTCACCGTTGTTGCAGACCTCGGCCGACCCAACGCACACGAAGTTGTCGTTGTCGCACGCGGTCGCGCACTGCGAGTCTTCGTCGCAGCCACCGAGGCAGACCGTCAGGGGCGCCTTGGGATCGCCGGAGATGTCGAGGCACTGGTTCGCGACGCCGGGGCAGTCGGCGGCGGTGTCGCACTCTTTGATGCAGACGCTCGCTTGATCCGTCGCGCTCAGGCAGACGCCCTCTTCGCACGGCGCGAGGTTGTCGTCGCAGAGCGCGCTGCAGTAGCCGGCGGCCCAGCCGAAGGTCGACTCGGTCAGGCAGAGCCCGCCCGCGCAGTCCTCGTCCGCGGTACAGCTCGCGCCGACGGGGAGGGCAGGGGCTCCGCCGCTGCCGCCTTCGCCGCCGCTTCCTCCTCCTCCTTCGACAGGGTTGCCGCCGTTCGACGGCGTCCCGCCCGTGGCCTCACCGCCGTTGCCGCCGCCGCCGTTGGGCGTGGTGTCGTCGCCGCAAGCCGCCGCTGCGAAACAGAGGCCGACGAGCCCCGCCAACATGAAAGGTCTTCCGAGTCCTCGCATTGGACGCTCCTCGAAGTCAGTGGGATGCGGAGCGAAGCCCCGCGAAGTGGGACAACCATGCGGCGATCTGCGTTCGCGCGTCACTCGAAAAAGGCCGTGCAATCGTGCCCCGAACGCTGTCTCGGGAACGTGGCGCCTTCGTGAGGCGTCCTTCGTTTCACCCTGGTGAATAGGGGTGGGAACGTGTAGGTTCGGACGAATCTGGAGGTGCTCATGCGGAGCTTGTTCCTTGGTTCCTTGGCTACGGTGTTGGTCGCGGGGTCGGTCCTCGTGGCTTGTGGTGACAGCAGCGGCACGGGCGCGACCGGCGGCGGCGGCAATGGCGCCGGCTCGGAAGGCGGAAACGGTGGAACGCCCTCGACGGGTGGGACACCCTCGAACGGCGGCGGCGGCAATGGTGGCTCCGGTGGGTCCATCCCGACGGACTGCACCGAGATCACCGCGGACGACTTCGGCCTCGTCAATCCAGCCGGTCCCTTCGTCTACATCGGCACGCCCAACCCGGCGCTCGCCACCGACTTGGAAGATCAGTTCCGATTGGAGCTGTACGACGACACGCTGACGGGGTCGTTCGACCTCACCGACGGCGACGACGCCAACTACGCGACGTGCCTCAACTGCTTCCTGGTTTATCAAGACATCGATCAGGCGGCGGGCTCCGCCACGTTCTTCTTCCAGGCGGGCGGCACGGTCGACTACGGCGCTTCGGTTCCGCCGCTCGTCGCTGGCTCCGTCACGGATCTCACGCTCGTGGAGGTCACGATCGATCCGGACACCTTCGAGTCTGCGCCCGTCCCGGGTGGCGCGTGCCTCCATGTCGCCTCGCTCGACTTCGACATTCAGGCTCCGAAGGATTGGACCTGCGCCGTTGATCAATGGAATGGCGGCGCCGGCAATGGTTGCGACTGTGAGTGCGGCGCGCACGATCCGGACTGCGATCTCGAGCCCGCCGAGGTCGTCGATGGCTGCGGAAAGGGCGAAGTTTGCGGCGCGGGCGACACGTGCATTCCGCCGGTCCCGGATGCCTGGGCTTGCAATGACGCTTTCTGGGGCGACGGCGACTGCGACTGCGGTTGCGCCGTCCAGGACGTCGATTGCCCCGACCTGCTGTCGTCGTCTTGCGACTTCTGCGACGACACGGGCTCGTGCGACACGGTCGCGTGCGACGATCCCAACACGAACATCGACCCGGACAACAACGCCATCTGCCTCCCCGCGGGCTGAGCGTCTTCCGATAGCGTCGTGATTGAAGCCCCGAGGAGCGATCCTCGGGGCTTTCGTCATTCAATGGTTCACCGTTCGAATCGTCCCTCATTCGAAGGGTGGGCAGCGGCCTCTTCCACCGCCGCTGCTTCCTCCTCCGCATCGGCCGCTTCGTTCATCTCCGCGACCCGCGTCTCGGGCACGTCTCCGATCCGGCGGCCCGACGACGCCGCCATCGTCGGAGACCCCATCCCGCGAACGCGGGTCCATAGGGCATTGTTCTTTGGATTGTCCAGGTCATAGACGACCGAGACGCGGTCGCCACGCCGCCCCTCG
Source organism: Polyangiaceae bacterium (assembly GCA_044225865.1). GTDB lineage: Bacteria > Myxococcota_A > Polyangia > Polyangiales > Polyangiaceae > Xiheicaenibacterium. Next base: position 84,320 of record JBGAID010000009.1, on the reverse strand, counting down.
GGCATCAAGTCGTCCCAGAACCGCGCCTTGCCGGTGATCTCCGCACTCGACGCTTGGAATCGATAAATGACCTCCCAAGGGTTCTTGCCATTCATTCGAAGGGCGAGGTTCTTTCGAACCTCGACGATCTCTCCGGAGGCGGCCGCGCCGTGCGCGTAGACGCGCAGGGCCCGCCGGGCCGCGCGCGCTCCGAGCAAATAGAGCGTCAGGCCAGCGACGACCCAGGCGAGCCCGAGGAAGCCGCCGAGGGGCGGGAGCCCCGCGGCGATCGCGAGAATGGTGAAGAGCACAGCCAAGAGCCCACCCACGCCCAGGCTGATGGCGCCGAACAGCCGCAAGAAGCGGCCGCGCTCGCCAGCATCGGCCCGCATGTCACCGCTGATCTCGCGCGGGGCGGCCGGCACGTCGCTCCCCGCCTGACGGAAGTCGTCCACCCGGGGAGCTTACCTCGGGCAACTCAATCGCGGGCGGGGCGAACGAGGCGCAGCTTGCCGCTCGGTCCGCCCCCGCAATAGAAGCCGTCCTTGGTCTTCTCCAAGCCGCTGACGAAGATGTCGTCTGGCAGGACGACCGTCTCTTCGACGGATCCGTCGGCGCCCAGCCGCCGCAGCTCGGCGGGAGCCCCGTCCGCGGGAGTGACACCGTGCCAGAGCTCACCGTCTTGGCACGAGACGCCAGTGACCCACCGATCGGACCGGAGCGTCTTCACGATGGCCCCCGTCGAAGCGTCGACCTGGTGAATCAAGGCGTCTCGATATTGACCGACCCACAAGTATCCGTCCGAATAGGCGAGACCGCTGTCGTTGCCTTTTCCCGGGGCGGGGAGGGTCCGCACCACCCGGCCGTCGCTCGGGCGAAGGACGAGGATTCGGTCGCCCGCGATTTGATAGAGGTGCTCTCCGTCGAACGCCGTCCCCGCGTCGGCCTCGACCGCGAGCCTGCGCTCGATCTCTCCGCTCTCGGGGGCGACCGCGACCAGCTCTCCGTCCCGCGCGAGCCACACTCGGTCGCCGTCGAACGTCACCCCGTGCACGCCCCCGGGGCCGAAGCCCTCATACTCTCGAACCACCACCGCCTTCGTCGTCTTCTTCTTACCGTCACGCTTCCCAGAGGCCATCGTCGTTTCCATGTCGATCCCTTCCGCGGAACAAGCTCGTCCGCACGAAGGAGGTTTAGGGCGCGCCGAGCAGACCGAGGAGTAACAAGCGTGACGCGATGACGTCACCCGCCGTCGCATACGTCACGCTTCGTCCGCTCCCAATCCTCCGCGCTCTCCCCGTCTCCAGGAGCGCGGCGAGGGAGCGCTGGGCGGTTCGAACCGAGCAATCCAGATGCTCGGAGACCGCGCGCGCGGTCCAAGCCGCCCCATCCGAGATGAGGAGCGCGACTCGCGCCTCGTCGTCCTCGGCGAGCGGGGACAGCACGGAGACGGGTCTCGGGGTCTCGAGGGCGAAGCCGTCACCCCTCGCGCGAACGTCACAGATTCCGCGGAGGGCGGCGCGCAGCCGCCCCACCTCGACGCGCAGCCGCGCGCGATGAGAATCGTTCTGGCGCTTCGCTCCGAACGCCACCTCCACGAGCGTAGAGCGGGGGGCGGGGGCCGGGTGGGCGCGCGCGAGCGCGGAGACGAGCGAGAAGAGCACCGGCCGGCCGGCGAGGACGACGATCGCCTGCGCGGAGGTGACCGTCCGCCGACAGGTGTCGACGAGGAGGACATCGCCGTTGGAGAGCCGCTCGATCTCGAATGGGTCGACCTCGCGAGAGGCGCCACCGCGAATGGCGCGCGCGATAGGGCGCGACAATGCCCCGCGCAAGGCCCGACCGGCGCGGGCGAGGAGCTCGTTCGGGTGCTCGGCCAGCGCCGCTCGCAGCTCGTCGAGGAGCGCCTCCGCGCGTCGCGCCGCCCGCTCGCGAATCGCGATCTCGGCTTGCGCGAGCAGCGCGACCCCGCGCACCGTGGGAGGGCAGTCCCGATCGAGCACGGCCGCGACGGTCCGCCGCGCCTCCCCCAGTCGGCCCCGGAGCACCTCTGCCCTCGCGGCGACGAGCCATTGCATGGCCTCGTTCCCCGCGTCTCCCGCTTCGCCGAGCGCTCTCGCGAGCGTGGCGGCGTCCTTCACGACCTCCTTCGTCGCGCCCCGCTCGAGGGCGATCTCGACCAGGGCTGCGCGTGCCCGCAGCCTCACGCGCGCGTCGGAGGTCTCTTCGACGGCGCGATCGAGCGCGCGGCGGGCCCGCTCGAGGTCGCCCATCTGGGCGAATGCGATCCCCTTGAGCAAGAGGCTCTCCCCGTCCTCCAACAGTCCAATCGCGCGCAGGGCGGCGAGCGCGTCGCCGCGACCGAGCGCGCTCGCTGCTTGCTCGTAGGGCGTGCGCACCGCGGCGATTCAAGCCTCGTCGGCGGGCTGGTACAACCCCCGCCCTGTCATCGAACCGTCGTCGAACGCTCGGCTCGTCAACGAATTGGCGGCGGCGCGGACCGCGATCTCCCGATTTCGGCGCCGCGGACCGGTCGGCCTGGTCCTTGCGACCCGAGCCCTCGTGCGTCGATTGCCATTCACCCCTGGTCTGGCGTTGATCGTGGCGCTCGTCACGTCGGTCGCTCACGCCAACACCCCCGAGGCGAGCGCCGAGCCCTCCGTCAGCGCCGCTGCTCCGAAGGCTCCTGACGCCGCCTCGCCCTCTGCCGATGACGTGCTCGACCGATTGAAGCGCGGCAATGAGACATTCGCCGGCGGCCACCCTCAGCATCCGCATCAAGACAGCGCACGCCTCGCCGAGGTCGCCCAAGGGCAGAAGCCCGCCGTCACGTTCTTGTCGTGCTCCGACTCCCGGGTGCCGGTGGAGATGCTCTTCGATCAGGGCATCGGTGACGTCTTTACGGTCCGTGTCGCGGGCAACGTCGCCGACACCGACGAGCTCGGGACGGTCGAATACGGGGTCGATCATCTGGGCACTCCGCTCCTCGTCGTCCTCGGGCACACCAAATGCGGCGCCGTCACGGCGGTCGCGACCGGGGCGAAGGTGCACGGCCACATCCCCGAGCTCGTCGACAACATCGGCCCCGCCGTCTCCGCGGTCAAAGCGAAGAATCCAGACGCCGATCCGAAGACGTGGGTCGAGCCGGCCATTATCGCCAATGTCTATCAATCGATGGCGGACATCATTCAAAAGAGCGAGCCGGTGCGGGAGCGACTGAAGGCCGGCAAGGTCAAGATCGTCGGTGGTGTCTACAACCTGGACGACGGGCGGGTGTCGTGGCTCGGCGAGCACCCGGATCAGGCCTCCCTCCTCGAGAAGGAGGAGCCGAGCTCGGAGCATGCTGCCTCCGAAGGGGACGGCAAGAAGAAGAAGAAGAAGCGACGCGGGATGCACTCGCACGCCTCCGAGCCCAGCGCCCACGCCGAGTCGAGCGCGCACGGTGAGGAGAGCGAGAATGAAAAACCAGCTGGTCCGCCGCCGAACCTCCCGGTCGCCTTCGCCATCGTGGCCCTGATCGCTTGCGCGGCCGGAGCCGCTTCGATGAAGCTCGCGTCTCGTTGATGGGCCGAGCGACGGGCGCCGTGCGAAGGCGTTCAGGCCTCAGAGATCCTCCAAGCACGAATTGTGACGATCGGACCTCGGCGCGAACGGATAAAGTGCCGGCGATGCGTTCCTTCGTCCTCGCAAGCGCCCTCGTCTCCTGGATCGTCCTCTCCGGTTGCTCCTCCACCGTCGAGCCGCAAGAAGGCGGCGGCGGCTCGGGCGCGACGAGCGAGGGGGGCAACGTGGCCCAGGGCGGGTCCGGCGGGATCATCGGCACCGGAGGCGTCCCCTCTCAAGGCGGAGGAGGCGCGGACGGCGGCGGTGGGATCGGCGAGCCGAGCGACGTCTATCCCGCTCCTCATCCGCCCGCGCCTCAGGCGGTGACCCTCGGGGGACCGGTCATGGCGGACCCGGTCATCGTGCCCATCTACTTTGCCGCCGACGACCAATCCCTCCTGGCCGGTGTCACCGACTTCATCAATCAGGTAGGCGACACCGAGTATTGGGCGGCGACGACGGCGGAGTACGGGGTGGGCCCCGCTTCTTCGCTCCCTCCCATCATCCTCGACGAGACCGCGCCGAACGCCATCGACGACACGGAGATCCAGGCGCTCATCGCCGACAAGATCAACGCTGGCGATCCCGCGTTCCCGACGACCACCGAGAACACGCTCTACGCCATCTATTTCCCATTCAACACGACCGTGACCGCCGACTTCGGCGGGGGCACCTCGGTCGGCTGCCAAGATTTCGGTGCCTACCATTCCAACCTGTTCCTCGACGGCGCCCACGGCAACCTCGCCGTCCCTTACGCGGTCATGCCGCGGTGCGGGGACTGGGGGCAGTTCACGGGGGTGGACGCGCTCACCATTCCGAGCAGTCACGAGTTCATCGAGGCGGCGACCGATCCTTTGCCGCTCAACACCCCCGCGTACGGGCAGACCGACGACGACCACATCATCTGGGCGCTCTTGCTCGGGGGTGAGGTCGGCGACCTCTGCGCTCAAGACTATTCCGCGTACACGACGTTCCCCGGCGATATCGAGTATGGAGTCCAGCGGAGCTGGTCGAACGCCGCCGCCGCCGCGAGCCATCACCCCTGCGCTCCCTCCCCGGCCGGTCAGGTGTATTTCAATGCCTCCGTCGCCGCCGAAGATTCGATCAACCTCGGTCAGGGCTTCTTCACGAAGGGCATCATCGCTCCAGTCGGCCAGGCGGTGACAGTGGACGTCCCCCTCTTCTCCGATGGCCCCACGGACGGCCCTTGGTACGTCGAGGCGGAGGACGTCTCGTACTTCCTCGGCGTGAGCACGGACGTGAACGTCACCTTCGACGAGTCCGAGGGGCAGAATGGCCAGGTCCTCCACCTCACCATCGAGGTCAACGATCCTGGACAGTACGGAATCCAGGTCATCATGCTGCACAGCTACCTCGGCGATCAGGAAAACACCTGGCTCGCCCTGGTCGCGAACGGCTGAGAGGATCAGTTACGGGGTCGAGGTGACGGTCGCGTCGTAGCTCAATTGCACCCACGCGGCCGCGCTCGACAGCTCCGTACCGTAGAGGTTGAACAGGATGGTCCGGGAGAGGGTGATCGTCACTTCACAGGCCTCGTCGGTCGCGCCGGCGAGGTCCGATGGGTAGATGATCAGCTTTCCCGTCCCCACCGCGACGGGCACGGTCAGCGGGCTGCTCAGGCAGTCGCCCTCCACGAGGACCTGCACCGAATAGCCGTCTTCGTTCTCCGCGTTCCAGCGGATGAGGTAGGGGTCGCTCCTCACCCAGGAAGGCGCGGCCTGAAGATCGGGATAAGCGGGCAATGGAAGGCTCACGTCCGTGCTCGTCCACGGCTCCGGTCGATCCAGGGTCACCGCCAGAGAATCGGTGTGGGGATCGAGGTTGTAGCGCAGGCCCTCGTTCGTCGGCGTGGCCGTCTGCGCCTCACCATTCGACAGGAGCCTCACCTCATCGCCCCCGTCGAAGATCACGTGCCCCCCCGGACCGGTGAAGGACAAGTCGACATGCAAGCTCGACGCGTCCCCGGCGATCTGGAAGTAGACGCTCATGTCCGCGGTGGCGATGTCGGAGGACAGCGTCGGGTCGTCGTCGTAGCAGCCCGCCGCGACGAGGCTGCACGCGCAGAGAAGGAGCCGCTTCATTGCATCACGCCCAATCCGACGAAGGTGCCAATCTCCATCTGCCAGAATAGATTCTCGGGATCGCCGCCGTGGGCGAACGTCCCTCCCACGCGCGCCCCGAAGGTGAGCAGCTTCCAGCCGGCCGCGAGCTCGAGGCGGTGGTCGTGCAAATAGACGTCCTTGCCCGTGTAGGCCCCGGGCATCACGACGTAGCTCGCCTGGAACGGGATGTCGGGCGCGGGCCAGACGCGCAATCGAACCCTCGCGATCCCGAAGAATCGGCCGTCCTCCGCGTACCAATACCGTCCTCCGTCCCCGCCGATGCCGGCGAAGATGGCCAAGCTGCCGACGTAGTCGCTCCCCCAGGCAAACGGCGCGAGGCCGAGCATGGCCTCCCCCCGGGCGTAACCGACCTCGAAGTTCTCCCAGGGTAACCCCTCCAAGCGAAGGCCAAAGCCGATCCGCCCGAAGAAGCGATCGACGTCGAGCTCGAGGCTGCCGCCCCCGAGTCGATACTCTCCGATGCTGCCGGTATCCACGAGCCGGGTGCCCCAGAAGGTCGACTCGCTCGCGAGCATTCGAACTTGGTCGAGGGCCCTCTCCGGGTCGGGCTTCTTCGGCTCGGGGGGGCGAGGGGGCGGCTTGCCCTCGGGGGCGCTGGGATCGGTGGCGACCTTGGGCGCGGCCGGCGAAGGGGGAGGGGACGTCGGGGGGGATGGCGGCGTGTCGTCGGCGTGCGCGGTTCGGCCGGCGACGATCACCGCTCCTGCGAGCATGGCGATCGTAAGGCGAAGCAAGGTGGGCAATCTTAGCGCACCGCCAAAGGTGACGGGCGTCGCAAACCTGCCCCTCCGCCGCTGCGACAGAACACCGCCGGCGACACCCCGAGCTGGCGCCGAAACGCCTTCGCGAAGCGTCCCATGTCGGCGAACCCCACCGAAAGAGCCACCTCCGTGACGCTCCTTCCCCCCGCGCGCAACAGCTCGGCTGCCCGCTCCACCCGCGTCTTGACCAGGTATCGATAAGGGGACTCCCCGACGCCCTCGCGGAACAGCCTCGTCAGGTGAAACCTGCTCGTGTGGGCGGCCTTGGCGAAGTCGTCCACGCCGATGGGATCCGCGTAACGACTGTGAATCAGATCGACCACCGCTCTCACCCGCGGATCGCGCCCCCCGCGGGTCCGTGTCCGAGGCGCGGCGCCCCGCAAGCAAGCGATCGCCATCGCCTCCACCATTGCGTCGATCGCGACGAGCTTGCCGGGGCCGTCCGCGCAGACCTCGGCTCGGAGCAAGGTGCCCAGCGCGGCGAGCGCGCTCGCGCGCCGGGGTTTGCCGGGGGCGATGGCGCTCCCGTCCGCTTCGAAGGTCGAGAGCATCTCCTCCATGAAGGCGCGATCGAGCGCGATCGCGCCCGCTCTCGTCGCGCCGTCGAACACCGTCCGGTGCTCGACGCCGCCGGGCACGACGACCGCTTCTTGGGCCTGCGCGACGATCTCGCGGTCTCCGATCCGGTAGATCACCGCTCCCGACTCGACCCACGCGAGCTCGAACGTCGCGTGCGCGGCGAGGCCGGCGTCGAAGCGGCCGCCCTCGTGCGACCAGAGCCGGATCTCGGCGTCGGGAGTACGGCTGGTGTGGGAGACGCGAGGGCGAATGTCGCGAGCGAGCATCCGGACGGACCATAGCGCCGTCCGGTGGGTGATGCCGATCAGGGATCCTCAACCGCGACCGACCAGAACCGGATGTGGCCTCGCCCCGATGCGTTGTCGGTGAACACGCCAAAGCGCCGGCCGGGGGCTGCCTCCAGATCCATGTAGTCGCCCAGCCATTGCTCGCTGTCTCGGGTCAGATCGTAGACGAGCGGACCAAAGACGGGCTCGCTCGGCTCGAACGAGACGCCGCCGTCGAACGATCGCGCGTGACGATAGGTCGCGGCCGCGTCGTCCTGGCCCTCCCCCTCGTAATAAGCGAGGTCCAAGACCCCTCCTCCGAGGCTCGCGATGCGGGGCAGCAGATAGTGGGGCCCCACCGAGCTGTCCTCCGCGCGCGTATGGAGCTCGAAGGTCGCCCCTCGATCGGTGGAGTGGGAGACGACGACGTGATCCAGGCGCGGGACGCGCGTGGAGGTGCCATTCGGGTTGCTGCTGGTGCCATAGACCACCCACACGTCGTCGCCGTCGACGACGCAGTTCCCGTCGACCATCGTCGAGACGTGGGTGGCGTCGGCCGGATCATAGACGGGCACGCGCTGGTCCTCGGGGAACGTCGCGCCGCCGTCGTGGCTGGCCCACAGCGCCGGCCCGAGATCCGAGTCGACGTAGAGCAGATACACGTCCGCCCCGTCGCCCGAGGTGCACGGATGAAAGAGGTTCATGTATTGGGGTCCGCCGCTCGGGATGGGCACCGTCCTCGAGAACGTCACCCCCCCGTCCGTGCTGCGCTGGACGACCAATTGGAGGGAACCGAGGTCTTCGGGGGCTTCCCCGTACGTGACGAGGATGTCTCCGCCCTGGGCGACGGTGACGGCGGGCTGGTCGTACACCCCCACCACCGCGTCGGGATCGGTGATTTGCACGGGGGCCTCGAAGGTAGGGTCCGATGGCAATAGTCGCAAAAGGAAGACACGCTGGGCGCTTCGCACCCCGGCCGGGTTCACATACTCGGTCGCGTACGCCATGAAGACGGTGCCGTCATCGCTCGTGTCGAGGGTGACGTTGGAGCCGATGTTGTCTTCGTCCGGCAATGGGATCGAGACGACGCTTCCCCACGTCTCGCCGGCGTCCTCGCTGATCGCGTATTCGAGGTGGTAGAAGCTCGTCGGATCGTAGTTGAAGGCGTTCCAAGCGGCGACGACGCGTCCCTGGCTCGTCATGACGACCTGAGGCTCGTGCTCGCTCGTGCTGTATTCGCTCACCGAGATCGTGGTCGTGATGAGCGGCGCCCCGCCATCCCCGCCCCCGCCGAGGGGACCGCCCCCGCTATCGGCCCCGCCCGGGGCCCCCAACCCTCCCGCGCCCCCGCCCCCGGGAGAGGAGCCGCCACCCGCTCCCAAGCCGTCGTCGGCGCATCCGGAGGCCGTCCATGCCAATGCAATGGTCACGAGCGAGAGCGTTCGCCTCGCCTTGTCGCCGAGCTCGAAGGACATGCCCCCTCGTATCGCCTCGCCGCCGGGGGCGCTCGGCGGTTCGTGGCATTCGCCAAGCGATTCGTGCTCCGGAGCGGGAACGGCCCTCACGACGATCGAGCCGTCTCCACTGCGGCGAGGAGCCTTGCGAGCGCGTCGTGGAGCGCGCGCATCGAAGATGCCCCGATCTTCTCGCGATACTCGTCCTCCAATGCAGACAAGATCGACAGCCCGTCGAGGAGCCCTGCTCGGCCGCGGGCGGTGAAGCGAACCAGCTTCGCCCGCGCGTCGTTCTCGTCGGGGACGCGCTCGACCACCCCGAGCTGCTCGAGCTCATCCACGGCTTGCGAGACCGCCTGCTTGGAGATCTCGAGCTTCTCCGCGAGCTCGGTGATGCGCGTCCCCTCCAGGGCGATATGGGGAAAGAGCGCCGTGTGCGATCGGCGGAGCTTGGGCCGCTTCGGCTGGGCCGCGACCCTCGCGATCGCCTCTTCATCGAGGAGGCGCGCAGCCTTGAACAAGAGCTGCAGGGTGCTCTCTTGCTTCTTTCGAGCGAGCCGCGCCCGATAGTCGTCGTCGAGGGGCTCGTCGGGCGAGGCCGCGGGCGGTCGGGTCGTCTTGGTGGGGGTCTTGGACATGGTCAAGTATGGTTGACAAGTTGGTCAACCGTGCTTGATTATATCCCAGGCGAACGAGGAGGCCACATGGACGAGCGAGTCTGGACTTTCGACTACGATCAGGTGCTGAAGGGCGGGTTCCGCATGCCGGCGCGGATGACGGCGATCCCGCTCGCGCGTGGGCAAATCGCGCTCATCTCGCCGATCCCGATCGACGACGCCCTCGCCGCGAGGGTCGAGGCGTTGGGGGAGCCTTCGATCCTGATCGCCCCGAACCTCCTCCACCATCTGTACCTGGGCGCCGCGCACGCGCGCTGGCCGAAGGCCCTCGTCGTCGCCCCGCGGGCCCTCGCTCGCAAGCGCCCCGACCTCCACATCGACCGCGCGATCGAGGATGGAATCGAGGACATGCTCGGTCCTCGCGTTCGGTGTCGCCTCGTCGCTGGCGCCCCCGCCCTCGACGAGTTCGTGTTCTTTCACGAGCCGAGCGCGACCCTCGTGGTGACGGACCTCGTGTTCAACGTCACGAGGCCGCGAGGGCTCGTCGCGAACGTCATGCTCTTCCTCGTGGGCGCCCACGGACGCCTCGCGCAGAGCCGGGCCTTCCGCTTCCTCGTCAAAGACAAAGGGGCGGCGGCCCGGAGCGTCCGCGACGTCCTGTCGCTCGGGATCGAGCGCCTCGTCGTAGCGCACGGGGACATCGTGGAGCACGACGCGGGCTCTCAGCTCGAGCGAGCGCTCGCTTGGATACTCCGGGCCGAGGCCATCGCTCGCCGCGACCAGGCATCGCCGGCGCGCGCGTGAGGGTCAGGTCGGGATCGCTCCGTCGATGATCGATCCGACGAGGCTCATCGCGCGCTCGAGCACCACCGGGTCGGGGGCCTGAGCGTGTCGCCCGTACGCCGCCGCCGCCGACTCGACCGCCTTGTTCTGCACGGGCTGGGCGTCGGGCGTCGTCGGCGCGATGGGGGGAGGCCCGGCCGCCTTGGGGTTCGCGTGGATCATCGCGGCCGCCCCTCGAGGCCCGTGGGGCAACACGAGCACCGCCACATCCTGCTTGTCGGCGGCGGTGGCGATGCGCCTCAACATGTTGTCCAAGATGGCCTTCTGAAACGGGTCCGCGGACGATTGGACCGCCTGCTCGAGGGCTCGCTGGACCCGCTTCATCGTGGTCGCGAACGTCGCCGGGTCGGTCGACTGCATGTTCTGCAGCTTCGCGAGCGCGGAGCTCAATGCCGAGACCTCCGCATGATCCGCTTCGACCTGCGTCGAGCTTCGTCCGGCTTGCACGGGGCTGGCCGCCGATACCCTGGCAATGGGCGTGACGCCCGAGAGCGCTCCGTCGATGCCTGTCACCGGATTGGTCATGGTGCTGCCTCGTCATGAAGAACGGCACTCGGTTCGAAAGACTAGAGCGGAGCGGAAGAGCACCTCAGCGCCTCGAACCAAACGCTTCGGTCATGAACCGGAAGAGAGCTTTCCCATTGGCCGACCCGGCGCGCGCGGGCGGGGCGAGGGCATGGATGTCGGGCCCCTTCCCGGAGAAGCCCTCCAGCAGCCTGACGACGGAGCCGCTCCGAATCGATTCTTCCACCATGAAGTCCAGCACCTGACAAACGCCGAGACCAGCCGACGCGGCCGACAGCAACTGGTCACCTTGATCGATGACGAGATTGCCTCGGGGAGAGAAGCTCGCCTCGTGACCGTCCTCGACGAATGACCAGGTCACCCGCTTCCCGTTCGGACCTACGAACGCGAGGCAATTGTGGTGTTGGAGATCCTCGGGCCGCTTTGGCTCGACGCGCGTGGCGAGATAGGAAGGCGACGCCACGGTGACCCAGCGCGTCCGCCGCAGGAGGCGCGACACGAGCGACGAGTCCTCCAGCGGCCCCATCCGAATGGCGACGTCGTAGCTCTCGACGTGGAGGCGCGCGAGGCGGTCGCTCATCTCGATCCGGAAGGAGAGGCGCGGGTGCTGAGCGCTCCAGCGCGGGAGGTTGGGGACGACGAAGCGCGCGAGGATGAACGGGAGGGTGATCGCGACCTCCCCCTGCGGCTCTCTGCGCATGTCTTTGAGGGCCTGACGCGCGCCGTGGACCCCGAGCACGGCCTGCTGGCAGCGGACGAGGAACACCTCCCCTTCGCGGGTGAGCCGCACCACGCGGGAGGTCCGCTCGAGCAGCCGCACCCCCACGTCCTCCTCGAGCTTGCGCACTGCCTTGCTCACGGCGGCGGTGGTGACACCCAGGCTCGCGGCCGCCTTCACGAAGCTCCGCTCCTCCGCGGCGCGCACGAAGGGAAGGACGCCCGAGAAGAGATCCGGCGCGACGTTCATCATCAACTTCTGCTCAACGATTACTTGACCGAGCCCGCCATGGTCAACCCGGTGCCGGAGGCTAGGTTGGGCGGCGAAGGAGAGACGATATGAACATCGGCGTACTCGGAACCGGCATCGTGGCGAAGACCATCGCGGGCAAGCTGGACGCGCTCGGCCATACCGTGAAGCTCGGCACGCGCGACCCGAAGGCGACGCTCGGTCGCGGGGAGCCCGACATGTTCGGGGGGCCCCCGATTCGCACCTGGCTAGAGAGCCATCCGAAGGTCACCCTGGGGACATTCGTCGAGGCGGCCCGACACGGGGCCATCGTGTTCGACGCCCTCTCGGGACAGGGAGCCCTCCCTGCCCTCGAGGCGGCCGCCCCCGGGCTCGAGGGAAAGATCCTCGTCGACATCTCCAACCCCCTCGACTTCTCCAAGGGGTTCCCGCCCTCCCTCTCCGTGTCCAACTCCGACTCGCTCGGAGAGCAGACGCAGCGCGCCCTCCCGAGCACGAAGGTCGTCAAGACCCTCAATACCGTGAACGCCTACCTGATGGTCGACCCGCAGAGCCTCGCCCATGGCGACCACACGATGTTCGTGGCCGGGGACGACGCGGAGGCGAAGGGGGAGGTGACGAAGATCCTCAAGGAGTGGTTCGGCTGGAGCGACGTCATCGATCTCGGGGACATTCAGAACGCGCGCGGCCTCGAGATGTGGCTTCCGCTGTGGACCCGTCTATATGGCGCGCTCAAGACGGGGACATTCAATCTCAAGGTCGTGCGCTGAGCACGCGCCTCACCGCCGCTTCTTGCCCTCCTCGCACGCTTCCGCGTCGCCGAGTCGACAGGCTTTCTCGAAGAGCTCCGCGGCCTTCTTCGGATCCCGCTTCACCCCTCGGCCTTCCCTATGGAAGTGACCGGCGTTCGAGCATCCGAGGTTGAAGTCGAGATCGCACGCGGCGAGGTAGAGGGCGACCGCCTTTGCCTCGTCGCGGGGCACGCCCTGGCCGGAGGCGTGGAGCACCGCGAGGTTGTTGCAGGCCGGCCCGACCTTTCCGTCGCACGCGCGGACGTAATGGTCGACGGCGGCTTTGAGATCCGGCTTGATGGATCGGGTCCCCTTGGTCTCGTAGAGCCCGGCATAGAAGCAAGCGTTCTCGTTGGCCTCGTCCGTGCCGGCCATGCACTGCTTCTTGAGCGTCTCCATCCCGACCGCGTCGTCTTGAGGGACGCCTTGCCCTTCGATTTGGGCGGTCGCGAGGTTCACGCACCCGAAGGTGGCTCCCGCGTCGCAGGCCTGCTTGAACAGGGCCGCCGCCTTGTCGAGGTTGGGCTTCCCCGCGACGCCCTCACGCAGCAGCGCTCCTTGTCGATTGCAGGCGTCTGCATCCTTGAGCGTGCACCCCAGCTCGTAGGCAGCGAGCGCCTGCGCCATTTCCTTCTTCTCCACGAGCAGCACGCCCTGGTTCCGGCAACCCAGCCCATACATCTTCTTGCAGGACTTGCCATAGAGCTCGATGGCCTTCTCCTGGCTCTTCTCGACGCCCTTGCCCCCTTCGTGGAGGACCGCGAGGTTGTTGCAGCAGCCGCCCTCGCCCGCGTCGCAGCCAAGGCGGTACTTCGCCGCCGCCGTCGCGAAGTCGCTGTTCTTCATGGCCTCGCGGCCGTCGTCGAAGCAGCGCAGCGGAGCGTCGGGGCACGTCGTGATCTTGGACTCGGCCTGGGCCTCGACGCAGGTGTGGGTCATCGAATAGCTCTGCCCGTCCAGCCCCTCGATCGAGATGTGTCCGGTGCAATCCTGCCCACCCTTCTTCGCCTTGAAGTCGAAGCCCTTCGAAGCGGGGGTCAGCTCGATGTTGGTGAAGCCTTCCTTCTCGAGGCGCTTTCGGGCCGGGCCGTCCTTCTTGCAGCCGCTCCCGAACGCAACGAGGGCCATCAGCGCGAACATCCAATGGGCGTGAGGCTTCATCGGTGGGAGGCTACACCCGCCGACTTCAGGGCGGGAGCGCGCGGACGGGAACCCATATGAACCGAGGTCGATACCGCTCCGCGTGTGCGGCTACGTCCCAGAAGTCGTGGGCATTGACGCAATAGCTGACGAGGAGGGCATCCCTCCTGGAGAGCTCCGGGTGAGCCTTGGCCGCATAAACGAACGTCCCGGGGAGCAACCTCGGCTCGGGGGCCTCGAACAGCGTGACGGGTGCAGACCACGGACCTTCGGGCCGGGAGGCGCTGCGCGCGTAAACGGAGGCGCCGAGCCCCAGGTCGGCATAGACCAGCACGAAGCGCCGAGCCCGGCCCTGCCCGACTGACACGATCGAAGGCTCGCTCGCGACAGGGTCCACGATGCTCGCCGCCTCGTCCGCTCGCTCGCTCCAATCTCGACCGGTCCAGAATCGCCAGGCCTCGAATCGAGGGACGCTCGTTTCGGGGACGCGAGCCATGAGGAGGCGCTTGCGGGTCGGGGTCGAGCCGTCCACGCCCGCGACGTAGACGAAGCCGTCCGGGACCGCGGGCTCGACGAGGGCCCCGCCCCAGATGACGGCGCGGCCCGCGGCATCTCGCGCGGGCGCGAGGTCCACGACGCGGGGCTGCCATCGACGCGGATCGCCGTCGATGTCGGCGACGACGGCGAGCGACGAGCTGCGAGCCTCGAAGTCCCACGTCCCGCCGTCGGTGCCTCTCCTTGCGACGCGCGTCACGAAGAGGTGGAGCTCGCCGCTGTGAGGATCGACGCGTCCGCCGCCGGTCGGCCAAAGCCAGTCCGAGTCTCCCCCCGGAGGGGCAATGAATGCAGACGGCTTTCCGTTCGAAGTCTCGGGCCCCCAGTAGAAGCGAATGGGGGCAGGGGTAGGCCCCGCCGATTGGACGCCAATGGTGTTCGATACCATCGTGGAGCCCGCGCGGTGACGCCCTCCGTCGATGTGGCCAACCCAGGTATCTCCGAAGAGCCAGAGGGTCTCGCCGCCCGGCAACGGAATGGTCGCGGCGCCGTCGGCTCCCGTCCAACCTTCGCTCCGATCGAACATCGCGCTCCACTCGGGGGCGAGGGCGGCCTCGCCCGCCGCCGGTGCTGGCTCGGATCGGGGCGAGGCCACCGCCACCCCGCCGCACGCGCAGGCGGCGAGCGCCGCGACAGATACGAAGCGCAGCCCGCTCACGTGCTCGACTGTAACCCAATCCTTCAGAGTGGGATGAGCCCGCGCAGCCGAAGCGCTCCCCCCGCCCACACCCCGTCCAAGGAGACGTCGTCGTCGCCCGCGACCCAACCCGTCGGCGTCCCCACCAGCATCCCGAGGCGCGCGACGATCTCGAATCGAATCGGTCCGACCCGCGCCGCCGCCCCCACGCCGATTGCCCCGTCGAACCCGGCTCCCGAGACGGTTCCTTCGCGATAGGGAGCCTTCGCGCTCGAGCCGGACAGCCTCCCGTATCCGACGCCCCCCGCCGCTTCGACGAAGCCCGACCACGCGCCGAGGGAGAGCGGCTCGAAGCCGGCGATCGCGCCCGCCCGTCCGAGCAGCGTGTCGACCACTCCGGTGAGTCGGCCAATCGAAGCCCATTCGAGCCCGCCATAGACCCCGAGCCTCAGCTTGTGCTCGAGGACGAAGGCGACCTCGACCTCCGCCTCCGGGAACACCAGCGGGGACTCCAGCGCGCGGCCCACCGCCCCGCCGAGCAGCGCGACGGAGAGCGTCTGGGTCGGCGCGACCCTCCGGACCACCCGCGCCGCCGCTCCTTTCGCGCCCTCGACCTCGCGAGGAGCGGCCTTCGGGCGTGTCGCGTCGGGGGCGGACAGCGGCGGAGGATCGTGGGCCACGAGCTCGAGCCAGGCCGCTCGATAGAGCTGCGCCACCGCGAGCGCGACGAGCCGCTCGCGCTCCGATTGAGAGGGTGGGGGCAGGGCGACGACGCGCTCGATCTTCTTGGCCGTCAATGGATCGTAGAGCGCGATCGTCAGCTCTTCGGATTGGCAGCGAATGGCGACGTCATAAGACCCCGAAGCCTCCGGCCCGAGGACGCTCACCAGCTCCAGCCGCACGAGGCGCTCGAGCTCGCCCGCGTCGAGGGCGCAGCCTTCGACGCCCACGTGGATCCCGGCCGCCGGATCGGCGGAGGCGCGCGCCGACGCCAGCGTCGTGATCGCGAACAGGGCGGCGGGCGCGAACCCGACTCTCATCGGGCGAGACGCTCCATCTCTCTTCGCCGCGGGCCGCTCGGGAAGGCGGCGAGGTATCGCTCGGCCAGGCCGCGAGCGCGGCCCGAAGCGCCAGCCGCGGCGTGGGCGAGGGCGGCCTCGGCGAGCGCCTCTCCCGCGAGCGCGGTCCCGCACGACTCGAAGGATTGGGCGGCCGCCGCCCAATGCCCGCGCTGCGCTTCGATCCGGCCAATCGTGAACGACGCGAGCGTGACCCGCGAGTCTTTGGGGTAGCGGCTCATCAGATGGCGCAGGTGGCGAATGGCGAGCTCGGGCTGCCCGCTCGCGCGCGCCTCGTCAGCCCGGCGGAACAGCTCGGCGGGGGTCGGCTCTTCGCTGCCCGCCGTGCTCGCGCTCGGGGGGGCGCTCGAGCTCGGCTCGGCAGAGGCGTCTGTCGTGTCCGAGGTCGGCTCGGGGCGGGGCGCGATCTCCGGGGCCGCGGACGCGGTGGCGGACGGGGCCGCTCCCTCGTCACCCAGGACGACCTCTTCGCCGGCGACGAGCACGACCTCACGCGAGCCCCGCGACACGCGCACCCGACCGCGGGTCACGCTCACGCGTACGGTATGGTCGAGCTCTTCCACGCGAAACGCCGTCCCCAATACTTCGATCCGCACGTCCTGGATCCACACGACGAACGTCCGCGACGGGTTCGGGGTGATGTCGTAGGAGGCGCGGCCCCCCGTCTGCCGAACCCCGATATGGTCGGGCCCGACCGCCTCCGCGACGACGTGCGCCCGCTCATCCAGCTCGACCACCGACCCGTCGCTGAGCTCGACGCGCGCGGACGCCGCGACCGGCGCGCTCGGTCCCCTCCGCAGGACGACGACGACCACGACGAGGAGGGCGGCGGCGGCGACGAGGGCGACGAGGACGCGTCGCAGCGGCGTCGACGCGCGCGCTTTCGCGACCGGTCCCGGGGCCCCCAACGCCGATTGAACCCGCTTGTGGACCCGCGCCGCCCGGAGCTCGTCCCACGGAGCGACGACCTCGTCACGCGCGCGCCGGGCGGTCTCAACGGGCTTCATGATCCTCCTCCAGCTTGCGGTCCACGTCGGCGATCCAGCGCTTCACGGTGGCGAGCGAGGCCTCCGTCTGAGCGGCCACCTCCGGCAGGGTATAGCCTTCGATCCGATGCAGTCCCCACGCGATTCGGTGTCGAGCCGGGACCCGGCGCAGGGCTCCATAGAGGGAGTGGACCTCTTCGCGCGCCTTCGCGTCCCCTACCTCTGGCGCCGTGCCGAACAAGTCACGGGCGAGGGCCTTCATTCGATAGCGGAACGATAGACGCGCATGGATGCGTCGAACCGCGATCGTGACCAAGTAACCCTGGAGCTTCTCCGGCTCCCGCAGCGCAGAGAGCTGTCGGAGGCCGTCCACGAAGGTCTCTTGGACGATGTCGTCGAGATCCGCGTCCGACCCGAGCAGACGGTAGACGACGCCGGCGATATGGGAGGCGTGGCGGCGATAGATCGCCGTGAGCGCTTGGGGATCTCCGGCGATGGCCTCCGCGACGAGCGTCGCGTCGCCCTTCGTCCCGCGCGACTGCAGAGGAATGGCCATCCGGTACGTGAGTGCGGAGATCGGTCCTGGATCGGCTCACGCGAAAAAAGGAAAATCCACGTGAGCCGATGGGACCCGAACGGTCGCACTTGTCCGCCATGAAGACCACGGGTTGCTTCTTTCTTTTGGGTGCGTTCGTGCTCGCGTGCGGCGAGGACGGATCGGTCATCGGCGGAGGCGGGCAAGGCGGAGAGGCCAACGGGGGCGGCCCCCTCGGAGGCCAGGCCGCGGGCGGGGGAGGCTCCGCAAGCGGAGGCGGCGGAGCGGGCACCGGCGGCGATGTTTCCGGGGGCGGCGGCTCGGGAGGGGCGCCCGTGCAGACGACGCGGCTCTTCGTGACCGGCTCCGACGGGAGCCACGGAGTCTTCTATTGGGAGGACCCGGACTCGATCGCCACCGACGTGGCCCCGACGGGTACGTTGTCCGCTGCCGAGCTCTCGGGCGCGCGCGCCATCGCCGCGACCGCGAGCACGCTCTACGTCACGACGAGCCAACTCGATGCCGCGATCGTGCAGCTCGGCGCGCCGCTCTCCCTCGGGGAATCGGCGACGCCCACGGCGGTGATCCCGCGGGCGTCGCTGGCCGGCGCGACGGGTCCATCCGAGCGGCTGCTCGCGATCGACGGTGGCCCCGTGATCGCCTCATCCTTCGCAGATGGAGCGTACTTCTTTCCTTCCAGCGCGCTGTCGAGCGCGAGCGCGCCGAGCGCCCACTTCACCCACCCGTTCTTGCAGACGCCGGGGCTCGCCTATGACGGCGGCGCCGATCGGCTGTTCCTCGGCCAGATCAGCGGCGCTGGCCTGCTCGCGTTCGACGACGCGAGCGCGTCCTCGGGGGCGCCGTCGTCCGACTTCGCGGTTCCTGATGTCGCGCTATGGGCCATCGCGATCGACGGCGGGCGCCTCTATGGCGGCGGCTCGTTCGGGCCCTCGCCGCCCGCGGCCGGGATCGGCGTCTGGTCCACCAGCGCCCTCACCGCGAGCGCGCCGCCCTCCTTCGTGCTGCCCGCGAGCGGCTTCATCGACGACGTCACGGTCGCGGAGGGCGCCCTCATCGTGTGCGCTCAGGACGTCGGAGACGGCCCCGGCGTCCTCGTGTTCGCGGACGCTTCGTCCCTCACCTCGAGCTCTGCGCCGGCCGCGATCATCCCCCTGACCGGCGAGCCCAAGCACGCCGCGTTGACCGCGGCCGGGCGCCTGTTCGTCCAGCTCGACGGCCGGATCGAGATCTACGACGACGCGACCGGCTCCCCGGTGTTCGTCACCGCGCTCACGGGCGCGGGCGCGATCACGTCGTTCGAAGGCCTCGCCGTCGCCGCTCCGTGAGGCGGGCGAAGGGATGGTGCTCGTCGGCGTTTCGTGAGAGCGTCCCGCGCTCATGGCGACTCGAGGGTCGAGATGGGCGCGGTGGTGCGGGCTGGGGGCCTTCCTGTTCGTCGGTTGCGGGACTTCGAGCGACCATAGCAATGGCAGCGGCCGGCCCGCCGCGAGCGGCTCCGCGACCGCCTCCACGTCGAGCGCGGCGGAGGTGACCTCGCCTCCCGCGACGCGTACGTCCGCCGCCCCCTCTGCGAGCGCAGCGCCGGCGCTCTCCTCTGCGAGCCCGGGGGAGCCATCCCGCGACTGTCCAGCGGACATGGTCCTCGCCCAAGGCTCCTATTGTCCGACCGTCGATCAGAAATGCATCAAGCACACGCGCGAGTGGGACGAGGCGCAGAAGCGACCCTCGGAGGGGCCGAGCCACGTCAGCGAGCGCTGCCTCGAATATGCGCCTTCGAAGTGTCTATCGAAGAAGCGGCGTGACATGCGCTTCTGCATCGACAAGCACGAGTGGCCGAACAAGGTGGGAGAGAAGCCGGCGTTCATGGTGACGTGGACGTGGGCGAAGGACGCGTGCGAGCGCGTGGGCAAGCGGCTCTGCACGGGTGACGAGTTCACCTTCGCCTGCGAGGGGGAGCAAATGCTGCCGTACGCCTACGGCCTCTCGCGCGACAAGGGCCGCTGCAACATCGACAAGCCCTACGTGCAGCCGCGGTTCAGGCTGCAGCCTCACGACGATTGTCTCAAGAGCCCCACCTGCAAGGCCCACATGGAGGAGCTCGACCAGCGCGATCCGATCGGGGCCCATCCGGATTGCGGTTCGCCGTTCGGGGCGCTCGACATCAATGGCAACGTCAATGAATGGGTGGAGATCCCGGGCAAGACGGCGCCTTGGCGGAGCGGGTTGAAGGGAGGGTGGTGGGGCCCTTCACGCAGTCGATGCCGGCCGATGGTCACCGCTCACAACGAGAACTACGTCGGCTACGAGGTCGGCTTTCGTTGCTGCCGGGACGCGGACGGGGCAGGGGCCGGGCGCTGAGGCGCGGCGAGCTCATCGCGTCACGTAGTGGAGCTGATAGCCGGCGTTGGCCGCGATGTGATCGTGGCCCTGCGCGTCGACGAGATAAGCGACGTCGAAGTCGACCCCGTAGAACAGGCCATTGAGGGGGACCATCGTCCTCTGCGTCAGCACCCCGCCCTCGACGACCCCGTGGAAGAGGTGGGTGTTGGGATCGGGGTCGGTCGTCACGACGCGCGAATAGGCGACCCGGGGACGGTCGTAGCAATCCACCTGGAGCGCGACATAACGGCCGAGGTCGTCGTCCGGATAGCCGGGTTGGGGCGCGTCGAGGACGAGCGGGGCGCCGAATCCCGCGCCCTGCCATTCGACGAGCTCCAAGCTCCGGCTGCTCTCTCGGTGGTAGGCGATCCGCGGTCGGTCCGTGGGGCCCATTGCGATCGCTACCGACTGCTTGCTCGAGTCGAAGCTCGCCGCCGTCTCCGTGACCACGGTCTGGATTTGCCACCCGCTCGCCGAGTGCACGGCGTAGCGGACCTCCATCGTCACCGCGCCCGCGCCTCCCCCCGTACGAGCCTTGTAGGCGACGTGGGGCTCGCCGTCGGCGTCCAGGGCGAGGGAGAGCCCAGAGATATCGTAGAGAGGGTCGAGCACCTCCGGGACCGACGGCGTGCCGCCATCGGTGGTGATCCACTCGATGCCGACGCCATAGCGGGCGCGGACGATGTGCTTCAATGGCCCCGCCGCCGCGATGGTGAGGAACGTCGCGCCGTCGGGGGCGACGACGCGATCCGAGATCGAGCCGCACTGGAGCCGGACATGGCCGTCGTAGTCGTCGGTGTAGACGACGCACGGATCGTCTCCGCTCGTCGTCGCGAACGCCTGGGCCAGGCTGAAGCCCCACTGCTCGTCGGCCACGTAGTCCGTCTGCCACGCGTCGCCTCCGAGCGTGAATCGCTTGAGCTCCTCGTCATAGAAGCTCCCGTTGCCGTAGTAGTCCACCGCGAGGACCCCCGGCGCTGCGTCCCCGTGCTGCTGAATCCCCGCGCGCCTCCTCGTCGTGTACGAGCCGGGGCTCGGCACCGTCGCGACCACGAAGTCTTCGCCCGGGACCGGGCACGTATCGACGAGCGTCCCGCCGCTCCCGCTTCCGCCGCCGCCGTCGATCGAGACCCCACCCCCGCCCCCCGAGGCTGCGCTCCCTCCCGTGGCGTGACCCCCTCCCTGCGCGGCCCCGCCCCCGCCCTCGGACCCGCCGGCCTGCCCGGGTGTTCCGCCCGCGCCCGCGCCGCCGCTGGGCTGGCTGCACTCCGCGCCGCACGAGCTCGTGTCGTCCCCGCACCCTCCGGCGGCGACGGCGACGAGCAGGAACGCAACGAGCCTCGTTCGAGTCATGCCCCCACGGACACGGGAAATTCGCGGGTGTCGCGAGGGTCACGCCGAAATCGTGCGCCGGCTCGAAGTCCGCGTGACGGTTCGGACGGGCTCGCCGATTGGAGGGGACAAGAGCTCGGAAGGTCCGGGCCGGGAGCTTAGGAAACGCCATGTCCCTCCGTTCGATCCTCGCGATTGTCTCCGCCGTCTCTGCGTCCCTCCTCGTCACCTCCACGGCCCTCGCCGACGATCGCGTCCGCTTCCGCGGCGGCGTTTCCGCGGCCGGTGGTGTCCTCGTCGCCCCGGAGACGGACGTGGCTCTCGGGACGGCCGGCATCCAAGGCGAGGTCGGCGTTCAGTTCAATGACTTCATCGGGGTGTCGTGGGTGCCCCAGGTCGACCTCGGCCTCGGCTCCGGGGTCGGCGGTCTCAACCTCTCCACGGCGGTGCTCCTCGACATCAACCCCATCGACTTCATCACCCTCGGCATCGGCCCCGACGTCGGCGTGTTCGCTGCCGTCGGCAACGACGAGGCAGCGGCGGGCGCGAACTTCGGCGGCCGCTTCCGGTTCCAGGTCCACCCCCTCATCATCGAAGGACGCCACGGCCGGCGCTCCGCGCTCACCGTCGGCGCCGACCTCCGCGTCCTCGACGGCGGCACCCTCTCCACGTCCCGCTACGACACGCGCGGCTTCGTCTTCCAGCCGATGCTGACGCTCGGCTACACCGCGTTCTGATGCGACGGGGGTCGCCCCCACGCTGCGGCTTCATAGCTTGAAATCGCTTTTGCACGCTCTTCGCTTACCGAGGTTGATGCAGACCCCCATCCGAGCGTCCTCGATGTGGTCGCACTCCGCCTCGGTCACCGCCTCTGCGTCGGGATAGAGCACGTAATGGCCGACGACGACCCCGTCGAGCTCGACGACGGTGAGCCTCCCCCAATCGACACAACAATTGCTGTCGCAGAGCGCGTTGTAGAGGAGCTGGCCTGCCCCGTCGCTCACCACGAGGGCAGACCGGAAGCCTCGCTCCTGCATGATCCGTGAGCTGAAGTAGATGTTCTCGTCCGTGTGCTCCGCTTGTCGCTCGTCGACGATCGCCCCCTCGTCGATCCCCCGCGCGACGAGCAGCTGATGGAGGGCCGTCGCCTCCTCGAACTCGTTGTGGACGGCGGCCCCGGTGACGATGAATTGGTCACCATAGCCATGCTCTTTCAGCGCCGCGGCGATGTCCGCCCGCTCCACCTGGCATGGCGACGGCCCTCCATCCTCCTCGCTCGGACAACCCAGCACGATGATGACGTCGTGGGCTTGGTCGATGCACGCCCCCGCTCGCGGCTGGGCCGCGTCGGGGTTCGGGGCGAGCGGCCCCGGGTAGATCTCCGGCATCGGCGGCACCTGGCACGACTCGGGACCGCTGCCTTCCTCCCCGACCACGGCCGGCCCGGAGCAGGAGACGCACGGCAAGAGCGCCCACGCCCCCAAGGCTCGGGGCCTCATTGGCGGAAGTACCCGAACAATGCAATCAGGTTGGCGAAGCCCCCGCTCGCGAAGGTGTGCTCCTCCCCCCGCGATTGGCTGTGGGTCACCTCCACCCACGGACGGGCGAGGACTTCGAATCCGAATGCTTGGTTCTTGGTCGCGATCTCGAGCCCGAATTGCGCGACGACCCGCAGGCTCGCTCCGGTCTGGGCGCCGCTGTCGTCCTCGCGGAACGCGGTAGAGAACCCGAGGCCCGGCCCGGCGAGGAAGCGGGCGACGCGCCGTCCGAGATGGAACGTCACGAACGCGTCCTGGGTGAAATAGAGGGCGTGGTCGAAGGCGGCCGCGAAGATCGAGCCGGTGAGCGACGTCGAGAAATCGATCGAATAGAGGCGGCCGGGGAAATAGCGGAGCTCGAGCGTGGGGAGCACCATCCCGAACAGGATGGAGTGGGGCGCCCCTCCGACCCGGTCGGGGGCGGTGTAGAGCGTGCCCCCCGCCACCGTCTGTCCCTGGGCGCTCCCGATCCCGAGGGTCCTCTCGAGGGATCGCTTCTCCTCCGCGCTGGCTCCGTGACCGGCGGCCACCGCGCCCGCGAAGACCGAAGTCGCTATCACTCTCCGAAGCGCGGCCGCCATCACGGGTCGTCGAGGTACATCTCGCGCCATGCGGGGAGGAACACGTATTGACCGGTACCGTCCTTTGGCGATGCGCCGCCGGCCTGGGTCGAGGAGTGGCCGTCGCCGGTGGCGGCGGAGGTGACCAATCGATGACTGCCGCCGTAAGGAGGTGAGGCCCCGTCGATGCTCATCGGCTCTCCGGACAGACCCATGGATTCGAACGCAGCGAGGTGCCCCTCGTGCTGATCGTCGGCGGTGTGAGAGAACCCATAGAACCGGTCCGCCGCGGTGATGCTCGGCTTGGTGAGCCAGGCCTGGCCCACGTCATAGGGGCCGGAGAGCATGACGACGCGATGGGCGCTCCTGACATGTCCAATGACACCCGACGAGCTCGCCCCGTGGGAGATGCCGCTCACCACGATCTTCTCCCAGCGCGGTGATTCCCCTTCGAGGAAGTAGGTCCAGTCGCCTTCGGGGTTGTGCTCCTGAAGGTAGGCGAGGCCCTTCACGATCCGCGTCTCGATGCTGTCGGGCGGGGCGATGTCGATGAACGAGTGGTGGTCGACGCCCTCGAATGCCTCGAGCCGGCAGGCCTCGATGTCGTCGCCGCAGTTGCCGACGCCATAGTCCGACGAATAGCAGGGACCGAAGACGTGGAAGCCCATCCCCGCGAGCACCTTCTCGTGCTCGGGAGAGCCGCACGTCGAAGGGGCGCCAGCGCCGTGCAGATAGACGACGAGGAGACCGAGCGGGGGGACGCGCGTGTCGAGATAGGCCGGCTGCTGCCCGAGGGCGATCGAGGCGTCTTGATCTGCCTGGTCGGCGGCGAACATCGTCTCGTAGAGCTGGGGATCGCTCATGTCGACGTCGGGGCCGGGATCGATCGCCCCTCCCGCTCCGCCCGGACCCGCTCCTCCGCCCCCCGCGCTAGAGGCCCCTCCTCCTCCGGCGTGGCTCCCCCCGGCCGCAGGGCCACCGCCCGAATCGGCGGCGCCGGCTCCCGCTCCCCCCGACCCGCTGTCGTCCGAGCAGGCCGCGAACGCGAGAGCGCCCAATAGAACAAAAGCACGAGGGGCGAGCACCCGTCGAAGATACTCGCCCCCGCGCGCGATGAACAATCAGACTGGCGCGCTCAGCCCTTCTTGAAGACGAGCGACGTCTCGCCGTCCTTGTTGGCGCACGAGAGCTTCCCCGAGTCCATCTTGCAGGTCAGCGGGTCCTTCTTGCCCTTGATGGTGATCCTGTCGCCGTCCTTCGTCCACTCCCCCGTCTCGGTCTGCTCTTTCTTGTCCTTGTCGTCCTTGCCCAACGCCATGGAGGTCTTCGACTCGTACTTGCCGTCGGACTTGAGCTCGATGGACATGTCCATCGCGTCGAGGATCGCCTTCCCGAACTCCTTGGCGTCCTTCTCGCCCTTGCCGGCGTCGATCGCGGCCTTGGTCGCGTCCTTGTCCAACGTCCATTTGCCTTCCGGACCGCCGCACGCGGCGAGAGAGAGGAGACCGAACGTGGCGAGGGGGAGGAGCTTGCTGAGTTTCATGACACTCTCCGGAGATGTGGGTGGATGTCGTGGACGCTGCGGAGTACGTGCTTCGTTCGACTTTCCTCCCTGCTCGATGGAATATTTTCTCGACGCCGACGTCGCGGTGCCCGTTTGATTGATGTTGCTAAATTTGCGTAAGTGTGTATCGAAATGCCCGCTGCGGGCCTCCTCCCGCCGAGCGCGCGCGCTAAGCTCTGGGGCGTGAGCACGCCCGAGCTCGTCGTCCTCGATCGAGACCACCCCGGCTTTCGGGACCCGGCCTATCGGCAGCGGCGTGACGCCATCGCCGCCGTCGCCCTCGCCCATCGACACGGCGAGCGCGTTCCCCGCGTCGAGTACACGGACGCCGAGCACGACGTCTGGCGGCAGGTCTGGGGGAGCCTCGCGCCACTGCATGAGCGATACGCTTGTCGCGCCTATCGCGAGTCGGCTTCGGCCCTGGGCCTCGATCGGAGCCGCATCCCCCAGCTCGCGGAGGTGAACGCGGTCCTCGCTCCTCGCACCGGCTTCGAGATGCACCCCGTCGCCGGTCTCGTCTCGCCGAAGGCGTTCATGGACCGCCTCGACGAGGGCGTATTCCTCTCCACCCAATACATCCGCCACGCCTCGCGGCCGCTCTACACGCCCGAGCCGGACGTGGTGCACGAGATCATCGGACACGCGCCGTCGCTCCTCCACCCTTCGCTGGTGCGGCTCAACCGCGCATTCGGCAAGGCGAGCAAGCGAGCCGACCCTTCCCGGATCGAGGCGCTCATTCGGCTTTATTGGTACACGCTCGAGTTCGGCGTGGTCGAAGAGGGCGGCGCGCTCTCGGTGGTAGGGGCGGGGCTTTTGTCTTCGTTCGGGGAGCTGGGCCGCTTCGAGAGAGAGGCTCGACTACGGCCCTTCACCATCGAAGAGATCGCGAGCACGCCATTCGATCCGACTGCCTATCAGGAGACGCTCTTCGTCGGTCCGAGCGTCGACCATGTCGTCTCGGAGCTCGTCCGCCACCTCGAGAAGATCAGCGGCGCGTGAAGTAGGCCAGGAACAGCACCGCGACCAACAACGCGACGATGGGCAGGGCGATCCATCCGAGCACGAGCCCCCATCCGCCGGAGAGGCTCTTGCCGCCCTTCTTCTCGCAGGTGAGGCAGATGGCCCAGAGCTTCACGCCGCCCTCGGTGAGGACGCAGCAGTCACCGCAGACGGGGCGGCGGCACCGAGCGCACGGTCCCACCGCGTCGGCGCCGCACAACGAGCACGGAACCGGCCCATCGTCCCCGATGGATTGGAGCCCTCCAGGCATGGGTCTTCCGCAGCTTCGACGGAGGAGCCCCTCCGCGCAAGCTGGACGCCGGGTCGACCGGATCGGGTACCATCCCCGGATGCGAAAGTGGCTCGATCTCGGCGCTTGGGGGGCGGTGCTGGTGATGGTCGGATGCGGGGCGAACGTCGTGGACCCCGGTGATGACGGCGCGGGTGGAGCAGGCGCGGGGACGATCGGAGTGGGGGCGGGGAGCGAGGGTGCCGGCGACGAGGGGGGTGGCGGCGGCTCGGTCGGACCGCGCTCGATCGAGGTCGCGATGGAATACCCCTCCGAAGAGGAGCTTCAGCAGACCTGGGTCCTCGTCAACGACGTGAGCGGGGCGCTCAAGCGGCAGATCCCCGGGCCCGAGCTGCCCGTGCAGGTGGAGGTCCAAGACGGCGATTTGATCACGTTCGCTGCTCCTACCGCGGGCCAGACGGTGCTCGAGTCCTTTCGGGTGACCCCCGGCGTGACGCGCGTCGATCACTCCACCGTCGGCCCTGGATCTGTCGTCTGCGACGTGGAGCCGATGGAGGTGACCGTGACGATCCCGGCCGTCGACGGGGCATTCGACTACCAGGTCCATTCGAGCGCTTTGTCGGCGACTTCCTCTTTCGAGCCGGGCTCGCAGACGTTCGACGTCCGCTCCTGCGCCGAGACGTTCGATCTGCTCGCCTTCGCGCGGGTGGGGGGGACGATTGCCCGCCACGAGCTCGTCCGCGACATCCCGTTCGAGCCGGGGGGCGCGACGACGATCGACCTGACGTTGCCCAGCACGAGCCGCACGTCATTCACCATTGCCATGGATTCCATGGATGGCGTCGAGAGTGTGCAAGGAGAGGCGGATTGGCAGAAGCCGCCGGCGATGTTCCCCCACGAGAGCGGCAATGCCTTGCACGTCGAATCGCCCGTTGGAACCCTTCACTACGACGTGTCGACGATGGACCCGGGACCGGGGTATGGCTTGCCCCGGACGCGCATCGTCGCGAGCTACGCGCCTGACGACGGGTGGTGCGACGACTGGCTCGCGCTCGTGTTCGGGGCGGCGGACGCTCAATTCTCCGTCGGGGAGCTCGCCTCCGTGCGGGAGCTCTCGGATGGGACGCTCGCCCTCGGTGCCGGTGCAAAGGGTGATTACCTGTGGCGGAGCTATTCCGCGGGCGACTACGTCTGGCTGACGCACGAAGACCCCGAGTCGGCGCCGTGGCCCTTCGCGATGATCGAGCTGCCGCCGGAGGTCGCGTGGACCGATCAGCCGCTCGAGCTCTACTCGCTCGGAAACGCCGACCTTGGGATGGGCGGATATGCTGCGACGATCGGGCAAGCCCTCCCGATCGGTCCGTTCAACCAGACCATCCGAGTCGCGAAGCACTGCCCCTGAAAGCACTGCCCCTGAGGTCGGGGGTGCTCAGCTCTGCGTCGCCGCGAGCCGCTCCGCGCGCCATTTCGTCGGTGGGACCTTCTTCCACCGGCGAAATGCTCGATTGAACGCGCTCTGATCGGAGAACCCGAGCGAGAGCGCGACGTCGAGCATGCTCTCCGCCGAGCCGAGCAGCAGACGCTCCGCCTCTGCTTCGCGGCAGGCGTCGACGACGTCTTGATAGCGGCGCCCGAGCTCGGCGAGGCGACGGTGAAGCGTCCTCTCCGACATCCCCAACGAACGCGCCACCGCCGCCGCGGAGACGTCGCGGCCGCGCATCAGATCTCGCAGGCGACCGCGAATGGCGAGCTCGAGATCGCTGGTATGGGCGCCCTCCCCCAAAGACAGCCTCGACGCGAGGAGACGCAGGGTCTCGTGCAATCGCGGGTCGGCGGTGCGGAGGGGTGCGGAGAGCGCGCTCGCGTCGAACGAGACGGTCGCGGCGGCCGCGCCGAAGGCGACGGGAGCCCCATAGAGAGCCTCGTGCCGGGAGGGGAAGGCGGGCGCTGCTCGCGTCAGCTCGACCGCGTGCGGGACGAAGCGGCCCCCCGAACGATCTTTGAATCGGCCCACGATCGCCGCGAGGACGAACTCCTCCAGCTCTTCGGCGCCGCCCGCGGGGACTTGGATCTCGAGCCGCGCGAGGCGCTGGACGTCCAAGTGAACGAGCAGACCGGACGACATCGAGGTCAGGTGGTCGCGCATCGACTGGACCGCGCCCGCCAGCGTCTCGGCGCTGCCGGCGAGGTAGTCGATGGTGCCGAACGCGCCGAGGGGAACGGCGAGCCCCGCCTCGGTGGGGAGCTCCGCGCGGTCGACCTCGGCGCGCGCGGCCTCCCACAGGGCCCGCCACTTCCAGGCGGGCACGAGCCGCGCCGATGTGGACGCTTCGATCGACGCGGACGTTCGCAGCCGCTCGCGGTCGAGCTCCATCGCCTCGAACGCGGCGAGCAGCGCATCGATGCAGACCGGGGGCACGAGCTCCACGACGCCGGCAGTGTAGAGCCGCCGAGGGCGCTCGGCGAGGGCTCCCGCCTCACCATGGCGCGATAGGCCAAAGTTGGCGCAACCGACCAAAGGACGGGCCCTCGATCGGCCGGCCAAACCCCGCGATCGAAACATTGGCTCGATAGGCCAAAGGTCTGGCGGGCCGGGCCAAGGAAGCTGTGTCGCGCGTCCCCAAGATGCCCGCCATGAGCTCTCAACGAATGTCTGCAATCGCGGTCGTGGGTAGTCTCCTCTCGCTCGCGGCCTGCAACGACGCGGGCGAATCCTTCGGCTCTCGGAGCGAGCCCGGCTCTGATTCGATCGTCGTGGGCGACGTGCGAGGCGAGGACTTGGTCGTCCACGAAGCGATCGCGGTGCGCATCGACGGTCCGTCCGCCCACGGCGTCGCGATCATCTTGACCGATCGCCCGGGGATGTGTGGAGCCCTCCGCGACGACGCCGCCCTCGCGACCGCGAATACCCTCACCCTGTTCGTCCCCGACGCCCTCCCCACGGAGAAGGGGAGCATCGACGCGCGCTCGTGGATATCCGGCTCCGAGGCGACGTTCACGGCCTGGGAGCCGGGCTGCGAGGAGAAGACGTACGTGTCGACCCTCGGCGAAGTGGCGCTCGACGCCGTCGAGCTCGAGCCGGGGCAGCGCACCTCCGGCACGTTCGACGTGGCGTTCGACGCGGATCGGATCGGCGGGAAGTTCGCCGCCCTCTACTGCGACGTCGGCGCCACCTCGCCAAACCCGCTCGACGAGACGGCCCGCTGCGATTGAGCAGGCGCGAATTGATGAGCCGCTGACGCGCACGAACGTCACTACCCGACCATAAGGCGATCTCGAGCGCTCCCGGGGGAGCCGCCCTCGAGGCTCGCCGCGTGGGCACCGCCCACGGTGGAAGGGAGCGCTTCGTGTTGCCGAGCAAGCTCAAGGCGGGCCTCCGCCTCGTCCGGTCCGTCGCGGCGTGTGTATTGGCGAGCTCCGGCTTTCGGCCGGACAAGGTCGGGCGGTACACCCTCGCCACCGCCGCCCTCGCCGGCGCGGGATACGCCGCTCATCAATCCTTCATCGTCGGCGCGCCCGCGAGCGTCCAGGGGGCGCGCGTCTATGCATATTTCGTTCTGCTGTTCGCCATTCGATATGCCTATCTGTTCCTGAGCTTCATCCCTGGGGGGATCGCGGATCGCCTCGTCCGCTCACTCGGGGAGGAGCGCGGATATTCGGTCTACGAGGTCGGCACGGGCTGGATGTTCTTCCAGCGCGGGCTCAGCTTCGCCCCCCTCGTCGCGCTGCATCCCTGGTCGCTCGTCGACGCGGTCGGGATCCACGGCGGGGCGCGCCCGATCGCTCAGTCGATATGTGTCGCCAGCGGAGCCCTCCTCCTCGCCGTAGGCTTCCTCGTCAACACGTCGGCCATGATGGTCGTCGGGTTCGACGTCTACTATTACAAGGACCTCTTCCTGCGCCGGGCCCTCGGCGCCTTCGAGGTCCGGGGGCCGTATCGGTGGTTCTCGAACCCGATGTACGGGCTCGGACAATGCAGCGGCTATGGCGCGGCCCTGATGGTGGGCTCGATCGACGGCCTGGTCGCGACGCTGGTCAATCAGCTCTCGATGTACCTCTTCTTTGCCCTCGTCGAGAAGCCGCACATCGCGGCGGTCTTCGGTGAGGGCGCTCCCGCCGCGTCCGCGACCCCTGCCTTCGAATCCCCGGCGGCGGCTCGGCTCGCGAGGTCGCGGTGAGCCGGGCCGGCATCGCCACCGCGCTCGCCGCCCTCTTCACCTGTGCGCGCGCGGGGGCGGAGGGGCTCCGCGACTACAACGCGATCGGGGTCGGAGAGCGCGCCGACGGTCTGTTGCACGCGCGGGCGGGCGCGGCCGATGTGGACCTATCGACGGCGGAGGCGTCGGTCGCCCTCCGCCTTCCCGCGGGGGCGACGCTGAACGCGGGGTACCAATATGGCGGGTTTGCATTCGCGGGGATCTCGCGCCGGAAGCTCTCGCTGCGATTCGGGGTCGCCCCCGACAAGCGGTCGCTCGGAGCGGGCCTCGGATACGGCGCCCCCCTCCTCCCGCTGCCCGTCGTCGTCGCGTCGTCGGTGGCTCGCTGCTACGTCGGTATCGCGGGGGCGGGCCTCGATCCTCGGATCTTCGATGTCCTCACCAGCGACTCGGGCCCCCTCGGCGACGCCGTGTCCGGTGGTCCCGCGATGCCGTTCGGCTTCGGGGCGCAGATCATCGCTCTGCCGGAGGCGCGGGAGATCACCGTGTTCGTGGGGTTGCAGACCGGTCTCTGAACGCCGCCATCGTCGAATGGTCCCCGTGATCGGAGACGATGGAGCGAAGCTGCCTTATGGCCTCCGACTTCGCCGAGCTCGCTCAGTTCACGGTGGACCCTCGATCGGTGAGGCTGTTGCCGCCCGCGTTCTGCTCCAAGCGCCTCGTCGTCGTGCTCGGGAAGGTCGATCCGGCCTCCGACGCGAAGGTCACGGTGGGCATGCTGGAGCCCCGCGATCGAGAGCTCGTCTCCCTCGTGCAGCAAGCGTTGAGCAGGCACGTCGTTCCCGTGCGCCTGAACGAATACGAGATCAGACGGGCCCTCGACATCGGCTTCTCGCGCCAGCTCGCGACCGAGGTGCACGGCGAGCGCATCCCGCTGCACGCCGTCGACCGGATCGCGTTCACCCCGGGCCGCGAAGTCCCGGCCATCGTGAGCGATCTCCTCGGGCACGCCGTCCACGCGGGCGCGAGCGACATCCACATCGAATGCTACGAGGGGGACGTGGACGTCCGGCTTCGCATCGACGGGGTCCTCCACCAGCTCGGCACCGCCGTCAGCATCGAGAACATCGACGAGGTGACGGCCCGCCTCAAGATCCTCGCCGAGCTCGACATCGCCGAGCGTCGGATGGCCCAGGACGGTCGCATCATGGCCGTCTTCGACGACGGGCGCGGCGGCAAGAGGCGCGTCGACTTTCGCGTCTCGGTCGTCCCCGGTCCGTTCGGAGAGGACACGGTGCTTCGCATCCTCGACGGCAAGCCGCTCGTCGGCTTGGCCGACCTCGGATTCGAAGCCGACACCTTGGAGCGCTTCCAGTTCTTGGTGCGCAACCCGGAGGGGTTGGTGTTCGTCACTGGACCGACGGGGAGCGGGAAGACCACGACGCTCTACTCGGCGCTCGCCGAGATCAACTCCGAGAGCAACAAGGTCCTGACCGTCGAGGATCCGATCGAATATCACTTTCCGAAAGCGAACCAGAAGCAGGTCGGAACCAAGATGAGCTTCGCCGACTATGCGAGATCGTTCATGCGGCAAGATCCGGACATCATGCTCATCGGCGAGATTCGGGACGAAGAGACGGCGGACATCGCCGTTCGAGCCGCCCAGACCGGACACCTCGTGCTCAGCACGCTGCACACGAACGGCTCCGTCGGGACGATCGCGCGCCTCGGTGTCCTCGGGGTCCATCCCGGGCTCGTCGCCGACACGATGCTCGGGGCCCTCTCTCAGCGTCTGGTGCGACGGGTGTGCCGTGCCTGCGCCGAGCCGGACGTGCCCTCCGACTTCGCCCGGTGGATGTTCGAGAAGCTCGGGGAGGAGATCCCCCTGATCCGCGGCCGCGGCTGCCCATCGTGTCTGAACACCGGCTTCAAAGGGCGGGTGGGCATCTACGAGCTCTTCGTGGTCGACGAGCCGGCGGCGGATCTCGTCGCGAGGTCCGCGCCCGCGTTCGAGATTCGGAGGTTCGCGCGCAGCCGCGGGATGCGCTCTCTCTTCGAGGACGGCATCCGCAAGATCAAGCTGGGGCTCACGACGCTCGACGAGGTGCGGTCGCGTGTCCCTCATCGAATGGTCACGGAGGCGCTGGAGGGGGTGAGCGGGGAGTGACCTTTATGGCGGGGGCGCGGGCGCGGCGAGAAGGGCGATCCTCTCTCGGAGCCGGCGGTGAGCGTCGAATCGGCGCACGAACTCGTCCTCCGACGGCGCGGCCTTGGCCATGACGATCTCCACCAGATCGCACCGCTCCCGACTCGACCAGGTCTCGATCTCGAGCAAGGGAATCAGCCCCGCCCATCGGCGCCAGGTGAGCCGCTCCGCCGGCCCGAGGGACTCCTCTCGGGCGCCTGCCTCGCGCAGGAGGGCGAGCGCGCCTTCCCAATGCGCGCGCTCGGCGACGGCACGGTCCCCTCCGTAGCGCTCGCAGACGAGGCGCGAGGCGCGGAGGGCAACCCGTGCCGGCGAGAGCACGCCGAGCACGTCCATTCGCGGCGGGTCCGGTGAATACAGGGCATAGGCGCGGGCGAGCTTCTTCAACGTCGCGACGTCGGAGCGGTAGGATCGACTCTTCTTCATCTTCGCGAGCTCGCGATCGAGGACCTTCTGGACACCCTCGTCACGGGGGCCGAACCCGAGCTTCTGGTAGAACCAGAACGCGCCGGAGGCGAGGCCTTCACGATTGTGATCTCCGAGCTGATAGGGATCGATGGCGAACGAGCGCGAGCCATAGAGGTGGTGCGCGGTGGCGAGCACCCGCCCGAACATGGAGGCCGTCTCCCCGCGCCGAAACGTCTCGAAGACGTTGTAAGCGATCTCGGATGAGCAAAAGAGCGCGCTCGCCAGCGAATAGCCCACGGACACGCCGTTCTTGATCATCAAGAAGCCCAGCACCGCCTCGAGCACGCAGCGGCGCTCGGGGATCACCCCAATCGCGGCGAGGACCAACCCGTCGCCGACGTCCACGAGCCGAACGTCGTCCGGGTTGCCGTAGGCGAACACCTCCAGGTCCCGCTCGCGAGGCAGCATCGCGTTGCGCGCCGCCTCGATGAGCTCGGCGGCCCGGCGGGGATCCGCCTTCGTCACCGAGGCGGGGGCACGCTCGATCTCGGAGGCGAGGTTGGGCCTCTGTCGATCGAGCGGCCGCGATTGATATACGACGGGCAGGGATCGGTCGATCTCCCGTGTTCGACACGGCGTCTCGGGGCCGGCGGTGAGGACGAGCGGCGGGTCGAGATCGTCATAAAGGGCGCTCCTGAGAGGCTCGCTCGCTTCCAGAGACGCGACCCGCTCCGATAGGAACGTGGCGTCGGTCAGAGCGCCTCGGTATCGCTCGATCCAAGCGCGGGGGCTCACCGACGGATCGTCGAAGGCCGGCCGCTCCACCTCGAGGGCGAGCATCGGCAACAGGCGTGCGAGCCGCTCCTTCGCGTCGAAGCCGCGCCAATCGATCTTCAATCGGTCGCCGAAGCGTCGCGCGAGGCGGAGCGCGGTCGGAGCGAAGAATCGAAAGGCGATCGCGGTCCCCGCGATCCCGGAGCTCTCGAGCTCGCCGCGGTGCTTTCGTAGATCGCGGCGCTCCGCGAACCGGGCGAGGAGGCGGTCCGCCGCCGCCCGAACGTCGGCGTCATCGGGATAGGCGCGAAGAAAACATGCCAGCTCGTGGAGGGTGCGGACCTCGCGCGCAGAGCGGAGCGGCAGCCCTTCGAGCGTGGTCAGCGCCTTCGCCTTCGCCTCCGCGCGCCCGGAACCATGGAGGAAAGCGTCCTCGGCGAGGCCACGGAGGATTGTCTTCGGCGACGGCATCGTCGGCGCATCATCGGTCAGGGTTCATGGCGTGAGCAACCGGCTCGACTGCCGCCGGTGCCTCTTGTCAGGGGCACGCGGGCGGCGAGAGGGGCACCTCAATCACTCCCCCGAATGGCCTACATTCCGCGGATCCCAGGGCACCCGAGCGGCCGGCCGGGCGGCATCGCTCTTGCGAGGCGTGGCCGGTCCCGCCCCTTGCTTGGAGACACCATGCGATCGCTCTCGCGCAACGCCTTCGTGTTCGGCTGCCTATTGCTCGCGTTCTTCGCGCTGCTCACCGTCGCGGCGCCGCCGGCGCGGGCGCAAGACGGCGAGCGGCGCGCAGAAACCGCCTATCCCCGGGAGGCCCTCGCGTTTCTGCCAAAGGAGGCCCTGGATCAGCTCCCTCAGATCCTCACGCTGTTCCTGACTCCATCCGACTGGGCGGAGCTCTCGAAGGTGTGCAATCGGAGCACCGCTCGAGAGCGCGTCGAGTGCATGACGACGGGGGACATCGGGAAGGAGGTCACTCGCCGCATCGGCACCAACATCATGAAGCTGATGATTGGCAATATGGACGGCGAGATCCCGCGCCGCCTCGGCCCGGCCGACATCGAGGCGCTCGACCAGCAATGCGACAAGCAGGGGGAGGCTTGGGCCGATTGCACGGTTCGCCACGGCATCGCCGGCGAGGCGTGCGCGGAGCCGGAGCGAGACTTCGCCAGCTGCCTCGTCCAGAGCGAGCGCGTCCAGAAGCTCTTCACCAAGGTGCAGCGAGAGAAGAAGGCGGCCTTCGGAAAGGACGCCTACGCCGGCGTCGCGGGCCTCCTCGCGCCGATGGAGCTCGCGACGGTGAAGCAAATCCGCAAGGCCTGTCCCGAGGACGACATCCCGGCGCTGTTCGCGTGCCTGGATCGCCAGCCCGAGGTCGCGGCGCTCGCAGGCCAGTTCGCCGAGCTGTCGGCGCAGATCGTCGAGCACGCCGACGGAGAGATTCGCAGCGCAGGCGCGCCGCCCATCGATAAGGCGCAGTACACCCAGAAGGTCCTCCTCGTCCTGCTCGCCATTCCATTCGAGAGCGTCAAGCGCCTCGTCGCCCAGTGCGAGAAGGACCACCCCGAGCTCGAGAAGCTCGACTCCGCCGCGGAGCTGGACGCGTCGATCGCGTGCGTCACGTCCGAGTCCGAGACGGACCCGGTCTCGAACCCCGCGTTCATCAAGAAGGAGACGCTCAAGAAGTGGCTGGAGATCGGCCGGACCAAGGTCATCGACAAGCTCCGCGAGAAGGCGGCCCAGTCGAGCGCGGACAGCCTGCGTCGCACCCTATCCGGCCTCGGCATCGTGGCGATGCTCGGGCCCCTCGCCATCTTCTTGTACGCGTTGTTCGGCCTCCGCCGCCGCTTCGCCGACAAGATGCCGATCGTCTGGAAGAGCTCTGCCATCGCGAGCGCCACCTTCGTCGGCACCATCGCCGTGCTCGCCTTCTCGCTCGTGATCGTGAAGGTCACCCAGGACGCGGTCTCGCGGGACGCGACGAGCCCGCCGATCAAGATCGCCAATGGCGCGTTCGACGTCATCGAGCAGGACCGCTACCTGCAAGGATTCAGCGATCTCTCGAGGACCCGCCTCGACTTCCTGAAGGAGCCCCTGCGGGTGATCTCGGAGCCGCAAGACGAGGATGGTCCCCCCATCGACGCGCCCACGCGCGAAGCGGCGATGACCGGCTTCGTCGCCCACCTCGCGACCCATTGGGCCCAGCTCTTGGAGGAGCCCGAGGTCAAGCGCTTCGCCAAGAACGCGAAGATGCTCGCCTCCCACGCCGGCTCGTTCAAGAAGGTGATCTCCTTCTACAAGACCGTCCAGTGGGTGCTCGCCATCCTGCCCTACCTGATGGCGTTCATCACTGTCTTCACGTACCTGTGGCCGATGCGGGCGACCCTCAAGGACATCATCACGATGCCAGCCCGCGTCGCTTCGGGGACGGGGGGAGCGTCCGACGCCACCAGCGCTGCGAAGAAGCTAGTCATTGCCGAGCTCAAGATCATCGGCCCGTTCCTCGCGGTCGTGCTCCTGTGCGTCCCGGTGATTGGCGTGTTCCTCGGAGCGGTGGTGAAGCCACTCCTCGAGATGGTCATCCTCGAGGCCCTCCTCATGGTCTTCTACATCCTGTTCTCGGACGCCTCTGCCCCCGTCATTTATGCTTCGCTGGGCAGCACCGTCGTCCTCTTGGGCGCTTCGATGGCGGTGTACATCGTCACGCTCGGGGCGGTGCTCGGGACTTCCCGGAACCTCTTCAAGAGCAAGTTCTACTTCGGGCACTCCCTCTCGAAGTACAAGAAGCAGATCGGCTGGAGCTTCGGCTGCTTCGCCTTGCTCCTGGTGCTTCCGCTCGTCTACGCGAACGGCGCGAATGCGATATTCCGATCGGCCGGCAAAGATATTCAATTCACTCACATCACCTCGTCGAACATGCTGCTCGTGCCCCTCGCGACGCTGTTGGCGTTCCCGGTCGTTCTATGGGCGGCGCGCGGGATCCGAGCGATTCAATATATCAAGAAGCTCCCGGTGGACCTGACGCCAGCGGTGGCGGGCGCGCCGGTCAGCGCGAGCCCGGCTTTGGCCGCGCCCGCCCCGGCATCGGCGGCTCATGCACAAGGGCCCGAGGTGCCCGTCTCTCCCGGCCCGAGCTCCTATGGCGCGAGCGCCTATGGGCCCAGCTCCTATGGCGCGAGCTCCTATGGGCCCAGCTCCTATGGGCCGAGCTCCCATGGGCCCGCCTCCTATGGCCCGGGCTCCCCTGGTGCGCCCGCGCCCAGTCAACCCTCCTACGGACCCGCGGTCGTGGGCCCCTCTCCCTATGGTGGTGCATCTTCACCGTACGGGGTCGGACCTGCCTCTCAGCCCTATTCCCCTGCGTCCAATCCGTCCCCTCAGGTCCACAATCCCTACGCGACTCCACCGAGCGCCCCGCCGTCGTCGCGTGGCCCGGTCGGCGGCTACCCCCAGGCACCTCCGACCCCGTGCTGGCATTGCCGGCAGCCGACGGCGCCCGGAGCATTGCAATGCCATGCGTGCGGAGCGCGGCTCGCGCCATAGCGCGCGGATTCACACCACCGAGGACTCGGGATACGATTCGACGATGAATCGTTCGGTCTTGGTTCGTGCCGCCCTGGTTTGCGCCGCGGGCTGGGTGTTGCTCGCTTGCGGCGAGCCGCGCGTGACCCCGGATCCGGTCGAGCACACGGCCTCGACGGGCGAGGCGAGCTCGAACGCGGCCGGTCCCGAGTCGTCGGCTCCGGTGGTCGCGACGGCGTCGTCATCGGCGGCGGCGCCCGCGAAGGCGTCGCTGGACGAGACGATCAAGGCGGTGGATGGAAAGGATCCCGCGCCCTTGCTCGTGCTCCTCGGGTTCCCCGCGGAAGAGGTGAAGGCGCTCTCGGCAACGAAGGCGCTCACCAATCAGGTGTCGAAGCTCGAGGGGAACTTCGACGCCGATCCGGAGCCCGAGATGGCGGTGTGGGTCGAGGCCATTGCCCCCGTGCCTCCGATGGCCGCCCAGCGGACGGAGATGGTGGTGTTCTTCGACGGAGTCGGCCCGGGAGCGAAGCCGCTCGTACGCGACTCGCTGAAGCTCGAGGCGGCTTGCGACACGAGCTTCGAGGTCAAGGCGGAGAAGGTCACGAGCGCCGCGGTCGACAGCGTCGTGGGGCGATCGATCCTCACCTTCACCTGCGACGGCCGCAACATCGCGGGGCGAACGGGGATCGTGGCTTGGTCGAGCCAGGAGAAGCCGCGCATCCTCTTTCTCGAGGAGGACTGGGAGTATGACCGGGCGGGGATGCCACCGGGGCGAGGGCTGACGGTCGACGTCTCGGGCGCTCCGCCGAAGACGGCGAAGATCACGCGAGCCGGCAAGGTGAAGAAGCAGCTGAAGTACGACGCCAAAGAGGCTCGCTACAAGTAGGGCTCGGGGCCCGCCGGCGGCCGGATCGGGACGTGCAATCCCAGCCGCCGATGATGAAAGCGCGGCCTCTCTCGACGGTGCTCTGGGGAGCCGTGCTCTGTGCCGCGTGCGGGGTAGGGGCCGGCGACGCGGGCGAGAATGGGGGAGGCGGAGGCGGAGGCGGGCGGGGCGAAGGCGCCGACTCGGCGGCCGGTGGGTGCGTGGCGATCGAAGACATCGAGGCATTCCTGCCGCTCGACGACGCTACGTTCCGAGGCTCGCCTTCGCCTGCTTTGGGCGGCCCCGACCCGGACGAGATCCAACTGTCTCTTCCCATGACCGCGACAGGCCACCTCGATCTGGCGATGCCCGAGAGCGGGCTGGATTGCGAAAATGGTCAGTCGGTGTGCCTCGTCGCGCTGCAAGACGCCCCCACGGGAGAGGACGTGCAGGCGGTCACGTACGTCGCCGCTTCTGGCGCGCTCGATCTCGGCCGCTCGTCCCCTCCCTTCTACATCCGTGGATCCATCACGGAAGCGGTGCTCGTGGAGGTGACGCTCGACCCGCTCGACTCGACCATCGTCGCGGTCGAAGGCGGACGTTGCCTCTCCCTGGCCCGGTTCGACTTCGACATCGAGCGGCCGACCGAGGGGTGGAGCTGCAACCCTGGCTTCTACGACGAGGCCGACACCGGGGCCTCGCTCTATTATTGTGACTGCGCGTGCGGCGCGCCCGATCCCGATTGCGAGATACCCACCGCCAAGCTGACCGGCTGCGAGGACGGCCAGACCTGCGGCGCGGACGGGGCGTGCGCCGGCACGCCGACCGATTGGACGTGCGCCGCGGAACGATACGGGGGCGGGCCCGGGGACGGCTGCGATTGCGGGTGTGGCGCGGCCGACCCCGATTGCGCTCTCCCGGGCGAGGCGGTGGTGGGGTGCGAAGAAGGAGAGGTATGCGGTGAAGGCCGATGCCTGCCCCCGACCTGGACGTGCGACCCTCGATACTTCGCCACCGGCAAGCCGAACGACTGCGATTGCGGGTGCGGGGCGCCGGATCCAGACTGCCCCTCCGGGAGCGCGAGCGAGTGCGACTATTGTCTCGAGGCAGGGTCGTGCGCGACGGGGGAGTGCCCCGCGAACATCGTCACGGACGACAACGCTTCCTGCACATGAGCGGAGCCGCATGAGCGAACCCCTGCTCCCCTCGGTCACGAACGGGTCGGCTTCGCGATGGAAGAGGACGTGAATCGAAAACGATCGACCTCCTCGTGGGCCCGCGCGTTCTTCACTTTGGCGGTGTGGCTCGGTCTCGGCTCGTGCGCCGGCTCGTGCACCCATCACCAGCTCGTCGACTCCCTCGTCTACAGCGCCTATCGACCGCTCATCGGGCCCGCGCCTCCGCCGCGCTCCGACAACCACGCTCCGCGCTATCAAGTGCTCGCGGGGGACATGCATTGTCACGTGAGCCCCCCCGACGATCCTTCGGACGTCGCGCGCGATCTCGACGAGACCCTCGTCCTCGCGCGAAAGGAGCTCCTCGACTTCGTCGTGCTGACCCCTCACGTGGGGGCTCGGTTCTTCATGGATGAAGCGGGGCGGAGGTACGTGCTCGAGTCGCAAGCGGCCCTGCGAGAGCGCATCGCCGCGCTACCGAAGGGCAATCTCGTCTTCGTGCCCGGGTTCGAATACACCGACCATCGTTATGGCCATGTCAGCGCCTCGTTCGCAGATATCGCGGACGTCCTTTCGGCGGTGCCAGTCGAGGCGGCGCAGCGTCGGCCCGGCCTCTTCTTCGAGCAATGGGTGGCGAGCGGGGGCCTCCTCGTCGTCAATCATCCCTTCGTGACCCCCATCGACTCCATCATCCCGATGGCGCGCGCGGACCTCTCCTGGCGGCCCTTCACTTCGAAGGAGGACGTCCCCCCCGAGATCGCCGCCGTCGATCGGCTCGCCCAGGGCCTCGAGGTATTCAATCTCGCCGCGAGCGAGCTCCGCGACCGCTTCTTGCTCGACGACGCGGAGCACACGATCCGCGCTTCGTTCGACGCTCTGGACCGGCGCGGCGCGACGTGGCCGCATCGGATGTCGCCGGTCGGCGGGTCCGATAGCCACGGTCACCACCTGCGGGCGACGACGTTCGTATTGGCGGAGGCGCGGACGGAGGCGGCCATTCGCGAAGCCATCGTCGGAGGGCGCGTCTGCGTGAGGGATCCTGGCGCGTGCTCGTTCGAAGCGCGGATCGAGGAGGGCTCGTTCCAGCCGCCGGGGGCGGCGCTCCCCCGCGCGCGCAAGATCGAGGTGCGGGCGCACGGCGGACCCATCGAGATCCTGGTCAATGGCAAGGTGGCGGCCCGGCCCGACTCCGACGAGGTGGTGTCGATTGGATTGGAGGATCGCTGCTCGGTGGTCCGGGCGCGGGTGGGGAAGGGATACTCAGGGCCGGTCTTTGTCGGGTGCGTCGCCCTTCCCAATTGACCGAAAGCAGACCTTGCTCGGGGGGCCGAAGTCGTCATGGCACTTCTCCCCGACTGGGCAGTCGCCATCGACGGTGCACATTCGGAAGCACCAGTTCTGAGGCCCGAGCCGGAAGTGCTCTTGGCACTGTGGCCTCTCTTCGTAGTACTGCCGGCCGGAAGTCCGCTTCCGGATCCGGCAGTACCCAGGAACACAGAAGTCCACGGCCAGACTTCGCGCTTCGTGCCTGGAGCTGCTCCGCCCTTCACTTGCCGCGCTGTGCGCGGGGGCGGAGCAGATCCAGGCACGAACTTCGGGCCGGCAGTGCTAGTGCCCCCGAGCGCAGTGGTCGATCTTCACGCAGTCGCCACGATAGGTGCGCTCGCAATCTGGATTGTAAGGAGCGCCTTTGCAGCTCGACTTCGGAGGGACTCGCTTGCCGTCGAGAGGGGACAATGCTCCCTCGAAGACGCCGAGGACGGTGGGCCGAGGCGCCCCTTTGGGCCAGCGCAGGGTGAGGCGGTAGTCCCGATCGCTGAAGGTGAACGTGTACTCGACGTCGATCCCCTCCGTGTAGGGAACGACGAGGCTGATGGTGCCCTCGCCGATGTCCGTGGAGGACTGCGCGAAGTCGCCCCTCGTCAGCCGGACGAAGAGAGGGGCGCCGTTGGTGTCGGTCAGCCCGCTGCATCGAACGCGGAGCCAGTCGCGGACGAGCTTCGTCTCGCAGCCGAGGGCGGACGATCCCTTCACGACGACCTCTCTCTTCTCCGATTCCCACTCGGCCAGCGTCGGCGCGTCAGAGCGCCGGAGCGGGGCGGAAGGCGCGGCGCTCCCGCTCGGCGGCGCTGGCTCGGATGAAGCGCTCGTAGTCGATGAGAGCGCGGCTGAGCGCGCGGCGCTCGCTTCGCTCGATGACTCCGTCGTGGAAGATGAGCGAGCGGACCCGCGCGCGGAGGGACCGGGGCTGCCGGTCGGGCCGCCGCCGTCGCACGCCGCCAGGCTGGACGCGCACAGCAGCCCAACAAATCGTGAAGCCTTCATCAGCGCCTCAGGAAGCTCCAGTGTCGGATAACGTAGGAGACGCCGGAGGTGGTCAGGATGCAATCCGTTCCGTACAGCGCGACGCCCCCGTTCGCGGTCGCTTCTCCGACGCCGGTTCAGGGGATCGGGAAGGCGGCGGCTGCCTTGTTGGGTCTCCGCGCCCTGACCCCAGTGCTCGGCTGGGTGACCTTCCGCGTCGTCTCGGTCGTGAGCCCGATGCCCAAAGAGGTCGACCGGGCCGACCACCCCGCGCTCGCCCTTCGACGAACGATCTCGGATGGGCTCGATGGACTCGACGGGCTGCTCGGGCTCGTCGCGTTGATTTGCTTCTTCGTGTGGCTCGCGCGCGTGTACGGCTTCATTCGCGCGACGCGCGGCGAGACGCGCTACTCGACGGGGCTCGCGATCGGCTCTTGGTTCATCCCGATCGCGAACCTGTTCCTGCCCTACCTCGCCGTCCGCGATGCGTTCCGGCGTGGCGCGGAGGACCGCGGCGGAGGCCTCGTCCTCTTGTGGTGGCTGGCGTGGCTCCCCTGCGGCGCGCTGACCTTCGCGGACGCGGTATTTCGCCAGATCGAGCGCACGCCTTCCCTCTGGGAATCCATGAAGATCCCGGTCGAGACGTTGGTCGCGCTGGACTTCTGGCTCTACTACGCCAGCGCAGCCGCCCAGATCATCGCCTACGGGCTGTTCGCGGCGGTGGTGACCAGCCTCAACCGTTCGCTGCGGGCCCGCGGCGCGCTCTGAATGAGCGAGCGCAATTCTCGATCAGAGATCACGGGCCGCCCTTCTTGAGCTCGGTGAGGACGAGCTTGGCGACCGCCTTGAGCGTGTCGAAGACGCCGACGCCGGTGCGGGCGCAGGCCTCGAAGTCCGGCACGTTCGTCGGGTTGAGGAGCTCGCGGAGCTCTTCGACCGTCGCGATGTCGGGCATGTCGCGCTTGTTGTACTGGACGACGTAGGGGATCTTGTCGAGCGAGTAGCCCTGCTCGGCGAGGTTCGTCCGGAGGTTCTCCAGCGACTCTTGGTTCGCCTCCATGCGCGCGATTTGAGAGTCGGCGCAGAACACGACGCCGTCGACACCCTTCAGGATGAGCTTGCGGCTCGCGTCGTAGAAGACCTGGCCAGGGACGGTGTAGAGGTAGAAGCGCGTCTTGAAGCCGCGGATCTCACCGAGCGCGAGCGGGAGGAAGTCGAAGAACAGCGTGCGATCCGTCTCGGTCGCGAGGCTGATCATCTTCCCCTTCGCCTCGGGGTTGGTGCGCTCGTAGATGTACTGGAGATTCGTCGTTTTGCCGCAGAGACCTGGACCGTAGTAGACGATCTTGCAGTTGATCTCGCGCGCCATCAGGTTGATGAAGCTCATGGGGGCGCGCTCCTAGTCGTTGAAGAGGTTGTCGATGTCCTCGTCGGTGATCTCCGCGAACGGGGAGTCACCGCCGGGCTCCTGCACCTTCTTGAGCAAGTTCTCGAAGATGTGGTTGAGCTCTTCGCTCGCCTTCTTCACCCGCAGCCGCACGAGCCCGAGGCTCGACTTGGCGTCGAAGATGACGACGAGGATCACCCGGTTGCCGACGAGCGTGATGTAGACGTTGGCGCGCTCGCCCTCGTGGAACTGGGTGGCGAACTCGTTCTCCTTGAGGAGCTTCGCCATGCCGCCCGTCGCCGCGATGTTGCCGGCGGTGAGGGATGCGAGGGACGTGGTGTCGAGGTGCTCGACGTCGCCGCTGGCAGAGATGAGCTGGCCGTTCTTGTCGACGATGAAGACGCTCTTCGCGTTCGCGCTCTTGACGAGGTGGTCAACCACGGACTGAATCTGGTTGAACTCCTCCTCGTACATCACCATCTGAGGGTTGACCATCCATGCCTCCGGCGCCTCCCGCGGGGCGCACGAGTAACCCGAACCGAGTAACCCGAACCGATGATCCCGAACTACGACCGAGGGACCATCGAGCGGCACCTCTGCTTCGCGCGAGCGCGAGCGAGAGAACCGCAACTGCCAAGGTTTTATCCGATGAGATGCCAGGGTCGCAATGCTCTCGACCCTTCGTCCCACCGAAAGACCGGGGAGGAGGCGACGGGGTTGTCTCGAAAGCTTCGTTCGTGAGCCGCTTTGGCATTCTTGACCGACCGGAAAAGCCGCGCCAAAAGGTGCCGATGTCAGGCCGCCTCACGCTCGTGAGCCTGTTGTTGGTAACTTGGTGGGTTGCCTCGGCGCGGACGGCGCTCGCGGAGGGGGCGGTCCGCCCCGAAGCTCGAGCGGCGGCGAAGGCGGTGAGCGCGGCGAAAGGGCCGGAGAAGTACGCGGCGCTGAGGACGCTCTTCGGGCTCTGGGACGAGAGCGATCCCGACCAAGTCGAGGCGGCGCTGGTGGCGGCGGCGGGGGACAAGTCCCTCTCTCCCGCCGTCCAGACCTACGCGAAGATCCTCGCGTCGGAGGCGCGATCGCGGCGAGGAGACGCGGCGGGGGCGAGCGCGCAGATGGCGGCGCTCGGCTTCGTCAGCCGGTGGCTCTTCGTGGGGCCGTTCGACGACGAGAACCGGGTGGGACTCCCTTCAGCGTACCAGCCCGAGTCGGAGCTCGGGTCGCCGATCGTGCCCGGTCGCGCGTTCGACGGGAAGCTCCGACCCGTTCGCTGGCGCTCGACCGGCGAGGACTCGCGCGTGCTCTTCGACTTCGGAGACTGGGTCCGGCCGCGCGAGCAGATGTGCGGCTACGCGGTCACCGTCGTCTCCGCGAAGGAAGGGACGCCGGCCGCG
Organism: Polyangiaceae bacterium; assembly: GCA_044225865.1. Lineage (GTDB taxonomy): Bacteria > Myxococcota_A > Polyangia > Polyangiales > Polyangiaceae > Xiheicaenibacterium. The sequence continues at coordinate 40,015 of JBGAID010000009.1, read as the reverse complement.
AGGCCGATCTCCCTCTTCGTCGGGGCGGATGGCGCCTTCAAGGTGTGGTTCAACGGCGCGCTCGTCCTCGAGGACGCGAGCTACCGCGGGTTCGACTTCGATCGCATGGCCGCGCTCGTCGATCTCGCGCCGGGAAAGAACCGCATCACGGTGAAGGTCTGCAACGACGTGTCGTCGCCGAAGCTCGCCCTGCGGATCGCCGACAGGTCGGGCGCTCCGGATCTCGGCGTCGAGGTCACCGCGACCCCGTCTGCGACGGAGGGCAACGTCGCGCCGAAGAGCGCGAAGCCGGAGAAGCGCGCTCCCGCCGCGAGCGGCGCGGTGGCGGGCCCGGTGCAGATCTTCGAGCGGGCGGTCGCGGGCGCGAAGCCTCCCGCGCGCGACATGGAGGCGTACGCGCGCTACCTCGCGATGACGAACGGCTCGCCTCGCGGGGAGCATCGATCGCGAGATCTCGCGACGCGCGCGGCCGAGACGGAGCCGACGTGGGAGCGCGCGCTCCTCGCCGCCGACCTCGCCGAGGATCGGAACCAGACCCGCGCGTGGATCGAGAAGGCGGACACCCTCGCGTCGAGATCCGACACGCGCGGCCGGATCGCGGTGATGCTCGCGCAGGCGCGGCTCGCGCGGAGCGGTATCAACCCGCGGGACGCCACGCCGTTCTATCAGCAGATCCTCGAGATCGATCCCGACAACGCCCTCGCCCTGCTCGGTCGCGCCGAGCTCTACCTCCAGGCCGGCCTGCCGCGCACGGGGTTGAGCGTCCTCGAGCGGGCGGTCGCGCTGCGCCCGACGTGCATCGCGCTCCTGCGCGTGTACGCGGCCCAGCTCCGCGACGTCGGTCGAGGGGTCGAGGCGGACGAGGTGGACGCCCGTTGGTTCGCGTTCCGCGCCGACGACGGCCAGTTCATCGTGAAGCAGGTGGACAGGGCGGTGGCGGCGGGCGACGCGAAGACGGCCGAGCGCTGGATCGATCGGCTCTCCCGCGCGGAGCCCGATCTCGCGTTCTCCAAGCTGATGGTGGCGCGGGCCTATCGGTCCCTCGGCCAGCAGGTGAAGTCGCGCCAAGCGCTCGAGTCGGCCCTCGAGATCGCCCCCGAGGATCAGACGACGCTGCGCACGCTCGCCGACCTCTCCGGGGAGAGCGGCGATCGCGACGAGCAGCTCCGGTACCTCCGGAAGATCCTCCTCCTCAACCCGACCGCGAAAGACGTCCGCGCCTACGTCGAGTTCCTCTCTCCGCCCAAGCCGCGCCAGGACGAGGCGTACGCGTGGGATCAAGATCGCATCGCGCAGGCGACCAAGGCGCCTTCGAAGAAGACGGACCGGGTTCGCTACCTCCGCAAGCTCACCGTCACCACCGTGTTCCCGAACGGCCTCGCCAGCCGCTTCTACCAGATCGTCTTTCAGCCCCTCACCGACGAGGCGGCGGCGCAGGCGAGGCAGTACCTCGTCTCGTACGAGGGCGACCGGCAGGACATCGAGCTCCGGCTCTCGCGCGTGTACCGGAAGGATGGCTCCGTCGCGGAGGCGGTGGAGAGCGGGGAGGGAGCGGCCAACGATCCCTCCATCGCGATGTACACGTCGGTGCGGACCTTCGGGGTCTCGTTCCCCCGGCTCAACCCGGGGGACGTCGTGGAGCTGCGCTATCGGATCGACGACGTGGCGGTGAAGAACGACGTCGCGGACGCGTTCTACGACGTCGAGTACATGCAGGAGCGCGACTCCATCGGGGAGAGCGAGCTCGTCGTGATCGCCCCGAAGGCGCGCGCCCTCCAGACGTTCGTAGCGAACCTGCCCGGCGTCGCCCCGGAGATCAAAGAGGAGGGCGACCAGCGCATCTACCGGTTCCTCGCCAAGGAGGTCCCGGGGGCCGACGTCGAGCCGAGCCAGCCGCCGGCGGCGGAGATGCTCGGGCAGGTCCACGTCTCGACGTTCAAGACCTGGGAGCAGATCGGCACTTGGTACTGGAGCCTCGCCCGCGATCAGCTCGACGTCGACCAAGAGGTCCGCAAGAAGGTCCAAGAGATCACCAAAGACAAGAAGACGGACCTCGAGAAGGTGCGCGCCGTCTACCACTACGCGACGAGCCTCCGGTACGTCGCGCTCGAGTTCGGGCTCGAGGGGATCAAGCCGCGCCGCTGCGCGCTGACCCTCGCGCGCGGATGGGGCGACTGCAAAGACAAGGCGACGATCATCGTGACGATGCTGCGCGAGCTCGGCATCCCCGCGACCCTGGTGCTCGTCCGGACCGGGATGCGGGGGGATCTCCCGAGCGGAGCCCCGCCGAGCCTCGGGGTCTTCGATCACGCGATCGCGTATGTGCCTTCGCTCGATCTCTACCTCGACGGGACGGCGGAGCTGACGGGATCGATGGAGCTGCCGGCGATGGATCGGAACGCGGTCGCGCTCCAGATCAACGAGGGCAAGGCCAAGCTCGTGCACCTCCCCAACGCGGCCCCGGAGGCTTCGCCCCACACCCGCAAGATCGACGTCGTCGTCGCGGCGGACGGCTCCGCGACGTTCACGTTCGACTCGACGGTGCAGGGGGTGAACGCGGCGTCGTGGCGAGCGCGCTACCAAGCGGAGGGTACGCGCCGCGAGCGGGCCACCCAGGACCTCACGAGCTTCTTCGGCACAATCGAGATCTCGAAGGAGGCGGGCGGGCTCGTCGTGAAGAACGCCACCGACGTCGAGAGCCCCATCTCCCTCACCGCGAAGGGACACGCGAAGGCGTATGGCCGAAAGGAGGGAGAGACCGTCAGCATGCCGGTGAGCTCCGATCTCGGCCTCCTCTCTTCGCTGGGGGCGATGTCCTCGCGCAAGACGGCGCTCGTGGTCGGGGCGCTCTCGTCGTCGACCGAGGAGCGCACGATCAAGCTCCCCGCGGGGGCGGAGGTCGCGCGGGCGCCGGAAGATGGAAAGGTGGAGAGCCCGTTCGGGACGGCGTCGATCGCGGTGAAGCAAGAGGGCGCGAAGATCGTGGTGACGAGCAAGCTCGCCCTCACGAAGAGCCGCGTCGAGCCCGCGGACTACGCCGCGTTCCGCGCCTTCTGCCAGAAGGTGGACGCGCTCCTCGAGCAGCGTCTCGTCATCAAGCCCTGAGGGTGCGATGGGGGGGCGTGCACGATTCGAGAGCCCGAGCGCGTCGCTCCTGGTCCGGAGCCGGATCGCGGGTGTGGCGGTTGCCGCCTTCGCGATGTTGTTCTTCGGGCTGCTCGCGATCGGGGCGCGATCTTTTTCTCAGTTCTTCGCCCAGTCCCTCGGCCTCCTCGGCCTCGTTCCGTTCGGGGTGATCTTCTACCGGCGCTTCGCCCCCTTCACCCAGATCGCCGGTAAGGTGTCCTCGGACCGGAGCGGTCTCTATCGAGACGGCGCCCTCGTCTTCCCGCGCGAGCGCATGAAGCAGGGCTTGGTCGTGCGAGACGCCAAAGGGTGCCGGGTGCAGATCGACGGCAAGCAGCCGTGGGAGAGCGCGTTCATCGGGGTGAGCGACGTCGACGAAGGACGCGCGCTGCTCAAGTCCTTGGGCCTCGACGCGACCCAGGCGACGGCGGATGTCTTGGCCGCTTCCCCGATCGTGGCCAAGCCCTGGATCCCGATCGTCATGGGCCTGACGGTCCCGCTCGTCGCGACCATCGCGCGGGGGCTCCACACCCAGCCGAAGACGGCTCCGTTCTTCATCTTCGCGCTCGTCGCCTCGTTCGTCGCGCTCTACCTGGCCCCCACCCGGGTGCGGGTGGGCACGGACGGGATCCTCACGAGCTGGCTCGGTCGACGTCAGTTCTATTCGTACGGCGACATCACCTCGATCGAGAAGTACGAGTCGCGCAGCCGGAGTCGAGCGCACGTCGGCCTCGAGATTTACCTCGAGGGCAAGACGGTGCGCATCCCGGTCGGGCAGAAGCGTACGAGCGAGGGTGACCTGCAGAAGCTCTACGACCGCATCGCCGCCGCCGTCGAGGCCTACCGGGCGGGGTACTCGGGCGAGGAGCTCTCCGCCCTCGCCCGAGGCGAGCGCCCGCTCGTGGAGTGGATCCAGTCGCTGCGCGGGCTCGGGATGGGGGCGGGCGCGGACCTGCGGCGCGCGGCGGTGCCGCCGGATCGGCTGATGGCGGTGGCGCTGGACGCGACCGCGTCACCCCTCACCCGCGCCGGCGCCGCGATCGCGATGGGGAGCGTGCTCGATGACGACGAGCGAGAGCGGATCCGCCTCGCCGCGGAGTCGGTGGCGTCTCCCAAGCTGCGCATCGCCCTCGGGCGCGCGGTGGATCCGAGCACGGACCCGCGCGCGCTCGAGGAGGCGCTCTCCGAGCTCGAGAGCGAAGAGCGCGAGGCGAGGGCAACGCCGCCGAAGCGAAGCGCGACCGGCCGGTAGCACCCGAAAATTCGGAACGGCGACGCCGGACCGGCATCATGGTCCGGATGACCATCTCTCTGTGGACGCTGCTCGTGGCGGTCTCGCTTCCGTATGTCTGGGCCGGCATTTCGTCGGCGTACCGGAAGAAGCAGCTCGGCACGGTGGACAACCACCACCCGCGCGCCCAGCAGGCGCAGCTCACGGGGGCGGGAGCGCGCGCCTACGCCGCTCAACAGAACGCGTGGGAAGCGGTCGCGGTGTACACCCCCGCCGTCCTCGTCGCCCACATCGGAAATCCGGGCTCGACCACGGGGACGATCCTCTCTCTCGTCTGGGTCGGCTGTCGCGTCGTGCACGGCATCTTCTACATCTCGGATCTCGCGTCGCTGCGCTCGACCATCTTCACCGTCGGCGTCCTCGCATCCGTCGGCCTCTTCTTCGTCGGTGCCCGCGTGTTCTGAGGCCGCACGCAGAGCTGCTGCCGCCGGCTCGGAAGTCCGCTTCCGGATCCGGCCGTGCCCAGGAGCTGCTCCGCCCTTCCCTTCGCGCCGTGCGCGGGGGCGGAGCAGATCCAGGCGCGAAATGAGGGCCGGCAGTACTAAGCTTCGCTCCGAGTGACCGCTCGAGAGGCGCGTGAGACCGTCGTCATCGTCGACGACGAGGATGCCTTCTTGGACCTCCTCTCGTTCAACCTGGGCGAGGCGGGCATGCGGACGGAGGTGGCGCGCACCGGCGCGGAGGGCCTTCGGCTCGCGGTCTCGCTCCGCCCCGCGGTCGTGATCTTGGACCTGATGCTCCCCGACGTCTCGGGGACAGAGGTCTGCCGATCGCTGCGAGCGACGAGCGATACGAGCGACACCGGCATCCTGATGCTCACCGCGCGCGGCGACGAGGACGACCGTATCGTGGGGTTCGAGGTGGGCGCCGACGACTACGTGGTGAAGCCGTTCAGCGTTCGCGAGGTCGTCCTCCGGGTGAAGGCGCTCGCGCGGCGCACCTTCGAGCGGCGGCAGGCGCGCCTCGCCCACGATGGGGGCCGGAGGCTGCGGCACGAGGGCCTCGAGATCGATCCCGTGCGCCATCGCGTGTTCATCGAGAGCGAGGAGGTCTCGCTGCGGCCGCTCGAGTTCCGCTTGCTCTCCCTGTTCATGGAGCACCCGGGGCGGGTGTTCTCACGTGCGGAGCTCCTCGAGGACGTGTGGGGGATGCCGGGGGACCTGAGCACGCGCACCGTCGACACCCACGTGCGTCGGCTGCGCTCGCGCCTCGGACCGTACGAGAACGCGATCGAGACCGTCCCCGGGTTCGGGTACAAGCTGCGCGCGAGCTGAAGGTGCGGCCGCTTCGCTTCCGCACGAAGCTGCTGCTCAGCCACTTCGGCTTGGTGGGGGTGGTGCTCGCGCTCGTGAGCGTGATCCTCGAGCGCTCGCTCGCCGCCGATCTCGAGCAGCAGCGCTACGAGCACCTCGTCGAGCAGGCCCGCGGCGCCACCGAGTGGGTGAGCTCCGGTCGTCATCCCAACCGCGTCGCGGCCCGACTCGCCGCGATCGTCCGCGCCGACGTCACCATCTTCGACTCGACCGGGTGCGTCGTCGGTCGCTCCGACGCCCCCGACGACGAGGCCGAGCCCGCCCCGACCGATTGCCGAGCTCCCCCGGAGGTGGAGGAGGCGAAGCGATCCGGCGTCGGGCGTGCTTCGCGCGTGGTGAACGGAGAGCGCTTCGACTTCGTGGCGGTGCCGGCCGAGCAGGCGTTGGTGCTGCGGGTCGCCGTCTCCACGCGCGAGATCGACGCTCCGATCTCGGCGATGCGGGCGCGCCTCATCCTCGCCGGGCTCCTCGCCGCCGCCCTCGCCCTCATCCTCGCCCTCCTCGCCGCTCAGGTCGCGGCGCGTCCTCTCCGATCGATGGCCCGCCAGGCGCGTCGCATCGCGCGCGGCGACTACACGGACGGGGAGCCGCCGGTCGCCCTCGCGCGCGACGAGTTCGGCGAGCTCGCCGAGTCTCTCGCTTCTTTGGCGCGGCAGCTGCAGCAAGACATGGATCGCATCGGCAGGCTCGAGGTCACGCGGCGCGATTTCGTGGCCAACGTGACCCACGAGCTGAGGACTCCGATCGCGGCGATCCAAGGGTGCGCGGAGACGCTGCTCGCCGACCTCGATCCGCAGCAGGCTCGTCGGTTCATCGATCTGATGCACAAGCACGCGCAGCGCCTCTCCGGCCTCGTGGACGGTTTGCTGAGGCTCTCCGAGATCGAAGCGCGCGCGGCGAGCTCGCGGTCGCTCGCGCCCGTCGACGTGGGAGCAGCGTCGATGGAGATCCGTCAAACCCTCGCCGCCCGCGCGGCCGCGCACGAGGTGACGGTGACGATCGATGTCCCGGAAGGGACGAACGTCGTCGCCGACGCCACGAGCCTCGAGCAAGTCCTGGAGAACCTCGTCGACAACGCGATCAAATACGGCCGCGCGAAGGGCACCGTGACCGTGCGCGCGGATCGGGAGGGCGAGCGGGTGAGGATCCTCGTGAGCGACGATGGACCGGGCGTCGCCGTCGAGCACTTGCCGCGCCTCTTCGAGCGGTTCTATCGCGTCGACGCGGGCCGCTCGCGACAGCACGGCGGGGCCGGTCTGGGGCTCGCGATCGTGAAGCACCTCGTCGAAGAGATGGAAGGGACGATCCGCGTCGAGAGTGAGCTCGGAGCGGGGACGACCTTCATCGTCGAGCTCCGCGCCGCGGCGTGACGATCAGGGCGCCTTCGACGAGGTGGGCGGCTTCGGGGTGGGGGCGGGCTTTGCCGAGCCAGGGGGCGCCGCGGATGGGGACGCCGATGCGGGGGGCTTCGCGCTCGGAGGCGTCGCTGGGGTCACCGTCGGCGTCGCGCTCGTCGCGGGGGCGGCGCTCGGCTTCGCGGACGGCGACGCGGAGGGAGAGCGCCACGCGCCGGAGGGGAGGGTGCCAGTGAGCTTCGGAGGTGCAGAGGGGGCGCTCGACGCCACCTCGCTCGCGGAGGGCTCGGCGCTGACCGCCGCGGAGGACACCGCCGCGCTCGACGCAGACGCGGCGACGGCGGTCGCGACGGCGGAGGGAGGCGGGGCGGCGTGAGCGGTCGCGCGCGCCGACTTCGGAGGATCGCTCGAAGCGGTCACGAGCGCGGAAGGAGGAGCGGCCTCTTGCGAAGGCGCGGGCTTGTCGTCGGCTCCGCGGAGGACGCCATAGAGGACGGCGGCGGCGCCGAGCGCTCCGATGACCGCGCCCGCCGCCATCAAGGTCCTCGTCGAGCTCTTCGCCTCCTGTCGCGCCCGCTCGCTCGAGGCGCCCATAATCGTGGCCGAGCCGAGGCTGGACGACGCGGGGAGGGTCGCGGCGGAGGCGATCTCCTTAGCGGCGGGGGGCGGGCTCGATGGGCCGGTCCTCCTTCGTCGCTGGCTCCGGCGAAGGGGCGTGGGCTCTTTTGCGCGCGGGGGCGCGGCCGCCGTCGGCGCGCTCGCGCGCGCGGCCGCCGCCGACGCGGCGTCGGTCACGGCGGGAGCCCCCGACGGCGGAGGAGGCGGGGGCGTGCTCGCGACCTTGGTCGCGACGAGCGCAGACGAGATCGGAACGTGGGTTCCTGCGACCTTCGCGATCGCATCGGACATCTCGCGGATCGTGTTGAAGCGGTCCTTCGGATCCTTCGCGAGGGCCCTCAGGAACCACGCGTCGATGCTCGCGGGGAGATCCGGCACGATCGAGGTCGCGGCCGGGAACGAGCCGCGCTCGATCGCCATCGCGAGGCCGGCGATCGTGTCGGAGTCGTAGGGCAGCCGCCCCGTCAGCGCGACGTACGCGACGACGCCGAGGGACCACATGTCCGCGGCCGGCCCGACGTCCTTGGCCTGGGTCATCTGCTCGGGCGCCATGAAGACGGGCGTCCCGATCATCGAGCCCGTCTGGGTGACCCGCATCTGTTGAGCGTTCGCGAGCTGGAGCTTGGCGATCCCGAAGTCGAGGATCTTCACGAACACCTCGCCGCCGACATCGGTGAGGTAGACGTTCGAAGGCTTGATGTCGCGGTGGACGATGCCGAGCCCGTGCGCCTTCTCGAGGGCCTTCGACGCCTGATTCACGATGTGGGCGACGAGCTCGAGGGGCAGGCGCGTATCGCGAAGCACCCGCGCCTCGAGATCCTCGCCCTCGAGCAGCTCCATCACGATGTACGCGACGCCCTCTTCCGTGACGCCGTGGTCGAGGGTCTGGACCACGTGAGGGCTCTTGATCCGGGCAGCGGCGGTGGCCTCTCGATCGAACCGCGCACCTGCCTCCGCGTTGTCCCCGAGCTCGTCGAGGACGAACTTCACCGCGACGTTCGTCCGGAGGCCGAGGTGCTCGGCCTCCCAGACGCTCCCCATCCCGCCCTCCGCGATCTTTCGAACGAGGCGCACGTTCGGCACGGCGAGCATGCCGGGCGCGAGCGTGATGCGGCTCGAGTCGATGCCGTCGCGGCGGCGGCGAACCATCTCGCGCGAAGCCTAATTCACCGGGCCGGATTCGGCTACACGCGCCCCGACGGCGGCGCTCCATTCCTGGAGGGTCTTGACCTTGGGTGCGCCACCAGCCTCCGCCTCGACCGCCTCCACGAACGCGAACGCGCCGGGGATCGTCGTCACGAGCGGCACGTTCGAGAGCAGCGCCTGCCGACGGATCGAGTAGCTGTCGCGGATCGACTTCGCCCCCACGGTGGTGTTGACGACGAGCGCGATCGACCCGGTGCGGATGCGATCGACGACGTGCGGTGATCCCTCGCGCACCTTGTTCACCCCGACCGCGGGGATGCCTTGGGCGGACAGAGAGGCGGCCGTCCCGTGCGTCGCGACGATCCCGAAGCCGAGCTTTACGAGCCGCGAGGCGAGCTCGCGGACGTGAGGTTTGTCGCCGTCCTTCACCGTGATGAGCGCCTCACCGCGGTGAGGGAGCGTCACCCCCGCCGCGACCTGCGCTTTGCCGAAGGCGATCGCGAGCGAGTCGGCGATGCCCATGACCTCGCCCGTCGACCGCATCTCCGGCCCGAGCTGGGTGTCGACGCCAGGGAACTTCGCGAAGGGAAAGACCGACTCCTTCACGCAGACGTGCGACGCGCGCCCCGGCCCCGCCCCGTGCGGGTAGAGCTCCGCGATCGTCTTGCCGAGCATCAGCTCGACGCCGATCTTCGCGAGAGGACGCCCCGTCGCCTTGGACACGAACGGCACCGTGCGCGACGCGCGCGGGTTCACCTCGATGATGTAGACCTGGCCGCTCTTCACCGCGAACTGCACGTTCATCAAGCCGACGACCCCGAGCTCACGACCGATGCGCCGAACCTGATCCTCGATCTCGGCCACGATGGCCGGCGGCAGCGAGTGAGGCGGCAGCACGCTCGCCGAGTCGCCGGAGTGGATGCCGGCCTCCTCGATGTGCTGCATGACGCCGCCGATCGCGATCTCCTTCCCGTCCCCGACCGCGTCGACGTCGACCTCGATCGCGTCGGCGAGGAACTCGTCGAGGAGGATGCTCTGGGTCCCTGCCTCGCGCGCCGCTTCGACCGCGAGGTGCACGTACGTCGAGAGATCCGCCTCGTCGTGGCAGATCATCATCGCGCGCCCGCCGAGCACGTACGAAGGCCGCACCACGACCGGGTACCCGATCTCCTTCGCGACGCGGAACGCGTCTTGGACCCCGCGCGCGATCCCGCCGCGCGGCCGGGCGAGATCGAGCTTCGAAAGGAGGGCGTCGAAGCGCCCGCGGTCCTCGGCGCGATCGATCGCGTCCGCGGTCGTCCCGAGGATGGGGACGCCGGCGCGAGCGAGGCCCCGCGCGAGCTTGAGCGGCGTCTGCCCGCCGTACTGCACGATGACGCCGAGGAGCTGGCCTCGCTTCGTCTCTTCGTCGACGATCGCCATCACGTCCTCGAAGGTGAGCGGCTCGAAGTAGAGGCGGTCGGAGGTGTCGTAGTCGGTCGACACCGTCTCCGGGTTGCAGTTCACCATCACCGTCTCGATGCCGGCGGCGCGGAGCGCGAACGCGGCGTGGACGCAGCAATAGTCGAACTCGATCCCCTGGCCGATGCGGTTGGGACCGCCGCCCAAGATGATGACCTTCTTCCGATCCGTCGGCTCTGCCTCGCTCGCGTCCTCGTACGTCGAGTAGAGGTACGGCGTGCGCGCGACGAACTCTGCTGCGCACGTGTCGACCCGCCCGAAGACAGGGAGCACCCCCAGCGCTTTGCGGGCTTCTCGGACGGCGTCCTCGTCGATCATCCACGAGCCCGGCGTCGCGTCGGTGGCGAGGGCGGCGATCCGATGGTCGCTGAAGCCCATCCGCTTGAGCGCCCGCAGCGCGTCTCGATCTCGAAGCGTCTCGCGGGTGACCGTCCGCTCCGCCTCCACGATCTCGGCGATCTGCGACACGAACCACGGATCGATCCGCGTCGTCTCCACGATCGCGGCGGCAGCTGCGCCCGCCCGCATCGCGTCGGCCACGTGGAAGAGGCGGTCCGCCGTCGGCGTGGCGGCGAGGGCGAGGGCGGCCTCGCGCAAGTCGGCCCCTTCGAGGGCGACTTCGGAGGGCGGCTTCGGCTCGCGGGGCGCCTCCATGACCATGTCTCGATCGCGGTTCGGATCCTCGCGGAGGCTCGCGTAGTCGACGACGCCGCGGAGCGTCTGCAGCCCGTCGCGCCCCGTCTCGAGCGAGCGCGCCGCCTTCTGCAGCGCCTCCTTGAAGGTCCGCCCGATCGACATCGCCTCGCCCACGCTCTTCATCTGCGTGCCGAGTCGCTGGTCCGCGCCCGGGAACTTCTCGAACGCGAAGCGCGGCCACTTCACGACCACGTAGTCGATGGTCGGCTCGAACGCGGCGCTCGTCTTGGTGATGTCGTTCGTGAGCTCGTCGAGGGTGTAGCCGACGGCGAGCTTCGCCGCGATCTTCGCGATCGGGTAGCCCGTCGCCTTGGACGCGAGCGCGCTCGAGCGCGAGACGCGCGGGTTCATCTCCACCACCACCACGCGGCCCGTCTCCGGCTGTACCGCGAACTGCACGTTCGAGCCGCCCGTCTCGACGCCGATCTCGCTCATGACCCGCCGGGCCGCGTCGCGCAGCCGCTGATACTCGCGATCGGTGAGCGTCATCGCGGGGGCGACCGTGATCGAGTCCCCCGTGTGGACCCCCATCGGATCCACGTTCTCGATCGTGCACACGACGATGAAGTTGTCTCGCTTGTCGCGGATGACCTCGAGCTCGAACTCCTTCCATCCGAGGATGCTCTCCTCGATGAGGACCTCGCTCGCCTTGCTCTGATCGAGCGCCCACGCGAGCTTCGCCTCGAGCTCCTCGCGGTTCTTCGCGATGCCGCCGCCCGAGCCGCCGAGGGTGAAGCTCGGCCTCACGATGACGGGGTAGCCGGTGGGCCCCTCCGACTCCTCCGTGCCGACCTCGACGATGCGCAGAGCCTCCTCGACGTTCGTCGCATACCCGCTCCGCGCGCAGGAGAGCCCGATCGCGCGCATCGCGTCCTTGAAGAGGCGCCGGTCCTCGGCCTTCCGGATCGCGGCGGGAGAGGCGCCGATCAGCTCCACCCCGAGCTTCGCGAGGGTGCCGTCGTCGTGGAGGGCGAGGGCGAGGTTCAGGGCCGTCTGTCCGCCGAGGGTGGGGAGCACCGCGTCCGGCTTCTCGCGCTCCAGGATCGCTCGCAGCGTCTTCGGCTCGAGCGGCTCGACGTACGTCCGCGGCGAGAGCTCCGGATCCGTCATGATCGTGGCCGGATTGGAGTTCACGAGGACGGTCTCGTAGCCCTCCTCCCGAAGCGCCTTCGCGCCTTGCGTGCCCGAGTAGTCGAACTCGCACGCCTGTCCGATGACGATCGGCCCCGAACCGATGATGAGGATCTTCCGGAGGTCGTTGCGCCGCGGCATATCGCGCCGCGGTCCGTATCACCGCCGCCCCCGCCCGTCCAACCGAGGTTCGGTCTCGAGACGACGTCGTGCGTCTCTCTTCCGTCCATTGGCCGCGAAGACGCAGATGATGCCCCCACCGGTCGCGCTACGCGCGCCCACCGCCCCCAAATCGCTCGCTTCGCTCGCTCAGGGGGCGGTCGCGTCTCGCCGCTCGCGAACCTTCACTTCCTCCGCGAACGCGCTTTGGTCGCCGCCGCCTCGAGCTCAGCGACGCGCGCCTCGAGCGCGACCCGCGCCGCCCGCTCGCGCTCTTTCTCAGCGCGCTCGCGCTCCTTCTCCGCCCGTTCGAGCTCTCTCGCTGCGCGCTCGGCCTCGGCGATCTCCTCCATCGTCGGGTAGAGGACCTCACCCTTCGAGCCCGTCGCGATGCGTACCCGCTGCTCCGCGCCCTTTCCGACGACCCGCAGAAAGCAGCCGAGCTGGACGCTCCGCACACGGTCGGCGTCGGAGCGCTCGACGAGCTGGAAGCCCGACCCGCGCGATCGGAAGACTTGCCATCGCACCCGCGCCCGCCGCCCGGCCGCCTCCGGGTCGAAGACGATCAGCTCCCGGGTGCCGAGACCTCCGAGCAGAGCAGGGGTGTCTTCGTAGTCCTTGACCACGTCGCTCGAAACGATCTCCAGGCAAAACGACGGCGCGACGCCGATCTCCCAGAGCTTCCAGCTCGGAGCGATCCGCGACTGGGGAACACCGGGAAGCACATAGACGTCAGGGGCGACCCGCTGCGTAGGATCGCCCTCCCTGAAGTAGAGGAACTGATCCGCGCCGACGTGGGCGGCCACGCCACGCTCCGCGAGAAACCGAGCGAGCAACGGACGCAAGAGCTCGCTGATGAGGCGCGGGAGCTCCCCCTCTCCCATGTCGTCGGCCTCCGGGTAGTGCACCGCCCCGACGGATCTCGCGAGCGTCATGCCTCGACCATGGCACGCGCCGCATCGTCGGCCAACGGGGCGTCGACCGTCTGGAAGTGCTCTCCAGAGCACCTGCGTCGAGCCACCCGACTTCCCCGGAAATCTGCTCTCGAGAGCGACGAGCTGCTCTCGAGAGCCCAATTCCAACCCCTCGCGCGGCGGAGCTCCATGGGAGCGCAGCCGCCTGCGAGGGGGCGGCGAGCGCGAAGCGCGCCGGGGGTGAATTCCCGAGGGTTGTCCGAGAGAGAGACTCCGTCTTCGTCGCCGGCGCGCCCCGCGATTTTTTCAGCCGGAAACACTCTCGAGAGCGAAGCGGAGGTCGTTCCGTGAGCACCGATTTGCTCTGAGAGCGCGGCGGAGGTCGTGGACGACCTTCCAATTGCTCTGAGAGCGTCGGGGAGGTCGATCACCAACCTTCCAATTGCTCTGAGAGCGCGGCGGAGGTCGTGGACGACCTTCCAATTGCTCTGAGAGCGTCGGGGAGGTCGATCGCCAACCTTCCAATTGCTCTGAGAGCGCGGCGGAGGTCGTGGACGACCTTCCAATTGCTCTGAGAGCGTCGGGGAGGTCGATCACCAACCTTCCAATTGCTCTGAGAGCGCGGCGGAGGTTGGTCAGTGACCTCCCCAATGCTCCGAGAGCAATTGACCGAGCCTCGCGCGGGCTGGAATCCTCGCCCACCATGACGCGACAACTCGTTGCTGCCACGTCTGCCCTGCCGCGCGACGCGAAGATCGTCGACGTCGATACGGCCGCGCGGCGGTTGTGGACGGTTCTCGGCGATGAGCGGACGGTCGTCGTCACCGACACGACTTCCGGGGAAGAGGTGGGGCGGCGCACGTTCGACGGGTTTCGTTGGCCGGAGCGGTTCGGGGAGCACCTGGTGCTCCAGGGCGCGGATGGCGGATTCGCGGTGGCGCCGGCGGACTTGTCGAAGAACGCGGAGTGGTTGCTGAGAGAAGGTCGCCTGCTGCGGGGCGTGGGGGCTGGGGTCGCGCACATCACGGTGGAGGAGAAGGAGGCCCACGGGGACTCAATCCGGTTCCGGTTCGGGCGCGTGGCGGTGGATTTGGCTTCGCGGTCGGTGCTGCGGCAGACGGAGGAGACCGCAGGTTCGTGGCAGGTTCCGGATCCGGAGCGGGACCTCGCCCTGAACGTGGTGGGCGGACGCATCGATGCCTATCGAAGTACGAGCGGTGAGGCGCTCTTTTCGGTAGAGCCCTTCGAGGGGACGCCGATCAACGCGATCGACGGGGCGATGCTGCTCGGGGAGCGGCTGCATGTGCGGGCATCGACGATCGACGAGCACGGGCGCTCGGCGCGGGTCGTGATGCTCGACCGGGGCGGGCGTCCACATTTGCTCGAGCCGCTCCTCGCGCGCGCGGAGGCGGCGGGGGTCTCGCTGCCAGCCGCGATCGTCGCCCTGGTCGCGCGGGTAGAGGAGAGCGAGCCACTTCGGAGCGCCCTCGCGGACGCGGGCTTCTTCTTCGCGGAGACCGACCTCGGCCTCGATACCCCTCGCGGACCTCGACGAGGAGGAGGAGATGGCGTTCGTTCCGATCTGGGGGAACGGCTACGACGACGCGATCGGCGGCGTGATTCCGCATCGGGAGGGGCTCGTCATCGTCCACCTCCCAGAGCGCGACGTCGTCGAGGCGGGGCCGGACATCGTCTCGGTGATCCGCAAGAAGCTCGAGGACTCCGACGACAACGCGGCGACGCGGGCGCTCGTGGAGCGGACGCTCCTTGACATAGTTCGACAACTGTCGTAGTGAATGCGCGTGTCGAAGAACGACATGAAGCCTCTCGCCAAGGCCTTCGCGGCGCTTTCGAACCCGAACCGCCTCCAGCTCTTCCTCAACTTGTTGGAGGAGAGCCGGCTGGATCTGGCCAAAGGGCGCGTGCACGACTGTTTCCTCACCAAGCTATTGGGGAACCTGCCAATCGGGGCCTCCACCGTCAGCCACCACGTAAAAGAGTTGGAGAACGCGGGGCTCATCGAGACTTCGCGCGACGGCAAGCAGCTCATCTGCACCATTCGGCCCGAGATGATGAAGCGCCTGGGCGCCGTCTTCACTTCTGCCGACAAATAGATTCCCTGGGAGCAGTCTCCCTTTTTTTTGCAATTCACTTCGATACATATCGAAGTATCAAAGGAGCGGGGGCGGCCCCGAGATGAGAGCCATGGAAGAAAGAGCGCAGCAGATCAGCATCAAGAAGTTCGGTCGGCCCGAAGTCCTCGCCCTCGAGCACGCCGACGTGCGCGCGGCCGGCGCGGACGAGCTGAAGATCAAGGTGAAGTACTCGGGGATCAACTTCGCGGATCTGCAGATGCGGCTCGGGTTCTATCCGGATGCGCCGCCGAAGCCCTTCGTCCCCGGCTACGAGGTGGCCGGTCACGTCGAGCAGGTCGGGCCCGGGGTGGAGGGGTTTCGTGTGGGTGACCCGGTGATCGCGGGCACCTATTTTGGCGGCTACGCTTCCGAGGTCACGCTCCCGGCGCGGCAGGTCTTCCGGCTCCCGGAGAACCTGACCTTGGAGCAGGGCGCGGCGCTGCCGGTGGCGTTCTTCACGGCGCAGCTCGCGCTCTTCGAGATGGGGCGGGTGCGGAAGGGGGACCGCGTCCTCATCGAGTGCGCGACGGGAGGCGTGGGCACGCTCGCGGTTCAGATGGCGCGGCACGTGGGCGCGGAGGTGGTGGGCCTCACGTCGTCGACTTCGAAGCTCTCGTACATCGAGGGGCTGGGCGCGCGTGCGCTGACCCAGAGCGCGTTCGAAGCCGACGCGTCGGTGCGCGACTTCGACTTCATCTTGAACGCGTCGGGCGGGCGCGCGGTGCGAGCTCAGCTCGGGCGACTGGGAATGACGGGGCGGATGGTGTGCATGGGGCTCAACTCGGGGGTGAAGGACGGGAAGCGAAACTTCTTTCGGCTCGGCTACGCCGCCCTCACCACGCCGCGCTTCGGTGTCTTCGAGCTGATGAACAAGAACGCGGGCGTGTTCGGGCTCAACGCGCTCCATGTGCTTCGCGATCCGACGTGGTCGGAGAAGCTGACGAAGAGCCTCGCCCAGGCTCAAGGCATGCGCCTCGACCCCCACGTGAGCAAGGTGTTCGCCGCCGATCACGCGGCCGAGGCGCACGCGTTCATCGCGACCAGGAAGGCGCTCGGGAAGGTGCTGCTCGCCTGGTCCTGATCGGCGTGGGCAGGGGTCGCGCGCCTCGCCTCAGGGCGCGACCTCGACGACGCTCTGTGACGATCCAGAGAGGGTCCCCATCGTGTTGCCTTGGTTGTGTTTGGTCGGGACGCCTTGAAAAATGGCGCCCTTGCCCTGGAGCTTCACCTTGCCGCTGTGCTTCTCGAACGTGACTTTGCCCGTGTTCTTTCCGGACGCGACACCTTTGCGAGCCGGAGTCGGATTGTTGGAGCAGCCTGGCTCGTCTCCCTTGCTGGATGGGACATAGGAGCCTTCGACGAGGGCCTTCTTGTTTCGCACCAGGACCTTGCCGGTGGTCTTCTTCGCTTCCGACAGCATGCCCATGTTCGGGAACGGGGTCGGGATGCCGCCCGGCCCTCCGGGAGGTGGAGGCGCGGGGATGCAGCACACGTCGGGGGCGGCGTTCATGGCTCGACCGCCTTCGGTCGTCGCGAGGTTGGGCATGGTCAGCTCCGGGGGGGTGAGAAGTCTTCCGCTCGCGCGAGGTCCGCGTCGGTGGTGGTGATGTCCTTGAGCCGGGCGCCTCTCAGCGCGCCGCCCGACACGCTCGCCCGGTGGAGATTGGCTTGCTCGAGATCGGCGCCGTCGAGGGTGGCGTCGTCGAGCTTCGCGTGCTCGAGGCGCACGTAGCGGAGCGTCGCTCGTTCCATGGAGGCCCGCGTCAGATCGGCGCGACGGAGATCGGCGCGGGACATGTCCGCCCCGGCGAGGCGCGCGCGGGGGAGGCGCGCTCCCAGGAACCCGGACTCCCGGAGATCGGCGCCGCGCGCGTCGGCTCCCTCGAGATCGGCGCCGGAGAAGCTCGCGGCGCGGGCTCGGGCGCGGACGAGGTTGGCCCCCGTGAGCTTCGCGTCGTCGAACGATGCGCGCTCGAGGGAGGCGCCGCCCAGATCTGCGCGCGTCAGGTTTGCGCCGTCGAACAGGCATTGATCCAAGCTCGTCCCCGCGAACACGACCCCCTCCGCTTCGGCGTCGTCGAAGGCGCATTGAACGAGCGAGGCGCGCTCGAGCGTCACGTCTCTCAAGTCCGCGCCGCTGAAGACTTGTTTGTAGAGACGGGCACCGGTCAGATTCGCGCCGTCGAGCTTGGCCATCGAGAGGGAGGAGCTCGTGCAGTCGCAGAACGGCAGCTGCGCTCGCGACAAGTCCGCCTCCTCGAGGAGGGTCTCCTCGAGGTATGCGCCACCGAGCCGGCTCCCGGCGAGGCACGCGCGGGTGAAGGAGGCGCGGCTCAGGCAGGCGCCGGTGAGGTCTGCCCCTTCGAGGTCGGCCTCGTCGAAGGTGGCGTCGGACAAGTCCGTGCCGGAGAGGTCGACGCCGCCGAGGACCGCGCCGTCGAACGCCGCTCCCATGAGCGACATCGCGCGGAGCTCGACGTCGACGAGCCGCGCGCCTCGCACCGAGCTCCATCGCGGCGCGACCCCGACGAGCCGCGCTTGGGAGAGCACCGCTCCCGAGAAGTCCGTCCCGATGACGGAGGCTCCGTCGAGGCGGGCTTGCGCGAGGTGCGCGCCCTCCATCGAAGCGCCGTCGAGAGATGCCCCCGTCATGGACGCGGCCTCGAAGTCGGCTCCCGCCGCGCGCACCTTCGCCAGGGTGGCGCGGTCGAGGTTGGCCCCCTTGAGATCCGCTCCTTCCAGATCGCTGCCGGAGAGATCCGCGCCGCGCAGATCGAGCCCGGCAAAGGATCGCGGGCCTGTCGTTCAACGGATGTGCCACCGCGAAGGGCGCTGTTTTCCCCTACCGAAGGCACCATGCAGCGCCGCTCGGCTGATGCGGGACAGTGACTGCAACGTGGCATGCAACGCGCCGCGCCCGACGCGTCCCCGGCGTCGCGAGCCGAGGTCTCGACGCCCCTCGCGAACCGGACATTCACAAATGCCACACCACGCCGAATGGCTGGTGGACTCCCAGTGGAGTGACATCGGCGGTGAAAGCGGGCTCCCGCCGACCAACGCCTCGGCTCCGCGAGTCCCATCGAGAGGCGCCGTTGGCCAAGCGCTGCGCAACGTCAGCGAGTGTGCTACTCCAGCCGGATGCCCGCGCGTCGCCGCCGAAGCCGCCCCCGTGATCGCGTCCGCGCGATCGTGGCGTTCGCGGCGGTCGCCCTCGCGATCGCGTGCGGGCTCGGGTCCTTCTTTGCCGTCGCCCCCGTCGACGTCGCGTCGTCGTCGCCCTCTCTCGAGCGGAGCGAGTCGCTCCCGCGCGGGCCCGCTCGTGCCCGCGCGCTCGACATCGAGAACGAGCACGCGGATCGCTCCGACGATTCCACCGCGAAGATCGCGAGGCTGGTGGCCCGCGGCAAGGCCCCGCCCGCCGGCACCTCCGGCGCCGATCTCTGCGCCCTCTCGACGGAAGGCGGTCTGACGACGAGCGAGAGGCAAGTTGCCTCCGACGCCTCCCACCGACACGCCCCGACCTCCCCCATTTTCCCGCTCGGCTCGGGCGAGCGAGGCCGCCCCCGCGCCCGCGCCCCTCCCTCCACCTGCTGAGCGCATCGGCGGCTTCGGCCGCTTTCGGAACGAGTGTCGGCTCGTCTGAGGACGGGCCTCGGGAGGTTCACGCGCATGCGACAACAACTCGAGTCGTGGATGCTCGCACTCGCGATCGGCGCGGCCTGCGTCATCGCGGCCAAGCGCGTGAAGCTCCCGTGGAACGTGGTGCTCGTCGTCGTCGGTCTCTTGCTGGTGTTCGCGGACGTGCTGCCGCGCGCCACCCTCGAGCCCGACCTCGTCCTGCTCCTGTTCCTCCCGATGCTCGTCTTCGAGGCGGCGCTCTCCGCCGACGCGGATCAGCTCGCGCGCGCCAAGGCGCCGATCCTCGCCCTCGCCCTCCCCGGGGTGGCGCTCTCTCTCGGGGCCACCGCCCTCATCGCGACCTACGTGCTCGATCTCCCGTTCGCGGTCGCGGCGTTGCTCGGGGCGCTGCTCGCCATCACCGACACGGTGAGCGTGCTGCTCGCCTTTCGGGCGGTGCGCGTGCCGGCTCGGCTCGCCGCGATCATGGAAGGAGAGAGCCTGTTCAACGACGGCACCGCGCTCGTGCTCGTGAGCGTGTGCGCCGCCGTCGTCTCCACCGGCGGCTTCGAGCCCACCCGAGCCCTCGGCGGCCTCGCGATCGCGATCGTCGGGGGAGGGCTCATCGGCCTCGCCGGGGGAGCGCTCGCGGCGATGGTCCTCGAGCGCGTGCCTGATCACCTCACCGCGATCCTCGCGTCCGTCGTGTTCGTGTTCGCGACCTCGCTCGGATCGGAGCGCGTCCACGCCTCGTCCGTCATCGCGGTCGTCGTGGCCGGGCTCCTCGTCGGACGGGCCGCGCGCAAGAACCTGGAGCCCTCGCGGGTGCTCGCGCTGCGCGGCTTCTGGGAGATGAGCGGGTTCGCCATCAACGTCCTCCTGTTCCTGCTCGTCGGGATGCAGATCCAAGCCTCGACCCTGATCGCGGAGGCGGGGGCGATCGCCCTCGCCCTCGTCGCCCTCCACGGCGGCCGCGCGATCGCGGTGTACGGGTCGTTCGCCGCCCTCCGCGTCTCGATGAAGACGACGGTGCCATCGGCGTGGAAGCACGTCATGGTGCTCGGGAACATCAAGGGCGCCCTCTCGATGGCGGCCGTCCTCGCCTTGCCCGTCGACCTTCCCTACCGCGATCGTCTCGTCACGATCGTGTTCGGGGTGACCGTGATCACCCTCGTCTCTCAGGGCCTACCCTTCGGGCGGTTCCTGCGGTGGCTGGGGGTGACCCTCGGGAGCGGGAGCGCGGCCGTGGATCGGGCGAAGGCATCCCTCCTCTCGGCCAAGCGCGGGCAGCGCGATCTCGACGCGCTGCTCGAGGCGGGGCTCCTCTCGCGGCGGGAGCACGCCGAGCGGAGGGCCTTCTTCCAGCGCCGGGTCATCGACGCGGAGGCCACCCTACGCTCACCTTCGTCGGGCGCGGAGCGCTCGATGTGGGTCGAGGCCACTCTCCTCACCGGCCGCAAGGCGGCCCTCGAGGACGCGGCCCGCAGAGGCTTGCTCGAAGCCGAGATCGCCGAAGCCGAAATCGCCGAGCTCGATCGCGAGCTCGTCGAGCTCACCGCTCACGCAGAAGAAGAGGTCGCGTCATGAAGATCGTCTTGGCCGGAGGCGGTCGCGCTGGCCTCAGCGTCGCCGCTCACCTCGTCGGCGCCGGGCACGCCGTCACCCTCCTCGATCGCGACCCTGCCGTCACGCAGCTGGCGTTCGAACGCTACGGCATCGTCTCCCTCACCGGCGACGCGAGCGATCCCCGCCTCATGCACGAGGCCGAGATCTCGCGCGCGGACGTCGTCGTCGCGATGCTGCCGCGCGACGCGGACAACCTCGCCGTCGCTGCCCTCGGCCGCGAGGCAGGGGCGAAGCGAGTGATGGTCCGCGTGAAGGAGGACGCGTACCGCACCATCTACATCGGCCTCGGGGTCGACCGAATCCTCTCCGAGACCGACGTCTTCATCGGGGCGCTCGCCACCGCCATCGAGTACGAGGAGGTTCGCACGTCGATGCTCCTCGGCAACGGCGAGGCGGTCGCGTTCGAGCTCAGCCTCTCTCCGACTTCGGCCGCCGTCGGTCGCAGCGTCAGCGAGCTCGCGGCCAGCCCCGGCTTCCCGTCGTCGTGCGTCCTCGCAGGCATCTACGTCCAAGGCGGGCGCGTCGAGGCACCTCGCGGTGCCTCCGTGCTGAGCGCCGGATGCAATGTCCTGCTCGTCTGCCGCCGCTCCGAGATGAGCGCGGCCATCGAATTTTTTACCCGACCCCCCGCATAGAGCGATTCCCATGAGCCAAGAGAAGAAGAAGAAGGCGACTCCCAGCGACAAGATCGATCGACCCGTCTCCGCGGTCCCGCACGACGACGCCGTGGTGGCCCCTGCCCCCGAGATGCACTCGCCCCTCGTGCCGATCCTCGCGATCGTGATCCCGATGATCCTGCTCGTCGCCTACGCGATGTTCCTCGACTGAGCGGCGCCGATGCGGGCGGCGGTCGATCGGCTCAGCGCTCCGCGTAGCGGTAGCGAACCTGGACGATCGCCGTCGCCCCGAGGAGGGGGGCCGCGCCGTCGGACGACGCCCCGTCGTTGCCGAGCGCGGCCGCGACCTCCGCCGTCGGCTCGATCCCGACTGCGAACGCGAAGCCGTCGCGGCGGATCAGATCGACCGTCGCGTGTCCAGCCACGCCGAACGTGTAGGCCCCGAACTGCCGCTCCGTCGTGACCCTCTCGATCCCGATGTACCCGATCCGCGGCTCGAACCCGAAGCGCAGCGGCCCCACCGGCCACTCGAGATAGAAGCCGAACCCGACCTGGAGCGCAGGGAGCCCGCCCTCGATCACCCCGCCGAAGAAGGACGCGGAGAGCCCGTACGTCCCGCTCGGCGCGTCGACCCCCACCCCGACGTGCGCGTCGCCGCCGGCGAAATACACATCGTAGAGAGAGCGCGCTCCGGCCCCCGCCCACGCGCGCGCCGCGAGGTGGACGGAGCTCGGCGCGGGCGCGTCCGCTTCCTTGTTGTCTTCGGCGGCCATCGCCGCGCGCGGCGCGAGCAGGCCCGCGAGCGCGACGGCGGCCCACAGCGCGATCATTCGCATAGATCGTCCAGGCGGTAGAGCTCCGCGAGGGAGGGCCCATCGGTCTCTTTGAACGCTTCGATGCGCGACTCGAGGCGGGTGCACGTCTGGGCCGCCTCGAGCTGATCACAGGTCGCGTGGGTGAGGCACTTGGCCTCCGCGTCCGAGAGGATCATGTCGTCGTTGGCTCGCTCGCACCCCCCCGCCTGAACGCACGCGTCATAGGGCAGGTGAAGGTCCGGGCAGCACTCGAGCAGCTGATTGGCGGCCTGCTCGCAGTGCAGCTCCCCCCGATCCAGGTCGAACCCCAACGAGAGCGAGAGCGCGAGGACGACCCCCAGCGCGGCCACGCCCTGGCGAGCGCGAATGACGAGCATCACCGCATGAGTGCGGCGATCCCCCGCCCGCCATCCATCAAAGTGCACCCCCTCCCCGTCGCCTCCTCTCACGATGCCCACCCCCGCGTCGCTTCGCTCCGCGAGCCCTCCCAACCGCCCGTGCTCGGCGCCGCTTCGCGACGCCTCCGCGCGGTCGGGGGAGGGCGAGGCCCGCCCGGATTCGCGCCAGCGACGCGCGGCGGGCCCTGTCGAGCACGTCATCGACCGGTCCGAAGCTTCGCCGGAGGCGGCAACAGCTCTTCGGCCCGAAGCTTCGCGACCGCGGGAGGGGGACCGGCGACGAACCAAGTCCCGCCCGCGGCCGCGTAGTCGAAGATCCGGATCGGGCTCTTCATCCTACGCAGGAGCGCGTTCGTGAACCGGGCGATGGTGGGGGGCAGGTCGCGCGGGCTCTCGGCGAGCCCGCTGCAGAGCGTCTCGCCTTCGACCTGGGCGCACAGCTGCGGACCGGTCGTGACGGAGCTCACCCGCGCGAGCGCGGGATGGGCGAGCCACGACACCTCCAAGAACAGCCGCGAAGGCGACGCGAGGGCGTCGGCCTCCTGCTCGTACCAAAGGGCACGCTGCACGTCGCGCAGGAGCTCCGGCACGGTGACGGATCGAGGACGGAATGCTCCGTCGTCGGGATCGACCATGCTCAGCCCGCGGAGCTTCTCTTCGAGCACGCTGCGGTCGGGAAACCGTCCCAGAGCGCGCAAGCTCACGCGAAGCGCGGCGGGCTCGACCCCCTCCTCTCCGAACGAGCGCTCGAGGGGAGCGACGAGGCTCGCCGCGGCGGCGCGATCGATGGCGGCCAGCTCGAACAGACATTCGAAGCGGAGGACGCTGTCGACGATGGTGCTGCCCTTCACGCAGCCCTCGAGCGCGGACACGACCTCTCGCTTCCGGCCGGGCAGAAACTTCGACAGATCGCCGTGGACGATCTCCCTCTTGAGATCGATCGGCCCTGCGAGGTCGCGGCGCGCCTTCTCAGCGAGGTCGCAGCGCTCCGAGAAGCGGCGGTCGTGGCTCTCTCGCGCGCGCGCACACCTCTCGTCCCTGATGCGGGCGAGGGCCGGCTCGGCGCGGTCGAAGAGGCCCCTCGCGATGTGCCCGCGAAGCTCGTCGTCGGTGGCGTCGGCGTAAGCCTTCTCGATGGCCCGAATGGCGTCCGGCTCGCCGTTGCGGGCGAGGGCGGCGACGACCCGCTCGATGTCGTCGGACCAGCTCAGGCATTCGTGACCGGGGGTCGTGCGCCTCTCCGCTCGGGCCGAGATGGCCCGTTCGAGCGCCCGCGCCAGGGTCGCGGTCGAGAGGTGGCCGCCGTTCGCGGCGAGCTCGATGACCGCGACCGCGGGGGCCTCGGGCCGTTCGAAGAGCGCGGCGTAGCGATCGCCTCGGCAGCGAGCGAGCAGCCCGAACGCCATCGCCCTCGGGAGATCCTCCAACCCTTCGTTCGCGAGCGCCTGCGCCGCTCCAGCGCAAGCGCGGCCGGAGGGTGCGCACCGCAAGAGGTTCCCACCGCGCATCGCGTCGTTCGCTCGGCACGCCGCCGGCTCTGCATCGAGCTCGCCCTTCGCCGCGCGGGTCGCGGCAAACAGGGCGGACAGCGCGTGCTCGTCGCCACCGCAGAGGCGCGCCGAGAAGCCCACGGGATCATCGCTCGGCCGCTCGAGCTTTCCGCGGACGAAGCGGACCGCCACATCGAAGTCGACGTTGCCGGGCGCGAGCTCCGCCGCCGGCTCCTCGGCCTCGGCGACGGCGACCGCGCTGGTGCGGTCCGATCGGGGCGGAGCGGTCGAGCTCCCATTCGCCGCCGCACAAGAGACGGCGGCGCTCGCGACCCAGACCGCGGGCCAGCGGCGCCGCGGCTTCGTCACCCTCCGCCTCGCCCCGAGACGCCCAGCCGGTCGAGCGCCCTTCGCACCACGACCGGGACCATCTCGTGCCGCCACTCCGCGTCCCCCTCGATGTTCTCGAGCGGCTTGCACTCCTTCCGCGCCGCTGCCGAGATGCGCTCCGCGAGCTCCGCCGAGCGGGCGGTGCGCGCCGGGATCTTCTGCGCGGCGGTGAGCCTCCTCGGCCTCGCCGCGAGCGCGGAGACCACGACCTCCACCGCATCGACCGCGGCGTCGTCGCCGTCCACCCGCGCCGCCACCGAGAGGAGGGGGAAGTCGATCGCGTTCCGCCGCCTCAGCTTTTCGAAGACGCTCGCGCGGCCCGGCCGGTGGGGCAGCAGAATCGCGGTCACGATCTCGTGGTCCTCGCGCACCGTGTTTCGGATCCCGTCCGCGGTGTAAAAGGCGTGGGCGGCGACGGCGCGTGTCCCCTCCGCGCTCGCGAGCTCGATGGTCGCGTCGAGCGCGATCAAGGCTGGCGCGGTGTCGTTCGAGGCGGCGGCCACACACTTCTGTCCGCCCGCGACGACGTGGCACACGGTGCCGTCTTTCTTCAGGCAGAACCCCAGCGCGGATCGCCAGAAATGGGTCTGGTTGTAATAGCGGCACCGGGTGTCGAGGCAGAGGTTGCCTCCGACGGTGCCCATCCTTCGATGGTGAGGGCCACCCACGGAAGCCGCCGCCTCCGCGAGGGCGGGCGCGAGCTCGCGCACGCGTCCATCGGAGGCGACCGCATCGAGGGTGGTCATCGCGCCGATGCGCAGGGTCGACGCGGTCGCCTCGATCCCGAAGAGCTCCGCGATGCGCTGGAGCGAGACGAGGGTCCGCGCTTCGACGAGGCCTTGCTTCATGTTCGGGACAACGTCCGTCCCGCCCGCGATGACGCGCGCGTCCGGGCCGAGGTCGCGGAGCATGGCGAGGGCGTCCTCGAGTCGCTCGGGCCTTCGCAGCTTCAGGAGGGGGAGGGGGAGCATCCGGTCATTCCTCCGCGGACACCGCGACCTGGGCGTCTCGGCGCTCCGACTCTTTGGCACGCATGGCGGCGAGCACCCGACCGGGGCTGAAGGGCAGCCGATCGAGCCGCACCCCGACCGCGTCGTAGATCGCGTTCGCGACGGCGGGGATGCTCGAGTGGAGAGGACCCTCCCCGGCCTCTTTCGCGCCGAGGGGCCCCTCCGGATCGTGAGACTCGACGATGAGCGAAACGATGTCGGGCACGTCGAGCGAAGTCGGGATCCGATAGTCGAGGAGGTTCGGCCCGCGGTGCAGGCCGCGCTTGTCGACGACGTGCTCCTCGAGGAGGGCCTCCGCGACGCCCATGTAGACGCTCCCTTCGATCTGCCCGTCGACGAGGGTCGGGCAGATCGCGCGGCCGCAGTCGTGAGCGCAAAAGACCCTCACCACCGTGACCACGCCCGTCTTCGGATCGACCTCGACCTCGGCGACGTGGGCGGTGAACGAGTACGCCGGGGAGGCGCCGATCGTCCCGCCTCGATAGTCGCCCCCGAGCTTCGGAGGGCTTTTGTACCAGCCGGTCGCGCCGAGGGTGCCGTGCTTGGCCTCCGCGAGCTGGATCGCCTCCGTGACCGGGATCGCCTCTCCCTCTCGTCCGACCACGACCAGAGAGCCGCGTGAGACGAACACGTCGCGCGGGTGCACGCCGAGCTTCTCCGCGACCGCGCCCACGAGCTTCGCGCGGATCTCGCGCGCCGCCATGAGGGCGGCGTTCCCGTTCATGAACGTACCGCGCGACGAGTACGCCCCGAGATCGACCGGGCACAGGTCCGTGTCCGCGGACACGACCCGCACCGCCGCGAGATCGAGCCCGAGCTCGTCGGCGACGATGGTCGCGAGGAGCGTGTCGGTGCCCTGCCCGATCTCGCTCGCGCCGTTGAACACGGTGACGACGCCGGAGCGATCGACCTTGAGCTGCACCGCGCTCTGCGGCATCTCGTTCGGGTAGATCGGGTAGTTCGTCCCCGAGATGTACGCGCTCGAGGCGATCCCGAGCCCGCGCCCATAGCCGAGCTTGCCGCGCCGCTCCTTCCAACCCGAGGCCGCCTCGACCCGCGCGAGGCACTCGAGGTAGCCGTTCGAGGTGATCCGGAACCCGTTCAGGGTCGCCCCCTCTTGGACCGCGTTCTTGCGGCGCAGCTCGATGGGATCGACGGCGACGCGCTCGGCGATGCGATCGAGCATGGACTCGAACGCGAACCGCGGCTGCACGCTGCCGTGCCCGCGCTTCGGCCCGCACGGCGGCTTGTTGGTGAAGTAGCGCGTCGACGAGAAGCGGTAGCTCGGGGCGAAGCTCGGCAAGGTGAGCAGCTGCCCCGAGTAGTAGGTGGTCACGAGGCCGAACGAAGAATAGGAGCCGCCGTCGATGCGGGTCTGCGCGTCGACGAACTGGAGCGAGCCGTCCTTCTTGGCCCCGACCCGATAGCGCATCGCCATCGGGTGACGGCCGCGGTGGGCGTAGAACTCCTCCTCGCGGGTGTAGAGGATCTTCACCGGCCGGCCCGTGACCATGGAGAGCTTGGCGGCCGCGAACTCGAGCGCGAACGGCTCGCTCTTGCCGCCGAACGCGCCGCCAACCGGCGGCTGCACGACGCGGATGAGCGCGGGCGAGAGGGCGAGGACGCGCGAGAGCTCGCGGTGGAGATAGTGCGGCACCTGCGTCGTCGACCAGACCGTGAGCCGGCCGTCGGTGTCGTATTGCCCGATCGCGCAGTGGGTCTCGATGGGGGCGTGGGCCGTCCCTTCGAAGTGGTACTCCCCCTCGAGGACGACGTCGCTCTCGCGCTCCGCCTGCTCGACGTCGCCGAACGCGAGGTCGACCCGCTTCGAGACGTTGTCCTTCCCGCTGGCCCCGAGGCCGATCTCCGGGCGCCGCTCGGCGGTGTCGAGATCGAGGGCGTGCGGCAGAACCTCGTACTCGATCCGGATCGCCCGCGTCGCCTCGTCGGCGGTGCGCTCGTCGAGGGCGGCGATCGCCGCGACCGCGTCCCCCGCGAACCGCGCCGTGTCGAGGGCGAGCGGGTACTCGTCCGGCGTCCACGGGATGATCCCGAAGCGGCGCGGCATGTCCTTCCCCGTGATGACGGCCACGACCCCGTCGATCGCGAGCGCGGGACCCGCGTCGATCGACACGATACGCGCGTGCGGATGAGGGCACCGCACGAGCTTCGCGTGGAGCATCCGCGGCAGCTTCAGATCGTCCGTGTAGCGGACCTCGCCTCGCACCTTCCGGAGCAGGTCGTTGCGCCGCCCGCGCTTGCCGACGATTCCGCCGTCGCTCATCGCTGCTTCTCCTGCGCCGGTCGAAGGGGCGGAGGGAGCGCCGCGCCCGGCATGTCGACGAAGGCCTCCTCCTCACCTCGCTCGATCTTCGCGGCGAGCTCGACCGCGTCGATGATGGCTTTGTAGCCGGTGCATCGGCACAGGTTCCCGGAGAGGGCGTGACGGATCGAGTCGCGCGACGGGCGGGGATCACGCCTCAAGAGGGCCTTCGCGCTCATGAGCATGCCCGGCGTGCAGAAGCCGCATTGGCCGGCGCCGCACCGATCGAACGCGTCGAGCAGCGGGTCGAGCCGTGGCGGCCCCGCGAGGTGCTCGACGGTGGTGACGGCTCGACCATCGCAGAGCCCCGCGAGGGTGAGGCACGAGAGGACGGGCTCTCCGTCCACGAGCACCGTGCAGGCGCCGCAGTCGCCCTTGTCGCAGCCTTGCTTCGTCCCGACCAGATCGAGGTCGTAGCGGAGCAGCTCGAGCAGGGTGCGATCGGCGCGGACCGGTCGCTCCACGAGGTCGTCGTTGATCCGCACGCGGAGGCGGGCCCACTCCTCTTCTCTCCGGTCCGACGCGCGAGCGCGATCCGCCTGCCCCTGCTTCGCCGCCGCCTCGCTCGACCCCGGCTCGAGGACGCACGGCGTGGCGCGGGCCTCGTCGAGCGTGCGGGACCGCTGCCCGACGATCGGCTGGAAGGGGCTGATCGGCCAGCGCGTCGCGCGGGCGGCGAGGTCGCTGTAGCGCCGGATCGCCTCGAGCGAAGGCTCGGCCCGGTGGCCCGCGGCCGCGAGGTTGTACAGCAGCGACTCCATCGCGACGTTCCCGACCCGCTCCCCGACGCCGAGCGCGGTCCCGTGGATCCTCTCCACCCCGACGCGCGCCGCCCAGAGAGCGTTCACGAGCCCGAGCCCGCGGTCGTCGTGACCGTGCCAGTCGAGCTCCACGCTCGTCGCGCCGCGGCTCGCCAGGAAATGCCGCGCAAAGGCTACGAGCGCGTCGACCCCCCGCGGCTCGGCGTGCCCGACCGTGTCGCAGAGGCAGAGCCGCGCCGCCCCCACGTCGATGGCGGCGTCCCAGAGCTTCCGCAGCGTGTCGGGGTGCGCCCGGGTCGTGTCCTCCGTGACGAGGCAGAAGGGGAGGCCCTCTCTCCGCGCTGCGTTCCCGGCCGCTTCGACCCGCTTCTGGAGCAGCTCATCGCTCCACCCCTCCACGTAGTGGCGGATGGGCGAGCTCCCGATGAACGCGTAGACCTCGATGGGCGCGCCCGCGCGCTGGCTGACCTCGGCGATGGCGAGGACGTCGTTCTCCGTCGTCCGCGCCGCCGCCGTCGCGCCGATGCCGAGCTTCGCCCGAACGATCTCCTTGAGGAGCGAGGCCGCGTCGTCGGTCGCCCGCGCCGAGGCCGCGGGCAGGCCGATGGAGGCCACGTCGACCCCGATCTCGGCCATCGCGTGCAGCAACGCGATCTTCTCGTCCGGGCTCGGGTCGTGGACGGAGGGGCTCTGGAGCCCGTCGCGCAGCGACTCGTCGTTCACGAGCACGCGACGCGGAGCGGCCGCCTTCAGGCCGGAGCTCCACGGACTCGACGCGTCGCGGGCCGGTCGTGCCCCGTTGTCCACTCGATGCCTCCGTCGTTGCGCGGGACGCCGCTGCCCCGCCTGCCCATGTTTCCCTTCGGCGCCCGGCAGGGCAAGCGTCAGCAAGCTCCCCCTCGCGCTTCGCGCATCCCCCAGCCTTCACACGGCACGGCGGTGGCGAGCACCGCGATGGGGCCGACGAGCGACCGCCCCATCGCCGCGTCCCCCAACCTATCGCTGCGCGTCGGGCGATGCCCGTGGCCTCCAAGCGAGCGTTCGGAGTCGAAGGAGGTTCCGCGCCAATCCGGTTCGGGCCGAGGCCCGCAAAAAAAACGCCCCTTCGCTGCAGGGAGGACAGCGAAGGGGCTCGGGACCGCGCCTCGCGGGGGAGGGCGCTCGGCGCGGCGAAACGTTGACTAGAACTGCTCTCGGATCTGGCGCCGGATCTTCCCGAGCGCCTGCTCCTGGAGCTGGCGGATGCGTTCTCGCGAGAGGTTGTACTTGTCGCCGATCTCCTTGAGCGTGAGCTCGTCCTCGTCGTCGAGGCCGAACCGCCAGCGGAGGATGCGGCTCTCGATGGGGGTGAGCGTCGTCAGGAGGCGGCGCAGCTCAGTCGACCAGTTCGAGTCGGCGAGGTGGTCGAACGGAGACTTCTCGTCTTCGTCCTGGAGGAAGTCGATGAACTTCCGACCGTCCTCGTCGCCCACCGGTCGGTCGAGCGAGAAGGGCGTCTCGGCATAGAACTCCTTCACCTTGTCGAGCTTCTCGAGGGGGACGCCGGTCTCCTTCTCGAGCTCTTGAAGGGTGGGCTCTTGCCCGGTGCGCGCGATGATCGACTGGGTCGCCCGCGCGACCCGGTTGTACGTGTCGAGCATGTGGACCGGGATGCGGACGGCCCGGCCCTTGTCTGCGAGGGCGCGGCTGATGGCGTGCCGGATCCACCACGAGGCGTAGGTGGAGAAGCGATAGCCGCGGCGGTGGTCGAAGCGCTCGACCGCCTTCATCAGGCCGATGTTGCCCTCCTGGATGAGGTCGATGAGCGGGAGCCGGCCGCGGTTGTAGCGGCGCGCGATGGAGACCACCAAGCGGAGGTTCGCCTTCACGAACCGGTTCTTCACCGCGAGCTGGCGCTGCCAAGTCGACGAGACCCGATCGAGGTAGTCCGCGTATTGAGCGTCCACCTCGAGGTGGGGTCGCAGCGGGAGCTCGTCCAGATCGGCGCTGTCCTGGGCGAAGTCCGGCTCGGCCACGAGCTCACGGGCGATGTCGGCCGCCTTGGCCATCCAGACGCGGTCGGAGTCGGGCAAGCGGACGGCGACGGCGAGCTCGGTGGAGAGGTTGCGCCACTCCTTCTTCTGCTCGGCGGTGAAGCCCTGCTTCCGGTACGATTTGACCATCCCCGCCATGGTGGGGATCTGAGGCGCCTGCACCTCATCCGGGCCCGCCTTGGTGACGTCGGCCTGGAGGCTGTCGAGGATGAACTCGGCCGCGGGGACGTGCGAGAGGAGCGCGACCCAGTGATCGACCTCGGTCGACTCGACCTCGCGAGCGGTGGAGATCTCCTCCTCTTGGTCCATGACCGGGTGGAGCGCCATCTCGCGGAAGTAGCGAGCGAGCATCGAGTCGCCGCCACCTTCGTCGAAGTCGCGCTGGACGATGGGCTCCTCTGCCGGCGCGTCTCCTTCGAGCGCCGTCAGCGGGCGCGGCCCGCTCTCGAGCGGCTCGGTGCGCGCGGGGCGAATCGAGGTCTGATCGAGGGAGTCGTCGTCCATCAGGGCGAACGGGTCCATCTCGGCGCTCATGTCGCCGGAGGCGATGGCGCTGGTGGAGAGAGGCGACGGTCCGATCGTCGACTGCACCGGGAAGTCGCGGGACTCCTCGTCGAGGATGTCGTGGCCCTGAGCGACCTCCGGCTCGGCGAGCGCGGCGTTCCCCACCGTCCCGGCCGAAGTCACGGCGGGCATCGTTCCTGATTTTCCTGCAGCTCCGAGGGCGGCGTGGGGGGTTCCCTTTCGAAGGGGGGTCACGGAGCTCTTCTTCGCTTGCCTGGGCATGGCTACCTCTGCGTAGGTCGTCGTCGGGCCGGAGATCGATTCGATGGGGGATGCACCCGCGTTCTTGGGACGAGGCTTGGTGCGTTCTGGTTGCGCCTTCACGACACCGTTCTTCGATGGGCCGCTCGTCTTCTTTTGGACGGCGAGGGAGGTCACCTTCCCTACGGACCCATTCGATGCGGGCGTCTTGCTGCTTTCAGCAAGGTCTTTGCCAGTCTCTGCTCTGCCGCGGGCATCTTTGGTGCTGGCGGTGGAGGCTCTGCTCTTGTTGGTGCGCGGCCCGGCGGCTCTCTTCGAAGCGGTCCGGCCAACGCCTGCCGCCGACACGACGTCGGAGAGCACCGCGCGTCGGCGCCTTCGCTTCGTCGTGCTTCGAGGCTGGGAGTTGGATGAGACCATTTCGTGAGTGCCCTTCGGATTCAGCGCCTCTCCGGATGGGGAGGCGCGCTTGGGATCGTGTGCTTGGTGGGTGTCTTGTTTCGGATGCTTCAGCTCTTGGAGCTCTCGACGTTCTACGCGCGTCCCGGAGGACCGATTCAGGAGCGAAAAGTTTCTTTGCAATTCTGAAGACTCACCCGCTCCCCGTTTGCCAGCGGATGCCAACCAACGGAGTCTTTGGAAGATTCCTGACACTCCAAGTTCGTGGCGGGCTCTGCTTCGTTTCGTGGCTCCTCGGGTGCGGATTTCCTGCTGTGGACCATCCGGGCCTCGAAGGCCTTGGACGGACGAGAGGCAAATCAGGTTCTTTCTTCTTCGAGGCTGGCTCGGCCTCGTCTCTCATGTCAGGGTGTGAATCACCGGAGTCTCCAACTCCGATCGTTTCATCGTTGGAGGCTCGAGCTCTCTCGAGCACCCATGACTGCAACATGGGTGCCGCGGCGTTATTCGCCAGGGGGTTGAAATCACTTTCTCCAGTGGGCGCGTGCGCGCACTTCGTGACGCACGTGACTTCCGCAGGAGCGTGAAGGTGCGTCGCGCTTTGCCACGGTCTCGTGCTCGGTCGAGGTCGCTGCGGGTGGGCGAAGGGCGGCGTGGAGGGAGCGCGACTTCGAGCCACGACGTCGCGTGCAGCATGACCGCAGTGCCATGGACGCACGTCCGCATGCTGCAACCGCAGCTCGCGCTGCACGACGCGCGCCACGCCCCTCCCGCGGCGCAGCCGCAAGGGAGGGGCCGGCGAGCCTTCGCGCGCAGGAAGCGAAACCTACGCCAGCACTGGTGACCCCCGCGGCGAGCGAGGGAGGCGAGACGGGGGTGGGCACCTCATCGAGCGCCCGCTGCTATGAAAAACATAGCGGTGGGGCCCTCGACGCGAGGGATCTCAGAACTGATCCAAGAAGCGAGGATCGTTCTCGAAGAGCAGCCGGATGTTGGGGATGCCGTACTTCAACATCGCGATGCGCTCGATGCCCATGCCGAAGGCGAACCCCTTGACCTTCTCCGGGTCGAGGCCGGTGTGCCGGAACACCTCGGGGTGGACCATGCCGCAGCCGGCGATCTCGAGGAAGCCGGTGCCCTTGCAGACGCGGCAGCTCGCGCGCGAGCCATCCTCGACGCGGCAGAACGCGCAGCCCACGTCGACCTCGGCGCCCGGCTCCACGAAGGGGAAGTAGCTGGGCCGGAACCGAACGGGGGTGCCGGAGCCGTAGAGCCGCTCCGCGAAGGCGGCGAGGACGCCCTTGAGCTCGGCCATGCTCACCTGCTCGTCCAGGAGGAAGCCCTCGATCTGGTGGAACATGGGGGAGTGGGTGACGTCGTCGTCGCGGCGGTAGACGGCGCCGGCGCTGACGACCGCCAGGCGCGCCGGGTGGCCTTTCCTCACGCGATCGGCGAGGGCCATCATCTCCCGGACCTGGACGTTGCTCGTGTGGGTCCGGAGAAGGACGCCCGAGCCGATCCAGAAGCTGTCCTGCATGTCCGTCGCCGGGTGATCGGGCGGGAAGGCGAGCTTCTCGAAATTGTTCTGCTCGAGCTCGATCTCGGGGCCGGGCACGGACTGGAACCCGAGCTCGCCGAAGATGGCGATGAGCTCGTCGCGCACCGCGAGGACGGGGTGCGGGTGGCCGCGGCCGAGCGAAAGTCGGCCGGGCAGGGTGATGTCGTGGGGGCGGGCCTTGAGGTCCGCGTCGAGGGCGGCCGCCTCGATCTCGGCGAGGCGCTTGTCGAACGCGACCTCGACCTCCGACTTGAAGGCGTTCACGAGCGCGCCGGCGCGGGGCTTCTCGGGCCCCGGCACCTCCCGCAGCAAGCCGAGGACGGCGGTGAGGTCGCCCTTCTTGCCGAGGAGCTTCGCTTGCTCGGCGCGGAGCGCGGGCTCGCTCGGGGCGGCCGCGAACGCCTGGCGGAACCTATCGCCCAATGCAGCGAGCCCCTGCTCGATGCGCGCTACCGCGCTCGTTGCAGGGGCTTCGTTCTGGGGCTTGCCTGACTCTGTCACCTTGCTTGCCCCGGTCACGGGGCCTCCGGCAAACGCCTCTTTCGGGGGGGAACCGTCCGCGGGATCAGCGAGCTGCGGACAGCTTCACGACGGCCTGGAATCCGGCCGGATCCACGACGGCGAGGTCGCTCAAGATCTTGCGGTCGAGCCCGATGTTCGCCTTCTTCAGGCCGGCGATCAGGCGGGAGTAGCTCGTCCCTGCGGTGCGGGCGGCGGCGTTGATGCGGACGATCCAGAGCCGGCGGAAGTCGCGCTTCTTCAGGGCGCGGCTGACGTAGCCGTACTCCCAAGCGTGGCGCAGGACCTCGACGGCCTGACGGAAGCGGTTCTTCCTGCCGAGGAAGTAACCCTCGGTCTGGCGGAGAACCCGGTTGCGGCGGCGGCGAGCCTTGAATCCTCGTTTGGCGCGGGGCATGGGTGCTCTTCCTTCCTATCAACCGTAAGGGAGCATCAGCTTGACGCGCTTCTCCATGGTCGAGTCGACCATGTCGTTCTTGCGGAGGCGTCGCAGGCGCTTGCGGCTCTTCTCCTGCATGTTGTGGTTGAGACCGCCCTTGCTGCGGCGGACCCGACCCGAGCCGGTGACCTTGAACCGCTTCTTCGCGGCTCGATTCGACTTCATCTTCGGCACGACGACCTCTGACTTCGTTCGCTCCCTCTCGGCCGCTCGGCGATCTCGCTCCGACCATCGGGACGAGCCGCGAGCCGTTGATGGCCCTGGGGATGCGGGGGCGGGACTTATGGTGGAGGTCCTTCCCCGAGTCAAGTCGACCGAGCACACCCCGGTCTGACGGACTTCTTGCGGCCTTCGGGGCCGCCGCCGCTCATGGTCGACCCTATCGTCCGGGGATGGAAGGAACGAAGGTCGTCGTGAATTTCGCGCTCTTGCGGCGGGTGCTGCTGCGCTCGACGCGCTCTCGGGTGGAGATGGTCGCGACGGCGCGGTCCGGGGAGCACGCGGTGCGCCGCACCGCGGTCGCGGAGGACGGGATGGGGGCGGGAGGGACAGCGGCGGCCGCGATCGCGCTCCTCGTCGCGCGGGGGGCGAGGCCGCGCGGGGGCGTGTTCGTCGATCGGGTCGTCGGGCTCGCGGAGGTCGTGGCGCTCGCGAATCGCGCCGCGGGGTCGGGCGGCGCTCGCATCGAGCTCGGTCAGCGATAGACGATTTCTGCGAGGTCGCTCGCGGCCTTGTCGAGGGCCTCGCGCGCCTTGGAGGTCTTTCCTTTGACGCCGCTGACGAGGAACGAGAACGCGAGGACGGGCTCTCCCCGAGGGGAGAGGATGTAGCCGGACAGGGCGATGACGTCGGCGAGGGTGCCGGTCTTGGCGCGGATGGCGCGGGTCGCCTTCCACTTCTTCATGCGGCCCCGCAGCGTGCCGTCGACGCCGGCGATGGCGAGGTGAGAGACGAGCTCGGGGCCGATGCGCGGGTCGCGGGCCGACTCGGCGAGCACGGTGGCGAGCCCTCGCGCGGAGATGCGGTTGGCGTCGAAGAGGCCGGAGCCGTTGGAGATGCGCGCGCCGGGATCGAGGGCGCGCTTCTCTTCGAGGAACGCGGTGACGACGCGCGCGCCCGCCTCCGCCGTCGCGTGGCCCTCCTTCTCCGCCCCGAGGGCGAGGAAGAGCATCTCGGCCGTGAAGTTGTCGCTGTCCTTGCCGAGGCGCGGGAGCAGCTCGCCCAGGCTCGGGGAGACATGGAGCGCGAGCTCGTTCTTGTCGGCGGAGGCGCGGACGAGCACCTCGTCGCCGACCTTCATCCCTCGGTCTCGAAGCACGCCGCGCAGCGCGTAGCCGGCGAGGGCGCGCGGGTCGTCGACGCGGCGGACGACGGGGACCGGCTTCGATGCGAGGGGGACGGTTCCGGAGAGGCGGGCCTCGACGCGGTCGCCGCGCGCGCCGAGGTCGAGGCCGATCTTCTCGGCCTTGTCTTTGTCGCTCGTCTTCACGGATCCGGCGACGATCGCGAACGAGGGCGGATCGGTGAAGAGGGCGGCCGCCTCGTCCGCCTCGCCCCCCGGGCGGACCCACACCGTGAAGGTGTTTCGATTCAGGCTCACGGCCGCGGTGGGCGCGCGGAACGGCGCCCACTCCTCTGGCTGTTGCTCGAACGCAGGGGGGACGAACGAGCCCTCGAAATAGCTCTGATCGACGACGATGCGCTCCACCTCGTCCACGCCTCCGATCTGGAGCTGGCGGGCGAGATCGCGGAGGTCCTCGGTGGTGAGGGTCGGGTCGCCGCGACCGCGGATCACGAGCTCCGGGAGCTTCCGGCCGCGCGGGGTGCCGTAGAGGCCGGTGACGAATTTGTGTTCGGAGCCGAGGATGGTGAGGGCGGCGGCGGCGGTCGGGATCTTCGCGTTGGAGGCCGGGTTCATGGGCTTCGCGGCGTCGCGCGCGGCCACCTCTTTGCCATCGGCGACCGTCGTCACGCTCGCCGCGATCGTTCCGTCCAGGCCTCCGATGGCCTTGCCGAGCTTGTCGACGGCGGCCTGCGTCCCTTCGTACGACTTCGCCTCCCGGGACGGCGCGTTGGCGGGGGCCGCGGTCGGGCTCGGGTCCGCGGCGGAAGGGGACGGAGAGGAGACGAGCGAAGCGATGACGAGGGCCGCCGTCCGAAGGGCAGCGGCCTTCGCGACGGCTCGGCCCGAGGTGGCCCGGAGAGAAACCTTGCCCACGCTGGACGGGGATAGCACACCGAGCTGGAGGCTTGCTAAGGTCGCTCCGCTCTTCGATCCGGAGGCCTGGAGCACCGATCATGTTCGGCGCTCTAACGGAGCTCAGCGCGCGTTTGGTCGCAGCACCTTTCGCGACGCTCGAGGCGAGCGACACGTCCGGCGAGAGCTGAAGGAACGAGCCATGGGCAAGGGCAAGAGCAAGGGCAAGAGGCCTGCGTGGGGGGTCTCCACGTGGCTCGCGGACGGGATCGCGGCCCACAAGCGGGGAGACGTCGACGCGGCCGAGCGACACTACCAGCGCATCCTCTTTCAGGAGCCGACGCACGCCGACGCGCTCCACCTCAGCGGGCTGGTCGCGCGCGCTCGAGGCGACATGGCGCGGGCGGCCGCCCTCATCCGCAGGGCGATCGCTGCCTCCCCGGACTTCGCGCTCTATCACATGAACCTCGGGCTGGTCCTCGCCGACGCGGGCGAGCCCGACGCGGCCGCCCGCGAGCTCGAGCGCGCGCTGGAGATCGATCCCTCGAGCTCGGCCGCGGCGTTCAACCTCGGCATCGCCCACGAGCAGCGCGGCGACCTGGAGCGCGCGGCCGAGCTGTACGGAAGAGCGAGCGAAGGGGACGCCGCGCTACCCGAAGCTTCTTTCAACCTCGGGAACGTCCTCGCCGGCCTGAAGCGTCACGACGCCGCGGTGGACGCCTATCGCCGCGCGATCGAGCTCCGACCGGAATACCCGCGCGCGATCGCGAACCTCGCGAGCGCCCTCCAGCAACTCGAGCGCCTCGAGGAAGCGGCGCAGGCCTATCGGGACCTCCTCCAGGTCGATCCGAAGGACGTCGAGGCCCGGCACATGCTCGCGGCGCTGACTGGCGAGGCACGCGAGCGGTCCGACCCGGCCTACGTCGTGAAGTTCTTCGACGACTACGCGCCGCGCTTCGAGAAGGTGCTCGTGGAGGACCTCGAGTACAAAGTGCCGGAGGCGATCGCCGAGCTCCTCGAACCGCATCGACCTGCCGTTCGCTTCGCCCGGGCGCTGGATCTCGGCTGCGGGACCGGCCTCTTGGGCCGGGCCCTCCGCGACCGCTGCGAGGTGCTCGTCGGCGTCGACCTCTCGCCGAACATGCTCGCGAAGGCGCGCGAGGCGGGCGGCTACGACGAGCTCGTCGCGAGCGATCTGGCCGACTTTCTCCGCGCGCGGGGGGACGAGCGCTTCGACTTGTTCGTCGCGGCGGACGTCTTCATCTACGTGGGGGACATGCGAGAGCCGTTCACCCTCGTCGCTTCGCGGGCCACCCCGGGGGCGCTGTTTGCGTTCTCGGTCGAGTCCGCCGAGGGCGATGGCTTCTTCCTCGAGAAGACCGGCCGCTTCTCGCACGGGCACGCGTACGTCGAAGCGACCGCGATCGCCAGTGGGTTCACGGTCCTCGACGCCCGAGATGTCGTGGTGAGGATGGAGCGCGGTGTCCCGATCCGAGGCCGGATCTATCTCTTGAAGACGGCCGCCGCGGGCGCCTGATGCCTCCGGGGCCCCTCGCCGCCGATTGTCTGCGGCTTTTGCGAGGGCTCGAGCCCACGACGCCTTCGGCAGAAACCCTGCCGCCGTGCGACGAGGATATCACACCGAGCTGTAGGCTTGCTAAGGTCGCCCCCGTTCTTCGATCCGGAGGCCTACATTGAAGTTCCCCCTCGCTCTCTTCGCGCTCTCGGGTCTCGTCGCGGTCGCCGCTGGGTGCAGCCCGGCACAGAATCCAGACGAAGACTACGTCGCGGTTCCCCTGACTTCTTCCACCGTCGAGGCGAAAGCCCCTCCCCGCGAGGAGCCGAAGAAGGATGGAGAGCTCAGTGAGGACACGCAGGCGCAAATCAAAGTGGCTCTGCGTCGTGGTGGAGAGAAAGCATCGCAGTGTAACGCGGTGACGAACTCCAACGTCGTGGGCGAGGGCGAGGTCGAGGTCGTCGTCGACGGCAAGATCGGAAAGGTGATCGACGCGACGGTCGGGGCCCCCTTCGCGGGGACCTCGGTCGAGGCGTGCATCAAGCGCTCGTTCATCGACGAGTATGCCCTGACGTTCGAGGGTCAGCTGACGCTGCCCTACAAAATCACGCTCACCGAGAACAAGAACTTCGTGGATCCGAAGAAGAAGGATCCGAAGAAGAAGGACCCGAAGAAGAAGTGATGAGGACCCGCGAGCTCGCCGCCATCGGAACGATCGCGATCGCCATGTCGATCGCGTCGGGCATCTCCGCGCCCGCCGAGGCCCACGCCCAGGAGGCGGCCGAGCCGGGGTCCGCTGCGCCCAAGGCTCCCAAGGCCGACGCGAGCTACGAGGTCGTCTCTCGCAACCCACCCTCGAGCGCCCGCTGGAAGATCCTCGTCGCCGGCATCGGCCTCACCGCCGTCGGCTATGCGGGCTCGGCCCTGATGGGAGGGCTCTGGGAGGGCGTGCCGGGGGGCGACTTCCTCTTCATCCCGGTGGCGGGCCCTTGGATCGCGCTCGGCAAGAGCGGGTGCGTCCCGGAGGAAGAGTCGAGCACGGGCGCCGGCGACTGCGGCGGCATGATGGCGCTGCGGGGCGTGATCTACGTCGTGGACGCGCTCGTCCAGCTGGGCGGGCTCGGGATCGTCGGGGAGAGCATCTTCATGACGACGGAGTCGCCCGACGCGGCACCGAAGGCGGCCGTCCTGCCGATGCCGATCGTGACCGAGCACACCATCGGGCTGGGCGTCGTCGGCACGTTCTGACCGGTCCCGTCAGCGGTTGCGACGGACGATCTCTTCCATCAGCACCGAGGCGAAGCTCACCCAGACGAGCTGAGGGACGAGGAGCCACGCGGCGCCGCGATCGACCCGCTTGGCGTGGCGGATGAAGCGCTGGGTCGCGAGGGCGCTGAGCGCGGACGCGGCGAGGCCCGACTTCTTCCGACGCTTCCCGAAGAAGAGCGGCGTGTACGCGGTGTTGCTCGCGAGCTGGACCGCCCACCACGCGAGCGCGCGCGTCCGCTCCTTGCTCGCGGGCGCTCGGAGCATCCGCCACGCTCCCAGCGTCGAGAGACCGTAGAGCGTCGACCACACCGGCGCGAACGCGGAGTCGGGCGGGGTGAACGACGGTTTGTGCAGCCGTCGGTACCACGGCTTCGATCCTCTCGAGGGCGCCGCGGAGAGGAAGCCGGCGCCGTAGGTCAGCGCGGCGAGCCCGGCCAGGGACGCGATCGAGCGAGCGAGGGATTTCGGCATGCCCTCCTCAACCAAGATGTGTGCCTCGCCCGGCCGGGGTGGTTCCGGCTCGCGCCGACGAGACGGCGCGGCAAGCTTGCGACGCGCGAGGCGGTTTTCATCGCGCGAGCTCACGGCGCTCGACGGCCGCGCCGCGCAAGACGCCGAGCCTCTCGATCGTCACCTCCACCCGGTCGTGGAAGGGGACGGCGACGCGATGCACGTCGCTCGAGCCGCGCGGGAGGGGACCGACGCCGACGACGTCGCCCGCGCGCAGGGTCAGGGTGCGGCTCAGCGTCGCGACCGACTCCTCGATCGGGGGCAGCTCGCCGAGGGTGCCCAGATCGATCTCGCGCGCTCCGACGCGCGCTCGACCGCGGAGGGACGCGACGCGCCCGAGCGCGCTCGCGGCGGTGAGGGTCGGGCCGAGCTGCACCCGGAGCCCTCGCTCGCACCGAGGATCGCGCGGGTCGACGT
>JBGAID010000146.1:0-18100 GCA_044225865.1 Polyangiaceae bacterium | reverse complement strand
CTCGGCGTCGCTCGGGCATCACTTCGCGTTCCTCGCCGTGTCGCTCGCGCTCTTCGGGGCGGGTGTCGGGGCGGGGATCGTCACCCTCGCGCCTTCCCTCGTGGCGCCCGGGCCGCGCCTGCGGAACCTCGCCCTCGCGAGCTCTCTGTCCGCGATCCTCGCCACCCTCGCCACGATCGAGTCGCTCGTCACCAAGGCGCCCGCGGCGCTCGACGGCAAAGGCATCCGCGCGATCGCGACGCTGTACGTCCTCTCGTCGCTCCCGTTCGTGGGCGCGGGGGTCGTGCTCTCGGGGGCGCTGCAGGGCGCAGGAAGGCGAGCGTCGCGGATCTATGTCGCGGACATGATGGGGGCGGCCTTGGGCGGCCTCGCCGCGCTCGGGCTCTTGCGGCTCGGAGCTCCGCGCGGGGCGCTCGTGACCTCGATCACGTTCGCGGTGGCGGGGGCGGTGCTCGCGGCGGGGACGCTGCGGGCGAAGGTGAAGGGTGGGGGATGGC
Source organism: Polyangiaceae bacterium (assembly GCA_044225865.1). Classification (GTDB taxonomy): domain Bacteria; phylum Myxococcota_A; class Polyangia; order Polyangiales; family Polyangiaceae; genus Xiheicaenibacterium. Next base: position 17,603 of record JBGAID010000146.1, on the reverse strand, counting down.
CGGCGTCGGCGATCCTCGCGAGCAGCCTCGCCCTGTTCCTCGGCGACTACGGGGAGCAGTGGCTCACCGTGAAGCAGCTCCGGGCCGTGAACCTCGAGCGAGCGCAGGTCATCGCCTGGAACGAGCTCGCCCTCGTGACGGTGGACCGGCCCCTCGGCGGCACCGCGCAGCTGCGGATCGACGGGAACACCGCGACCTCGATCCTCGCCGCCAAGACGGCGGTGCCGAAGCACCCCGCCGACATCGGTTACGCGCTCTCGTTCGACCGCGGTCCGACCCTCGTGCTCGGCGCGGGGGGCGGGCGCGAGGTGAAGGCGGCCCTCGCCGCCGGGCAGACCGAGATCGTCGCGGTCGAGATCAACCGCGCCATCGTGCACGACGTGATGCTCGGCAAGATGAAGGACTTCACGGGGGGCCTCTACGAGCGGCCCGAGGTGGAGGTCGTGGTCGCGGACGGCCGCTCCTACCTGCGCTCGACGGATCGAAGGTTCCAGAACATCGTGGCGTCGCTCGTCGACACCGGCGCGGCCGCGAGCGTCGGGGGGATGGCCCTCGCCGAGAGCAGCCTCTACACGGTGGAGGCGGTGCGCGACATGCTCGTCCACCTCACGCCGGACGGCCTGCTCGTGGTGACGCGCTGGGACGCGGAGCGCGAGCGGCTCGTCGCCCTCGCCGCCGGCGCCCTCCTCGCGGACGGGGTGAAGGATCCGAGCCGGCACCTGCTCGCGTGCTCGTACTCGGACGCGACCGCCCTCGTCGTGTCGCGGGCGGAGCTCGACGAAGAGGCGGTCTCGACCCTCCGCCACCACTGCTCGGCGCGCAGCTTCGAGGTCGTCCTCGCCCCCGATCTCGGCGAGGAGGACGCGCTCGCGCGCATCGCTCGGGATCCCTATCGAGAGGCGGCGGCCCGAGCCGACCGCGACATCTCCCCTCCCACCGACGATCGCCCCTTCTTCTTCTACGACGTGCCGCCGCGCCGGGTGCTCGCCGTCCTCGCCGACGGCAAGCGGCTCGCGCGCGAGGAGCACGGGCTGCTCGCCGCGCTGCTCGTGACGATGGTGAGCGCGGTCGCTTCGCTCGTGTTCTTCGTGGCCCCGCTCTTCGCTCGCCCCCAAGACTTGCTGCGCGCGTCGGCGAGGGGAAAGCGGGCGCGCCTCCTCGCGTTCTTCGCGGCCAGCGGCCTCGGCTTCTCGGTCGCGGAGATGGGCCTCGTGCAGACCCTCACGACCTTGCTCGGCCACCCGGTGTACGCGCTCTCGGTCGTGCTCTTCGCGCTCCTCGTGGGGGTCGCCCTCGGGTCTCACCTCGTGCGCGACGTCCCCCTCGAGCGGGCGATGATCGTGGCGAGAGGGCGCGCGCGGATCCTCACCGTCGCGTTCGCCGTCCTGAGCCTCGTCCTCGTGCCGGTGACGAGCCACCTCGTCGGCGCGCCCATGGCCGCCCGCGCCTCCCTCTCCGTCCTCGTCGCCCTCGGGCTCGGCGTCGGAATGGGCGCGCTCACCCCGCTCGGGATCGCGATCGGGACGAGCCGATCCGAGACCCTCGTGCCGTGGAGCCTCTCCCTCTCCGGGTTCTTCGGGGTCGTGGGCACCGGCCTCGCCACGTTCGTGGCGATGAACGCGGGCTACTCGTGGGTGATGACGGTGGCCGCCGTCGCCTACGCGGTCGCGGCGATCGCCGTCCCGGGAGCGGCGCCGGTTGGGGAGCCGCCGCCGCCCGCGAAGGGGTAAGCTCCGCGCGTGGATCCGCGCGCGCTTCGATTGGGAGTGATCGTCTCCTTGCTCGGGGGCTGCTCGACGGCGCCCGCTCCGCCGCCAGAGGACGCCGCGCCCGCTCCCACCGAGACCGCGGACGCGCCACCGGCCAAGGTCGGGGAGCCCCCGCCCTCCGCGGTCGCGCCGAGCGCTCCGAGCCCGTCCTCCGCCCCCGCTCCCACCCCCGCCGCGTGCGCCAGCGACGGCGAGTGCCGCTGGAACGACGGCTGCTTTCCGACCGCCTGCGTCCTCGGCAAGCCCCAACCAAGGGCCTGCGACGAGTCCGCCCCCGAGCCCGGCACCTGTCGCTGCCGCGCCGGCCGCTGCGCCCTCGTCTACAAGGGCACGACCGGCCGCTGCACCCGCGACGCCGACTGCACCTGGGACGACCCCTGCAATCCGACCGTGTGCTCGCTCGGCAAGCCGCCCGCCTTCGTCGGCTGCGACAAGAGCCGCCCCGCCCCCGGCCAGTGCCTTTGCGTGGACCACGCCTGCGCGAGCGTCACGCCCTGACGGCGCTACGTTTATCGTAGCGATTCGTCGCGCTTCGCGCTTGGTCGAGAGATCGTCTCTGGGTCTGCGAGCCGCAGGGACAGGGCGAGGTTGCGATTCAAGAACACCGCTTCGAACCGGGCCACGATCGCGCCGAGAGCCTCCTCGAGCTCGGGGTCGCCGAGGGCGCGCACCGCGTCGAGGCGCGTCGCGTGGTGGTCGAGCTGGGAGAAGAAGTGGCACTCGGTGCAGGCGGGGAAGGCCTCGCGGAGCCAGTCGAGGGCGAGGGGGCGGGCCTCGTCGGGCGCGCGGCCGAGGCGGACGAGGCCGATGAGGTCGGGGGGCGCGGCCGCGTCGAGGGCGGCGGCGAGGGCGGGGCCTCCCGCTTCGACCGACTCGGCCCACGCCGGATCGGTCGAGTCGGAGGCGGCCGTCCCGTCGAGCCACGCGGCGAGGTGGCGGAGCGGATCGTCGGGGGCGAGCTCGGGGAGGTGATCGCGGGCGAGGTCGCGGTGCTTGCCGCGCAGGCCGATCGCCACGACGACGCGGGCGGCGCGGCGGCGCTCTTCGTCGGTCGCGCCCGCGCCGATCGCCATCTGCTCGTAGGCCTCCTTCACGAGCTGGGCGGCGTCGTCGTCGCGGCCCATCGCCGAGCGCTCGGCGCCGATGGCGAGGCGGATCCACGCCGATTGACCGGGGGTGAGGGTGCCTTTGCCCTTCTGCCGGATGTCCTCGTAGACGCCGATGGGCTCGTCGATGACGGCGGCGAACGGGTGGAGCACGAGCACGCGCGGGTCGATCGTGAACATGGAGTCGGAGGGGAGGGCGCCGCCCTGCTCGACGCGCATGGCCGCGAGCCATCGCTTCGCGAGGGTGCCCTCGACGACGAGGTCCTTCAGCTCGGCGGCGCGCGCGGCGGGGTGGAGCTCGGCGTGCTCGAGGCGACAGAGGGGCATGCTCGCGGGGGGCATCTCTTCGCCCTCCGCCCAGCACTCCGGCTCGCCGCGCGGCTTCTGGGGCTGGCGCGAGATGATCGACTCCGTCTCGGGCCCGACCGAGATCATGAAGTCGCCGACCTTGAACGCGGCGTAGGCGATGACGTCACCGGGGGCGTTCCGGCAGGCCCCCATGAGCTCCTTGAGGGCGCCGCCGCGCATCGCCTCGGCGAGGGCGTCGAGGCCCTCGGTGCACGCGGGCCCGGTGGGGTGGCCGAGGGCGAAGCGCCCGGCGTGGGTGCGGAAGCGGTGCTTGGCGAGGCGGCGGATGGCCCGATCCGGGTCGCGGTCGATGCGGGCGGCGAGGACGAGGCGGGCCTCGCGCGCGCCGGGGGGCGACCACCGCGACTCGCCCGCGCCCTTCTCCAACCGCCCGACGAGCTGATCGCAGGCGAGGGACGCGGTGGTGGGGACGACGTGGGCGAGGACGGCGGCGTCGATGTGATCGCCCGGGAGGCGTCCCTCGCGCTCGACCGGCGGCAGGGCGAGGAGGACGAGGCCGATGAGGGTGGAGACGGTCCAGATGGCGGCGATGGTCACGAGCAGCGCGATGAGCCGCGCGCGGATCGGCCGCCGCAAGGGACCGAAGCGGAAGCGCACGTAGCGCATGACGAAGGGCGAGGCGACGGCGCTCGCGAGCGCGCTCGCGGCCACGAACAGCACCGGTCCGTAGACGTAGAGCGGGTGAGGCGCGGAGGGCATCGCTACCCGCCGAGCTCCTTCTCGATCGCGCGGACGACCTCGTCGGGGGAGCAGCGGCGCTTGTCGCACGCCTCCTTCACCGCCCGCCCGACGACGAAGGCCTTGGCCCGGAAGTGGTCGTTGTGGAGGCTCTGCATCGCGCGGGTGTGGTTCTCGGCGCAGCGCGCCCGCCACGGCTCGTCCCCGCTCGGCCCGTCGTAGCGAGAGACGCACGCCTCGAACGCGCCTCCCATCGCCTCCTCGAATCGACAGAACGCGCGCGCGGTGAGGGAGTTGATGCGGCAGCGGCACCGGCCCTTCTCGCACGGGGTGACGACGCCGCGGTCGAAGGCGTACGCCTTGGCGCCGCCCCCCATGTCCTCGACGATGTCGCCCTTCATCGGGAAGATGCGAGACGACTGCATGCGGACGTGACGGGCGAACGCGAGCACGCCCTTCTCCCACGCCTTGCGATCGCTCTCCCGGAGGGCCTCGAGCGGCTCCGCGAACGCGGCCGCGTCGACGATCCAGCGCGCGACCTGCTCCGCCGTCGGGTCGACGACGAGGACCTCCGCGGAAAGCCCGAGGGTCGAGTACGAGCACCGCTTCCCGTCCCCCTCCGGCTTGCAGTCGACCTCGACATACGGCTTCGGGGCCAGCATCTCGAGGACCTTGGGCGGGACGGCGCTCTGAGGATTGCAGCGGTCGTCGCGTCCGCTCGGCATCGCCTGGCAGCCGTCCGGGCAGGCGCGCTCGCGCACCCACCCGAGCTCGGCCGCGCCCGATCCTCGGTCGGCGCCCGGCTTCTTCTCCCACTCCTTGGAAGTGGAGGGAGCGGCCTCGCACCGGTAGAGGATGTCGGTGAGGCCGCTCGGCCCGTGACCGGCGCAGCGGAGCGCGCCCGCGGTCGAGCAGGGCTCGCGCTTCGCGAGAGGAACGCCCGGATCGGGAGCGTCCGTGGGCGCGGCGCGCTCCGGCGTGGGGAGGGGCTCGCTGCTCTTGGTCGACGAGACGGGGGGGCGCGGCTCGTCGTTCGCGGTGCACGCCGCGCCGAGGGCGGTGGCGAAGAGGAGCACGAGGCGCGGTCGCATCATTGCGGGGGCGCGATTTCGCGCAGCTCGGTCCCTCCCGCGTACGCGTAGCTCACGAACGCGTCCCACCCGTACACGGCGATGAACACCGGCGCGCCCGCGACGATCCGATGGACGCCGTCGTTCTGGGTTCCGGCGCCGATGTGTGGGGGATCGGTGGCGCTGTCGATGGTCGGAAACGAGAGCTGGCAGCGATAGGCCACGTAGGGGGGATCCTCGGCCCCGCGCTGCTCGGCGTCGAGCCCGTCCGCGGGCCCGACCTCGCACGTGTCGGGGCCGATCTCGGCGTTGTCGAGGAGCACGCTCACGCCCGCCGGGGCGACCACGACCACGAAGTCGAACGCGTACTTGTCGGGGGTGAGGAAGACGTAGTCCGAGCGCCACTGCTCGAGGGGAGGGATGAAGATGAGGCTGGGATCGCCGCCCGGATAGCCGGGGCGGGTGACGCTCCCGCCGTTCTGGCTGACGTTGACCTGACCGACGAGGACGGGGTCGGAGCTCTCCGCCATGAAGTCGCCGTAGACGGTGACCTCGGCCATGTCGCCCGCCCCCGCGAGCTCGATGTGGTCGTCGGGGGCGGGGAGCGTCGTCTCGATCACCGCCCCTTGATCGTGGGTCGCGATGAAGCGCACGTACTCCGGCTCTTGGATCGGCTCCACGTCGGCGCCGGCCGCCTTCACCGCGACCCCGCGGTTCGGGGAGTGGGGGATCGCGAACGTCGTCCCGGCGGTGCGGATGGGCGCGAGCTGGTCCTCCAGATGATCGGCGCAGCAGCGCCGATGGGCGAGCACGTCGAAATGAGGCGCGTCGGAGGCCTCGTTCCCGGTGAACACGACGAGGGGGTTGTCGGAGAGGATCTCGGTGCCGGAGAAGTCGGCGTTGAAGTCCCCCGTCTCGAGGTTGAGCACGTCGAAGGGGCCGAGGATGGTGTCGATCGGCTCGCCGGGGTGGGTCTCTTCGATGGGACCGCCCGGCACGACCGTGGTCGTGGGGACGATGCGGACGTGGGTCCCTTCGGTCGTGCCGACGACGGTCAAGAAGGCGCGGAGGTTGATCGGATCGGCGGGGTTGAAGTTGGTGTTCGGGTCGTCGGTGGCGGCGATCGTCTGGGGCCAGCCGAGGACGATGTAGTTTCGAACGAGGGTGCTCGTGCCGAAGTCGAGGGCCTCGCGCGGATAGAGGAGGGAGGCGTCGTTGGAGAAGATGCTCACGTTCTCGAGGGGGTTGAACTGGTAGGCGACGACGGGGAAGTCGCTCTCGATGCGGTAGGCGTGGCGGGTGAGGGCGGTGCCGGGCCCGGTGTCGAACTCGCCGTCGGGGCTACCGTCGACCTCGCGCGGGCCGAGCTTGAAGACCTCGAGGTTGAGGGGCGCGATCGTCGCCGTCTGGATGACGTGGGGCGCGTTCGCCTCGCCGGGCTGGGTGTCGTCCTGCTCGATGGTGATCGTGACGGGGACGTCCGGCTGCGGGTTCGAGACCACGACCGCGAACTGCTGGGCGGCCGCGTTGCTCGTCGCGTCGATGTCGGCGTTGTCGAGATCGACGGCCCAGTACTCGCAGCCCACGTTGCTCTTCTCCGCTTGGGCGGTCACGCAGAGCTGCTCGCATTTGCCTTTGCGGCACGCGTTCCCCGTCGTCGCGTCGCACGTCTTCACGAACGAGGACGACTCTCCGTCCTCTGCGCAGAGGCGGACGTCGAGCCCGTCGCACAGCTGCTGGGAGGGGATACACACCTTGCACTCGAAGAGGCCATCCACGCAGACGCGGTCCTCGGCCGCGCAGTCCTCGACGAGCGTCCACGCGGCCGCGATCCCTTCCCCCTCGCAGCGCTCGACCGCGGTCGTGCAGCGCATCGTCCCGGCGACGCACACGGGCTTCGCCGGTTCGGTGGCGAGCCAGCGATCGCCGCGCTCGAAGCAAGAGCCGGCCAGCGCGACGGCGGGGACCGCGATCGCGAGGAGGGCGAACGAGACGCGGCGCTTCCCGTTCACGGCAGGTGCGCTTCGACGAAGTCTTGAGAGTACGCCTTCATCCCGAAGGGACGCAGCTGGCGCATCCGCAGCTTCGCGTAGTCGAACCCTTCGATCTTGCCGCCGGTGACCGAGACGGTGATGGGGCCCGAGGGAAGGGCCACGCCCCCGGGCAGCTCGCGCAGGTCCGGGATCTCGATCGCGTTGTCGGCGCCCGCGACGGCGACCGTCCAGTGCATGAGGCCGTTGCCGCTGATGACGTCGTACACGGTGAGATCGGGCGGCTCCCCCGGCCCGTACTCGGCGACGAAGAAGCGGCCGTTCCAGGCGGCGTTCATGGGAGGGGTGATGACCTTCGGCATCCCGACGAAGCCGTTCACGACGATGGGGAACGCGGTGGTCGTCGTCTGCTGGCTCGACACCACCGACAGCGGCGCGCCGAGCGAGGGACCCGTTACCGCGCGCGACGAGACGTAGTACGTCGAGCCCTCGAACGCGTCGGCGAGCAGCGGGAGCCCCACGAACTCCACGTCCCCCGAGAGCGGGAGGAGCGGGGCCTGCTGGCCTCCCGGCAAGATCGCGAAGCCATCCGAGCCGAGCCGGATCGACGCCGCGACCGCGAAGCGATCGGGCCCGTTCGTCCCCGGCGCGGGCGGCGTCGGATCGATGGTGAGGGCGAGATCGAGCGGCTGCATCGAGATGTAGACCTCGCTCGTCGTGCCGCCGTCGATCACGGGCACCCCGCGCACCACCCCCATCGAGTAAGCGGTGAAGCGAGCGGGGTTTTGGGAGCGGTCCTCGAGCCCGGCGAGGGCGTAATAGGTGCGGTTGCCGGGGAGGCTGAGGATGTTGAAGCCGTAGCCGAGCGTGCCGGGGGTGTTCTCGGTGATGGCGTTGATCGCGGGCGGCAGGATGAACGCGGCGAGGGGTTGGCTGTTCGAAGCGAACACGTACGCGACCGCCTTCTCGTCTCCGATCGGCTCCGGAACCAGGAACGGGCCGCGCTGGAACTCCCCGATGCTCGGGAAGACGATCTCCCCTTCGACGGTGCCGGTCGCCCCGACCTGCCCGCCGACGCCGGGGGGATCCCCGCCGCTCGCGCACGAGGGGGCGAGCACGGGATCGAGGTAGACGGTGACGGTGTCGACGGGGACGTCCACGTACGTGATCGGGCTGTGGCTGATCCCCGCAACCGTAACGGTCACGGGCCCGTGTTTGAGCGGGCTGTCTAGGGTCGTGACCCCCGTGTCGTCGACATGCTGGATGAGCGACTCGGTGATGGGGACGTCCACGAACGTGATCGGGCTGTGGCAGATCCCCGCCACCGTCACCGTCACCGGCCCGTCGATGAGCGGGCTGTCGAAGGTCGTGACCCCCGTGTCGTCGACCTGCTGGATGAGCGACTCGGTGATGTCGGTGCCGAGGATGGCGTAGGCGCCCGGGATCGGATCGCCGGTGATGTTGTCGTAGACGAGGACGCGCACCGAGCCGTCGATGGGATCGCCGCTGAGCCCGCCCTTGAAGCCGTCGGACGAGTCCTCGTAGGTGTAGCCGTCGATGACGTCGATCGTCTCGTCGCCGCCTTCGACGCGGACGACCTTTGCCCCGGGGGTGCCCTTCGGCGTCACGCACAGGAGCTCCGTGCCGCTGACGACGGTGAGCGACGCGCACGGCTTCTCGTCGATGAAGGCCTGCGTGCTCGCGTCCCACGCCGTGCCCTGCCCGACGATCGAGATCTCGGTGCCGCCCGCGACGGGGCCGCTCGAAGGGTCGGCGTAGAGGGCGTCGTAGACGTAGCCGCCCGCGAGCGAACGGAGGGTGGAGACGTCGTCGCCGTTCTGCGCCGAGACGTCGACGGGGCCTCGCGTCCCCGGCGGGGCCGTCACCTGGACGCGGGTCGCGTCCACCGGCACGACGTCGGTCGCCTCCGTCTCTCCGAACCAGACCCGCACGTCGGAGGCGAAGCCGTTGCCGCGCACCACCACGCGCGCTCCCCCCTCGAAGGACCCGTGGGAGGGCGTGGCGCCGATGACCTGGTGCGCCTCCGTCGGCGGCGGGTCGACCGTCCCGGTCGAGGTCGAAGCGCCGTCCCCACCGCCCCCGATCCCGTCACCGCCCTGGTTCGTGATCGGGTCGATCGGCGGGCCGCCCGCGAGGCAACCTCCCGATTGCGACGCCGCGATCACCCCGAGCGCGAGCGTCGAGCAGATCGCGCCGAGGGTCTTTCCGGGCCGATGCATGGCGCGAGTATAGCGTCTCGCGGGCCGCCGTCTTCAGAGCAGACACACGTGGCCGAGCAAGTCGCACGTCGTCGCGGGCGGACAGTCGGCGTTCGTGTTGCAGCCGCAGCGCCCGGACACGCACGCCTCGCCCAGGCTGGAGTCGACGCAATGGTTTGCGTTGCTGCACCCGCACGTGGTGAACGTGCACTGGGATCCCCAATCCGCCCCGGCGCAGTCGGCGCTCTGGATGCAGCCGCACGCGCTCCCGTTGCAGCGCCTCCCGGCCGGGCTCTGCGCGCACTCGCTTCCGACGTGGCACCGGCAGCTCGACCCGCCGCAGCTGTCGCCCCTGGCGTTTCCCTCGCAGCTCGCGTCGTTGATGCAGTTGCCGCACATCCCGGAAAGGCACACCTGGCCGAGCGTGCAATCGGCGGCGGTGAGGCACTCGACGCACTGCGATCCGTCGCACACCCCGCCGCTGCAGAGCGTGCCCGGGTCGGCGGCGACGAGGGAGGGTACGTCGTTCTGGCAGCTGCCGACGTGGCACTCGTCCGCTTGGGGAACGTCGTTCGGCTGCGGGCCCACGACCGGATCGAGGCCTCCGTTGCAGACGATCGCGCTGCAGTCGCCTTCGGTGGGGTCTCGGACGACGAAGAGATCCTCGTTCGGGCCGAGGTCCTTGCAGACGCCTTCGGAGCATCCGTAGGACTCGCACGCGTGAGGCCCTTCGCACGGCGTTCCATCCGGCGAGACCTCGCAGACCGTGGGGGGCGAGATCCCGCCACCGCCGCCGTCCGGGTTGGGGCCGCCTCCGCCGATCGCGCCAAAGCCTCCGCCGCCGTCGAATGGGGCGCCACCGTGCGCAGCGCCTCCGTCGGAGGCCCCGCCCGTGCCGGAGAGGACTTTGTCGCCGTAGCACCCGGCGCCGAGCACCATCGACGTCGCGATCGCCAAGAGAAGTCGAGGGGAGGGGTTCATCGCGGTCCTCAAAAGCGAAGTCGGAGGTCGACGGAGCGAGGTGACACCCAAAGAGCGCCCGCGATCGGCTCGCCCTTTCGAGCGCGGCTCGAGAGCACGAAGACGGTGACGCCGGTCGCGATCGCGGCGACGCCCGCGCCGATGCCGACCCACGCGCCGATGGAGAGGCGGTTGGCGCGATCGCTGAGATCGACCGCCTCCTGGCTCGCGCAGGTCGACTCGGGGCAGATCGCGTCGGCGTCGCCCTCGTCTCGAATCGCGGCCACGCCCAGGCCGACGCCGGTGAGGAGCAGCGCCCCTCCGACGCCGATCGTGACGATGCCGGCGATGGCGCCGGGGGCCATCGGACGCGAGGAGAGAGCGGGCGGAGGGGGAGGCGGGGCTTGCACCTCGAGCTGGACGACGACCTGCTCCTGCGCGCCCTCCGCGAGGGTGATGCGCTTCTCGAACGAGCCCCGATCGGCGTGGGCGCGTATGACCACCTCGCCCGGATCGACGGGCACCGCGACGCCGAACAGATCCGGGGCCACCTCGTTCGAGCCGCGCTTGACGACGAGGCCGCGCGCCGCGCGCGCCTCGAGGGGGACGAGGATCGTGAGGCGGGGGACGCGCGGCTCGAGGGCTTGGATGCGCCGCTCCGCCTTGACCCGGCGGTCCTCCTGCTTCGCGCGGGCCGCCTCCGCTTCGGCCACGCGGTAGACGGTGAACGCGCTCGCGACGCGCCCGGCCCCCTCGTAGCACTCGGCGAGCATCAGCTTCACGCCGATCCCCTCCGGAACGAGCTTCGACGCCGCTTCGAACTTGGGGCACGCCTTCTCGAAGTTCTTCGCCTCGAGGGCGTTCATCCCCTCGTCGTAGAGGGCCTGCGCGGCCGCCGTCTTGTCGGGATCCTGGGCGAGCGCGGGGCGCGCCGACCCGACCGCGATCGACGCGGCGGCGACCGCGAAGGCGAAGCAGGTCCCGCGGCTCAGAACAGGCCCTCCCCGCGCGGCTTCGGCTTCGCGCTCGAGGCTTGGGCGGCGGCGCGCGCAGACGACGGAGCCTCGGGCTTCGGCCGCACGGAAGCCGCGGCCGTCGCCTTGGCGGTGACGGCCGCGCTCGTCTTCACGGCCGTGCTCGTCGCCGCCGCCGCGTCGGGAGGCGCCGCGCTCGACGTCGCCACCGACTCGGACACAGGCGCGGACGCGATCGCGTCGCTCTCCCTCTCGGGGAGGCTCGCCGCGCGGACGTCGATCGATGGGGGAGGGGACGTCGCGGACGCCGCCGACGCGGTCTCGCGCATCACAGGCCCTTCTGCCGCCGCCGCTCGCTCCTCGGTCGGGGGGCGCCGCCCGAGGGTGAAGAAGAGGACGAGCCCGGCGAGGGCGAGCCCGGCGCACGCGGCGACGGCGAGGGCGATCCAGTTGAGAGGCTTGTCGCGCGGCTCCACCACGGAGAGGGTCGACGCAGGCGCGGGGATGCTCGGCGCCCCGGGGGTGAGGGGCAACGCGATGGAGCCGGCGCGAGAGACCCCGAGGGCGAGCCCGAGCGCCGCGATCGCCGCGCCCGCCGTCTGGAAGCGCGCGGCCGGCTCGAGCGCGGTCGCCTTCGCGAACCAGGCGTCGAACGCAGGGGGCAGCGCGACCTGGGCCCTCGCCGCGCGCGCGGTCGCGGGCTCGGGGTTGCCGCACGACGTCTTCAGGAGGAACGCGAGGACGTCCATCTGCACGATCTCGTCGCGCCAGTAGTGCCTCCCCACCAGCATGATGAACGCGATGTGGCCGAGCGCGTAGACGTCCACCGTGGGGCCGACGTCGGGGCGGCCGCGCGCCTGCTCGGGGGCCATGTAAAGGGGCGTCCCGAGGATCCGCGTGGAGGCCCCGATCCCCTCCGAGACGAGCTTCTTCGCCGCGCCGAAGTCGAGGACCTTCAGCTTCACGCTCCCGTCCTCGCGGCGCGTGACGAACAGGTTGTCCGGCTTGAGATCGCGATGAATGACGCCGGCGGCGTGGGTCTTGTCGAGGGCGAGGGCCGCCTGCCCGAGCAGGGTCACGACGTCGCCGGGGCCGATGCGCCCGGACTGCTTGAGGATGGACGACACGTCCTCTCCGCGCAGCAGCTCCATCGCGATGAAGGGAGCGTTCGTGGCCGGGTCCACCCCCGCGTCGGACACCTCGACGAGGTGATCGCTCTCGATCGTGCCGGTGACGCGCGCCTCACGATCGAACCGCGCCCGAACGTCGTCGTCCGAGAGCATGCTGGGGAGGAGGACCTTGAGCGCGCGCCGGCGATCGCTCCGTGTGTCGATCGCCTCGTACACCGCGCCCATTCCGCCCGCCTTGATGAGGCGGACGATCCGGTAGCGGTCATGAAATAAGCTCTGGCTCGGCAGCTCCAGCACGCCGGAGCGGATCGTATCGACGCGCGCGCCCGCAGCGCAACCTACGGTCCGCCTCCCCCATCGAGGCGACGGCGGTTGGGCAGCGCGAGCGCTTGACTCTTTCCCGTCCAGAGGTAATCTGCGCGCCCTTTCGGAGCGGCATGGCGTCGCCCCGAGCGCTTCAACGACGCACGCCTCGCTGCCCGGATCGTTCGCGGTTCGGCGGCACTCCCGCTGCGACCTCCCGAAGAGGGCGGTCCAGAGGGCGAGCAGGTCCCGGTGCCAGAGCCTCTCGAGGCCGAGGTTGGTCTGCTCGAGGCGGAGGTCCCAACCGGAACGAGGATACGATGAGCGAAGAGATGATTTCCGCTGCGGGCGACACGATGCCCCAGCCTGGTGAGTTCCCCCTTCCCCTGCGCTCGCTGCTCGACGCGGGCGTCCACTTCGGCCACCAGACCAAGCGCTGGAACCCGAAGATGCGGCCGTACATCTACGGCGCCCGCAACGGGATCCACATCGTCGATCTCGATCAGACGGTGCGGCTCTTCAAGCGCGCGTACGACTTCGTCGTCGACGCCACCGCCCGCGGCGGCCACGTCCTCTTCGTGGGGACGAAGCGCCAGGCCCAGGAGATCGTGCAGGAGCAGGCCCGCCGGTCCGGCATGTACTTCGTGACGAACCGCTGGCTCGGCGGCACCCTCACGAACTTCCGCACCATCAAGGGCGGCCTCGATCGGCTCCGCACCCTGGAGCGGATGAAGGAAGACGGCACCCACGAGCAGCTCCTCAAGAAAGAGGTCGCCAAGCTCGAGAAGGAGCGCGAGCGCCTCGAGAAGTACCTCGGCGGCCTCAAGAACATGGGCTCCCCGCCTCACGCCGTGTTCGTGATCGATCCCCACCAGGAGGCGATCGCGATCAGCGAGGCGCGCCGGCTCGGCATCCCCGTCGTCGCCATCACCGACACGAACTGCGATCCGGACCTCGTCGACTTCGTCATCCCCGGCAACGACGACGCCATCCGCTCGATCCGCCTCATCACGACCCGCATCGCCGACGCCTGCATCGAGGGCGTGCAGCGCCGACGCGACACGGGCGAGAGCCGCCGCAACGACGGCGACGTCTCCGTGATGCGCCGTCGGAACTAGGCGCGAGCCGCGTCTGTACGGGGCCGAATCGTTCGGGGGCGGGTTCCGCCCCCTTCCACTTCTTTCGCAACAGCAGAGGTAACTGGTTATGAGCGGCGTCACGCCTCAGGCGATCAAAGAGCTTCGCGAGCGAACCCAGGCCGGGATGAGCGACTGTAAGAACGCGCTCGTCGAGGCCTCGGGCGACATGGAGAAGGCGGTCGAGATCATCCTCAAGAAGGGTCTCGCCAAGAGCGCGAAGCGCGCGTCCGCGGTCGCGACCGAGGGTGAGGTCCGCGCCGTCCTCTCCGACGATCGAAAGCACGCGAGCATCGTCGAGATCAACATCCAGACGGATTTCGCGGCGCGGAGCGAGGGCTTCCAGCAGTTCGTCGCGGACGTCACGGCGGTCGCGGCGAAGGCCGCCCCCGGCGCGGATCTGACGAAGGAGCCGCTCGCGGGCAAGACGGTGGGCGAGGTCGCCTCCGAGCTCACCGGGAAGATCGGGGAGAAGATCGACGTGCGCCGCTGGGATAGGGTCGCGGTCGAGGGCCCCGGCCTCGTCGTCTCCTACGTCCACCTCGGAGGCAAGATTGGCGTCGTCCTCGCCGTCGCGGCGGAGAGCGAAGCGGCCGCGAAGCACGCCGAAGCGCTCAAGTTCGCGGACGACACCGCGATGCAGATCGCCGCCATGAACCCGCTCGTCGTGGAGCGAGGCCAGATCGACGAGGCCTCGATCGCGAAGCAGCGCACGATCTTCGAGGCTCAGCTCCGCGAGGACCCGAAGCCGAAGCCGGAGGCCTCCTGGCCCAAGATCATCGATGGAAAGGTGGCCAAGTGGTACTCCGAGGTCGCCCTCCTCGAGCAGGAGTCGGTCGTGACCCCGGGCCAGACGATCGAGAAGCTGCGGGAAGCGGCGAGCAAGGCCGCCGGCGGCAAGCTCACGATCGCCAAGTTCGTCCGCTACGAGCGCGGCGAAGGCCTCGCGAAGAAGGAAGACAACTTCGCCGAGGAAGTCGCGAAGATGGCCCAGGGCTGAGCCGAGCCTCTTCTCGTCGATGAACCGCGAGCCTCTGGCCCCTCACCCGCGCGGGAGGTGGTCTTGAGGCTCGCCGCCATTTCCATCGACCTCGACGAGGTCGATCACTACCGGGCGATCTTCGGGCTGCCGGCGCGCCCCTCCGAAGCGCGCCCCGCCTACGATCTCGCCGTCGGCCGCGCCCTCTCGTTCGCGGACCGGCTCGGCGTGCCCCTTACGTTCTTCGCCGTCAGCGACGATCTCGCGCGGCCCCGGAGCGCCGCCGTCTTGGCGGAGGCGCTCCGGCGCGGCCACGCCGTCGAGAGCCACTCCGCGAGCCACCCTTATGATCTCGTCCGCCTCGACCGAGACCGGATCCGCGCCGAGGTCTCGGGGAGCTTCGACGCCATCGAGCGGATCCTCGGCCAGCGGCCGGAGGGCTTCCGCGCGCCCGGTTACACCACCAGCGACGCGCTCCTCGACGCGGTCGAGGAGGCGGGGGCTCGCTTCGACGCGTCCCTGTTGCCGTCGCCTCCCTACTGGGCCGCGAAGGTGGCCGCCCTCGGGAGCATGCACTCCGCGGGCAAGCGATCGAGCGCGATCATCGGTCCTGCCCGCGCCACCCTCGGGCCGACGGAGCCGTACCGCCCGGGACGCCCTCCCTTCGCGCGCGGCGAGCGTTCCCTCGTCGAGATCCCGATGCGGGTGACGCGCGGGCCGCGGCTGCCCGTGATCGGCACGAGCCTCGGCGCGCTCGGCCCCCGCGCGGCGCGGGCGCTGGTCCGATCGTGCATGCCCTGCAACACGTTCTCGCTCGAGCTGCACGCGATGGATTTCCTGGACGCGTCGGATCCGGGCCTGGAAGGGCTCGCGGGGCACGCCGTCGAGCTCGCGCGCGGTCGCGAGGCGAGGCAATCCTCGATCGAGGCGGCGGTGCGGGACCTGCTAGACCGAGGCTTCTCCTGGGTCCTGCTGCGCGAGATCGCGCGCGCTACATCGCCTTGTATTTGATGGTCGCGTCGCCTTCCTTCGTGTCGACGCGGCCGATGCGATCGGGGGCGACGCCGGAGGCGTGGATGAACTCGCGCGCGGCGTCGCTGTCCCCATAGGCGAGGTCGTCGGGCGATCCGGACGCGATCACCTCGCCGTGCACGAGAAGGTAGGCTTGGTGAGCGATGCGGAAGGTGCTCGTCATGTCGTGGGAGATCACGACGCTCGTGACGTTGAACCGATCCCGCGTCTCCTCGATGAGATCGTCGACCATGCGGCTCGTGATGGGATCGAGGCCGCTCGTCGGCTCGTCGTAGATCAGGATCTGCGGCTCGAGCATGAGGGCCCGCGCGAGCCCGACGCGCTTGCGTTGCCCGCCGGAGAGCTCGCTCGGCATTCGGTTCTCTTTCCCTTCGAGCCCGAGCAGCTGGAGCATCGAGAGGACCTTCTCGCGCTGCTGGCGCTTCGACATCGTCTTGCGGTGCTCGCGCAGCGGGAACACGACGTTGTCGAAGATGGTGAGGGAGTCGAGGAGGGCCGCGTACTGGAAGACCATGCCGAACTTCTGCCGCACCCGGTTGAGCTCGACCTCGCCGAGCGGGGCGATGTCCTCCCCGTCGACCCAGATGTGGCCGGTCGTCGGGCGCTCGAGGGCGATGAGCATCCGAAGCAGGGTCGTCTTCCCCGCCCCCGAGCCTCCGATGATGACGGCCGTCTTCCGGCGCTTGAGGTGCATGCTCACCCCTCGGAGGACCTTCGTCGGACCGAACGTCTTCGTCACCGCGTCGACGAAGAGGTGATCGTCCGGCTCGATGCCGGCCTTGCCGAGGGCCTTGACCGGGTCGGGGCTGGCCTTGCCGTTCTCGGTCGGGGGGCTCATGCGACGTGTGTTCTTGCACCGACCGGGGGCAGGGTGCTAGCTCGAGGCTTCATGACGGACGCAATGCTCACCAGGATCCTCGCCGAGTCCGAAGCGCGCAAGGAAGACGGAGGCGAGTACCGGCTCAGCGAAGGCCGGCGGCTCACCTTGTACGCGGCTCACGCCGGCGTGGCCCTCACCGTCACGCGGGTCGAGGGGATCCGCCTCCTGGAGGATGGCCAGCTCGTCGCCCGGAACGACAAGGGCGACCGCTACTTCCTCTCGCTGGGGGACGTGTTCGGGGTCGCCGCCGACGGCAGCACCACGACCGCCGCGAATCGGAAGGCCGGCTTCTTGGGTTGATCGGCCCTCGTGGCCTATCGTTTGCTCTGGGACGGGCGGGGCACCGCGCGTGCGGGGCTGCCGGTCCTATGGCCACGATGCTCTTGCTTGTCTTTCCAGGCCCAGGATGAAGGTACGGACGCGAGCCCGTCTCGTCGCTTCTTTCGTGGTTGTCGCCGCGTTTGCGCCGAGCCTCGCGCGGGCCGGTGACACCGCCGCCGCCGACGCCCTTTTCCAAGACGGCAAGGCGCTGCGGGACGCGGGCCGGTGGGAGGAGGCCTGCCCGAAGTTCGAGGCGAGCTTGGAGGTGGAGCGGACGCTGGGCACCCTCCTCAGCGTCGGGGATTGCCACGAGCACACCGGCCGCCTCGCGCGGGCCCTCGCCGCGTGGGACGAGGCGATCGTCCTCGCGCGCGAGAGGAACGATCCGCGCGTCGCGTACGCCCAGGAGCGGAAGGCGGCCATCGAGGCTCGCGTCCCGTCGCTCGTCGTCTCGGCGAAGCAGGGCGCCGAGCGGCTGACCCTGCAGGTGGGGGCCAAGACGCTGGCCGAGGGTCAGCTCGGGATCCCATTTCACGTCGACCCGGGCACGGTGTCGATCGAGGTGCGGCGCGGAGAGGTCGTCCTCGAGAAGCAAGATGTCGTCGTGGGCGAAGGGGCCACGATGAAGGTCGACTTCGATCTCGCGGCCATCGCTCGCAAGCACCCCGTGAAGAAGAAGATCGTCC
>JBGAID010000008.1:0-160982 GCA_044225865.1 Polyangiaceae bacterium | reverse complement strand
CCCGAACCCGGCCACGTAGTCGCCCGCGCCGCGCGGGTGGAGCTTCGAGCTCGAGTTCCGGAACGCGAGGATCCCCGAGAGCTGTGCGTAGAAGTCGTTCGTCTGGGGGGGCGGGCTCACGAGATAGAGCAGATCGTCGACGAGGATGGTCGCGCTCGAAGGATCCGTCACCGTCAGCTCGTTGAAGCCGTTGAACGGGGCGGTCACGGTGACGTCGGAGAGGCCCACGATCACCCCTTCGAGGGCGGCCGCGCGCGATCCTCCCGTCGTCACGTTGGCGGCCGTCTCCGCGACGGGCGCGGGCGGCGCTTCGACGTTGCCCGACGAGATGACGACGTTCGTCACCGTCGAGAGCTCGATCTCTCCGAAGAAGTCTTGGATGGACGCGTCGATGTCGACCCGGTTGCCGACGAGCGCGGCGTTGAACGGCGAGCCCGTCCCGGTGAAGACGAACACGCCCGAGAAGTCGGGGCCGGCGTACCCGGCGTCGCCCTCCTTCACCTGGACGAAGAAGCCGTTCGAGGCCTTGCCGGTCACGATCGCGTTCGTGATGTGGACGGCGAGGCCGGGCGTGAAGGTGCCGTCCTTCACCTCGTAGATCGTGGCCGGGCAGCCCTCCGCGCCCGGGTTGGAGACGAGGGGGCACGCGTCGCACACGTCGCCCTTGTCGTCGCCGTCGGAGTCCGCCTGATCGGCGTTCGGATCGTTGGGGCAGTTGTCGAGGAAGTTGTCGACGCCGTCGCCGTCCTGATCGTTCGGATCGAACGGGGTGCAGAGGAGGGTGTTCGCGTCGAGCGGGCAGGGGTCGCACGCGTCCCCGACGCCGTCGTTGTCGAAGTCCGCTTGGACCCCGCCGTCGACGGGTCGGATCGGGTTGAAGACGGTCGGGCAGTCGTCGCTCGCGTTGGCGATCCCGTCGCCGTCGCTGTCGTTCGCGCTCGGGACGCCGGTGTAGAGCGACGAGCCGTTCACGGAGCCGTTCGGGAAGCCGGCGGTGTTGGAGCGCTCCGGCAGGCAGCTCGGCTCGTTGTCGGGGGCGCCGCAGAAGAAGGCCGGGTAGATCCCGCTCACGGCGCTGGTGAGCTGGGGGAGCGTCTTGCCGATCTCGGACTGCGCGCAGACACGCTTCTGCACGCCGCAGACGTCGATCGCGTCGCACGTCCCCGTCGCGGGGATGGTCGAGATGACGGCGCTGTCCCCGTAGAGCGCCTTGCCTCCGCGCATGACGAGCACCACGTCCGCAGGCTCGGCGTCGATGACGGCGCGGTGGTACGCGTTCGTCGATCCGTCGAAGATGGAGATGTCGGCGACGTGGTTCGGCGAGAGCACGCCGATCGCGTCGTCGGTGGCGGTCGCGATCGCCCCGTTGAGCGTCGCCATGCGCCAAAGCTCCTCGTCGCTGAAGTAGCCGTCGTAATAGGTCGTGTTGAGCTCGTCCGCGCAGCGGAGCTCACGGAGCATGTTCATCGAGCCGCTGACGACCCAGTCCGTGCCGAGGGCGATGAGGACGCCGAGCGCGGCCGCTTCGGTGACGACGGCGGTGTCTCCGTAGAGCGTGACGTTGGAGCGAGGCGACCAGATGAGCGACGTCGAGTCCTGGGCCATGAGCGCGTAGTCCGGCGCCTTGAGCCCGATGGAGTGGATGAACGCGCTCTGGGGCTGGGCGAGATCGTGGCTCACCCCGGGCGCGGTCGTGTCGTAGGTCGTCGAGCTCGTGCACAAGAACTCGTTGCGAGCGGAGGGGCCGATGCCCTCCGCGACGTGAGGCAGATACGCCGGGTCGTTCGCGATCGTCGTCTCCGTGTCGGGCGCCGCGCCGTAGTTGCAATCGCTGGTGCGCTGGGCGCCGCCGGAGTCGTCGAGGGGGAAGGTCTCGAAGTTCACGACCCCTTGCCCGAGGCCTTCTTGGTTCGACGAAGAGTCGAGGTTGCGGAGGAAGCCGGGCTGTCCGCCCGAGCCCACGGTCGACGTCGCGCCGCCCATCAAGAAGCGCAGCTCGCCCCAGCGGATCTGGTCCGCGTTCGCGCCGCCGCTCGAGGCGATCTCGGTGTGCCCCATGGACCCCGTCCGCCACTGATGCCGATGCTCGTAGCGCTCCGGCGTCTGCGTGTACGGGTCGTTCTGGGTGAACGTGATGTGGTCGTGGACGTTGATGAGCCCCGGCGAGACGACGCCGGTGGGGCACGTGATCTCGGTCGCCCCCGCCGCTTGGGCGGTGCAATCACAGGCCACGCACGTGATCTGACCGGCCGCGTTCACGAGGACCTGCCCGCCCTGAAGCACCTCGCCCGGCGTCAGCACGTCGCCGGTGATGAGCTTCGCGCCGTTGCCGGCGGTGACCTCGCAGGTCTCACCGTTCGGGAGCGGGGAGAGCGTCTGGCAGACGGTCACGACCGTGCCCGGCAGGGTGCAGTCGTGCTCGCAGCCGTCGCCGTCGATCAGGTTGCCGTCGTCGCACTCCTCGAAGCCCTCTGGGGTCCCGTTGCCGCAGACGGCGGGCACGCACGCGCTCGTGTCGAAGCCCGCGCAGTTGTCGCTGCAGGCGAGGGTGCCCGAGGCGAACCCCTGCGATGCGCACGTCGCGCCGCCGAGCGCGGTCCCATCACACGTCTCGCCCGCGTCGACGGTTCCGTTCCCGCAGGTGATCAACGTGCACCCCGATTCGTCGAAGGTGCAGTCGGCCGCGCACGCGAGATCTCCGCCGTCGAAGCCGCGGGTCGTACAGCTCTCGCCCGCCAGGTCGGCGCCGTCGCACGCCTCGGCGGGCGGGTCCGCGTGGTCGTCCCCGCACGTCGAGGGCGCTCCGCCCGCTCCGCCCGCGGCTCCGGAGCCGCCCGCTCCCCCTTGGGGGCCTCCCGCCGAGCTGGTGGAGCCTCCGTTCCCACCATTTCCGCCTTCGCCCTGTGCGCCCGAGCCTCCTCCGCCCGAGGGTGACGTCGAGTCACCGCACGAAGCGAGCAGCACGATGAGCGCCACGCTCGAGATTCGAGCGACGACCTTGCGGGATGCGAGAAGCATGCTCCGCTTTTGTCATGGGGGCATCGGCGCCTCCACGCTTATTCGGCCTCGCGATCGCGGCGCGGGGTTGGACGCCCCCCCGGTTTTGCTCAAAACCCCTCTTCGGCGCGCCCCAAGGCTGCTATTCCGGCTTCACAGCGCGAGGCTCGGCCGAGCGGGGCCGGTCGTCGTGAGGGAGGAGCGAGAGCGGTGAGCGCATTCGTGAGCCGAGAAGTGCAGCGTCGGATCGAGGCCCTCGAGATCCCGTTCGGGCCCTTCGGGGTCGATCCATATGGCGTCTCGAAGGAACACCTCGCGGTGGGCTTCTCGATGGTCGAGCCCTTTTACAAGCACTACTTCTCGGTCAAGGTGCTCGGGGCCGAGAACGTGCCGACGCGCGGCCGCGCGATGCTGGTGGGCAACCACTCGGGCGGGGTGGCGATCGACGGGATGATGACGATCGCGTCGATGTTCTTCGCGAAGGACCCGCCACGTCTCGCCCAGGGCATGGTCGAGAAGTTCATGAACCGCCTGCCCTTCGCGGCGATGCTCTCGAGCAAGCTCGGACAGTTCACGGGATTGCCGGAGCACTGCATCCGCCTCCTCGAGGACGAGCGGCTCCTCATGGTCTTCCCGGAGGGCGCGCGCGGCACGGCGAAGCTCTACCGCGATCGCTACAGCCTCGTGCGGTTCGGCACCGGCTTCGTCCGCCTCGCGATGCGCACGCGCTCGCCCATCATCCCCTTCGCCTTCCTCGGGGGCGGCGCCGCGTTCCCCACCGTCCACAACGCGGTCGCGCTCGGGAAGATGATGGGGGCTCCGTACGTCCCGATCACCGCGTACGGTCTGCCCGTGCCGCTGCCAGTGAAGCTCGAGGTCGAGTACGGCGAGCCGCTCGTGTTCTCCGGCACCGGCGCCGAGGCCGACACCGTGATCGAGGGCTACGTCGAGCGCGTCCGCGCCAGCATCGCCGAGATGATCGAGCGGGGGCGAAAGCGCAGAGAGAGCTTCGCCGAACAGACGTTGAAGAGCTTTCGTGAAGGGAGCGACGCGCGATGAAGGTCCTCATCCCCGGCATCGCCGGCGCGACCGGTCGCGTCGTCGCGATGCAACTGCTCGCGGCCGGACACGAGATCATCGGGATCGATCGGCGCTCGTGGACGGACGCGCCCGACGGCATCGAGATGCACCGCGAGGACATTCGATCGCGCCCGGCGGAGGACGTGTTCCGCACCCACCAGCCGGAGGCGGTCGTCCACATGGCGACGGTCACGCACCTCGTCACGCGGAGCGAGGACCGCTACCGGATCAACCTCGGGGGGACGCGCGCCGTCTTCGAGCACTCCAGGCGCTACGGGGTGAAGCACGTAGTCTTCGTCGGGCGCCACACGTACTACGGGGCCGGCCCGGAGTCGCCGCTCTATCACACGGAGGACGAGCCTCCGATGGCGGTGAGCAGCTTCCCCGAGCTCTCCGATCTCGTCGCCGCCGATCTCTACGCCGGCTCGGCCCTCTGGCGGATGCCGGAGATGACGACGACGGTGCTGCGCATGGTCTACACCCTCGGCCCGACGGGCCACGGCACGCTCGCGAGCTTCGTGCGAGGCGCCCGCGTCCCGATGATCCTCGGCTTCGATCCGCTCTTCCAGTTCATGCACGAGAAGGACGTCGCGCGGGCGATCGAGCTGGCGCTCAAGACACGGATCCGCGGCGTCTACAATGTCGCGGGGCCGCCCCCCGTTCCCCTCTCGCAGATCGTCAAAGGCACCGGCCGCAAGGCGGTGCACTTGCCCGAGATCGCGTACCGGGTCGCGCTCGGGCGGTTCGGCCTACCGCGCCTGCCTCCCGCCGCCCTGAGCCACATCAAATACCCTGTCGTGATCGACGACCGCGCGTTCCGCGGCGCGACCGGGTATCAGCACCTGGTCGACGAGCAGCGGGTCATGCGCGACTACCGCACCGCCTTTCCCGTGCTCGAAGACGCGGGCTGATTGCCCCCGGCGCGCTACGCGCTCGCCGACCCCTGCCAGGCGACTGCGCTCTTCGAGCTCCGTCGCGGCAGGGTTGACTTACCCCGGCGCGCTACGCGCTCGCCGACCCCTGCCAGGCGACTGCGCTCTTCGAGCTCCGTCGCGGCAGGGGTTGATCTTTTTTTCGAGTCTCACGGGCGCTCGGCCGCTCGACATGGGAGCCTTCCATCGAGAGGTCGAGGCCATGGTCGCGCCCAAGCGTGCTCCCCGCGTCTGCCTTGGATGCCGCTCGCTGTTGCTCGAAGAAGAGGACTGCGGGTGCGGAGGGCGCGCCGTCGCGCCGGCTTCGCCGGTCGGCTGGGACACACTCGTGGAGCACGCGTGGGGCTCGGCGCCGCCTCCCTCGAGCAGCCGGACCCGGCGAAGAGAGCCGGCCCGGCTCGCGCGCGGCCTCGGCGCCCTCGGGGGCTCGAGCGGGCTCGCCGTCTCCTACTTCGCGACGGGGTGGCCGAGCCCCGTCGCGCCCATCGCGATCGTGGCGATCGGCTCCGCGCTCGGTTGGATCGTCGGAACCATCTCTTCCACCGGGCCGGCGCCGCGCGACGCCGACGCGGGGGCCCGCCGTCCGCGCGGCGTCCGCTCGCCGAGGCCGCGGCCTTCGGGCGTGACGGCGGAGGTCATCGGTGAGCCCGAGCTCTCCGCGCCCTTCAGCCACCGCCGGTGCGTGGCGTGGGCGGTCTGGGTCGCGAGCGGGACGGAGCTCCTCGTGCGAGACGCTCGCTGCGCCGCGCACGCGCTCCGGCTCGACGACGGCGGCCGCGTCGACGTCGCCGCCGGCCGGATCGAGATCGACGCGGCGTGGATGGAGGCCCCTCGGTTCCCGATGAGCGTCGCCGACGAGCTGCTCGTCGCGCGCCGTCTCCACCCTCCGCCCGCCATCGGTGACGACGATCCCACCCTGGCCACCCACCCGTTCGCGGGCGACGCCGGCTACGAGCTCTGCGTGCTGCCCGGCGATCGCGTCACCATCGAGGGCCCGATCACGAGCTGCGAAGAGGAGGGTCCGGTCTCCTATCGAGAGCCGGCCAAGGTCCGCCGCGTGCCGGCGGGAGTGCCTCGCGTCAGCCTCGTCCCGTCGATCGATCCTCTCCGAACGAGAGCACCGCTTTGCCCATGAGCCGCCGCTCCTCCATTCGGGAGAGCAGCTCGCGCGCGCGCTCGTACGGGAGCGCCTCGCTGACGAAGGGCAAGAGCGACCCGTCCGCCACCCACGACAAGATCTTCGAGGCGTTCTCCCGGTTCGCCTCGGGCTCGAGCGCCGCGAATTGCCCCCAGAACACCCCCACGATCTCGCATCCCTTCAGGAGGACGAGGTTGAGCGGGATCTTGGGGATGGTGCCGGCCGCGAAGCCGACCACGAGGAAGCGGCCCTTCCAGGCGATGGAGCGGAGGGCCGGCTCGGAGTGCTCGCCGCCGACCGCGTCGTAGACGACGTCCGGACCCCGACCGTCGGTGAGGGCCTTCGCTCGATCGCGCAGGCTCTCCTTGGTGTAGTCGATGGTCGCGTCCGCCCCGCGGTCGCGGCAACAGGCGAGCTTCTCCTCCGAGGACGCCGCGGCGATGACGCGCGCCCCGAGCTTCTTTCCGAGATCGATCGCGGCCGTTCCCACTCCGCCGGAAGCGCCGAGCACGAGCAGCGTCTCTCCCGGCCTCATGCGCGCGCGATCGACGAGGGCGTGGTACGTCGTCGCGTAGGTGAGGAGCGTCGCGGCGCCCGTCTCGAAGGGGACGCGGTCGGGGAGCTTCACCGCCGCGAGCTCCGGCACGACGACCTCCTCTGCGAAGGCGCCGTGGATCATCGTCGCCGCCACGCGATCGCCGACGGCCAGGGAGCTCACGCCCGGCCCGACCGCGTCGACGACGCCGGCGAGCTCACCGCCCGGGATGAACGGCGGCTCGGGCTTGAACTGGTACTTGCCGCGCCCGAGAAGGACATCGGGGAAGTTCAGGCCCGCGGCGCGGGTGCGGACGCGCACCTCGCCTCGACCCGGCACCGGCGTCGGCAGCTCGTCGACGTGGAGCCCGTCGGGCCCGGAAAGCTCGTGGAATCGAAGGGCTCTCATGGGTCGTCAGAACGGACGGTTGCCGTTGATGATCCGATCGCGCAGCGAGGCGGGCAGCATGTTACCGGCGGTGATGGCCGCCTTCAGCGGCAGGGGGAAGCGCACCACCCTTCGGCGCGCGGCGATCCCGCGATCGATGAGATCGGCGGCCCGATCGAGCTCGACCATGAACGGCATCTCGAAGTTGTTCTTGTCGGTGAGGGACGTCTTCACGAAGCCGGGCCTCACGTCGGTCACCGCGATCCCCCGCGGGATCAAGTCCGAGGCCGCGCTCGCGAGGAAGAAGCTCAGCGCCGCCTTGCTCGTCCCGTAGTCGACCGCCGAGGGGAGGGGGATCTCACCGGCGAGGCTGGTCACCCCGACGAGGTGACCCGCGCCCCGCTCGACCATGCCCGGGATCACGGGCAGCAGCGTCGCGATCGACCCCAGCAGGTTCGTCTCGATCACCCGCCGCGCGACGCTCAGCCGCTGGGCGACGAGGGCCACTGGCTCCCCCCCGATGCCCGCGTTGGCGATCACGAGATCGAAGCCGCCCACCTCTCGATCGAGCGCGGCGACGGTGCGCTCCGTCGCCTCCGGCTCGCCCACGTCGAGCAGGACCGCGTGGGCGCGACCGCCCTCGACCCCGATCGTGCGCGCCACGTCTTCGAGCGCTCCCACCGTCCGCGCGCCCAGCCACACCTCGTAGCCGCGCTTGGCGATCCGCTTCGCGAGGGCCGCGCCGATCCCCCGCGACGCTCCCGTGATCAGCGCTCGCTTCATCCGCCCTCGCGGCTCCGGTCGGAGGCCCGCTCCGTCGGGCGCTCTCCGCTCTCTCGGTCCTTGGCGGAGGGCGGCCCCGACGGCCGCACGGACCCATTCTGGCCGAGAGCTCGTCGCATCGCGTCCACCTGATCGACCATGCTCGAGAAGCGACGCCGGGGATCCACGTGGCAGGCGTGCATGAACCAGCCGTCGAACTCCGCTCCGAGGTGGGCGAGCGGGTTGAGCCCGCGCTCCCTCACGACCCACGAAGGCGGCACTTGAGGGCCCTCGACGATCTGCCCGAGGAGCTCGGGGATGGGGCAGGGCGCCCAATAGCTCTCCGCGGTGAGGAGGCGGAACGCGACGAGCGCGGCCGCCCATCGGTCGGAGGCGGCGGTTGCGATTCCGCCCTCCGCTTGCTCGGGGGCCATGTACCACGGCGTGCCGAAGAGCCCGCCGCCGAGCCCGCGCGCCGCGCCCGCGTCCGCGAGCTGGGCGATGCCGAAATCGAGCAGCTTCACGAGCGGTCCTCCATCCGGCTTGCGAGAGAGGAAGAGATTGGCCGGCTTCAGATCGCGGTGGACGATCCCGAGCGCGTGGGCCTTGTCGAGCGTCGGGGCGACCTGCTCGAGGAAGCCGACGACCTCTTGCGGCGTCAGAGGCCCTCGTTCGTGGAGGTACTGCCGCAGGTCTTTGCCCTCGAGCAGCTCCATCACGAGATACGGAATCGGCGGCGACAGCGGATCATCGGGCCGCGCGATCGGGACGAGCTCGGGGCACACGTCCGCCTCGAGCACTTGAACCACGTGGTCGGTCCCGATGCGGGAAGGCGCGAGGGCCTCGTGTCGGAACCGCTCGACGACCGCGGGGTCGCGAGACAGCTCCGGATCCAGCACCTTCAGCGCGACCTTGAGACCGAGCTTGAGATCGTGGGCCCGGAACACGATGCCCGTCGAGCCGCGCCCGAGCGGGATCTCGATTCGGTAGCGACCCATCACCGTCTCGCCCGCGAGCGTCTCGGCCATGCGGGCGAGCTCGACGCCTTTGCTCATCGGCGGCCGGCGCGAGAAGTTCGGCGGAGCCGAGCTCGACCACGGTGAGAACGGCTGCGTCACGACGATCGAGCCGCCGCTGCGCGGCGCGTCCGAGCCGACGGGAGGAGCCTCCGTCACCCTCGGGGCGGAGAGGGGCAGCACGCCCACCGGCGGCTGGACCCGCGGCATCGCGGGCTTGGTCTGCTTCGGCTCCTGACGGAACCCGCCCTTTCGCGTCGCGGGCGGCAAGGGCGCGTCCACCGTGAGCGGCACTGGCGAATCCTTGCGGTCGCGCGCGGGGGCGGTCGCCAGCCCCGGCGAAGACTTGGTTCGCTGGAGCTTGGGCTGCGAGGGCGTGCGGCGGCGCATGGAGAAATGCCGGTTAGGTCGCAGGAGCGAGCCCACCCAGAGCATCGCACGTTAGGACGGGCCGGGGGTCGCCGCAAGCTGAGACCTCGAGCCCCGATCATGCTGAGGGCCCGCGCATTCGGGCGATTTCGCGCCTGATCCACACGGCCTCGTCGCCCGCTCCTCAGATTGCGAGGAGCGCGCGCCTCAGCCGCAAACTCCTCCGACTTCACTCGGCTTTCAACGTGTTCGGTGCTCAAACGTACGCAATCGTCTGATCGCTTCGAGAGATCACCCCGCGGGAGCGAGGCCGCTCGCTTCGAGGATCTGCATCGCCTTCGGGATCGACCGCACGAGACCGGAGAGAAGGAGACGCGCCTTCGTCGTCTCGTCGAGATCGCCGGGCCGATCGCGGGTGAGCTCGTGAAGCAGGATCGCGTTCGTCACGCCGACGTTGAGGCTCTCCGCGAAGCCTCGCATGGGGATCTTCACCGTCAGCCGGCACGCGTCGAGGATGTCGGGGGCGATGCCCTCGTGCTCGTTGCCGAGGACGAGGGCGACTCGCTCCGACGACGTCCGGAGCTCGTTGGGAAGCAGCGCCCCGTCCGGGTGCGCGGCGACGAGATCGAAGCCGCGGTCGAGGAGGTGGCGGGCCGCGCCCGCGCCCGAGCGATGGGTCACGACGTCGACCCAGTGCTCCGATCCTCGCGACACCGACCGCGCGACCACGAACGCCTCGTGGCGCTCGACCACGTGGAGCTGGGCGACGCCGAACACGTCGCACGACCGCACGATCGCCGCGCCGTTGAAGGGATCGTGGAGCGAGTCGAGCAGCACCGTCACCGATCCGATCCGCCGCGCGAGCACCCCTTCGATGCGCGCTCTGCGCGCCGCGGTCGCGTAGGGCTCGAGCGCGCGAATGCGCCGCGTGATCTCCTCGAGCGACACCAGGCTCGCGGTCTCTTCGAGCTCGCTCCAAGCCGACCCGACCGGACCGACGTTCTCTGTGCTTCGTCGCATCGCTGGACGCGCGAGGCATACTCGATCCCGGCGAGGGTGGGGTATCGTGTCGTCGATGTCGCGCTCCCGTGTCGCCGCTTGTTGCGCGCTCCTCTTGGCTACCACCTTGGCGGGCGCGGCCCGCGCCCAGCCCGCGCCCGAGCCAACGCCACCTCCTCCTCTGCCGACCGCGCCTTCGCCCGCGCCCGCGCCCGCCCCCCCGCCCGCGGTCGAGCCGCCGCCCGCCCCCCCTCCGACCGTGGCGCCGGCGCCGGCTCCTCCTCCCGCCGCTCCTCCTCCTGGACCGCCGCCACAGGCCGCGTATCCGTACTCCCCGCTTCCTCCCGCAGGTCCGCCGCCGCCGCCCCTCGCGCCGAAGGCTCCCCCCTGTTGTCGCTGGGCGATCCGCTTCGATCCGTTCGATCTCTTGTTTCGTCGGATGTCGTTCCAGACGGAGCTCGCGATCTGGGGACCGCTCTCGATCGAGGCGGAGCCCCAATGGATCTTCGCCTCGTCGACGGAGAACCTCGACACCAAGGGCGGCGCCCTGCAGGGGAACTTCCTCGTCTACTTCACCGGTCACGCGCTGAACGGCTTCTGGGCGAAGGCTTCGGTCGGCTTCGAGAAGTTCTCGGCCACCCTCGTCGATCCGGAGACGCAGCAGACCGCGACGATGGAGATCGCCTCTCCCGTCCTCGGCCTCGGCATCGGCAGCTCGAACGTCTTCGGCGACGAGTACGGCTTCAACCTCTCGGGCGGCGTCGGGATCGGCTTCGCGACCGCGGAGAAGAAGGTCCTCAAGGCAGGCAGCTACGAGGTCGACTTCTACGACAAGGCGTCGATCGTCCAGCTCCTCGCGTCCCTCGGGCTCGGCTTCGCGCTCTGATCCCTCACGCGAGCGCGTTTCGCACGATGAGCACCGCCCCCGCGACCGCGAGCATCGCGTAGACGAGCACCCGGAACCGCGCCGCCGAGACGCGGGCGAAGGCGAGCTCGCCGAGGCCGAGGCCCGCGAGCAGGCCGATCGACAGGGTGGCGGTCGTGGAGAGGCTCTCCCGGGTGATCTGTCGCGACCACACATACGTCGCCGCCAGCACCGAGTTCATGACGAGCCACAGCACCGAGAGCGTGGAACGGAACACGGCCTTGTCACCCCCGAGCCTGCGCCCGGCCACATAGACGACGAGAGGCCCACCCGTCGCGAACGCCCCGTGCACCACCCCGCCGAGCAACAACATGATGCGCTCGACCGCGGGCGGCGGGACCGGCGGGGCGGCAGCGTCCGTCCGCCTCGGCGCGAGCTCTTTGGCGGCGAGCGCCAAGATGAAGCAGCCAAAGCCGAGCTTCATGAAGCGCTCCGGCGCGACCCGTCCAATCACGATCCCAAACGGGAAGCCGATCATCAGGAGCGGGGCGATGCGCGTCGCGAGCTCCCTCCACGCGACGGCGCGAAAGCCACGAGCGACGAGCGCCGCCGAGAGCACGATGTTGAGCGGGACGAAGACGGGAAGGATCACGTCGATGGGCGCGAGCATGGAGCCGATCGCGACCGTCACCACCGTCGCTCCGAAGCCGAGCGCCGTCTCGATCGTGAACGCGACCGCGACGATCGCGATCAGGATGAGGCGCGATCGCTC
Organism: Polyangiaceae bacterium; assembly: GCA_044225865.1. Classification (GTDB taxonomy): domain Bacteria; phylum Myxococcota_A; class Polyangia; order Polyangiales; family Polyangiaceae; genus Xiheicaenibacterium. Next base: position 149,130 of record JBGAID010000008.1, on the reverse strand, counting down.
ATCCATCACGCGTGCGCCGCGCTTGCCTGGGACGCGAAGCGGGTGTCATGCTGCGCGCCGCCGTGATTCGCCTCCGCGCCCTCGCCTGCCTTCCGCTGTTGCTCGCGGCCTCGTGCTTGGAGGTTCCGGGCACGGGGCTCCCCGGCGAGTACGCCATGCGCGACGTCGCGACCGCCGACGGCACGCACCTCGAGCAAGGCTGCACTCCGAGCGGGGTGGAGATCTGCTTCGACGCGATCGACAACAACTGCAACGGCGTGATCGATGAAGGCTGTGGAGTCCATACCGGCACCCTTCAGTTCATCATCGCGTGGGACGCGGCCGAAGCAGACGTGAACCTCGAAGTGACCGACGCGAATGGCGAGGTGGCGCAGGCGCAGGAGGCGACCAGTGGCGGACTCTACAAAGACCGAGACTGTCCTCGTGACGGGCAGTGCTTCGGGCAAAACGTGGAGAACGTCTATCTCACCAACGCCGAGCCGGAGAAGGGGCGATACAAGGTCAGCGTGAAGCTCGACAAGCTCGGGGGCGCTTCTGCTCCCGTCCGAGTGAGATTGGGAGTCCGGGTCGGCCAGCGCTCTTATGGGATGACCTTCGAGCTATCTCCGGGTGAGAAGACGGCAGAGAAGACCTTCGAGTTCACGCTCTGAACAAAAAGAGAAAGCGCGCGACCTCCTCTTGCGAGGCTGGTCACGCGCCATTCACCACCGAGCACTCAGGCGCTCCTCGAAAGGAGCGCCGAATGGCCTCAGGGCGTTCCTGCGTCGAGCTCCTTCTCCAACTTCTTGAGCTCGGCGTCCGCGTTGGCGGTCGTGATGGCCGACTCGGCCGCGCCCTCGTAATCCTCCTCGGTGGGAACCGAGACGGACGCGGGAACCTCGACGGACGCAAACGCGCTGTCGTCGAGGTCTGCGCTGGGGTCCGAGACCACCTCCGCCGACTCCTCTGCCGAAGCCGTCTGGACGGCCACCGCGGTTGCCGTCGCGGTCGCAGTCGCGGTCGCTTGAGCAGCCGTCGACGTGGCCGAAGCCGTCGAGCTGGGCTTGGTATCGCCGGAAGACGACTTCGTATCCGTTTTGTCACCGCAGCCAGCGACGCCGACGAGCATCGCGAGTGCGAAGAAATAGGTCGTTTTCATTATCTCTTGGCGATGATCAGTGCGATCACGTTTGCGTGGCGAGAGTTCTCGAGCTCAATGACGCGATCGACTCGCACGACCATGCCATTGTCACGGCGCTCCTCGGCGATGTCCCGGATCCGGTGCAGCCGCGCCATGCGGTCTCCGTATAGCACGAACTCGGCGCGACCCTCAGGAGTTTGTACCGCCCAGGCCCACCGCGCATAGATCGCACGGCGACGCGCGAGCGCTCGCTCGACGCGCATGCGGCGCCACAGCGCCACGTCGCGACGCTCGCGCGCCCTCCGCTCGAGCGCCAGCCGCTCGCGGCGAATGATCGCCTCGCGCCACTGACGCTCACGGATGTCGTGACGTCGCTCGATCACGCGATCACGCCTTTCGCGCGCGTCTTCCCGTCGCTCGCGGGCGTCCTCCCGTCGCTCTCGTCGATCCTCTCGACGCTCGCGACGGTCTTCGTGCCGTTCTCGTGCCTTCTCGCGCGGGTTCGGCCGGTGAGGCTGCGCGAAAGCCGTCGTTGGAATGGCCGTCGCCGCCATGAGCGCGGCCGCAAGCCACATCGGAAAACGCATCTTCATGATATCTCCTCTTTACAGGCGCTCGGTCGCAGCTTCAACCGCAGGTGCCGTCACCGAGGCAGATGAGGTCGCCGCAGCAATCGAGGTCGCCCGTGCACGGGTCGAATTCAGCGCTGCAGACGGAGCAAATAGCTGCTTCGTCGCAGATCAAACCATCGCAGCAGTCTGCATCGACGGCGCAGTCCGAGCCGTCGACGAAGCAGTCGGCGAGGCCACAGAAGCCATCGAGGTCACAGAAGCCGCTGCAGCAGTCAGCGTCCACCACGCAGGCATCGTTGTCCGGCAAGCAGTCGGCGAGGCCGCAGAAGCCGTCGAGGTCGCAGAAGCCGCTGCAGCAGTCGCCGTCGGACACGCAGGCTTCGTTGTCCGCGAAGCAGTCGGCAAGGCCGCAGAAGCCGTCCACGTCGCAGAAGTTGCCACAGCAGTCGGAGTCGACCAGGCAGGCCTCATCCGTGAGGGCGCAGTCGCTCGGCGGGACGCCGCAGAAGCCGTCGACCTCACAGTAGCCGTTGCAGCAATCCGAGTCCAACGAGCACGGGCCGTAGTCGTCGGGGATGCAGTCGTCCCCCGTGTACGTGCCGTGACAGAGTCCATCCGAGGCGCAGAAGGCATCACTCGGGCAATCGAGATCCGAGACGCAGTCGTCCCCGATACCCACCACGATACATGCGCCAAGAAAGGCCATGATCCCGCCTGCAAGCACGGGCAAAGCCAACGATCGCGACTTCATAACTCTCTCCTCCATGACGCCTTGCCCTTCGAGCCGCTCCAGCGGTGGTTCGTCAGACGAGCACGTCGAATAATGAAAAAACAAAGCTGACGCAGTTGTCTACGGGCTTCGTACCAGAAACCCCCCGCGACGACCATGCTCCGCGATGATGGTACCCGATGCGGAGGGATCTTCGCACGGTAGCATTCTGCCACGACGGTTCGCGGGCACCGCCTTTGTAGCCGATGACCTGACAACACAAAGCGCCTGTTGGACGGAGCACCCCGCTGCCCCATTCTCTCGATCGCACGGATCTTGGCCTGCCGTGAACGCTCGCGGAGAGCGCGCTCAGCACCGTCGGCGTACGGCGTCCCGCGGGGATTCCTTCCGTCCCTTCCTCCGAAGGGGCGAAGGAGGTTCGCGTCGTCCACCAGGAGAGCAGGGTTCCAGCGGTGACGTTGACTCCTCGCCCAGCGTGACCCTAAAACCGCGCACTGCATGAACCCTATCGCCATGGCGCTCGTCATCCTGGCCCTGAATGCGGCCTTCATGATCACCGCCAAGCAGCGCTTCGAGCTGCTCATGGTCGGCCGGCCCGAGGTTCGATGGGACCGGATCCCGGAGCGCATCCGCGGCGTCGTCGAGTACGCGCTGGCCCAACGGAAGATGCGTTACTACCCGGCCGCCGGCCTCGCTCACAAGGCGATCTTCGTCGGCTTCGTGGCCCTGCTCCTCAACACGATCATCCTGTGGGGACGCGGCTTCTTGCCGGACTTCTCCCTCTTCTTGCTCGGCCACCATCAGCCGCTCGGGATGGTCTACGACCTGGTGAAAGAGACGGTCGCGCTGGCCGTGATCTTCGGCGCGCTGTTCTTCGTCTACCTTCGGGTCGTCAAGCGAGAGGCCCGCATGACGCTGTCGGGGGAGGGCCTCCTGATCCTGGGGATCATCGTCACGATGATGGTGGCCGATCTTCTTTACAACGGCGCGATGCTCGCGCTGTCACCCAAGCTCACCCAGGCGTGCGCGGGGGCGGGGAAGAGCATCCTCGCGACCCGCGAGTCGGACGGGTTCTGTGACGACGTCCGAACGGTCGTGGCGCCGCTCGGCGCGACCGCGGGCAAGTCGGAGGGCTTCGTGTGGCACGCGCCGGTAGCCAGCGTGATCGCCGCCGCGCTCGGGGGCGCATCGCCCGGAGCGCTTCATTTCTTGGCTCGCCTCGGCTTCTGGGCGCACTCGACGCTCGTCCTCGTCTTCCTGAACATCCTGCCGTTCTCGAAGCACTTCCACATCATCACCGCGATCCCGAACGTCTTCTTCCGCAACCTGGACCCTCCCGGGCGGTTGCCGGCGGTGGCGCCCTCTGCCGAGGCGCTCGGCACCATGGTCGAGCAGGCGATGGAGAACCAGCCGGGCGCCGCGCCGGTGGGCAAGTCGAAGCTCACGGACTTCACGTGGAAGGCGATCCTGGATTTCTACACCTGCACCGAGTGCGGTCGCTGCTCGGACAATTGCCCGGCCCACAAGACGGGAAAGATCCTCAGCCCGAAGATGCTCACGCTCGACCTGCGCGACCATCTCTACGACAACGCGGCGTCGCTCATCGACGCCTCCAAGGCCCCGCCGCCCGCACCCCCTCCCGAGGACGCGAGAAGGCCGAGGCGTCGGACGCCGAAGAGGCGCCGCCCCGGTGGAGGCTCGTCGGAGACGTCGTTCATCCGGACGTGCTCTGGGCCTGCACGACCTGCCGCGCGCGTGAGGAGCAGTGCCCGGTCATGATCAGCTACGTCGACAAGATCGTGGAGATGAGGAGGAACCTCGTCCTCTTGAAGGGCGACTTCCCCGCTCAGCTCAACGGGCCGTTCTCCGCGATGGAGGTCAACGGCAACCCATGGAACATCGCGCGCCTCGACCGAGCGAACTGGGCGGAGGGGCTCGACATCCCGACGATGGCAGAGCGACCGGACGCCCCCGTGCTCTATTGGCTCGGCTGCGCCGGCAGCTACGACGACCGCGCCAAGAAGGTCGCGCGAGCGACCGCGACGCTGCTCAAGCAGGCGGGCGTCGACTTCGCGATCCTCGGACAAGAGGAGACGTGCACGGGCGACCCGGCCCGGCGCGCCGGCAACGAGTTCCTCTTCATGATGCTCGCGGAGCAGAACGTCGCGACGCTGAATCAGTACCGTGATCAGGGCGGGATCAAGAAGATCGTCACCACGTGCCCCCACTGCTTCAACACGCTCGCGAACGAGTACCCCGACTTCGGGGCGAAGTTCGAGGTCGTCCACCACTCCGACTTCCTGCTCGGCCTCGTGGCCGAGAAGAAGCTCCTGCCGAAGCAGGCCGTTCGTGGGCGCGTGGCCTACCACGACTCGTGCTACCTCGGCCGCTACAACGGGGTCTACGAGCAGCCGCGCGACATCCTGAAGAGCATCCCCCAGCTCGAGGTCGTCGAGGTCGAGGGCTGGAATCGCAACAAGGGCCTCTGCTGCGGCGCCGGCGGCGCTCAGATGTGGATGGAGGAGCAGAACAAGGATCGGGTCAACGTCAAGCGCACCGAGCAGCTCCTCTCGACGGGCGCGGAGACGATCGCGAGCGCCTGCCCGTTCTGCCAGACGATGCTCACGGACGGTCTCAAGGCGCAGTCCAAGGAAGAGTCGATCCGGCAGCTCGACATCGCCGAGCTGCTCCTCTTGAGCTGCGCCACCTCCGACGCGAAGAAGCCCAAGGGGAAAGCGAAGAGCTCGGACGAGGTCGCCTCGGTCGAGGAGTGAGTCTCGGGCGCCCGGGCTCGCACCCAAAAGCTCGATGGTGGTCGTTGGGGCTTGAGTCCCGGGCGCGTCTGCTACATTCCCTCGACCGATGAAGGATGGCGGGGACAGCTCGAGGCAGCGCATCCAGGCCCACGCGGGTCAGGAGCAGCGGCACCCTGCGGAGAAGGGGGCCCGCGCAACCCGCGTCGCCTCTCCCGCCGCGGAAGAGCTGCGGGCCGTCCTCGTGCAGTCGCACGTAGCCGACGCCGAGGCCGCGCTCTCGTTGAGCACCTCCTTCGGCCTCGCGAGCCAGGTGGTCTGCGACGCCTGTGAGACGCCCATCGAGGGCGAGCCCGCCGGCCGTGGTCTCTACATCTGGGCGCGCGGGGGAGAGACCCAGTGGGAAGAGCCCGCGTTGTGCGAGCACTGTGCGGGGGCGATCGTCGCGACCGCGACGAGGCGCTGGGAGTCGGAAGAAGAAGAAGGCTGAGCCCACTCGGCCCAGCCTCCGTTGCGAAGCGGAATGACTCGCCGATCAGAAGCCGTCGCAGGCTTCCTGGTTGAAGTTCGTGTTGTGGGTGACGGCGAGATCGTGGCTCGCAGGGATCGCCTCGCGCCACACGTGGTCCGTCCCGAAGTTGCACGCGTTGTTCCCGTTCACGTCCGCGTAGTAGTCGACGTTGCCGCCCTCGGCCTCGACGCTGTTGAACGTGAAGGTGAAGGTGCCGCCCTGGACAGTCGTCATGTCGCTCGCGACGACGTCGCCCGCGGCGTTGCGGACCTGCACGTAGAGGTTCTGCCCGTTGTGCGGGTTGAACCCGCTCCCGTCGAAGTTGAGATTGAACGCCGAGCCTCCACCGCCGGCGCCGCCCTCGTTCGTTCCGCCCGTGTTGCCACCGCCGGCGTTGTTGCCACCGGTGCTGCCGCCTTGGCCGGAGCCGCCGCCGCCCGTGACAGGCGTTCCGCCTTCATTCGTGCCGCCAGTGTTGGATGCGCCGCTGCCGCCCGTTCCGCCGGTCCCCGTGTCGTCACCGCAAGCAACCGCGCTGAGCATCAGCGTCGCGCACACGCCAAGGAAGAGCTTCGAGGTCATCGTTCGGTTCTCCTTCTTTCTTTTCTGTGGGCCCCGGCTCCGAGACGCGCTCGACTAGAACGCGTTGCCGATCGCGATCGACACCGCGGCGGGGATCGCGTCGAAGAGCATCGACGGCTCTGCCTCCTCCTGCAAGTTGTTCGTGCACTTCCAGAGCGTTTCATCCGGTGTGTTGTTGGTGCAATTCTTCACGTCCTCGCCCACGACCTGGACCTTGGGGATGCGAAAGCCGAGGTCGAATCGCAGCGGCCCGATCGGCGAGTCGTAGCTCAGGCCGAGGCCCGTCGAGAGGTGAGGATGGTCGAGCCGCAGCTCGGCCACGCCCGCCGTGACGTCGCTCGCGTCGACGAAGACGGTGCCGCCGAATGAGCCGCGGATGGGAAAGCGAACCTCGACGGATGCCTCCCACAGCGTTCGTCCGCCCACGGAGTCCGGATCGGCGAGTCGGGTGCCGTCGTCCTTCACCACGCGCTGAGGGGCGATCTCGTTGAAGCCGTATCCTCGATTCGACGCGGGCCCACCGCTGAAGAGACCACGCTTGTCGAGGATCCCGACGTCGCGATCCACGGCCGCGCGGAGGAGGCCTCGGGCGCGCTCCCCGTGTTTGTTCACGTCGTCGCGCAGGATGTTCTTCGTGAGGACCGTCTGTCCGAGCACGAAGCCGTAGTCGACCGAGTAGAGGAATCCCATCCCGAAGCGGCCCGCGAGGATGACCTTCCGATGCAGCGGGACGTAGAAGCGAAGGTCCGGCTCCACCTTCACGTCGGTCGCGTCGCCGGGAGGCCCCGCGACCTGCAGATCCACGGAGCCGAAGAACCCGCTCGCGGGGTGGATCGCGTCGTACTTGCCGTTCTCGTTGCGGCGAAGGTCGACCTGGGCGAGCCCATCGAGGTAGCTGATGAACAGCCCCGGGACCGATGATCGTTCGAAGGGAAATACGAAGGGGCTCGAGTACAGCAGGTTGATGCTGAAGCTCAGGAGCAAGCGCGAGGAGAAGAGCCGTCGCTGGATCCCCTGGCGCTCCTCCACGAGGATCTCGACTGGGATCTCGCCGGCCGCGTCCGCGAGGCTCTCGGGCGGGTCGTGGTTGCGCTCGATGCCGTACGAGACCTGCGCCTGCGCGAACAGCGTCGTGTCCGGCACGGTCGGGAACGGGAGCTGGTACTGCACCCGCACGCTCGCCTCGGGGATGGGCTGGACGTCGCTCTTGATCGTCTGGAGCCGCCACGGATAGAACACGAGGCGAGCGCGGCCATCGATGCCGAAGCGATCGAGGGCGCCCGTCGCGTTCTTGTGCTGCCAGCCCGCGACCCCTCGCAGCGCGACCTGGTCTCCCAGCTCGGCCCCCGCGCCGAGCTTGACCGAGCCCAGCCGCCCGGGCTGCACCCGAACCGTGATCGGGATCACCGTGCCGGTCGACTTCAGGTCCGGCTCGATCGCGATCGCGCCGAACACGCCGAGCTCGTTCAACGCGCGCTCGGCGTCGTCGAGGACTCGGGTGGAGTAGGGGCCGTTCTTGACGATCCGCAGCTGGGGTCTGACCTGCCAGTCGGGCAGCTTCCCGAGACCGATGATGGTCACGTCGCCGAACGTGCACGGGGGCCCGGTGTCGACTTTGTACGTGACCTTCACCTTGTGACGGGCGATATCGACGTCGGCGACGGGCTCGACGTGGGCGCGCGCATAGCCGCGATCCGTCAGCGCGCGCTGGATGCTCGTGCGCGTCTTCTCGTAGACCTCCTCCGTGAAGACGCTCCCGACCGCGAGCTCGTTCTTGGCCGCGAGCGCGGCGTCCCTCGCTTCCCCCGCGACGGGCTCGCCTTCGAGCCACGACGCGGTGACGCTCTCCACGCGGACCGGCTCTCCCTCTTGCACGAGGATCTCCACGAGGAGGCGGACGTTGGAGAGGTCCGTCGAGTCGGCCTTGTGCTTGTCGATGCGCCGGACCCGCCCCGCGCGAACGACCGCATCGTAGTAGCCCTTGGCGCGATAGATCCTCGCGACCCGCTCGAGGTCCCGCTCGAGGACGAAGCGGTCGAAGCGCTGGTACTCGACGGTGAGGGTGTCGATGGCCCCGAGGACGGGGATCGCCTCCAGCGTGCCGCCCGTCGCCGTCGTCGCGATGCGATCCTCGATATCTGCGTCCGAGACCGCGTTGTTGCCGATGATCTCCACGTCGTCGACGACGCAGCCCGTGAGATCGCTCGGGTTGCACACGATGTGCCTCGCCTTGCAGCCCGCCAGCAGGAACACGACCCACACAACGACCAGCCTCGCGCACCAAAGGAAGCGCCTGTTGCGCGGTGCAACATGTCGAGCGCCTTCGCGAAGAGGGATCGAACTCATTGCCGTGGGCGGGCAAGAGGCTACCATTGGCTCCACTCCGAACCCCACCCAAGGCTCCGAGTGTTCGTAACGGGCTCTTTTCGACACCGTCTTGTTCGAGTCTTAGCGTGGGCGCCGATTCCGGGATCAGATCGGCCCCTCGTGGGCATCAGGCAACCGCAGAAGAAGATCTGCGCATGGAGGCGAAGGTGAAGGCATCGCGGCAAACCCTCCTCGTCGCGTCGGGGATCCTATGCGCCGCGGCGGCGCTCTCGGCGTGCGGCGACAGCAGCTCCGGAGACGGAGGCGGAGGTCAGGGTGGCGGCGGAGGAACGGGCGGCGACGGCAGCTACGCGGAGGTGACCCCCGCGCCGGGTGGAATCCGGCGGCTGACCGGCTCGCAGATCAAGTTCTCGCTCGAGTACCTCCTCGGGCCCGACGCCGCGCTGACGTTCGACGTCTGGAGCGATCCTCAGCTCCACGGCTTCGAGTCGATCGCGGCCGCGGAGCTCGCGCTCGGCGCGAACGACGTCTCCACCGTGGAGACCTCTTCGTTCGCCGCGATCGACAAGGCGCTGGAGCAGCCCTCTGCGATCGCGAAGCTCGCCCCGTGCGTGACGAGCTCGCCCACCGCCGCTTGCTACGAAGAGGTCGCCACCAAATTCGGGCGCGTCGCGTGGCGGAGGCCGATCGCCGCGGACGAGAAAGACCGTCTCGTGGCGATCGCGAACCAGGCCCAGTCGTGGGGAGCGGGTGATTTCGACACCGGCCTCCGCTACGAGCTCTCCGCGATCCTCCAGTCGCCGAACTTCCTCTACGTCTCGGAGATCGGCGAAGAGGCGGATGGAGCGAGGGTGCTCTCGGGGACCGAGCTCGCGTCCCGAATGTCCTTCTTCCTCTTGCACCGCACCCCCGACGTCGAGCTGCTGGACGCCGCGGACGCGGGCAAGCTGGGCACCGACGACGGCATCCGCGAAGAGGCGCGCCGCATGCTGTTGTTGCCGGAGGCGCGCCGTTCCCTCGATCGGTTCTTCTCGGAGCTCTACCTGATCCGCGACATCAGCACGATCTCGAAGGACGCCGAGGAGTACCCGGAGTGGGGCGCGGAGCTCGCGAGCGCGATGCAGGAAGAGATGCTCCGCTTCTTCCAGGACGTCGTGTGGACCCGCGACGCGGACGCCCGCGAGTTCTTCACCTCCCAGAAGACGTTCGTCAACGCGACGCTGGCGGCGTTCTACGGCGTAGCCGCTCCGTCAGGAGGCGCGTGGGGCGAGGTCGAGCTCCCCGCCGATCAGGGGCGCTTCGGCCTGTTGGGCAAGGCCGGCTTCCTCGCTCGGTTCGCTCATCCGGCGCTGACGTCGCCGACGCGCCGAGGGCGCTTCTATCGAGAGAAGCTGCTCTGCCGCGAGATCCCCCCGCCGCCGCCGGGCGTGAACCAGAACCTGCCCGAGCCCGACGAGCCCAAGACGATGAAGGAGCGGCTCGAGGCGCACGCGAACAACCCGAACTGCGCCGGCTGCCACATGCTGATGGATCCGATCGGCCTCTCCTTCGAGCACTTCGATCCGGAGGGTCGATATCGCGTCGATGACAACGGCAACGAGATCGACACGACCGGTGCGTCCGGCGACATCACCTTCTCGGGGCCCGAAGACCTCGCGACCCGCGCGTCCGAAGACGGGCCCGCCTGCTTCGTGAAGAACTTCTGGCGCGAGTCGATGGGCCACCTCGAGACGGCGGGCGAGCAGGGCGCGCTCGACCGGCTCGAGGATGCGTTCGCCGACCAGGGATTCAGCCTCCAGACCTTGATGGTCGAGCTCTGCACCAGCGAGGGCTTCAAGCTCGTGGGAGACCCGAAATGATCCGCCGACCCGTGCGCCGCCCGCTCGTTCGTGAGGCCGGGGACGATACCTCGAGCATCAGCCGGAGCCGCTTCGCGCTGAGCCGGCGCGCCGTCCTGCGGGGCGCGGCCGGCGCCGCCGTCGGCCTGCCGCTGCTCGAGGCGATGGTGAACTCGAACGGCACCGCCCTCGCCGGGGGCGCTCCGCTGCCGCGCCAGTTCATCGTCTACTTCATCGGCAACGGCTTCCGGCTCGACAAGTTCGAGCCGGCTCAGAAGGGAGCGGCCTTCACCCTGACGGAGGAGCTCGCGCCGCTCGCCAACGTCGAGTCCTACGTGAAGGTGGTCACCGGCATGCAGAACTGGTGCTCGATGCAGATCACCCATCACGAGGGGATGACGGCCTACAGCGGCTACTCGATGACGGAGGTCTCGGGCCTCTACTCGAAGTCGGGAGGCCCCACCATCGATCAGCTCGTCGCCGATCGCATCGAGGCGACCTCGGAGCCGGCGCCCATCGTTCGGTCCGTGCAGATGGGGATCTCGCGGCGCGTGAGCATCATGGACAGCGGCACGACGATGTTCGCCGTCTCCCATCGCAGCACGAACGAGCCGCTGTTCCCCGAGTTCAGCCCGCAGGCGATCTGGACGACGCTGTTCAACGAGCTCCAAGACAAGCCCGACGACAGCGCCCTCCGGCTCGCCATCATCGCCTCCGTCCGCGAGGACGCGAAGCGCCTCCAGATGAAGCTCGGCGCGATCGACCGTCAGCGGGTGGAGGCGCACCTCGACGGCCTCTCCGAGCTCGAGCAGAAGATCAACACCCTCCCTCCCACGTGCACCGCGCCTGGCGTCCCGACGCAAGAGAACCCAGAGGGCACCGAGGTGGAGCCGATCCAAGCGGTGAACGAGGTGATGAGCGACCTGCTCGTGCAGGCCCTCGCGTGCGACGTCACGCGCGTCGCGAGCGTCCTCTTCATCGGTGGGGCGGCCGAGACGACCTACACCGAGATCGGGCAGAACCACTCCCATCATATGAACACCCACGATGGGGGCGCTCAGGCCCAGGTGCACCAAGGCGTCATCTACTCGATGGGCCGCGTGGCCTACCTCGCCGAGAAGATGAAGAGCCAGGTGGACCCGATGGGCAAGAACCTCCTCGACACCGGCCTGCTCATGGTCGGCAGCGACTGCTCGGAGGGGCTCACCCACTCCGTCGCGCGGCAACCGTACGTCCTCATCGGCAACCTCCGCGACTCGTTCGTGAACAAGTACCACTACCAAGAGGTGCCTGACACCGGCAGCGGCGGATCACATACCGCGGCGGGCAACACCTCGGATGTCCTCTTCACGATCATGAAGGCCTTCGATCCGAGCGCGACGTCCATCGGCGACATGACCCCGCGCCAGCTCCAGGGCGGCTGGTACGGGACGAGCAACCCCCCGAACCAAGCCGCCTCTGGCAGCAACAAGATCATCGACGAGCTCACTGGCCCCGCGTTCGGGACCTGAGCGCTCGCGAGCTCCTCTCGTCAGCGCCCCGGCTCGTCAGCGCCCCACCGACCAGCGCTGCACGAGCTCGGGCAGGAGCGTCGCGCCCATCTGGAAGAGGTGGGCCATGTGGTGCTCCTTCAGGTCGCCGCGATAGCCGGTGACGTGGAAGGTGCCGATGCGCGCCTCCCCGGTCGGCTCCATCTTCTTCTCGCGCTGCTTCGAGACGGCGCCCTTCATGCTCTCCAGCGAGAGATAGGGTGGGGCGTCGCGGACGGCGTCGAGCGGCTGTCGGGTCGCGCCGACGGAGGCGATGAGATAGTCCGCGGTCGCGGTCGATCCCGCGTACGCGAGCGGATCGATCTCCGAGTGGGTGATGCCGAAGTAGATCTGTCCCGCGGCGGCGCGCTGCGCGAGCTGGGTGAACGGGCGCATCTGCGCCGCGTTGAGGTGGCCTTCGTCCCAGCTGCCGTGGATGCCGTCGAGGACGAGCACCGCGTCCAAGTCGTCACGGCCTTTTCGAGAGACCAGGATGGAGCTAATCGCGCCGTAGCCGGCGCTCCACGAGGAGAGGGCGACGCGGTGGAGCTTCGCGTTCTTCAGGCCGCGCTGCTTCACGCCCGCTTGGATCGCGTCGAGCAGCTCTTCGTAGGTGCCGCCGACGGTGTAGTACTCCTCGTAGACCTGCGACCCGATGCCGAGGTTGACGATCGCGACGGCCGCGTCGAGCTTGGAGACTTCGGCGCTCTCCTTCACGACCGCGGTGTTGCCGTGGAAGTGGATGAGCAGGTCGTACGAGCCGTCGCTGTGAGGTCGGAAGGACTCCGGGAACACGAGGATGCCGCCCGGAATGCTGACGTGGCCGTCGCGCCGGATGGGGACCTCCGCCGTCGCGTCGTCGCGCGTGTCCGCCGGCTCACGCTCGGCCACCTCCGGCGTCTGCATGGAGGGCCGGGCCCCCGCTCCGAAGATGAGCGTCTCGAGGATGCTCGCCCGGCCGGTCGCGTCCGTCTTGGCGCGGTCGGCGAAGGAGAACAGGCTGTGCGCGTTGTCGAGCAGGACGGCCCCGTCGAGCGCGCGCTGCGTGAACAGCACGGCCACCGCGGCGAGGAAGGCAGCGACGAAGAGGAGCCGGCCGGGGACTCGGGTGATCGCGCCGAAGAGCGGCCCGCGTGGCCGCCTCGAGCTCGGCGGGGGGTATCCCCCGAAGGCCACCTCGACCGGGGGAGGGGTCGGGGTCTCGTCGAGCTCCTCCACGCGTGGCGCAGGCTCCGTGCGGAGAGCGCGAGCGGGCGGCTTCCGCCGCGACGCCTCCGCGCGATCGAACACGCGCGCGGCGAGCGACGCCCGCCGGGTGTTGCGAGGGAGCTCGTGAGAGGAGCGATCCTCGTGGAGCTTGCGTAGGGCTGGTTTGAAGCGACCCTGAGCCACGCCCCGACAAGCCACACGGCTCCGGGAAGGGCCAAGTTTGTGGAGCTACTTTACGATCGTCGAGCAGCCGAGTCGGATGGCGATCGTCGCCTCGGTGTCGGCGCTGATGGCGTCGCAGGTCTCGGGGCAGAGCAGGATCGCGGTCGGGTCGGTGGCGTTGTCGTAGCGCCATCCCGGCCCGTCACAGGAGGGGTTTTGCGGGGTGATCTCTGGATCTGCGCCCGCGAGCCCGATGGCGACGTTCACGTAGGTCACGCCGACCTCGCCGGTGCGTACCTCCTCGGGGATGAGGTAGGTGCATGGAAGCAAATCACCGCGGACCTTCGCGAGGGCGTCTCGGAACTCCGACTCGACGTTGGTCGTGGCGACGAGGATGGCCTCGTCGCTCCCTCCTGCCGCCGCGACCTCGTTGGCGAAGGTCTGGTCGACTCCGGGGAGGCCGATGACGAAGGTCGACACGCCGAAGCTCCGCGCGTTGGTCGCGATGTTCGCGATGGACTCGGTCGCCTCGGGATCGACGCCGCCGCAGGTCCCCGTCGGGCCCTGAGGGGCGCCGTCGGTGACGAGCAACGCCGCCGCTTCCTCGTCGGGGTGATCCGACTTCATCGCTACGCACTCGAGGAGCGCGCCGCCCAAGGCCTGATAGATCGGGGTCGAGAACCCATCGGGGGCGAGCGTGCCCAGCTGATCGCTCACGTCTTGGGCGATGCCGGGCAGCTCGGCCCAGCCCACCGCCGGCGTCTGGTAGAAGGTCTGATCGCAGCCGGGAGGCCCGTCCGGAAACGACTGGAAGGCGAGGTTGATCCCGTTCGACGCGTCGTCGGCGAGGAACGCCTCGAGGCCGGCGACGGCGGCGTCCCACTTGCTCCCGGCCATCGAGCTCGACCGATCGAGCATGATGTAGAGGTTCAGGGGGCGCGCCACCGCTTCTTGATCGATCGAAGCGCAGCTCGGGTCTCCGCCGAAGCCGGACCCGCCGCCGCCGCTGAAGTCGGTGCCCGCGCCGGCGCCCCCGGTGGTGCCGTCGGTGGAGCCTGCTTCACAAGCGGCAAGGCTGCCGGCGACGACGACCGCACACGTCTTGGCCCACCAAGGCATCACCCACCTCGAAGACGGCATGAGGAAGCTCAAGCCTCAATCCTAGCAACGGCGAGGCGACTTCGTGCAGGGCTCTTGCGGCGGCATGACCATGCTGAGAAGATTCCCGCTATGCGTCGGACTCTTTTGCTTACCGCGTGCGCAGCCATCCTCTGTTCTTTCGCGGCTTGCGCCGACGGAGACCTCCCCGACTTCACTGGCGGCTCGCAGCCCACGGGCGGCTCCGAGCCGACGAGCGGCGGCGGCGGTCAGGGCGCCGCGTCGGAGGGCGGCGGCGGGTCGACCTCGTCGTCCCCGAACGGCGGAGGAGGCACGACCTCGACCGGCGGCTCGAACGAGGGCGGTGCCGGTGGCGCCGATCCGTGTGCGGCCGGGTGTCCCGACGGTTACTGGGATCTCGACAACGACCCGCTCAACGGGCTCCCGGGCAACTGCGGGTGCGAGTACGCGTGCACCCAGACGTCGCCGGACACGGATCCGATCGACGACGAGTTCACCGACGACAACTGCGACGGTGGTGACGGCCTCGTCGAGCAGTGCGTCTACGTCTCGGCGTCGCTGGGTGACGACACGACGGGCTCCGGCACGCGCGACGCCCCCGTCGCCACGATCGCGGCGGCGATTCAGCGCGCCCAAGACAACGGCGTCCCGGCGGTGTGCCTCTCCGGCGAGGAGTACGACGAGCACGTCACCGTCGTGTCCGGCATCAGCATCTACGGCGGGTTCGATCACCTCGACCCGGACTTCAAGTTCCGGCGCAAGAGCGGGATCATCACCCGCGTGGTCGCCTCGGGCAGCGTGTTCGTGGTGCCCTCGCTCACCGCCGACACGCACATCGAAGGCCTCACCATCGTCGCGGAGTCCGCGGGCTCGGGCTCGACGTACGGCGTGCGCATGACGACGGGAAGTGCGCAGGCGACGCTCTACGTTCGATACAACCAGATCGAGATCGCGGACGGTGCCCCCGGGGCCGCGGGCGGGAACGGGACGCCCTACGCGCAGGCGGTCGCTCCGAACGGCAACAACGGAACGGACGGCTGCAGCGACTGTTCCTCCAACCCGAGCGGCGGCGCGCAGACGAGCTGCGTGGAGTTCGGCGGGCGAGGCGGGAACGGCGGCAACGGGAGCAACAACGGCCAGAACGGCAGCCCCGGCACGGGCAACGCGCCGATCGGCCACGGCAGCAGCAGCAACTCGTGCTTCGGATCGACGGGCACGGCCGAGTCGGGAGGCGCGTCCACCGCGAACGGCGCACAGGGCTCTTCGGGGCCAGGCGGCGTCGCGCTCGGCACGATCTCGAGCGGCACCTACCTCCCCGCGAACGGCGGCAACGGCGTCGATGGGGTCAACGGCAAGGGCGGCAGCGGCGGCGGCGGCGGCGGCGGCGGTAGCCAAATCGGCGGCATCCTCTGCAACCCCGACGGCGGCGGTGGAGGTGGAGGCGGTGGCTGCGGCGGGCTCGGCGGCCACGGCGCCGACGGCGGTACGGGCGGCGGCGGCAGCTTCGGCATCTTCGTCGCAGCAGGAAAGGTCATCGTCACCGACAACACGATCACCACCGGCAAGGGCGGCAACGGCGGCAAGGGCGGCAACGGCGCTGACGGACAGCTCGGCGGCGGTGGCGGCCAAGGCGGCGACGGCGCGGACGACTCGGACGCGGGAGGCAACGGCGGCGCCGGATCGAACGGCGGCGACGGCGGGCCGGGCGCAGGTGGCGGTGGCGGACCGAGCGCGTGCCTCGCGCGCCACAGCTCGGTCGTGTTCACCTTCACGGGCAACAGCTGCACGACCGGGCTGCCCGGGACAGGCGGGCTCGGCGGCACGAACGGCAGCGGCGCTCAGGGCAACCCCGGCGCGAGCGGCACCGCCGGCCCGAACATCCAGATCAACTGACGGGCGAGATCGCCCCGGCGCTCACCGGCGCTGGGGCTCGATCGCGAGCGCGCGAAGATCGACGAGCTCGCCCGCGGTGGGGACCACGACGATCTCGACGCGCCGGTTCTTCTCTCGGTTCTCGTCGGTGTCGTTGGGGGCGATCGGATCGACGTCGCCGTATCCGGCGGCGCTGAAGTGGCCGCGGTCGAGGGCGCCCTCTTTCGGATCGGTGAGGAAGGCGAGCACCGCCTTCGCGCGGCCGACCGTCGGCGTGACGCTGTCGACCGGCGTCTTCGACGGCTTGGCGCCCGCGTCGGTGTGGCCGGTGATCTGATAGTCGCGCAGCGAGAGGACCGGGTCGTCCTTGAGGGTCGCGGCGATGGTCCGCAGCGCTTCCTTGCCGTCCTTGTTGAGCTTCTCTTTCGCGCCGTCGAAGAACGCGGCCGCCGGCAGCACGATCACCATGCGGTTCTTGCGAATGCGGACCTCTACGCCGGACTCGGCGAGAGGCTCCAGCTTGGCTCGCAGCAAGGCGAGTCGCGCGCGGGCTTCTTCGACGCGGGCCGTCCTGGCCCGGTACTCGGCGAGGGCGCGCTCGCGCTCTGCGATGTTCGCGGCCACCTCGCTCGGGCGTCCGCTCTTCGCGAGATCCACGCCGAGGGCGCGCATCCTGTCCTCGAGCTCGGTCACGCGCTGCTTCGCGGCCTCGAGCTCGGCGGTCGCTTCGTCGGCGCGCGTCTCGGCCGCGCGCTGCTTCGCGACCGAGCGCGTGAGCTTGTCGGCCTGGAGCTGGTACTCCTCTTTGGTGTAGCCGCAGCCGGAGCCGACGGCGAGGACGATGGGGAGCAGCAGGAGCGGACGCTTCATAGGTCGCGGCCGTTTTACACCGTCGCCGGCCGGCGCTCGAGTGGCGATGCGCTCGTGCTAGCTTTTGTAGGTGCACGAGCGGCGCGGGTGAGAGCACGATGACGGCGCTCAAGGTGGACGGAACACGCCAGGGGCCCGAAATTCCCCCGCGGGGTGGAGCCAAGAGCGCCCTCGTCGACTTCCTGTCCGCGCTCGGCCGAGGGGTCTTCGCGTTCGTGGTTTGGTTCTTCATCGGAGGTCTCGTCTCCGACTCCGTCCTCCTCTTCGACCGGCGTCGGGTCGCCTTCTACGCGATGATGCGGCTCCTGGTCGTGGTGGCCTTCGTGGTCGTGGCCACCTTCGGCCTCGCCCATCCTGCCCTCGCGTTCGTGGGCATCGGGACGATGGTCTCGCTCGGGCTCTACGGCTTCCTCGCTCGCTCGTACGCCCGCGATCTCCTCTACGAAGCGGCGACGCGGGACGTGGGCAAGCACGCCCCCCTGCCGGAGTCCGTCGTCAACGCGCCCGCGATCCTGGAGGCTCGCTCGATCCAGAGGCTCGCGGTCGCGGTGGATCGCGTGCGCCGGCGAGACGTCGCGGGAGCGCTCCGAGCGCTCGACGAGCTCGACGAGGGAGCGCTCTCGGCGGACGAGCTCCGCATGGTCCGTGCGGTGCGCGCCCTCGCTCGGAGCATGGAAGGAGATCGGAAGGGGGCAGCGCTGCTCTCCCTCGCCGCCTTCCCGACGGGGGCGCTCGCGGTCGACGCTCTCCTCGCTCCGATCTGTGTCGAAGCAGCCTGGCCGGACGGCCTGCGTCTCTCTTCGCTCGTCACGGCATGGCAAGCGCGCGGGATCGACGAGGGGGACGCGACCGCGCTCGGACAGTGGGTGCGGATTTCTCAGGTGCGCCTCGGGCACCGGCCGATGGCGTCTCTCCCCGACGACGATCGACGCGCCGTCGAAGCCTTCGCGGAGACGCTCGGGGATCACGAGACGCTCGCTCTCGCGCGGGCGATCCCGCCTCCTTCCAGCGGCTACCGCTGAGGGGGCGGCGGCTCTTCCTCGCCGAAGGTCCTCTCGCGCTCGAGCACCGCGTCCAGGTCGCTTTCGAACTGGAGCTTCTTCAGCGAGCCCTCGACCATCTCCGCGAGCCGATCGGCGATCTTCTCGTCCGCCCCCGGGCCCTCCGCGCGCGTGACATAGGTGTATGCGAAGCATCGCCTTCCGCGTCCTCCGAAGGCCACGATGAAGCCGTAGATGCCGGCGCCCTTCGGATCGGCAGCGAGGGCCACGGACGCGCGCGTGTCGAACCCGGGCGGGACATCGAGCGGCTGCTCGGAGACGAGCTCCGCGCCGTCCAATCGAGGGAGCTTGCGGAGAGAACGGGCCGTCGCCTCGCATTTTTCTCGGTTCATTCGGTTCTCGTCCGAGAACAGACGAATCAGGAGCGAGCCCTCCTCCCTCGGCTGCGAGGCGAAGAGCCACTTCGAGCGATGGTCGTCGATCTTCCACTCCGCGCTCCGAGGCAGGGCGAGGCGCATCCCGAATCGCTTGGAGGTGAACACCCCGGGGTCGACGAACGCGGGCTCGTTCGAGGCGCTGCTCGGCGCGACGGCGCTCTTCGCCACCACGACCGCGGGCGGAGGATCGCAGCCCGCGACGAGGGCGAGCGTCATCGAGGCGAAGCCGGCGGAGATGGCCGATCGGCGGATCATCCTCGCCTCCGCGCGAGGAGGACGAAGACGGCGCCGCTCCCTCCGTCCGCGTCCTCGCGCGAAACGAACGCGAGCACGTGCCGCGCCGCGTGTCCTTGGCTGAGCCACGCGCCAACCTCGCCCCGGAGCACGGGAGCGCCGCGAGGGGAGTGGACCCCTTTCCCATGCACCACGAGCACCGCCCGATCGCCCTGCGCGCGGCGCCGCTCGAGGAACCGCTCGAGCGCCAGCTTCGCCCCGCCCGCGTCGTGCCCGTGGAGGTCGAGCTTGCCGTCGACGGGGTACCTCCCCCGTCGAAGCCGCCCGATCTCTCGAGGATCGACGTCGATGCGCCGGCCCTCGACAGAGCTGCCGTCGTCCAGCACCTCGAAGCGAGCTCCATCTTCGACGAGGGCGGCGAGCTCCTCCGCCGCCTGCTCGTGCTCGATCTCCTCTTGGCTCTTTCCCACCGTCCTTCGCCGCTCGCGGCCGATATCGGCGGCGTTGTCGGTCGCGGGGACGCGGACCGGCTTCTCTCGGGGCAGCCGCTGCACCCCCCGCATGTGCGTCTCGAAGCTCGGCTCCGGGCGCGAGGCGCGCGGCGGGACGATGGGAGGGGGCGCCTTGGGATCGCGCTTCGCCTTCTTGGAAGCGGGGGCGCCCTTCGCTCGCAATGCCTCGAATGGCCGCGTGGAGAGCGCCTCCGTCGCCGGGGCCGCCGGTCGCTTCGGCTTCACGGACGCGCCCTCCGGCCCGCCGCCATCTCGAGCGCCCGCATCACCGCGACCACGCCGAGGGCGTGGGTGATCCGCCCGTCTTCGAGGGCCGCGCGCACGTCGCGGTCGTCGAGGAGCACGACGCGCGTCGTCTCCGCGGCGGTGCAAGCGGGCTCCGCCAGCGGCCGCACCTCCGACGCGAAGTAGAGATGGGCTTTGTTGGACGAGAGGGCCGGGTTGGGGTGGACCCACCCGAGCGGCGCGAGCGAGCCGCCCGCGTACCCCGTCTCCTCCAAGAGCTCGCGCGCGGCCGCCGTCGCGGGATCCTCCCCGGGGTCGATGATCCCGCCCGCGGGCTCGAGCGTGGTCGCGTCGACCCCGTGGCGGTGCTGCTCCACGAACACCCAGCGCCCGTCCTCGCTGCGGGCGGCGGCGACACACCAGTCCGTCAGAGCGAGCGTCACCACCGTGCGAGGGGGGCCCGGCGGCGAGGGCTCCGGAGTCGCGTCCACGATTCGGTGCTCGTGCAGGACGAGGTGAGGGTATGTCGCGATCGTCTTCGTCGCGAGGCGCGTCGGTCGCGTAACGGTCGGCGGCTTCGGCTCGAATCCCAACGTTCCTCTCGTGATGCTGATGTAGCACGGCTCCCGCGGCGAAAGCCCCGGCAAACCGAGGGCGCCAAAGGACCGTGCTTCCGGGGCGTCGCCTGCTTGGGATACATTCGGGGCGATGACTTCCGCTTGGCGTCCCCGCTCGCTCTCCGTCGTGACGATGGCGATCGCGCTCGCGCTCGGCGCCGGGTGCTCCCTCTTGAACGCCCCCGACGACATCATCCTCGGAAGCGGCGGCACCGGGGGAGAGCCCTCTTCGGGGGGCGCTCCGACATCAGGAGGAGGAGGGCAGGGCGGAGGAGGCTGTCAGACCGACGACGACTGTTCGGAGCTCGACGGTGCTTGTGTCGTCGGCCACTGCAATGAAGCGCACGCCTGCGAGGCGGCCCCCCGCCCCGCCCAGACACCATGCGGCGGCGCCCCCGATGGCGACTGCGACGAACAGGACGCGTGCGACGGCGCCGGGCACTGTCAGGCGCTCTTGAAGCCCGATGGGACGTATTGCGGAGACTGTCCGGCCGGGCCCGGCTCCTGCGACCATTGCTTCGCGGGCGTCTGCGGCGACTGCACGACGCGCGCATTGACGAAGACCTTCGCGAGCCAGTTCGCCATTTCCGGGTGGAAGGTCAATGGCAGTTGGGGCGTCCACGAGAGCACGCCCCCGACATCCAATTTCCAAGATCTCACCCTGATCGGCACCGCCGGTCAGCCGTTCCTCGCTCCCGTGTTCGGGACGGACGGGAACCGCGAGCACCCCTATCCGGGCGCAGAGATCGAGACGTCTCAGGCGGACACGCCGCCGTTCATCGTCCCCGCCTCGCTGAACTTCTACTCCTGGAACGCCGACGAAGGCTTCCAGTTCGACTCGAAGTCGGTGTCGATATCCGTCGATGGTGGGCAGACATTCGACATCCTCGCCATTTGTCCGGAGGACTTCAGCCAGCCGCTGCCCTACGCGTTTTGCAACAGCGTGTCCGGACGCGCCGTCGACGCCTGGGACTACATTCAGATCCCCGTGCCCGCCCAGTATCAAGGCCAGGTCGGCATCGTCCGGTTCACCTATTTCTCACAAGACTATCTCGTTGGATCCGAGCAGGGTTGGTTCATCGACCGGCTCGAGTTCGCGACGGAGTGCGCTTGCAGCGGCGACGACTCGTGCGGCTACCTCGAGAACACCTGCGCGACGGCGACGTGCGACACGGTGTCGCTCGAGTGCAAGCTCGTCCCGCAAGCGCTGGGGGAGGCGTGCACCGCCGATGGCGAAGGGGTGTGCTCCGGCGCCGACTCATGTGACGCGTTCGGCCTGTGCAATCCGGGCTGGGACGCGCTCGAGGCGGTCGCGTGCGACACCTGTCCGGCGGGGGCAGGGGCCTGCGCCGGGTGCGCGCTCGGTGAATGCCTCGACTGCAAGCCGCTCCAGACCTTCGCTCATCTTCAGGGGATGGATTCGGACGACGATCTCCCGGCCAAGGGCTGGACGGTCGGGCCCGACTGGCACCTCACGAACCACGTCCCGCCAAACTCGACCGACGCTTCCCCCCAATTCTTCCCCGACTATTCGCAGTACGTGCTGGAGCACGTGCTCGGCACCGACGGCTCGCGCGTCGAGTCGGCTCCGCCCGGGAACGAACACTCCCAGGGCGCCGTAACAACGTCGCAGAGCCTCATCCCCGCGGAGCTCACGTTCCGATCCTGGCACCAAGACCGCGGCGGACAGCTCGGTCGCGACAACAAGCGCGTTCGCGTATCGATCGACGGGGGCTCGAGCTGGACGGTGCTCGCGGACTGCTCCAACACGTCGCTCACCCCCGTGCCCCCGTTCTGCGCGGATTGGACGCCCATGAGCGGCACCAATCGAGCAGTGACGGATTGGGACGAGGTGAGCTTGACCGTGCCCGAAGAGCTCGTCGGTCAAATCGGGATCTTCGAGCTCGCCTACGACACGGTGGATGGAGGGCAAGGTTGGGAGCGCGGCTGGTACATCGACGACATCAACGTCGCTCGCTGCGACTGATCGCGCTCGGCGTGGGGGGCGGAGGATCGCCGGCCACCACCGAACTGGCAGCTCGAAACGAGTGGCGCTTTCCTAGAATGGGCTGGAGGCTCGAATCCGATGATCGCTTGCAACGACTCTTCCCGTAGCCGCGGCGCGCGCCGCCGCACCCTCTGGACGGCGGCATGTCTCGCGCTCGCGGCGGCGACGTGCGCCCTTCCCCGAACGGCGAGCGCGCAAGGCGATCCCCAAAAGGCGGCGACGGCGGCCTCCCTCTTCGACCAGGCGAACGCCGCGATGGAGCAGAAGAACTACGCGACGGCGTGCCCGCTCTACGAGCGCGTCGTCGATCTCATCCCTGACGGGGTCGGGGCCAAGCTCGCGCTCGCCGAATGCTATGAGGCCTCGGGCCGCCTCGCGAGCGCGTACGGCATGTACGTCGCGACGGAGGGCGCCGCGCTGAGGCAAAACCAGCCCGAGCGCGTCCAAAAGGCGCGCGAGCGCAAAGAGGCCCTCAAGCCGCGGCTCGCCTATCTCGTCATCGAGGTCCCCGACGCGGTGAAGCAGGCGCCCGGCTTCACCTTGAAGAAGGACAACGCGGACGTCGTCGGCGCCGAGCTGGGAGCTCCCGTCCCCGTCGATCGGGGCGAGCACGTCCTCCTGACGTCCGCCACCAACCGCGCGAACTGGGAGAAGCGCTTCTCGGTCAATGACGGGGAGCGGATCACGGTCCGAATCGAGCTCGGGCCGGAGGGCCAGTCGGGCACGGTGACGACCGGACCCAAAGGCGACGTGCAGGTCGTCCCTCCCGCGGGCGGGAAGGGCAAGACGGAGAAGAACTTCTTCAGCCCCCTCCGCATCGCCGGCTTGGGGATCGGCATCACCGGCGTCGTGGGGGCCGCGATCGGCATCGGCCTCGGCGTGAAGGCGAAGGGGCTCTATGACGACAGCAACGAGAAGGACGGCTGCGATCCCGTGTCGAACGCTTGCCCCACGTCGGAAGGGGTGGACAAGCGCAGCGACGCGGTGTTGTTCGGGAACGTCTCGACGGGATTGGTGATCGCAGGCGGGGTGCTCGCGGCGGGCGGGATTGTCATGTTCGCAGTCGCCCCGAGCGAGGACGTCAAGGTCGGTATCGCGCCCGGATATGTCAGCGTCACCGCCGCGTTCTGATGCATTGGTGACACGATGAACTGCTTAGAGGAGCTGTCATGAACCGCACCGGGCTCGCGCTCGTCCTGTTCTCGCTCGCGCCGGGCTTCGCCGGCTGCAATCTCATCTTCGGAATTAACGAGGGCAATCTGGGGGAGGGCACGGGCGGCTCCTCCCAGGGCGGCAGCGGAGCCGGCGGGAACGGAGCCGGCGCGTCTGGAGCGGGCGGAGCAGCGTCCGGCGGCGGCGGGGCGGGGGGCGCTCCGACGACGGGCGGGGGTGGTGAGGGCGGCGGGGTCGTCTCTGTCGAGTGCGATCCCTCCAAGCTCGGGGATGGCGAGTCCATCGGTCCCGATTGCGGCATCTTCGTCCAATCGGCCGGCACCGGCACCGGCGGACAGAGCGACCCGATGGGGAGCATCGTCACCGCCGGTGAAATGGTGACGGCGGGCAAGAACATCTATGTCTGTGGCACCCAGATATTCACGGGCTCGGTTCGTCTCGCGGACGGCTCCTCCATGTTCGGCGGGCTGCTATGCGGAAGCTGGCAGCGCGACCCCACGAAGCGGCCCACCATCGCTGGGGATCCGGGCAGCGCGGCGGTGACGGTCAATGGCTCGGGCGGCACGATCCGGATCGAGGACGTGGTGATTCAATCCGGAGGGCCTGTCCCCAACAACGCCTCCCGGCCGAACGCGATTGGCTTGGCCATTCAGGGCGCCATCGTCCGGATCAAAGGGGTTCAAATCGATGCCCCCAACGCGGGGGAGGGGGCGCCGGCGGAGGCCAATGGGGTCCCGGCCGCCTCGGGCCAAACGGGCTCGTCGGCGACCTCCAATTGTCAGGCCGCGCCCCTCGGCGGGCAGAACCTCTGCTTGGCACCGGATGGCAGCAACCTCCCCACCGACGGCGGGAACGGGGGGGCGTGCAGCGCGACGAACAACTCGACGGGGCAGGATGGAAAGCCCGTGTTGGGCGCGGGCGGACCAGGTGGCACGTGGACGGCCGCGGCGGGATGCGCCCAAGTGTCCAGTTTGAGTGGCCAGAACGGCGGCCTTGGACAGGCGGGGATGCCCGGGCAATTCGGCGGCAAGCTCACCGGCACCGACTACACGGCGGCCATCGCTCCGCCTGTGGCCGGGCGCGGCTCCGTCGGAGGAGGCGGCGGAGGCGGCGGGGCGAGGGTGAACAACACCGGCGGCGGCGGCGGCGCGGGCGGCTGCGGTGGCGAGGGCGGAGCGGGCGGCGGTGGTGGCGGCGCGAGCTTCGCCATCCTCGTGACCAACGGCGAGGTCCACGTCGTCACCTCGGCGCTCCACGGCAACCGCGGAGGGACGGGCGGCGCTGGCGCGATTGGTCAACCGGGCGGCCAAGGAGGGGCGGGGGGCAACGGCCTCAGCCCCAACAACGGCTGCCAAGGCGGCTTCGGCGGCAAAGGCGGGATGGGCGGCCTCGGGGGCGGCGGCGCCGGTGGCCCGTCGGCGCTGGTGGCGGCCACGAGCAACTCGGTCGTCGACGTGGACCCGAGCACGAAGGCGTCCAGCACGGTGGGCTCCCCCGGCGCGGGAGGGGGTGGCGGCTCCTTCACCGACCCCAACACCGGCCAACAGTTCGTCGGCGCGAGCGGTCAGGTCGGCGTCGCTTGTGAGGCGCTTTTCTACAACGAAGCCTCGAGCACCTGGAGCTGCGTGACGTTCTGAGCGAAGGGGTGAGCCGAGCCCGCGGTTTTTTTCTGATGCCGATGCGGGCTCGGAATAGCCGTCGTCCGCGACGGTTGAACGAGCACGATCACGACACCTCCAGACGGCGGCGGGTCTCCCCCAGGGCTCGCCCCGGTCGTACATGGGGATTGAACGGCGCACCTCGCTCGCGGGATGCGCCGTTCGCTTTTTGTGCGTGCGCCTGGCCGCCCGTCAGGGGCACAGGGGCTGCCCGCCCCCGCTGCGATAGGCGATCGTCTTGGCGACGAGGTTGCCCCCATCGGTCTCAGGGGTGGTCATCCCGCCTGCTCCCGCGCCGAACGCGGCTCCGACCCCATGCGCGGTCGCCACTTCCGCCCAATGGGCGAAGAAATAGTCGAGCCGATTGTCACGATAGTGGTCCGTACCGCCCGACAGCGACATGTTGCCGACCGGCACTTGCCACCAAAGATGGGCTTTGCCCAGCGTCTCGGAGAGGGCCTGCGCCCAAGCGAAGGCCTGGTGGAAGTTCGGAAGCGTCGCGTTGGTGTCGTCCCACCACCGGTCCTGGCCGATGGACTCATAGTACTCTGCGTCGCGGTCGGCGGCGTCGACGACGACGAGATCCGCGTCGGGGCCGCACTCGGCGAGGAACGCTCCGAGCTTCGCCGCCTCGCCCGGCACGTCGAACGATCCGTCGGTGTTGCCCAATACGTCGATCGCCGTCGCCCAGCCGGAGCCGTGCAGTGCAATCGCCGCCTGGGGCGCATAAGCGTGTCCCATCGCGATCATGCAGCGACCGAGCCCGGCGATGGACGCTTCCTCTCCTCCACAATCCGTCGGATTGGCGGCGGGGACGGCGGCGGGCAGGGCGTGAGGGTCTCCGCTCTTCTGCTCTGCATATCCCCAGAAGTCGGGCTCGATGTGGACGATGGCGGGCGCGTCTCCGATGTTCTGGAGAAGGAATCGATAGTCGGCGAGGTATCGGGAGAGGAACGTCACGTCGTTCATCACGTCGACCTCGGCGCCGCCCTCGCCCACGCCGCTCGCCTGAAGCGCCATGTAGTACGTGAACATGGGGATCTGCTGATCGGCGGCGGCGGCCGCGACGAAGCCGCGAACATAAGCGCCGGGCGGATCTTGATCGTATTGCCAGCAGCCCCACCACGCGCAGCCGTTTTGATTGTCGCAAGAGGTGCCGCCGGAGGTGCATCCCGCCGCGCACGACCCGCACGGCCCGGCCCCGTCCGGGATCCCTCCCGAGATGTAGAGATAGCGCACGTCGAACGGCGCCGAGCCCGCGATCTCGTCGGTGGTGCTCACCCCGACCATCAAGCCTTCGCGACCGAGCGAGGCGAGGAGCGACGAGCCGATGCAGCTCTCCGCCCCGCCTTGTCCGTCGCCGCCTTGTCCGTCGCCGCCTTGTCCGCCGCCGCCGGCCTCCGCGCCTCCTTGGGTCCCGGCGCCCGCCGCTCCGCTCGCGCCGCTGCCGCCCTCGCCGCCGCCGCCGTTCGCGGAGGTGCTGTCTCCGCAAGCGATCTCGAGCCCCGCCGCGACGACCACGAGAGCAATGGAGAGCTTCATGGCAGCATCGTCGCCCGGTCGCGCGCGCCTGTGACGACGTCGTGGATGCGCCCGCACCCTTTTCGCCGGTCGCATCGTGCGACGTCAGCGGGGGGGTTCTTCCGGCCCGAGTCGGGGCGGCAGGCCCGAGAGTCGCGCCGCCGCCGAGATCGTCATGTCGGGTGACTCGGGAGGGGTGGCGGCGAGGAAGGCGAGGATCTCCTCCGCCGTGTCGGCGACCAAGAACAGCCGTGAGAGCTTCTCGGCAAACCGGGAGTGGCGGGTCAATCGCGCGACGAGCGGCGCGATCTGAGTGTCCCGCTCGTAATGCTCGCGACCGAGGAACACCATCGGGCTCAATACGGGATAGGTCGCGTAGTAGTTCTGCGCGAGATCCATGAAGATCTCCTGCCACGTGCCGGCCTTGCCCGGCGCGTACACGACGCCTCCCCAGGCAATGGCGAGGAGGGTGTCCTCGCGGAGGCCATTGGAGAAATACTTCGCCACGTGGGTGCCGAACGCGCTCGTCGGCTCATGGCCATAAAACCAAGTTGGAATGGCGAGCGACGCGCTGCCGGGGCCGAACCTCTCCCGCACCCGGTTGGCGGCCGCGTAATACTCGGGCTCCAAGAAGTGGGGAAACGGGGACAGCATCGCGATGGCCTCGTCCACCGCCTCCAACTCGGGAGAGCTCGCGAGGAACGCTCCCAGGTTCGCGGCCTCCATGATGCCGGGCCCACCCCCGGTCGCGATCAGGTGACCTCGCCTCGTCAGTTGATATGCGAGGAGGGCGACCTCTCGATACTCGCTCGTCCCTCGCTTCTGCGAGTGCCCTCCCATGATCGCGACGATGGACATCTGCCGCTCGCGAATGAAGGCGCGGAGGGCCTCGTCGATGGACCAGTCGTGGAGCCGCTGGGCGAGGGCCTCTCCGAGGGTCGGGGCGAACCGGCCATTGCGCGTGAAGTGCCGGAAGATCGCGTGGTCGGCGGTCGATTCGAGCGTCCCGTCGAAGCCGCGATTGAGCTCGTCCGGGGTGTAGAGCTCTCTCCGGAGGGGGAGGTACGGTAGCGCCGGCAGCTCGAGCAAGAGCTTGGACAGGTCGTCGTTCGTGAAGGAGGCCTTGGCGACGGGCTTCATGCGGTGTTCGACGACGCGCGCACGAGCGGCGCACGATCACGGGTACCCCGAGGCCTCCTCGGCGACAAGCGGACCGAGAGGGCTCGGGACGGCCGCAAGTTCCCGATCCGCGCGTCGAGAGCTGGTGCTAAATGGCCGGATGTCGCGCGTAGCGGTCGTCGGTTGCGGCCGATGGGGCAAGAACCTCGTGCGGACGTTCCGCGATCTCGGCGCGCTCGTCGCCGTCGCCGACCCGTCCCCCGCCGCGCGCGCCGAGGCGGCGTCGATCGCGCCGGGCGCGCGGACCTTCGAGGACCCTCTCGAGCTCCTGGCCGATGCCTCGATCGACGCGGTCGCGGTGGCCTCGCCCGCCGCCACCCACGTGCGCCTCGTGGAGGCCGCGCTCGCCTCCCACAAGGACGTGCTTTGTGAGAAGCCGCTCGCGCTCCGGCTCGAAGACGCAGAGCGCATCGTGTCGCTCGCGGCTCGCCGCGGCAGAGTCCTCTCGGTGGGGCACGTCGCCGAGTATCAGCCGGGCGTGCAGCGGGTTCGGTCCCTCGTCGCGGAGGGGGCGCTCGGCTCCATCCGGTTCGTCCACGCGGAGCGGTCGGCGTTCGGGCGCGTCCGCCGCGACGAGGATGTCCTGTGGTCGTTCGCGCCGCACGACATCGCCGTCCTCCTCCGGCTGTTCGGCTCACTCCCGACGCGGATCAGCGCGAGCGGTTGGTCCCCCCTTTCGCAGCGGGTCGCGGACGTCGCGTCGATCGCGCTCGACTTCGAGGGTGGGGCGGGTGCGATGCTCCTCGCCTCGTGGCTGAGCCCCGCGAAGCGAAGGAGCCTGACCGTCGTCGGCTCGGAGCGCACCGCCGTCGTCGACGAGATCGCGGGGACGCTGATCCTCTACGACGCGAAGGCGCACGCGAAGCACGGCGAGATCGTCCTCGAGGCGGGCGGCTCGGTGACGGTGCAGCTCCCCTCCGCAGAGCCTCTGCGGGAGGAGTGCTCGGACTTCTTGCGCGCTTGCAAGACTCGCTCGCGCCCGCTCACCGACGCGACCAGCGCCCTCGACGTCGTCACCGTCCTCGACGCGGCGGAGCGATCGCTGCGAGGCGGGGAGAGCATCGCGCTGCCGCGGCGAGCCGCGCTCGCGGCGGAAGCCTATGCCGCTCGTTGACGTCAGGGTTCACCCCACCGCCGTCGTCGACGAGCCGTGCGAGATCGGCGCGGGAGCTTCGATCTGGCACTTCTGTCACGTCTCGGCCGGCGCGCGGATCGGACCGGAGTGCGTGCTCGGACAGAACGTCTTCATCGCCTCCAAGGCCGTGCTCGGGGCCCGCGTTCGGATCCAGAACAACGTCTCGATCTACGATGGCGTGACGCTCGAGGACGACGTGTTCTGCGGCCCGTCATGCGTGTTCACGAACGTGAAGAACCCGAGGGCGGAGATCGACCGACGCGCGGCCACGACGCCGACGCTCGTCCGTCGAGGGGCGACGATCGGAGCGAACGCGACGGTGGTGTGCGGGGTCACGATCGGACGCTACGCCTTCGTCGGCGCGGGCGCGGTCGTGACCGAGGACGTGCCGGATTACGCCCTCGTCGTCGGGGTGCCTGCTCGCGCGGTGGGATTTGCGGGTCGTCACGGGGAGCCGCTCGCCGAGCGCGAGCCGGGGCGCTTCGTCTGTCCCTCTTCGGGCCTCCGATACCAGCTCCGCGACGGCGCGCTGTCGTGCCTCGACATCGACGAGGACGCGCCCCTCTCGGCGGCGCTGGGCGGCCGGTCTCGGTCGGGGTGACGGACGGATGCGCGTGCCCTTCATGAACCTTCGCCGCCACGGCGAGGCCCAAGACGAAGCGCTCACGCGGGCGTTCGTGCGGGTCCTCGAGAGCGGCAGCTACGTGCTCGGTGACGAGGTGGCGAGGTTCGAGCGACGCTGCGCCGAGCGGCTGGGGCTCGCCCATGCAGTCGGGATGAGCTCGGGGACGGACGCGCTCCTCGCGACGTTGATGGCGCTCGGCGTCGGCCCGGGGGACGAGGTGATCGTGCCCGCGTTCACCTTCTTCGCGACCGCGGGCGCGGTGGCGCGCGTGGGGGCGACGCCGGTGTTCGCGGACGTGTGCCCGCGCTGCCTGAACGTCGATCCCGCGTCGGTGAAGGGCGGGCTCGGCGATCGCACGCGGGCCGTGATCGCGGTCGATCTCTTCGGCGCGCTCGCGGACTATGACGGCCTCGCGCGGGGCTTGGATGGCACCGACATCCCGATCGTGGAGGACGCGGCGCAGGCGTTCGGCGTGGAGGGGGTAGGGACGCGGGCGCGGGCCGCGTGCTTCTCCTTCTTCCCGACCAAGAACCTCGGCGCGCTCGGCGACGCCGGGCTGGTCGCGACGTCGTCGCCGGACCTCGCAGAGCGCCTGCGCGTCCTCCGCTCCCAAGGCGCGCGCCCGAAGTACCACCACGTGATGGTCGGAGGGAACTTCCGCATCGACGCGCTCCAGGCCGCGCTCCTCGACGTGAAGCTCGAGGGCTTCGATGAGGCGTGCGCGGCCCGGCGCGCCAACGGCCGCCTCTACGACGAGATGTTCGCGGCGAAGGATCTCGCCGGCGCTCCCGAGGCCCCCATCGAGCTCCCCGGCGCGTGTCGCGGCCCGCGGCCAGACCATCAGTACTGCATCCGGAGCGCGCGGCGCGACGAGCTCCGCGCCCATCTCTCCGCGGCCTCGATCGGCACCGAGATCTACTATCCGGAGCCGCTCCATCACGCGCCTTGCTTCGCCCACCTACCGAGACGGCGCCTCCCCGTCGCGGAGCGGGCGGCGAGGGAGATCCTCGCGCTGCCGATGTTCCCGGGGCTGACCGAGGCCGAGATCGGGCACGTCGTGGAGTCGATCGCGCGGTTCTTCGGTCGTTGAGGCCTGGCGGACGTCGCGATCGAGGTCGTATGATCCACGCGTGGCCGCCGGAGCGCGCGGCTCACGCTCACCGCTGGGGGCTCGCGAAGGCGGCAGGCCGCTTCGAGGCAACATGTCGAAAAAGACCCGCAGGGCTCGCCACGAGCCGGCCAAGGTTTGGCACAACCCCGAGGTCGTCGGCGTGCGCCGCCCTTCCCGTCCCGCCGCCGCGTCGCGCGACGAGGCTCCTAGCCCGCCCCCCTCCGAGCCCCGCTCGCCGACCCCGGCTCGCTCCGGGCGCATCGTCGCGCCGGTGAGCCACACCAAGGACGAGCGCGAGGCGGAGCGCGAGCGGTTGCTCGGAAAGCTGCGGCTCGCGGAGGGCCGGCCGGCGATCACGCGGGCCGCGAACGAGCTCTTCAAGGAGGGCTTCGCGTTGCCCGAAGAGGACCAGCTCGTCCACCTCCAGCTGCTTGAGCACTCCGACGAGACCCACGTTCGAGCCGCGATCGCTCGCCTCGGCGCGATTTTGGAGGACGAGCCGCCCAAGCGGTTCACCGTGCTCGACTCTCGCCTGCGCCGGCTCGAGGAGCTCGCGGACGAGGCGGAGACGCGCGCCGCCGCCGCCGATCTCCGCCGCCGGACGAAGGCCCCTCGCGAGGCGGCTGTCTGATCGCGCTCGGCGACCCTCCCAGGCGACTGCGCTCTTCGAGCTCGGTCGCGGGTGGGTCCTGATCCGCTTGACGTGAGCGGCGCCGCTCATCGAGTCTCGGCCCGTGGATCCCACCGAGTTCGAGTCGCGCTTTCGGGCGCTCGTGGCGAGCGCCGCCGCGAGCCACGAGAACACCGCGTGCGTCGCGTGCACTGCCTGCGAGCGGTGCGTCGAGTCCACCTTCTGCAGCCGGTCGAAGGCGCTCCTGAGGTGCCACTACTGCGTGGACGCGGAGCGCTGCGTCGGCTCGAACCACTGCCGGGCCTCGAAGGATCTGTTCGCCTGCAACCACTGTGAGAGCTCCGAGCGGTGCTCGCAGTCGAGCTACCTCGTTCGGTGCTTCGATTGCACCTCCTGCACCTACTGCTTCGGCTGCGTCGGCCTCGTCGGCAAGGATTTTCACGTCTTGAACGAGCCCTACTCGCGCAGCGAGTATTTCGCTCTCCTCGCGAAGCTGAAGAAGACGCTGCGATGAGGGCCGTCGTTCAGCGCGTGCACGCGGCGCGGGTGGAGGTCGGCGGTGAGGTGGTGGGCGAGGTCGGTCGCGGGCTCGTCGCGTTCGTGGGGGCCCAGGCGGGTGATGAAGAGAGAGACCTCGAGCTCGTGGCCCGCAAGATCCACGAGCTGAGGGTGTTCGTCGACGACGAAGGGAAGATGAGCCGGGCGGTGGATGCGGTCGGGGGAGGCATCCTCGTCGTCTCGCAGTTCACCCTGCTCGGGGACGTGAGCCGAGGCAACCGTCCGAGCTTCACGGCCGCGATGGCTCCCGGCGAGGCGGCGCCGATGGTCGAGCGCCTCGTCGCGCGGCTGCGAGAGCGAGGGGCGAGCGTCGCCACGGGGCGTTTCGGAGCGGACATGCGCGTCGTCGTCGACAACGACGGGCCGGTCACGATCTGGATCGACTCGCGCTTGAAGTAGGGCGCTTCGCCGGCAGCCCGCCCCTCCGGACGAGGAGCGCGGCGAGGTCGAGGGCCTCGCGCATCCCGGCCGGGTCGGCTTTGCCCGTGCCCGCGATGTCGTAGCCGGTGCCGTGATCGACGCTCGTCCGCACGATCGGCAGGCCGAGGGTGACGTTCACCGCGTCCCCGAAAGAGAGGAGCTTCATCGGGATGGTCGCCTGGTCGTGGTACATCGCGACGACGCCGTCGAACAGCCCGGAGGCCCCCTTTCGGAACGCGGTCTCCGCGCCCAGGGGGCCGACGAGCTCGGCCGCCAGCGACTCGCGCTTCAGCCGGGCGCGGGCGAGGGAGATCCCGGGGCTGATGACGCGGCTCTCCTCGTCGCCGAGGAGCCCTCCTTCTCCCGCGTGCGGGTTCAGGGCGCAGATCGCCACGCTGGGCCGCGGCTTCCCTGTCGCTCGAAGGAGGCGCGCGAGCCAATAGGTGGCGATCGCGACGGCGCGGCGGTCGATCGCCCTCGGCACCGAGGCGAGGGAGAGGTGGGTCGTGACGAGCGCGGTGGTGAGCCGCTCCGAGTAGAACGCCATCACGACCTCCTTCGCGGCGAGCCTCCGCGCGAGGTGCTCGGTGTGACCGAGGAACGACGCCGCGCGCCGCGCGCCGCTCGTCGCGATGGCGTGCTTCGAGACCGGCCCGGTGACGAGGGCGTCGGCCTCTCCCGAGGTCACGAGCTCCGTCGCTTGATCGATCCAGGCGAGCTGGGCTCGCCCTGCCTCGGCGTCGGGCACTCCGAACGGCGTCGGCTCGGCGAGGCGAGCGCTGCGCGAGAGCACCGCCAGCGATCCGCGCGGCGCTCGCGCCAGCTCGGATCGCGTGGAGACGAGCGCGATGGGACGATCGGCGCCCAACGTCGACGCCGCTCGCTCGACGACGCCGGGGTCACCGACGAGGAGCGCGCGCGCGCCGGAGAGCGTGAGCGCCCCCGCGACCGCGACCTCGGGGCCGATCCCGGCCGGGCAGCCGAGAGAGATGGCGAGCAACGGGAGCGTCATGCGTCCTCTCCTTCACTGTCGGGAGCGGCGTCGCTCGCGCCGGGGGCTCCGAGGCGGTAGCCGCTCCGGCGAAAGGTCACGAGATCGAGATCGGTCCCGAGCTTGGCGCGGAGGCGCCGCACGTGAATGTCGATCGTGCGCGGGCCGCCCTCGTAGGTCTGCCCCCAGACCTTCTCGAGGAGCTCGCTCCTCGAGACGACCTTCCCGCGCTGATCGGCGAGGTAGGCGAGCAGATCGAACTCCCGCGCCGTGAGTCCGATGATCTCTCCGCCGCGCGAGACCTCCCGGGCCGCTCGGTCGATCACGAGCCCTCCGACCTTCACCCGCTCCTCGGTGGTGAACTCGCTGCGCCGCCACTCGAGCGCGCGGACCCGGGCGTAGAGCTCGGCCGGAAGGACAGGGGCGACGACGAAGTCGTCGAAGCCGGTCGAAGGATCGAGGCGGGCCACCTGCTCGCAGTGCACGGCGAGGATGGCGCCGACCCCTCCCAGCCGCGGCTCGCGCCGAAGACGGCGCAGCACGAGGGCGCCGATGTCGGGGCGCGCGCCCGCCTCGACGACGACGGCGCGCGCTGTCTCGTCGTCGCGGAGGAACATCATCGATGGATCGTCCCAGAGGTCGATCGCGCGGACCTCGGCGCCGAGCTGGCGGAGGACGAACGCCGCGCCGTCCTCTCGCGCGAAGTCGGGCGCGTGCCCGACGACGCCGATGAAGCTCGGTCGACCCATCGCACCCGTTTAGACCCGAGCCTCCGCCGGGTCGATGCAGAAACGCGAGGCGGAGGCCTCAGCCGATCTTCGTCCCGCCCACGGTGATTCGGTCGATCTTGATGGTGGGGCAACCCACGCCGACGGGCACGCTCTGGCCGTCTTTGCCACAGGTCCAGATGCCGTCGCTGACGCCGAGGTCGTTCCCGAGCATCGTCACCTTGCGGAGGACGTCGGGTCCGTTCCCGATCAGGTTCACCCCCTTGAGCGGCGCCGTCACGACGCCGTCCTCGATCAGGTAGCTCTCGGTCAGCGAGAACACGAAGTCGCCGTTCGAGATGTCGACCTGGCCGCCGCCGAACTTCTTGGCGAAGACGCCGCGCTTGACGCTCTTCACGATCTCCTCCGGATCGTCCTGTCCGCCGAGGAGGATCGTGTTCGTCATGCGCGGCAGCGGGACCGCCGCGAAGCTCTCGCGCCGGCCGTTGCCGGTGGGCGTGAGCTTGAAGTGCCGGGCGGAGAGCCGGTCGTGCATGTATCCCACGAGCTTGCCGTTCTCGATGAGGACGCTCCGCCCCGGCTCCATCCCCTCGTCGTCGACGTTGATGGTGCCGCGGGTCATGAGCAGCGACGCGTCGTCGACGACGGTGCAGAGCCCGCTCGCGACGTCGTTGCCGATCT
Organism: Polyangiaceae bacterium; assembly: GCA_044225865.1. GTDB lineage: Bacteria > Myxococcota_A > Polyangia > Polyangiales > Polyangiaceae > Xiheicaenibacterium. The sequence goes on along the minus strand of JBGAID010000008.1, from coordinate 114,490 downwards.
GCCCCGAGTAGTTGCTCGTCCCTTTGCGGTTGAAGTCCGCCTCCAGGCCGTGCCCCACCGCCTCGTGGAGGAGGATGCCGCTGTCCCCCGGGGCGAGCACGACGTTCATCTCGCCGGCGGGGGCTTCGCGGGCGTCCAACATCACGAGCGCTTGTCGAGCCGCTTCGCGCCCGTGGTGCTCGGGAGACTTCTCGTCGAAATAGGCGAGGGTCATCCGCCCGCCGCCTCCGCTCGATCCTTCCTGTCGCTTGCCGCCCTTCTCCGCGATCGCGCGGACCCCCATGCGGAGGAGGGGCTGGACGTCCGACGTCATGACCCCGTCGCTCGTGGCGATCAGGATCTCTCGCAGCTCCTCCGAGAAGCTCGCCTCCGCCTTCACGATCGAAGGATCCGACTCGAGGGCGGCGCGGCTCGCCCGCTCGAGCAGGTCGCGCTTCTCGGCCCCGGGTCGATCGATGGACAGCACGTCGAGGTCGTAGCGGTGGGTGACCGAGCGCGGTCGAAGCTCGACGCGCGTCGATCCGCCGCCGTCGCGGGCGATCACGGACGCGGTCTCGGCCGCGCGCTTCATCGCCTCCCAGGAGAGATCCTCGGTGTACGCGAAGCCGGTGGCGTCGCCCTTCTGGACCCGGACTCCGAGGCCCATCGTCACGCCGCGCGACGCTGCCTTGAGGATGCCCTCTTCGAAGGAGAACCCGCCCCCGGCGCGATACTCGAAGAAGAGATCGGCGTAGTCGCCGCCTCGGGCGAGGGCGATGTCGAGCAGGCGCGCGCACGTCGAGGCATCGATCTCCTGCGCCTCACCCGGTCCGAACGGCGCGCGGTAGGTGTTGCTCCCCCTTCGGGCGATGCTGGTCATGACGCCACTCTAGCGCGCCGCTCGGCGAGCCACGAGGCCCACGGAGAGGGGAGGGCGACGTTGCAACGGGCGCTCGGCGAGCTATTCTTCGTGCACGTTCCAAGGCTTTTTCGGCGCCTGAGGATGCGACGCCGAGACGAAGCTTCATCGCTTGCCTTCATCCGGACGATCGGCCGCGCCGCCTGAGCACGCCTGCGCACACACGCGCCGCTCATCGAGCCCAGCCAAAAGCGTGCCGGAGCGGCCCTCGTTGATGTAAATTGCTGGTGGGCGCACGGAGCACGTCAGGCCTGTGCGACCGGCGCTTCTCGTCGAATCAGTTTGAGTCGATGCGCACGGCCCCGAGCCGCGCGCGAGGTCGGAGCGGAGTGGCGATCAACCGCGACAAAATACTCCAAGAAGCTCAGAAGCTCGTGGAGAAGAAGCGCTTCGACAAAGCGATCGCCGAGTACCAAAAAGTCGTCGCCGATGATCCGAACGACGTCCGGACGCTGCTGAAGATCGGGGACCTCTATCTCCGCATGCAGCAGTTCGCGGACGCGATCTCCATCTACGACCGGGTCGCGAGCTACTACTCGATTCAGGGCTTCAGCGTCAAAGCGGTCGCCGTCTACAAGCAGATCCGCGAGATCGTCCAGAAGCACGCGCCCCACCTCGAGGATCGATTCGGCCACGTGGTGCCGAAGCTCGCCGAGCTCCTGACCCAGCTCGATCTGCGCTCCGACGCGCTCGCCTACTACGAGGAGATGGCGGGGCGCCTCCAAGTCATGGGTCGGGACCGCGACGCCATCGACGTCTTCCGGAAGATCGTCAGCCTCGACGCCGCCAACCCCGTCTCCCATCTGCGCCTCGCCGACGCGTACACCCGCGTCCGCGACTTCGACGCCTCGACGCAAGAGTTCATGGCGGCGGCGGAGATCCTCCTCAACATCGGCCGCCGTGACGACGCGCTCCGCGTCGTCGAGCGCATCCTCCAATACCGGCAAGAGCCTCGGTTCGCCCGGCTCGCGGCGGAGATCCTCCTCGACCGAGCCGCCCCGAACGACGCGATGGGCGCGCTCCAGAAGCTCCAGATCGCGTTCAAGGCGAACCCTCGCGACCTCGACACCCTCGCGCTCCTCGCCCGCGCCTTCGACGGCTTGGGGCAGCCGGGCAAGGCCGTCGACGTCCTGAAGGAGGCGGCTCGCATCGCCCGCGAGTCCGGCGCGCGCGGCTCGTTCGAGCAGCTCGTGATGAGCCTCCTGTCGCGCGCCCCGAACGACGAAGGGGTTCAACAGCTGGTGCTGTTGATGCGCTCGGACTCGAAGGTCTCGGTGGCGCCCCCGTCGGCGACGCCTGCGTCGGTCTACCCGCAGCTCGGCCCGCCGATGCCCACCGCCGGTAGAGCGCCCTCCGAGCCGCCCGCGTACGCGGCCCCCGCTGCGGCCGTGCGCGAGCGTCCGCCCGTCGTCGCGCCCGCGACCGCGACCAAGGGGCCGTTCATCGCTCCCGCCGCGCGCCAGCCGATGCCGAGCGCGCCCGTGCTCGAAGCGGAAGAGGCGCCTCCGTCGCTGGTCGAGGAGATCAGCGTCGCCGACCTCGTGGTCGAGGATTACGAGAGCGAGCCCCCCGAGGAGCCCGCCTCGGAGGACGAGCCGCCGATCCCGCTGCGGTCTTCGTACCCGCCCAACGAGATCGCCGATCCCCAGAACCGACTTCGCGAGATCTTCGCGAGCGTCGAGTCGGCTCGTCGCGCTTCGGACTACGCGGTCGCGGCGAACATCCTCCGCCGCTCCATCCTTCAGATGCCGCAGGCGCGCGAGCTCCGCGAGCGGCTCTGCGACGTCCTCATCGAGTCGGGGGATCAGGACGGCGCGATCTTCGAGATGCTGTCCTTCTCGCGCCACCTCGTCGAAGAGGGGGACCCGGATGCGGCAGCGCGGCTGCTCGACGAGGTGCTGCTCCTCGAGCCGAACAACCGCCCCGCGTTGGATCTGCTGCGCGCCCTCGGGTACGCGGTCGCGACCCCCGAGGACGAGATCGTCGAGGCGCCGCCCGAGCCGCGCGCGAAGCCCGGCTACGACCCGTCCGCGCCTCTGCCGTCGTACGACCTCGATGAGCTCACGGCGGACGAGATCCCGATCGCGCCTCACCTCATCCCGAGCGTTCCCGGCACGGCCGAGCCGCCGCGCACGGGACTGCGCCCGGGGACGCGCGCGCCATCGTCACCGCAGCTCTCCCAATCCCAGAGGCCGCTTCACGCGCACGCCGCCCCTCCCATCCAGCTCGACGACCCGTTCGCCTCCGAGCAGACGAGCTTCGGGATGCCGGCGTACGCGCTCGACGAGCCCGCGCCCCAGCGGACCTCGCAGCCGGGCGTCCTCGACGAGTCCGCGCTGGAGGAGATCGAGTTCTTCGTCACCCACGGGATGCTCGACGAGGCGGAAGGGATGTTGGCCGAGCAGCTGGCGCGCCTCCCCACTCATCCGCTGCTCCTCGAGAAGCAGCGAGAGATCCAGGTCGCGCGCCAGGCCCAGGTGGGGGCGCGGGAGCGAGCCCCGCGGGCCCAGGAGACGACGAGCCGCGCCTTCGTTCCGCCTCCCGAAGCGGCTCGGCAGACGGCGCCGCCGCCACCGTCCGCCCACGTGCCCAGCGTGCAGCGCCCGTCGGCCCACACCCGCGAGGTCACCGTCGACCGCGCCTACGACATCGCGCACGCCCTCGACGAGATGGACAACGCGCTCGACAGCTTCGGGCCTCGGTCCCCGTCGCAGCCGCAGGGGCAGGTCAGCGTCGAGCAGGTGTTCGAGCAGTTCAAGGCGGGCGTCGCCGCTCAAATCGCCGAGGGCGACGCGGCGACTCACTACGATCTCGGCGTCGCGTACAAGGAGATGGGGCTGATCTCGGACGCCATCCACGAGTTCGAGCTCGCCTCGCGCGATCCCTCACGAGAGTGCGTGTGCCAGTCGATGATCGGCATGCTCCACATGCAGGACAACGATCTGGACCGCGCGATCGACGCCTTCATCCGCGGCCTCCACGTCTCCCACAAGACGCCCGACCAAGAGCTCGCCCTCACGTATGAGATCGGCAATGCGTACGAGCTGCGGAGCAACGCGGAGCAGGCGCTCTATTACTTCCAGCTCGTGGCGCGGCTCGATCCCTCGTATCGGGATCCGCGAGGCTCGGTGGCGGAAAGGATTGCGGGTCTGGAGCGGCGAACCGGCCACGACAAGGGCCCCAAGGCGGTCGCGGTGGGCGCGGGGGACGAGTTCGACGCCGCCTTCGACGACCTCTTCAACCCCAAGGGCTAATTGCGCTACCCTTGGAGTATGACCGACGTCGAAGCACCGGACGGTGAGGTCGGACCTACCCTCGAGCCCGCCCCTCCATCACCCGATCCAGAGAAGGGCCGCGCCGCGAAGGTGAAGAAGGAGCCGCCGGACCCGGTGATCGGCATCGGCCTCGTCGTGCTCGGGGTGCTCATCATGGGCATCGGAGGAGCGGCCACCCTCCACTACGTCTTCAACGCCGGCACCGCCATCACCATCGTCGGCGCCCTGGTCTTCGTCATCTCGGTCGCCATGTCGTCGCTGGGCGATCGCAAGCTGCGCCCCCAATAGGCCTCACGCGACGCGGGCCCAGCTCGGCGGCGTCTCGGTGAGGGCGAGGTTCGACAGCGCGCCCCGATCGACGTCGCACGCCCATCCGTGGCCGCGCCGGTTCAATCCCCGCGCTTCGTCGCCTTCGTGGAGCTCGGTGTGGAACCACCCCGAGCCCGAGACGGCGAGCTCACGGAGCGTCCCCTCGACGAGCTCCCCCAGATCGGGATCGGACTCGACAAGCCGCCGGAGGTGGGCTCGCTCGATCCGACCGATCACGATCGAGCTCTCGAGCACGTCGATGCGAACGCGCAGGACGTAGCGGGTCCACGGGAATCGGCCGCGGCGGTGCTCGACGCGGCCCTCCCTCCCGAGCTTGCCCTCGATCGCGCGGGCGAGCTCGGGGGCACCCTCGCTCGGGCGAAGGGCGAACAAGACCGGGCGCTCTCGGAGGCAGTACGCCTCGAACTCCTCGACCGGCGAGCCATCGGTGTCGAAGCGACGCACGATCGCGACCCCGACCCAGATGATGGGCGCGACGATCATGAAGGCGAGGATCTCGTACGGGCTGATCATCGGTCATCGCACGCACCCGACCACGGATGGGCGCCGTAACGGCGGCGCCCCGCGGTCACGGCGGCGCCGCCAGCCAATCCGCTTGGTCTTCGCCCTTCGGCGTCTTCAAGAGCGCACCCGTCTCGGAGTCGCGCCGCACGATGATGGTCCGCCGCGTGACGGAGTCGGGCGACTCGCGCGCGAACAGGACGATGACGTTCACCCCGGGCTTGAGCGGGACATCGACGTCGAACGACTCGCGGGCAGGGTCGGCCGCCTTCCGGTTCGATTGGTAGAAGAACTTGCGGTTCCCCACGAAGCCGTAGACGTCCGCGATCTTCGTCGCGCTCGTCGCGGTGCCGTGGACCTTCAACGAGCTCGAGGTGGTGGAGAGCTGGACGTTGTCGAGCGACAGCTCCGGGGGTGCCCGCGCGTAGAGATCCTCGAACGCGAGCGTCTCCGAGGGCTTGTCGGAGGCGGCGCCGAGCTCCGACGCGGCCACGAACGCGTAGCGCGCCCCGTCGATGCGCACCTTCTCGAAGGTCCCGGCGTGGCCGATCACGGCGACGACGGTGCCCTTCTGCATTTGCCCGAAGCTCCGCGCGTCGCTCTTCGCCGCCTCGAGCAGGACGGCGCGAGATGCGGTGACCACCTCGGCCGCGTCCGCGGGGGTGACGGAGCCCTGAGGCTCGATAGGGATCTTGACCTTCTCCCGCGCGGTCTCGCTCAGGTCTCGATCGGACACGGCGAGCGACACGACCGCCTCCGCGTCGGCGAGATCCTTCGAGACGTCGAACGAGAAGACGACCCGCCGCGTGTCGCCCGGCTTCATGTTGGAGATATCGAAGCGTCCGGCGTGGAGCTGCAGGCCGTCGCCGCTCATGTTCGTGAGGGTGGCGAGCGTCTCGTGCGAGACCCCGGCCCCCACGTTCTTGACGGTGAGGTAGACGCTCACGCGCTCGCCGCGCTGAACCCGACCGTCGCCGTTGCCGCCCCGATCGTCCACGATCTGGTAGCTGTATTTGAACGACGGCCGCGGCAGAGACTTGATCGTCGTCCGCAGCTCGGCGGTCGCGGGCGGGGGGCCTCCCTCCGCCTCGAACTTCACGAGGACACCGTCGCTTCGATCGGGCGCGTCCATGGGCACCTTGCACACGCGCTTCGCGTCCTTGGGCCGGCCGTGGATCGACGCGTACTTCTGCCCGGCGATCTCGCACCAGCCGAGCGGCACGGTCGCCGAGCGCTCCTCGCCGGGGCCGATCTTCCCGAACACCAGCTCCTTGCCGTCGAAGTAGCCGCTCTCGCTGTCGGTCTGGGCGCGGAGCCGATACACCGGGGCGGACCCGCGATTCTTCACCGTGACCTTGAGGCTCATCCCTTCCCCGGCGGTGACGACGTTGCCGGGGCTGCCGGTGTCGACCTTCACCTCGAGGTCCTCCGCGGCCGCGACCTTCGCGCCCTCCGCGGGGGCGACCCAGTCGATGGAGAGCTTCTCGAGCTCGGCGGAGACCTTCGTGAGCTCCTCCCTCTTCACCCGCTCGATGAGGGCCGTCTCGCCCTCGAGCTGCGCCTTCGGCGCCTTGTCGAACGGGGCGTTCGCGGCGAGCTCACGGGCGAACTTCGTCGGGAAGTCCATCTGGAACTCGTCGTCGGAGTCCGATCCCGACTCGCGAGAGGACTCGCGCTCGGCGCTCGTGAATTGATAGCGCACGACCTCGAGCGGCTTTCCGGGCGGAGCGGCGTACTGGCTCTCGAGCGAAGCGAAGAGCTCCTTCTCCTTGTACGTGTCCTTCTGGACCGTGAGATCCATCTCGAGCGGGTCGACCGTCATCGGGTCGAGCTCGATGTCGGGGGTGATGCCGACGCCTTGGATCGAGATGTCCTTCGGCGTGAGGTACTCCGCGATGGTGAGCTTGAGCGCCGCCTTCTCGGGGGTGATCTCCGGAAACACCAGCTGCACGCTGCCCTTCCCGAAGGTCTGCTGGCCGACGATGATCGCGCGATCGAGGTTCTTCAGCGCGCCGGCGAGGATCTCGCTCGCGCTCGCGCTCGATCCGCTCACGAGCACCACGATCGGGTACCCCGGCTCCGTGCCGGGCGCGGCCGCCTTCCGCTCGTCGCGCCCCTCCGATGCCCCCACCGTCGCCACGATGACGCCCTCGGTGAGGAACAGGTCCGCGATCTTCACTGCCTGATCGAGGAGGCCGCCGGGGTTGCCGCGGAGATCGAGCACGAGACCCTTGATGGCGCCCTTCTGCCGGAACGACTCGAGGGCGCCGTTCACCTCGTCGAGGCTCGACGACTGGAAGTTCTTCAGCTTGATGTAGCCGATCCCTCCGTCGAGCTGCCTCGACTCCACCGAGAAGACCTTGATCACCTCGCGCGTCATTGGGAAGGGCTTGGGCTCCTTCCACCCCTCCTCGCCCTCGCGCACGACCCAGATGGTGATCTTGCTGCCGGGCTCGCCGCGGAGGCGCTTCACTGCGTCGTCGAGCGGCATGTTGAGGGTCGACTCGTTCTCGATCTTCACGATGCGATCGAAGCGCTTGAGGCCCGCGCGCGCGGCGGGCGTGTTCGGCATCGGCTTCATCACCGTCAGCTGCTGATCGCGGACGGAGATGACGATCCCGAGGCCGCCGAACGCGCCCGAGGTCGTCACGTTCATGTCGCGGTACGCCTCCGGCGAGAGGAACGACGAGTGCGGATCGAGGGTGTGCAGCATCCCGTTGCACGCCGCGTACTCGAGCTCGCGCAGATCGACGTCGGTCCCCTCGAGGTTCTTCTGCAAGAACGCGAAGACCTCCCGCAGCCGGGCCGCGACGTCCCACGGTCCCTGGATGTTGTCGACGCGGAACGACTTGGACTCGCTGTCCACTTGGACGGAGATCTCGTTGCCGCTCTCGTCCTGATGGATGATGACCTGGGCGACGTCGCGCTGGACGTAGTTGAGCGCCGACAGCAGCATCTGCTTCGGCTTCACGCGGTCCGGGTCCACGTACTTCTTCCGGATGTACTTCAGCGTCTCGTTGACGGCCTCGAGCCTCGTGAGGTCGTAGGGCGTCTTCGGCTGCTGGGCGGTGCCGGCGATCGCCGGCTCGAAGCCCCGCCAGAGGCTACCCGCGCCGAACTTCGCCGCGAGCACGAACGCCAGTGCGATCGTGCTCAAGAAGAAGAGCACGCGCCCAACCCGCTCCAACCATCGCATTACGGGTGAGTATAGACGCGGATCGCCGCTCGGCACGCGGGCTCGAGCGCGTCGTCGTCGAAGGCGGCGGCGCTATGGTGGGAGGCGGTCAGGTCTTCTCGGCGACCTTCTCGCTCGTCCGCGCTTCGGTCGTGCTCTTCTCGGAGCCCTCGGTGAGCTTGGGCGTCTCGCCCTCGTCTCCCTCTTTGAGGCCCTTCTTGAAGTTGCGGATGCCCTCGCCGAGCCCCTTGCCGACGTTCGCGATGCGCGAGCCGCCGAAGAGGAGCAGCGCGATCCCAAGGAGGATCAGAATCTCGGTGATGCCGAAGCGTCCCATGGTGTCCTCGATCTCGATGCGGCGTGGCCGCGGTGCTGGCGGGGTCGCGGTGCTGGCGGGGTGGCGCGACGGCTACGCGGATCCTCAGCGTGGGGAGCCCGCGCACGCGCCGGGCTCCTCGTTGCGAACTGCTCTTGGCGAGCGCTATTACCGCAAACTATCACCCGCGGGGCCCTCGGGGCAATCGCCCTTCAGGTTGGTCCGCGCGGCGTGCTATCGTCCTTTTGCTTCAACAATCGCGTGACTCGTCGCCCTCGTGCTGCAAGGTCATCGCTCGATGATCGAATGAGCGCGCCGAGGCCGTGGCAACCTTCAGCGTAGCAGCTCCATTCCGACCCGCACCTCCACTTGCATCGTGAAAAGACCTTCGATCATGCTGGCAGGGAAGGGATTCTCGCCCCACTCGAGCGAGCGAACCCGCGAGCAATCGTCGAGCGCGGCGAATGCGGGCACGATAAGCAGCATCCAACGATGAGCCGCTGCCGCGACCGAAACTTGTCGAACGTGACCGGAGCCAGGTGACGACCATGGTGAACGAGCTTAGGAGCCCCAAGAGCAGCAACCGCTGGATTGTCGGAGCTTTCGTGGCCGCTGCTTCGTGCGCCGGCTTCCTCCTGGATGCCGGCGAGGCCTGCGCGCAGGAGGCGGCGGACACGGGGCAAGTCACCGGCACGGCGAAGGGGATCGTCGGTGGCGGCCTCCTCGGGGCCGAGGTCGTGATGATCCCGATGGGTGCGGCCGGGCTCAAGCCTTGGTGGCCGTACGTCGTGTTCGGCAGCGTGGGCGCGGTGGGCGGCGCCATCGGCGGATGGGCGGTCGAGCAAGCGGGTCCTCCTGCGGAGGCGCCGCTTTACATGCTCGCCGGTGGTCTCGCGCTCGTGATCCCCACCCTCGTTCTGACGCTCAACGCGACGACCCGCGAGAGCTTCCCCGAGTCACAGGATCCGGCCACGCTCACGACGACGCCGACCGACACGTCCACCCCGCCTCCTGCTCCTGCTGGCCCCGATGGCCAGCCGCCCCCCGCCGAGGACGGGACGAAGACGATCAAGATCCAGAGCGACGCGCGCAAGCACTTCCGCCGCGTTCCGCGCGCGCCGTTCCCCACGTCGCTGTTCGATCTCGCCGGCAACGAGCTGCGCATGGGCGTCCCCGCGTTCCAGGTGCGGAACCTCTACTCGAACGACGAGATGGCGAAGTTCGGCGTCGGGCAGGGGACGGAGGTTCGAGTCCCCGTCTTCGGCGTCGCGTTCTGATCAGCACCCCCGGCGCGCTCCGCGCTCGCCGACCCCTCCCCGGCGACTGCGCTCTTCGAGCTCCGTGGCCGGGAGGGGTTCTGATCAGCACCCCCGGCGCGCTCCCCCCGGGCTTCGTCAGAGGCCCCACCAGTTCGAGAGCGCGAGGGCCGCTGCCCGCGCGACGGAGGGGGCCTTCGCATAGCCCTCCAGTCTTCTGGCCGAGCGCGGCGTGGTGCCGGCGCGCAGGCGCTGGTCGGCGTCCACGAGGACGCGCCGCGAGCTCCCTCCGACCCCCAGCTGCCACGCCAGGGTGGGGCGGTGGTTGACGACGCACAGCGGGCTCCGGCCCGCGAGGGCGAGGAGCGTGGCCTCCACCGCGACGCGCTCGCGCCACATCGGATAGACGAAGACGAAGAGCGCTCGGCCGTCACGCGATCTCGGATCTTCATCGGCGGCGGCGAGCGTCTCCCCGACCTCGCCTGCTTCGACCGTGACGACCTCGAGCCTCGCCGCCGAGGGCTCGTCCCCGAGCTTCCGCGCAATCTGTCGCGCCCGATCCTCGAGGGCCGCGCGCTGGTCCCAGCCCCGCGGGAGCATCAGCGCGATCCCGCCCTCGCACGCGGGTGACGGGGCGGCGAGCTCGAGCGCGATCTCCCACGCGAGGCGCTCGAGGTCTGCCTTCGCGTAATAGTACGGCGCGACGAGGGCGAGCGCGGGGGCGGGCCGCTCCGTTGAGGCCCCGCGCTCGATCACGATCTCTCCCGCGTCGACGAGGGGCGCGAGCGCTTCGCGATCGAGGCGCTCGTGCTCTTCGCGCCCGGCGACGGCGAGGGCGGCGCCGCGACCGCGCTCGGCGCGAGCGAGCAGGGCCGCGCAGACGAGAGCGCCGCTCGCCGACCCCGAAACGTGCACACGGGCCTCGCGCTCCGGCGAGCCCTCGACGCGGACGCGCGCTCCCCACCCCGCGATCGCCCTCCCGAGACCGCGGCTCTGCCGCGTCGCCCGCGCGGCCGTCCGTCGAACCGCGATCGGCCCGAGCGCGAGCCGTTGAGCGCGGAGCTCGGGGCCGAGCCCCGCCTCGGGGGCAGGCAGGGCGGCCTCGAACCGCTGCACCGAGCGCTCGGCGAGCGCGGGATCGAGGGGCTCGCGGCTTGTGGTCTCGAAGTCGTCGGGCACGCCGCCGCGAGGATAGTAAGATTCGCGACCCCATGGAAAAAGGAACGCTCCGCCGGGTCTTCGTCGTCGACGCCGTCCGCACGCCCATCGCGCGCTACGGAGGCGGCCTCGCCACCGTCCGCCCCGACGACCTCGCCTCCCACGTCATCGGCGCCCTCGTGAGCCGCGCGCCGAAGGCCACGTCGCTGCTCGACCAGGTCGTCTTCGGCGCCACCAACCAAGCCGGTGAAGACAACCGAAACGTCGCGCGCATGGCGGTGCTCCTCTCCGGGCTGCCCTACGACGTCCCGGCGGTGACGGTGAACCGCCTCTGCGGCTCGGGCTTGGAGGCGATCGCGGACGCCGCCCGCCGGATCGCGTGCGGAGAATCGGAGTGCGTGATCGCGGGCGGCGTCGAGAGCATGACGCGCGCTCCCTTCACCATGCCCAAAGCGACGAGCGCCTTCGATCGCACCGCGCCAACCGTCTACGACACCACCCTCGGGTGGCGCTACCCCAACCCGAAGATGGCGGCGCGCTTCGAGCTCCAGTCGATGGGAGAGACGGCGGAGAACGTCGCGGAGAAGCACGGCATCTCGCGCGCGGATCAGGATGCGTTCGCCCTCGAGTCGCACCGCCGCGCGGCGGCCGCCTGGGAGCAGGGGCACTTCGATCAGGAGGTCGTCGCAGTGGGCGTCCCCGCCCCGAAGGGAGAGACGGTGGCGTTCCAGCGTGACGAGTGCATCCGCAAGGACGCGTCGCTGGAGGCGCTCGCCAAGCTGAAGCCCGTCTTCCGGAAGAACGGCTCGGTGACGGCCGGCAACTCGTCGCCCATCAACGACGGGGCCGCCGCCGTGCTCCTCGCCTCCGAGTCCGCGCTCGCCCAGATCGGCGTCGAGCCCCTCGGCCGCGTCGTCGCCACCCGCACCGCCGGGGTCGAGCCCAACTTCATGGGCGAGGGGCCCATCCCCGCCGTTCGGAAGCTGCTCGCCAGCACCGGCACCGCCATGGCCGAGGTCGGGCTCGTCGAGCTCAACGAGGCCTTCGCGGCCCAAGCCCTCGCCTGCATGCGCGCCCTCGAGATGGACCCGGCGCGGGTGAACGTGAACGGCGGCGCCATCGCCCTCGGGCATCCCATCGGCTGCTCGGGGGCTCGCATCGCGGGGACGCTCCTCCACGCGATGCGACGGCGCGGCGACAAGCGCGGGATCGCGACCGCATGCATCGGCGTCGGTCAGGGCATCGCCGCCCTCTTCGAACGAGACTGAGGCGCCGCTCCCTTCAAGTCGCTTCGCCCATGAACGAGAGCATGGCGTCGAGCTCGGCGAGCGCGCTCTTCGCCTCGCGCTCGCACTTGTGACCGGCCTTGTGCCGCTCTTTCTCGAGCGCCTGCACGACCTCGCGCCGCGGCTCGTGCTCGAGGCCGCGCGCTCGCCCCATCCGCACGAGGGCCTCGTCGAGGTCGTGGAGCCGGCCGAGGTGCTTCTGCATCTTCGCGGCGACGGCGGCGGCCCGCGGCTCCCACCCCGTCGGACCGACGATGCCCTCGATCGTCTCGAGGGTGTAGCGGAGCTTTTTGAACGCGATCCGGAGCCGATGCATGGCGGCCGCGTCCCTCGCGTCGAGGTCGCGAGCGCGCTCCCGCACCCGCGCCATCGCGCGCCGGAGGCCGTGCGTGGCGAGCTCGATGTCCGACAAAGGTCGCTTGGGCGGGGCGGCGAGCCGGGCGCGCAGGTCCCCGAGCGCGTCGCGGATCGAGGCGGGCTGACCGGGGATCGTCTCCCGAATGGCCCGCGTCACGCGGACGCGTTGGCCGTTCTCTCGTCGAGCGCGGCCTCGCATCCAGCGGCCGAGCGGCTCGGCGACGCTCGACTCGACCGACAGGTCGCTCAACGTCTCGCGAAGGACCTCCTCGTCTCGGAGGTCCCCCGTGATCTCGGCTGCCGCCTTGATGCGATCGGCGATCGCCCGCATCTTCTTCTTCGAGAACGCGGGGTCCAGCAGGCGAACGATGCTGCGGAGCCGGCGGAGGGCGACCCGATAGTCGTGGATCAGCTCGGAGCTGTCCGCGGATCGGGAGGTGTCGGCGGGGCGCTCCTTCGTCGCGCCGAGGAGGCTCTCGAGGGCGGTGTCCGCGTCGGTGGCGCGCGCGAGGATGCGCTCCTTGATCCGATCGTGGGTAGGAGCGGACGCCGGCGGCGTCGACGCCGGGAGGTCCTCTCGGGCCGGGTCGATGCGGGAGATGCCCGTCACCCTGCACCGTCCGTGCGGAGGAGGCTCACGATCACGAAGGGCTTCTGGCTCGTATGAGAGAAGACGAGGCGGCGAGCGACCAATCGGATCTGGTCTTCGATCTCGGACGGGCTCGAGCCGCGATCGATCGCGTCGAGGGCGGCGTGCTCCGCTCCCCGCTCCACGCGCCGGAGCACGTCTCCATCCAGCGGACCGAGGACCCCCGTCGCCGTCACGCTCGGTCGCCCCGCGAGCTTTCCTCGCGGCGTCAGCGCCAGGGCGACGGTGAGGACCCCCGAGCGCGCGATCCGCGCCCGCTCCCGGAGCACCTCGTCGGGGACCTCCGTCCGCTCGAACGTGTGGACCTTGCCGGAGGTGATCTGGTCCACCCGCGCGAGGGCGGCTTCCTTCCCCAGCGTGACGACCTCCCCGTTCTCGGCGACGAGGACGTCACCCACGCCCGCGAGCTCCGCGAGCGAAGCGTGGCGTCGAAGATGGTGAAGCGTCCCGTGGACGGGCAGGAACGACCGCGGGCGCACCCACTCGATCATCCGCAGCTGCTCGTCTCGATGGGCGTGCCCGCTCGCGTGCAGCCGCGGGAAGGTGGCGCGTGACTCGACCTCGATGCCCCGCCGCAGGAACGAAGCGTAGAGGTCGAAGACGGCGCGGTCGTTGCCGGGGATGATGCGGCTCGAGAAGAGCACGAGATCCCCGGCCTCCAGCCGGAAGCGCGGATGCTCGCCGGTCGCGAGCCGATGCAGCGCGGCCGGGCGCTCCGCTTGGGTGCCGCTCGCGAGCACGAGCACCTCTCGTCGCGGCATCCCCTGGGCCAGCTCCGGCGCGACGACGAGATTGCTCGGCCACGTGAGCAGGCCGAGCGCCCGCGCGACCTCCACGTGCTGCATCACACTCCGCCCCAAGAGCACGACCTTGCGGCGATGCTCCTGCGCGATCTCTCCGAGCTGGATGAGGCGCTGGACGTTGGACGCGAAGAGCCCGACCACGACGCGCTCGGGCGCCTCTCCGATCACCCGGCGCAGCTCGTCGCCGACGAGCTCCTCGCTCGCGCTCGCGCCGGGGCTGTCGACGTTGGTGCTGTCGGAGAGGAGGAGGCGAACGCCCTCGTCTCCCAGGGAGCGGAACCTCGCCTCGTCCGTCTTCTCTCCGTCGGGCGGGTGCTCGTCGAGCTTGAAGTCGCCGGTGTGGACCACCTTGCCCGCGACGGTGTCGATCGCGAGGGCGGTGGCGTCGGCGATCGAATGGGTGACCCGCAAGGTCTCGATGCGGAAGGAGCCGACCGAGAAGGGCGCGCCCGTCTCGGTAACGAACAGCGGCAGCGCGGCCAAGTCGAACTGCCACTCCGAGAGTCGGCGCCGGATGAGGGCCATCGCGTGGGCGGGGGCCCAGACGGGGGTCGCGACCTGATCGAGGAGATAGGGCAACGCCCCGATGTGGTCCTCGTGTCCGTGGGTGATCACGACCCCACGCAGTCGATCGCGGCGCTCGAGGACGTAGTCGAAGCGCGGGTGAACGATGTCGGTGCCGAGGTCCTCATGGGGGAAGCTCACGCCGCAGTCCACGACGATGAGGTCGTCACCCTGCTCCAAGACCAGGCAGTTCATCCCGATCTCGCCCAGGCCGCCGAGCGGAACGATCCGGAGAGTGTCTTCGCTCACGCCGTCAGCCTCTCACGTGCCTCGGGATCCGCCGCCACCGTTTACCTCTAGGCCGGTTGCCCCTCGGCAAGGTGAACAAGGTGTGAACATCATGCCGCCAACCCTGCAGGCCCTTTGGGGAGAACCTGCGGAAAGGGTGCGGGCGTTCAGGAAACGCGAGCGATCTCCGAAGCTTGCGACACCACCTCGCAGGCTAAGCTATCGCAACCCGTTGTGTTTTTTCCTTTGCTCGGGCCCAACATCTTGTGTATCTACGTTCTTCCGCTGAACGAGCGGTGGCTGAACTTTGGAAGAGCAGTAGGACACGCACCTCAGAACAGCATGCGGTCGCCGCGCCCTCTCACAGTGGGGGGTGAGGGGCCCATCGAGGAGGCGGGCCAGGCACGTCCTGGTGGCCGACTCCCGCGCAACAGCTCAGCGTGACCTTGCCCCGGTGGGGGCAGAGGAAGGACACCGCCGGATCTCGGCGAGTGGCCGATTCGAAGGGGCCCGTCGGCTCCTTGGGCCGCGCTTTGGGCAATCGCCCAATTTCCAGGCCCTACAGATTTTTTCGTCGGTCTAGCTCGGTTTTTTCGGGGTACGCGCGCCGCGCTTGCAAGCGTTGCGCGGTGAGGGATTCTTTTGTTCAGGCGGTGCCCACGGGCCCGCTTGCGAGGAGGGAGCCATGGCGTCAACGGTCGGGAGCGATGCTTTGAAGGTCAATGGCCACGCGAATGGTAGCGGTTCGAGCGGCATGGCATCGACGCGCTCTCGGCAACGCGCCAGCGGCGAAGGTGAGCTGACTTCGGAAGGTGCAGCGACGATGAGCCAAAAGAGCGTGACGTCCCCCAAGAAGGAACGTGATCGAGCAGCGCCGAAGACGACACGCGTTCCTCATCACGAAGCGCCGACGGACCCGCGCGCGAGCAAGCTGACACTCAAGCCGGCGAGCAAGGAAGCCTCCAAGAAGGAAGGGCGCGCCACGAGCTCCGCCCAGCGTCGAGGCGTCGCCGTCGATCGGCGCTACACGGAGCGAGGGGTCGATCCGTTCGAGCAGGTCACCTGGGAGCGGCGATCGAGCGTCATCACCAACACCGACGGCTCGGTGGTCTTCAAGATGGAGGGGGCGGAGATCCCCTCCGACTGGTCGCAGCTGGCGACGGACATCGTCGTCTCCAAGTACTTCCGCAAGGCCGGCATCCACGGCGACAAGTCGAAGGGCGAGACGAGCGTGCGCGAGGTCGTCTATCGCATCGCCCGCTCCATCCGCGAGGTCGGCGAGGAGCTCGGCGGGTACTTCGCCTCGGCGAAGGACGCCGACACCTTCGAGGCCGAGCTCACCTACCTGCTCGTGAACCAATACGGCGCGTTCAACAGCCCGGTGTGGTTCAACTGCGGCCTCTTCAGCCGCTACGGAATCGGCGGATCCGGCGGCAACTTCGCGGTCGAGTGGGACTACCTCAAGGGCTCCCGCGGCGGTGCGACCAGCAGCAAGGCCGACGCGCGCGCGCACGAGAAGCCGGGGACGGCGCCCCTCGTGGAGACGACCACCGCCTACGAGCGACCGCAGTGCTCCGCGTGCTTCATCCAGTCGGTCGACGACGACCTGATGAGCATCTACGACCTCGTGAAGAACGAGGCGCGGCTCTTCAAGTACGGCTCCGGCACCGGCACCAACTTCTCCGCCATCCGCGGCAAGCAGGAGAAGCTCTCCGGCGGCGGGACGAGCTCCGGCCTCATGAGCTTCCTCGAGGTCTTCGATCGGGCCGCGGGCTCGACGAAGAGCGGCGGGACGACCCGGCGCGCGGCGAAGATGGTCTGCCTCGATCTCGACCACCCCGAGATCGTCGACTTCATCCAGTGGAAGGCCCGCGAGGAGAAGAAGGCGCAGGCGCTCATCGCTCAGGGATACGCCGCCGATTTCAACGGCGAGGCCTACCACACCGTCAGCGGTCAGAACTCCAACAACTCCGTTCGCGTCACCGACTCGTTCATGAGCGCGGTGATGAGCGGGGGCACCTGGCAGACGCGCGGCCGGACGAACGGCGAGGTCATCGAGACGCTCCAGGCGAAGGACCTCTGGAAGATGATCGCGGAGTCGGCGTGGGGCTGCGCAGACCCGGGCGTCCAATACGACACGACGATCAACCGCTGGCACACGTGCCCGAACTCGGCGCGCATCAACGCATCGAACCCCTGCTCGGAGTACATGTTCCTCGACGACTCGGCGTGCAACCTGTCGAGCCTCAACCTCACGAAGTTCCTCGACGCGGAGGGGCGCTTCGACGTCGAGGGCTATCGCCACGCCATTCGGATCTTCTTCATGGCCCAGGAGATCCTCGTCGACTACTCCGCCTATCCGACGAAGACGATCGCCCGCAACTCGCACGACTACCGCCCCCTCGGCCTCGGCTACGCGAACCTCGGGACGATGCTGATGCTCCTCGGCCTTCCCTACGACTCCGACGAAGGGCGCGCGATGGCGGGGGCGATCACGGCCATCCTGTGCGGCCACGCGTACCGCGTCTCCGCGGAGATGGCGGGCACGAAGGGGCCGTTCGCGGGCTATCACAAGAACCGCGATCCGATGCTGCGGGTGATGAGCATGCACCGCGACGCGGCCTACCAGATCAACCGCGACAAGTGCCCGGAGGGGCTGTGGCGCGCCGCGTGCGAGGACTGGGACGAGGCGGTGCGGCTCGGCGAGCAGCACGGCTATCGCAACGCCCAGGCGACCGTGCTCGCGCCCACGGGGACGATCGGGCTCTTGATGGACTGCGACACCACCGGCATCGAGCCCGACTTCTCGCTCGTGAAGTTCAAGAAGCTCGCCGGCGGCGGCTACTTCAAGATCGTGAACCAGTCGGTGCCGGAGGCGCTCCGGCGGCTGGGCTACGGTGAGGTCGAGGTTCAGGAGATCGTCGCGTACGTGTCGGGGACGAACACGCTCCTCGCCGCGCCGCACGTCAACCGCGCCTCCCTCAAGCAGCGCGGCCTCTCCGACGACGACCTGGCGAAGGTCGAGCGGGCCCTGCCTGGGGTCTTCGATCTCTCGCTCGGGTTCGGGCCGTGGGTGCTCGGTGACGAGGCCTACACGCGGCTCGGCGTCAGCCAGGAGCTCCGCCAGAAGCCGGGCTTCTCGCTGCTGAAGTTCCTCGGGTTCTCGGCTGCGCAGATCGACGAGGCGAACGACACGATCGTAGGACGCATGACGGTGGAGGGCGCTCCCCACCTCCGCATCGAGCACTACCCGGTGTTCGACTGCGCGAACCGGTGCGGCAAGATCGGGCAGCGGTACCTGGCCCCGATGGCCCACGTGCGGATGATGGCGGCGGCGCAGCCCTTCCTCTCCGGCGCGATCTCCAAGACGGTCAACCTCCCGAACGACGCGACGGTCGACGACGTCCAGCGCATCTACGAAGACGGTTGGCGCCTCGGGTTGAAGGCGGTCGCCCTCTACCGTGACGGGTGCAAGGCGTCGCAGCCGCTCTCGTCGACCCAGAGCCGGGAGGAGGAGAGCAGCGAGACCCAGACCTCGCTCGAGATCGCCCCCGTGCCCGCGCTGCGCCCGACGGGCGCGCGGGTGCGCCTGCCGAAGAAGCGCCGCGGCTTCACCCAAGAGGCGAAGGTCGGCGGCCACAAAATCTTCCTCCGGACGGGGGAGTACCTGGACGGCTCGCTCGGCGAGATCTTCATCGACATGCACAAGGAGGGCGCGGCCTTCCGCTCCCTGATGAACTGCTTCGCGATGGCGGTCTCGGTGGGGCTCCAGTACGGCGTGCCGCTGCGCACGTTCGTCGAGCAGTTCACGTTCACCCGCTTCGAGCCGCAGGGCCCGGTCGAGGGTCACGAGAACATCAAGATCGCGACCTCGATCGTGGACTACATCTTCCGTGTCCTCGGCGTGGAGTACATGGGCCGGTACGATCTCGCGCACGTCGTGCCCGAGACCAAGATCGAGGATCCGACCGACACCCGCCCGAAGGACACGGAGTCGTTGCCTCCGCCCTCGGAGGTGCTGAGCCGGCTCGCCGCCGATCCGAGCGCCGGCTCCGGGGCGAACGCCCTCGACGCGCACCTCGACGAGCTCATGGGGGATGCCCCCGTGTGCGACGGCTGCGGTCACATCACCGTCCGCAACGGCGCTTGCTACAAGTGCCTCAACTGCGGCAACTCGATGGGCTGCTCCTGATCGCTTTCGTCGCGACGCGACCAAGGCGAGGGCGAGCGCTGGCCGTAGGGCTGGCGCTCGCTGCCTGTGGCGGAGCGCCCGAGACGAGCGCTCCCGCGCCGAAGGCGGATGCCACTTCATCGCCCCTCCACGCGCTCGTGCCCGGCGCGAGCGCGGCGACGAGCGGTCCCGAGGCGCCTCCGACCGCGTCGGCGAAGACGGGCTTCGGCGGCCCGTCGAAGCTCGTCGCGCTGCCCGCGAAGGCGCCCTCACGCTGCGTGGCGGCGGCCCCCCGCGCCATCGGCAAGAGCGCGATCGTCCCCCGCCCCGGGAGCGCGCCTTCGGTCGCGATCGCGGCCACGAGCGAGGGCGTGCTCGCGGCGTGGACGACGACGGACAGCCCCACGCCGACGCCGGTCGTCGCCTTCGCGATGCTGGATGGAGAGGGCAAGCCGAAGGGCGAGGCGAAGAAGGTTCCGCTCGAGCACGCCGACTTCCTCGCGGCGGCGCCGCTCGTCGATGGATCCTTCGTGCTGTTCGTGGGCGGCACCGACGGGCCGCGTGGGAGCGCTCTGCAGCTGCTGACGTTCGATCGGCGCGGCGAGATCGTCCACCCGATCGCGAGCCAGCACGTCGAAGGCCGGGGCGAGATGCGCTTCAGACCTGCGACCTCCGGGGAGAGCGGCGCGGTCCTCGTGGGCTGGATCTTCCAGAGCAACGAGGACGTGATCCACTACCACCTCGTAAAGGCGGTCTTCCACGAGGGAGCGGCCGCCTCGCTCGTCAGCACCCACATCGCGGACAAGAAGTTTCCGAACTGGGGCAACGGGACTTGGATCAAGCTCGGTCCCGGCGAACGCGGCCTCGTCGAGTGGGGCGCCGGCCAAGCTTGGGAGCTCGGCGGAGGGAAGGTGTCGCTGGACGCGGCGCTCGAGAAGCAGCGCGGCTACGCCTCGTACGCCTACGAGCAGGATGGCTCGCTCGTCGGATCGGGCAAGATCACCGGGGAGAGCGAGTACGTCGAAGGCTATCGCCGCGCGAAGGACGGGACCTGGAGCGCCGCCGAGCTCCCGCGCAAGCTGCTGTTCAAGCACCCACCGCGGATCGACGTCCGCGACCTCCCGGTGAAGGACGGCGGCATCAGCCTCCTCTTTGGCAACGACTTGGAGACTGCCATCACCACGTCCGATGTCCCTGACGAGCGATCGAGCGCGGCGTGGACGGGCGAGCGCTTCCTCGTGGGGTTCCCGGCCCGCTCTGGCGACGGCTTCGCGATCTACGTCAGCGCCGTGACCTGCAGTCCGTGAGGCGGCGCCCGCCGCTCCTTCAGCGCGCGCGGAAGTGATCGAAGCCGGCGCTCTTCACGGGGCGCCGGCCGGATGGACCTTCGATGAGGACCTGCGCCCGCTCCCCCTCCGCGAGCGCTTCCAAGCGCCCGATGACGACGAACCCGGCGACGGCGACGGCGGCGGGCACCGCGCCGAGCAGGGCGTAGTCCTCGCCGCCGCTCAGCGCCGCCTCGAGCGGATCCAGACCGCTCGGCGCGATCACGTCGGGCCGCGTCGCCGCGCGCACGAGCGCCTCGTCGAGCACCACCCGCGCTCCGCTCGCGGTCGCGAGATGCCCGGCGTCGCTGCCGAGGCCATCTGACACGTCGACCATCGCGGTCGCGCCCGCGGCGGCCGCGCGAAGCCCTTCTTCGATGCGCGCGCGGGGCCGACGAAAAGCTTCGAGGGCGGCGCGGGCGGCGTCCGATCGATCGTCGCCGCCCTTCGACGCGAAGGCGAGGCCCGCCGCCGAGAGGCCGACAAGACCGCACAGGACGAGGTCATCGCCGGGCCGCGCCCCCGATCGGAGCAGCGGGCGAGCGGCCGCCCCGATCACGCTCGTCGTGATCGAGAGCGAAGATCCGCGGGCGAGGTTGCCCCCCACGAACGGGACGCCGAGCTCCGCGCTCGCGATCCGCTGGCCCTCGATGATCGCGTACAGGTCGGCGTCCTCGAGCTCGATGGGCAGAACGAGCGACCCCACCACCCCGATCGCGCGCGCGCCCATCGCGGCGAGATCGCTGAGCGCCGCCATCGTCGCGCGATAGCCGGCGTCCTCGAGGGACATGAGGTCTCGACGAAAGTGCGTCCCCTCCACGGCGGCGTCGATCGACCACACGAGCTGCTCGCCCGGGCGCGTCGCGGAAGGGGAAAAGACGGCGCAGTCGTCTCCGATCCCGACGAGCACGGACGGATCCGGCTTGGCGAACGCGCGCTCGATGTGCTCGATCCGCGTCCACTCCGAGCTCGCGCCCGAGGGCTTCACCCCGCGGCCTCGACCCGGGCCCGCGCACCGGAGGTGCCGGAGGTCGAGAGGGGGAACCGGACCACGAACGTCGTTCCGCGCGGGGTGTTCTCCTCGACTCGGATCTGCCCCTGGTGGGCCTCGACGATCCGCTTCACGATCGCGAGGCCGAGGCCGGCTCCTCCCTGCTCGCGCGTCGACGACTGGTCGACTTGGTAGAACGGATCGAAGATGCGGTTGCGCTCGTGGGGCGGGATGCCGATCCCGCTGTCGCGGACGCGGACCTCGAGCTCGCGCCGCACCGGCGCGAGGAGCACGACGCCCCGCTCGTCGGTCCCGCTCGCCTCGATCTCTCGCGCCGACAGCGTCACCTCCCCGCCCTTGGGTGTGAACTTCACCGCGTTCTCGACGAGGTTGACGAAGATCTGCCGCAGCCGATCCGGATCGGCGCGGAGGTAGGGCGTGGGGGGGAGCGGCTCGAGGACGAGCCGCACTCCCTTCTTGGCGGCGGTGGGGGCGACGGTCGTGATGGCGTCGTTGAGGATCGCCTCGATGGGGAGGGCGATCGGGTGCATCCGGAGGGTGCCGCTCTCGAGCTTGCTGAGATCCAACAAGCTGAGGATGAGCCGCAGCAGCTGGTCCCCCTTCATCCGGATGGTCTGCACGAACTCGAGCTGATCCTTCGTCAGCGGACCGCACATGCCCTCCGCGAGCATCTCGCTGTACCCGAGGATGGAGGTCAGGGGGGTGCGGAGCTCGTGCGAGATCGTCGCGAGGAAGCCGGATTTGAGCTGGTCGAGCTCCTTGAGCCGGTCGAAGGCCTCTTCGAGGGCGGCGTTCTTGCGCAGCAGCTCCGCGAAGCTCTCCTCCACCGATGCGAGGTGCATCGCGGCCGCGTAGCTCGCGCGCTGCCGCGCGTGCAGGATCAGATCGAGGGTGAGCCGGAAATGATCGAGGTACGCCATCGCGCGCGACATCGACATCCGCGGCGGCTTCGTCGAGAGGTCCTCTCGCTCGTCCTCCACGAACGGGCCGACGCCGATCCGGCCGAGGGCGTCGTGATCGATCTCAAGCTGGCCGAGGATGAAGGAGGCTCCTTCGAGGCGGTGCTCGAGCGCCTTGCCGCTCTCGATCGTGCACGTCACCGCGGCCTCGTCCGGCGCCGCGCCGATCAGATCGGCGCCCGAGCGTGCGCGGATCCAGACCCGAAGCCCCGCCGTCGCCTCGAGCGACGCCGCGAGCTCGGCGAGCGCCTCGCGCGGGAGAAGCTCCTCGAGGCGTGGAACTTCGAACGTCGGATCGACGTGGCGACTGCGGTCCGGTGCCGGCGCGCCAGGAGCGTCGCCGGCCATCAGACGCCCCCTTGGCTCCTCGGCGTGGACGGGCCACCGCGGCTCGACGTGCTCGCGGTCGAGCGCGGGGGAGCGCTCTTGGGCGGGGCGACGGGCTCGAAGGAGCCGCCGTATCGGGTCGCGAGCAAGTCCTCGATCGATCGCGGAGCGTTCAGCTGACGAGCGGCGTCCGTCATGAGGCCGCGGCCGTCGATGCGGAGCTTCTCGCCGAGGCCGTGGACGTAGTCGAGGGTGGACCAGGTGAGCTGGAGCAGGGCCACGAACGTCTCCAGCACGCCGACGCCGTCCTTGGCGATCGCGGCGAACACCGGCTCCTTGCCGCGTGACGCCATCTTCAGCAAGTCCTCGTCGCTGCGGATGTCGCTGAGGTCGCGCTTGTTGAACTGGATCACGAGCGGCGTCTTCGCGATGTCGGAGCCGTTCGCCTTGAGGTTGCGCTGCAGATCGAGGAACGACGTCGCGTTCGCCTCCGTCTCGGAGAGGCGAGAGTCGGCGACGAGGGCGACGCCGTCCGCGCCCTGAAGCACGAGCTTGCGGGTCGACGCGTGGATGGGCTGCCCCGGCACGGTGAAGAGCTTGATGCGCAGCTTCACGTCGCCGCCCTGAGAGCGGAACGTCAGCGGGAGCAGATCGAAGAACAGGGTGCGGTCGTTCTTCGTCTCGAGCGTCATCAGGCGTCCGCGCGAGTCTTTCCCCGCTCGCTCGTGCAGCGCGATGAGGTTCGTGGTCTTCCCGCTGAGAGCCGGCCCGTAGAAGACCAGCTTCATCGTCAGCTCTCGTGCCGCGAAATCGAGTTGCACCGCTCGACAAGGTTACACGGCAACGGCCGTCGTCGCACGAATACCGGCAGCAGGATCGACCGCGCGGCCCCTCCCGCGGGGCGCGTCAGCGCCACGCTTGGGAGGGGCGGCTCGCGGAGCGAGCCGGGGGTGGGCATCGCTCGATCAGTTGGGGAGCGACTCGGACGGAGGCGTCTCGGGCTTTTCGGGGGCGTGGGCCTTCGCGATCGCGTCCGCCATCGCCTCCGCGCCGTCCTTCGGAGCCGACTTCTCTTCCGCGGGCTTCTTCCCCTTCTCCCACAAGGAGGAGCGCAGGTCGGTGAGCCTGGTCTCGACGTTGCCGAGCTGAGCGGCCTGGTCGTCGCATGCGGCGATGGCGGTGCTCACCACGGCCGCACCCTCGTCGTGCTCGACCTTCGCCTGACGGAGGATCTCGATGAGCTCGCGGTGGAGCTCTTCACCGGCGGAGACCACCCACGCGTCGAGCTTCTGGGCGAAGTCGCCGATCATCTCCTCGAGCTTGGGCCCGAGCTTCTGCGCTGCTTCACGCACGGCGGCGGGGGCGATCTCGCGCGCCTTCTCCCGCGTCATCCGCTCTTCGCGTCCGCGCAGGAACCAGGCGAGAGGGAGGGCGGCGAGGATGAGGCCGGAGCCGAGCAGGGCGTTCGTGAACAAGACGCCCAATCCGACCGTGAAGAGGGCGGTGATCCCGATGTGGTGCCCGAGGACGTCGACCTGGACGTCGGGGGCCTTCACGTCGTGGCCGAACGCCTCGGACAGGCGCTTCGCGGAGTCGTTCGCGTCGTCGCGCACGAGGGCGATCGTCCGCTCGGCGAGGTTCTCCAGGGCGACGCCGATCTCCTTCGTCTCCTTCTGCACCCACTCGACGATGGTGCGCTCGAGGAACGGCCCGAGGTGGAGCTTGATCTCGTCCGGCTTCGCGTCGTCGATGAGGGCGGGGAGCTGCTTCAAGACGTCGTCGACGAAGTGATCGAGATCCCGCCGGACCCACGCCTTGACCGCCCCGATCTCCTCGCGGATGAAGCTGCGGCGCTGCTCGAGCGTCTTCGCCTGCCCGGCGAGATCCTTCTCCAGGAAGTCGATGCGGCGGGTGAGCTCTTCGCGGCTCATCTGCACGGCGCGCTTGCGGGCGTCGACGCCCTTCGCGAGCAGGTAGGTGATGTCGAGCCCCTGGCCGAGGGCGTTGTCGAGGAGGATGCGGCCGCGCTCCTCGGCGAGGAAGCTCATGAGGTGGGTCACGAGCTCGGGCATGCCCGACTGCTCCGGCTTCTCCTCGAGGGCGCGCTGCGCGCTCACCGCGAAGAGGGGCGCCCCGGGGAGGATCTTGTCCAGCTCGGTCCGGATGTACGCGAGGGCCTCTTTCTCCTCTGCTTCGTCCCAGATGTCGCGCTTCGTGACCACGAACACGATCTTGTTGCGGGACTGGGCGAGGAGCTTCTCCTGGAGGAAGACGCGCTCGCTCTCTTTGAGGGGCTGCCCTGCGTCCAAGAGGAAGAGGACGGCGTCGCTCTTCGGGATGTACGAGTAGGTGATGTCCGCGCGCTGGAGGGAGAGATCGTTCACGCCTGGGGTGTCGACGAGGACGATCCGCTCCTTGAGGATGGGGGAGGGGACGAAGACCTCGAGGTACTTCACCTCGTGGCCGGGTTTGCCGCCGTGGCCGAGCTCCCCGCTGACCGCGTACTTGCGGACCTCCTCGATGGGGAGGACCTTCCGCTCCTGCGACTCGTACACCACGGCCGCGCTCGGCTCGTCGGCGTACTCGAGGTGATGGATGACGGCCGTCGTCGGGGTGACCCCGACCGGGAGCAAGTCGCTCGAGAGCAGCGCGTTCACGAACGTCGTCTTGCCGTGGTTGAACTCGCCGACGACGACGAGGTGGAACCGGTCCGCCTCGAGCTTCTTGACGAGCTCCTCGTCGACCTTCGCGCTCAGGCTCCTCGCCCCGATGCGGGTGGCGAGGGTGACGAGCTCCGCGACCGTCGCGGTGATCTCTCGCTTCTTCGCATGAAATGACTCGAGCATGGATCGTTACCCTCGGGATCTCGTTCGACTCGTGCGGTTTCCGGAAGTCGGAGCGGCGCGGTTTACCAAACCCTGATCACCTCGTGGACTTTGGCGTCGACCTCATCCATCGACAGCCCCTCGTCCCCGAGCTTCGCGTGCTTCTTGTACAGCTCGCTCTCCGCGAAGTGGCGGAGGGCGATGACCCGCTTCGGCAGCCACGGATGGCTCGCGCGCGCCTCCGCGTACTTGCCGATGGACGTCTTCATCTCCTCGTACTGGTCGATGAAGGCGTCCATGTTGAGCTGGTCGTAGAGCTTCGCGCTGCCGAGGGCGAGCTTCGTCAGGGCGCGCGTGGAGACGTCGATGTTCTTGCAGCAGAGGAGGCCGGCGCGGTCGCTCGTGATCTCGGCGCGGCGGAGCCAGCCCATGAGGGCGAGCTCGGCGGGGGCGAGCAGCTGCTGCATGATCGCGCCCGCCATGAACCGGATGTAATGGAGGGCGGTCAGGTACACGACGTGGTGGTTGTGGACGTGCCCGCACTCGTGGCCGATGACGCTGAGGAGCTCCTCGTCGGAGAAGTGATCGACGAGGGCGCTGTGGATCATGATGACGCTCGCCTCGTTCGTCCCGAAGGTGGCCGCGTTCATCACCGGGCTGTTCACGATGTAGACGGTGGGCGCGCAGATCCCGAGCTCCTCCGCGCAGCGGTTGGCGAGGGCGTGCACCCGCGGGAACTGCTTGGGGCCGACCTTGACCGCGTGCCCCAAGAGCTCGCTCTTGCCCACCGCCTCGTAGAGGCGCACCGCGGCCGCGACCGCGACCTCGACCGGCTTGAGGGTGTCGAAGACGCGGCGGGTCTGTCGATCGGAGGCGTAGGCGTACTCGCGACCGCCCTGACGGCCCTCGCCAGGCAGCCTTTGTTCGCGTCCACCCACGAACCCACGGAAGTCGAGCGCTCCTACGTCGGCCATACGCTTCGGAGGGTACTGTCGGGAGGGGCCTCGCGCAAACCGAAGAGCCGCTCCACCGTCGCGAGCCGGGCGAGCCACCGGCGATAGTCCTTGTAGGCGCACGCGCCGGGCGGTCGCAGCTCGTAGTCGGTGATGCGGGTGGTCGCGAAGCGCACGCACGCGAGCTGGGCGCTCGGGGCGAGGTCCGCGATCTCGTCGGCGGTGAGCGCGCGCACCGAGAGGTACCCTTCCACCATCGCGGCGGCGAGGCGGGGATCGAGCGCGTCCCCGAAGCACCACGCGAGCAGGGTGACGGCGAGGTCGAAGGCCGCTCCTCCGCGCGAGGCGCTCTCGAAGTCGAGGAGGGTCACCCGCCCTCCCTCATCGAAGAGGACGTTGTCGCGGAACAGATCCCCATGCACGAGGGGGAGCGGTCGCGCGCGGGGGGTCCACGCTCGGAGGTCGTCGACGCGCGCCCCCAGGAGATCCCGCGCCGCCGCGACCTCCGCCGACAAATCGGGGGGCAGCCCCGAGAGCCTCGCCGCGATCGCGTCGATCGAGAACCGGCTCTCTCCCGTGAGATCGGCGTCGATCCGGTCGCCCACCCGATGCATCCGCGCGAGCTCAACCCCGACCCGATGGGCGTCGTGCGCGCTCACGCCCGCCTGGCATCGGTGACGGCCGGCCGCGCGCGGAAACACGCTCAGCGGCTTGCCTCGCACCGAGCCCACGAACCCTCCGCCGTCCGCCCGCGCCCGCGGGATCGGCGTCGGGACCCCGGCCGCCCCGAGCGCGACGAGGAGGCGCGCCTGCCTCGCCGCCCCCGCCTCGTCTTGCTCTTCATAGACGCGGAAGAACCACCGCTCGCCGCGATCGTCGTCGACGACGTAGAGGGTGTTCACGCTCCCCGCGAGCTGCCCCGAGGCGTGGACCAAGGTGATCCCGAACGCCGCCGCCGCCGCCGCTAGCTCGCCATGGTCGAGAGCTGTCAGAATGGCCATCGACGTCCGTCCCGGTCATGATGCCCACCCCCCGGCGAGCTCCGCTCGCCGGCCCCTCCCAAGCGTCTTCGCGCAAAGCCGCTCAGCCGCGGGAGGGGATTACGAACCGCGCTGTCGAGCCACCCACGCATGCAAGAAGTCCTCGGTAACACCACCGGCCTCGCGCCGCACGCCCACCGCATCCTCGAGCGCATCTACCGAAGGCGCGTCCCGCTCGATGTCATCACGACCCCGGAGCTCATGCGAGCCCTCGCGGACGCGTCTCGGGAGACGGGGCGCCAGGTCGGCGCCCTCGTGCACCGGTCGGGCGAGATCGATCACGTCGTCGTCGGCGACGCGACGAAGCTCATGCTCCCCGATATCGGGCGCCTGCGCGCGGCGGAGGGGAGGCTGCGCGGCCTGCGCCTCGTGCACACCCATCTGTTCGGCGAGGAGCTCTCGCGCGACGACATCGTGGATCTCGTGCGGCTGCGCCTCGACCTGCTCGCGGCGATCTTGCTGACGCCAGAGGGGGAGCCTCGCGCGGTCCAATACGCCTACAACGTGCCGCCGAAGCCGGAGTCGGTGAAGCGCGCGGAGGGGATCGAGAGCACCTCGCGCGTGCCGCCCTATCGCGTCGTCGGCCCGCTCCTCGTCGGGCGCGCCGATCTGAACGTGGGCGATCTGGTGCGGTCGCTGGAGGACGAGTTCGCGCGCAGCGTCCGCTCGATGCAGATGAACGAGGCCAAGGACGGCCGCGCGATCTTGGTGCACGTGGGCGAGAAGTCGAAGAGCTCTCTCGGGCCCGGGGCGCCCTCTCCCGAAGAGCGCCTGCGCGAGCTCGCGGAGCTGGCGAGGACGGCGGGGGTCGACGTCGTCGACACCGTGCTGCAGATCCGCGACCGGATCGATCCGCGGCACGTCCTCGGCAAGGGCAAGCTCGACGAGGTGGTGCTGCGCGCGGCCGAGCTCGACGCCCACACCCTCATCTTCGATCACAACCTGAGCCCGACCCAGGCCTCGACCATCAGCCAGCGCACGGATCTGAAGATCGTCGACCGGAGCCAGCTCATCCTCGACATCTTCGCCCAGCGCGCGGAGACGAAGGACGGCAAGCTCCAGGTCGAGCTCGCCCAGCTCAAGTACGCGCTGCCTCGCCTCGGCTTGAAGGACGACTCTCTCTCTCGTCTCACCGGCGGCATCGGCGGGCGCGGTCCCGGCGAGACGAAGCTCGAGATCGGTCGCCGCCGCGCGAAGGAGCGGGTCAGCCACCTCGAGGAGCAGCTCAAGCGCTCGTCGCGGGATCGCGAGCAGCGCCGCAAGCGACGAGCGCGCTCCGACATCCCCATCGTGAGCATCGTCGGCTACACGAACGCGGGCAAGAGCACCCTCCTCAACACCCTCACCGGGGCCGACGTGCTCGCGGAGGACAAGCTCTTCGCGACCCTGGATCCGAGGTCCCGCCGCCTGCGGTTCCCCGAAGAGCGGGAGGTCGTGATCACCGACACGGTGGGGTTCATCCGCGACCTGCCTCCGGATCTGTTCGCCGCGTTCCGCGCGACCTTCGAGGAGGTCGCCGACGCCCAACTGCTCTTGCACGTCGTCGACGCCTCCGATCCGGCGCGGGAGCAGCACATCCGCACGACCGAAGAGCTGCTCACGGAGCTGGACCTGGAGTCGATCCCGCGCATCCTCGTCTTCAACAAGGCGGACCGGCTCGACCCGGACGTGCGCCGACAGCTCTCGCTGCGGCACGGGGACGTGGTCCTCGTGTCCGCGATCGATCCGCCCTCGACCCAGCCCCTGCTCGCGATGATCGCTCGGCTCCTGCGCGGCCGCTGGGCCGAGTCCGCGCCCCACTACGCGGCCGAGTGATGGAAAAGCGCGCGCCCCCCTCGCTCGCGCGAGGAGGGCGCCGTCACGCCGCCCGCAGGCGGCCGTTCGTGCTCACAGGCAGAGGTGCGTCGTCACCGTGTCGCAGTTGCCCGACTGGCACTCGATGTTGTCGAGGCAAGCACCCGTCGCGGCCTTCTTCGCCGCGCAGGTGTTGTTCGCGCCGGGACCGCCGGTCGTGTTCACCGTGCCCATGACGCCGATGCAGTAGTTGCCGTTCGCCATGCCGTTCGCGGCGCAGTCCGCCTGAGCGTTGCAGGTCGTGAAGCACGCGTCCGGGTTCGCGGCCGTGTCGCAGCTGTAGACGCCGCAGTCGGCGTTCGTCGGCGACATGCAGGTGCCCGCGCCGTCGCACTTGTCCTGCGGCTTCAGATCGTCACCCGCGCAGGCGGGACCCGTTCCGCAGTTCGTCGTGTTGGAGGAGTTGCCGCACGACCCGGCCTGGCAGACGCCCGTCTTGCACTCGACGGTCGGGCACAGATTCTTCGGATCGGTGCCGTTGGTGATGTCGGCGCAGGTGCCGTTCGTCCCGCCCGTGTCGGCCGCCGCGCACGACTGGCAAGAGCCGGCGCACGCGGTGTCGCAGCACATCTTGCCGCCGCCGCCGATCGTCTCGCAGTGGCTGTTCGTGCACTCGTCGTTGTCGGCGCAAGCCTGACCGTCGGCCTTGTCGTCGACGCACGTGCCGCCGTCCTGCGCCGTGTCGCAGTACTGGTTGGCGGGGCAGTCGCCAGCGGCGCACGCCGCGCAGATATCGCCCGGGCCACAGAACCCGCTCAGGCAGTTTGCGTCGACCCCGTCGCACATCAGATCGTTGGCGCACGGAGCGCAATCGAGACCGCCGCAGTTCAGGTCCGTCTCGTCCGCGTCGGTCGTGGTGTTGTTGCAGTGCGGAGCGACGCAGACGTGGTTCGTCGTGTCGCACGTGTCCGTCCCGGTGCACTGCGTGTCGTCGTTGCACTCGCCGCAGTTGCCCTCGCCGTCGCAGAAGCCGTCGCCGGTTGCTTCGAGATCGCACACGGTGTCGATGTCGAGGTTCGACGTGCCGCACGTGTTGTTGTCGCAGGTCGCGGCTTGGCAAGCGGGGGCGTCGGGGCACTCGTCGGGCGTCGTGCACTCGGTGCCGCCGCCGGAGCCGCCCGTACCACCGCCCTGACCACCGCCACCTGCGGGCGGCGTTCCGCCCGTCCCTCCGCCTGTTCCGGCGCCACCACCTCCCGAGTTCAGGAGGTCGTGATCGACCGCGGCGATGAGCTCACAGCCGGAGAGGGCGAGGACGCTCGCCACCCCGAGCACGCTCGCAAGCAAAGACAACGAAGCCGACGTTCCAGTTCGCATCTTGGGATCCTCGTGATCGAAGCTCGTCGCGGTCAGAAGGAGAACTGGCCGACCGCTCCCGCACCCTGCGGCGTCGCGTACGGCATGATGAAGTTGAGGCCCGCCTTCTTGGTGTCCTTCTCCTTGTCGGAGGAGCTGCCGCTGTCGGTGAGGAGCAGCACGACGCCCGTCACGCCGAACGTCAGCGCGACGCCGAAGGACATGTCGGCGATGAGCGCGTTGCGCTCGGTCTCGTCGAAGAGATCCTGAGTCGGGCCGTCGTCGTACTCACCCTTTGACTTCAGGGCGAGGCCGCCGAAGACCGCTCCCACCACCACGCCCGCGCCGGCGAGGCTCAGCGTCACGATGGCGGGGATCTTCGAGCTCGAGCTCTTCGGCTCGGCGGGCTTGGGCTTCTCGACCGGCTTCTCGACCGGCTTGTCGACGGGGGTCACGGGGACCTCGGCCGGCTTCGCGGTCAGCGTGATCGTGACCTCTTTCTTCTCGCCGCGCTGGACGTCGACCTCGACCTTGCCGTCTTCGAAGCCGGCGAGCTTCGCCACGATGGTGTGCTTGCCGGGAGGGACCTTCACCGGGTTCGTCGCGGGGGCGCCGTCGAGGGTGAACGTCGCGGCCGCCGCCTCGGGCGGCAAGAGCGTGACCTTCACGTCCGCGGGCGCCATCTTCAGCGCGGCGATGCGCGCGTTCGCGGTCTCGATGCGCTCCTTGTCCTCGACGGGACGCGGCTTCGCCGCGAGGAAGTTCTCGTAGGCCTTGATCGCCCCTTCCACGTCGCCTTGCTTGTCGAGCGACTCGGCCATGCGGAACTTCGGCACGGGCGGGTCGGGGACGAGCTCGTCGGCGGACTTGAACGCCTCGTAGGCCCCTGCGTAGTCGCCGGCCTGGAACTTGGCTTTGCCCTCGCCGAAGAGCTTCGCGGCCTCTTCTTCGCGCTGCTTCTTCGTCAGCTTGGGCTTCGGCGCGGCCTTGGGAGCAGCGGGCGCGGCCGGAGCAGCCTTCGGAGCTCCCTTCGGAGCGCCCTTGGGCTGTGCTTGCGCCGTCGTGCTGGCCATGACGAGCACCAGCCCACCGACCGCGGTGGCCGCGCCGCACCTGCGTGCAGCACCATCCAGCGTCGAGAGGAACGACCGGCACCAGTTCCTACGCATCGAGATCCTCCGTTGTACGAAGCCATCGCGCGCCGAGCGCGCAGCGGGTTTTTTCGAGGCTCCCGCCCACCTCAAACGAACTTTGCCGGCAGGGTACACCAGCCGGCGATCGTGTCACAGAGTTTCGGTGGACAGTGCGAGCCCGAGGGAGTCGGCGAGCGCGTCGAGGACCATCCAGGTCTCTTGGGCGAGGGCGCGCAGCGCCGCCACATGCCCCTCCAATTGTGCCTCGAGCGTCGCTTTCTCCCGCTCAATGACCTCATTTTCGGCATCCAACTTTCGGCTGATGTCCATCATCTCGACCGCGAGCTCTTCGGCCCGCGTGATCGAGGTCTCCTCCTCGTGCTCGAGGGTCGCCTCCTCCCAGAGCAAGGCGTCCATCGCCTGCACCGGCTGCGCTCCGCTCAGCCGCTCGGCCCGCACGCGCTCGGTCCGCTCTGCGACGGAGCTCGCCCAGCCCATGGCCCGCGAGCGCTCTCGGCCGAGCTCGTCGAGCCGGGCGCCCAGCTCCGATCGCATGCTGCGCGCGCGCTCTTCCAAGGCGGCGAGACTCTTCTCGTCGCGTGTGACGAGATCGTGGAGGCGCGATGACATCTTCACGAGATCGGTGGCCTTCGCGAGATCGTCCCGGTCGACGAGGGCGCCCGGGGCCAACGAGACGGCGCGCGCGACGCGATCGAACGCGCGCTCGCAGAGAGGGCCGATCCGATCGAAGGGCATCGTCAAGAGGCGCGGGCCCGGACGTGGGCTCGGCCGCTTCACCATCCGCTCCGTCGGCGGCTCGAGATCCGGATCGGGGGTGAGCGGGTCGACGATCAGCGCGCGGAGCATCGCCACCACTTCGAACGCGTCGCGAGGGCGATCCTCCGGGTCCGGCGCGAGCAGTCGAGCCAGCGCCCGGTCGAACGCGGCCGGGACCTCGGGCATCGTCTCCGCGAGCGGCCTCAGCGCCGGCAGGCTCGAGGCGGGCGCGTCGGGCGGGTACGGGAGTGAGCCGCACGCCGCCTCGTAGACGAGCACGCCGAGCGAGAAGATGTCGCTGCGGGCGTCGAGGCGCCCGAAGATTCGCATCTCCGGCGCGACGTATCCTGGCGTGAGCTGCGCCGGGACGAGGCCCGTCGTCGCGTGGACGCTCGTCGCGTCGAGGAGCTTGGCCACGCCGAAGTCGGTGAGCTTCACGAAGTCGTCGCCGCCGCGTCGCTGGATGAGGAGCACGTTCGCGGGCTTGATGTCGCGATGGATGACGTTCATCTCGTGAGCGCGCGAGAGCGCGAGCGCGACCTGGAGCCCTATCCTCGCCGCGCGCTCCCACCCCAGCGAGCCGAGGGCGAGCAGCCTCGTGAGAGGCTCCCCCGGCACGTACTCCATCACGAGGTACGCCGTCTCCACCGTCTCGCCGTAGTCGGAGATCTCGACGATGTTCGGGTGGTTGATGCGGTTGACGGCCCGCGCTTCGCGGAGGAAGAGCTTGCGCAGCCCTCGGTCGAGGCCCATCGCCGGCCGCAGCACCTTGATCGCGCTCAGCCGGTCGATGAGGACGTGCCGCGCGAGGTACACCTCCGCGATGTGACCCTCCCCGAGCCGCGCGATGAGCCGGTACCGGCTCGCGAGGAGCCGGCCGAGCCAAGGGAGCTCGGGGGCGCTCACCCGCTCGAGCGCTCCTCTTCGGAGCGCTCCTCGGGAGGTGCCTCGTCCGCCGGGCCCTCCTCCTTTTCAGGCGGGGGAGGGGCAGGCTTCTTTCGCTTCTTCTTGGCTCCGGTGCGCGGGGGCGCCGCCTGCATCGAAGGGCGCGGCTTCTCCTCCGGCGCGTCGTCTCGCTCGACGGCCGCCTTCTTGGGAGGCCGCGGGGGAGGGGACGCGGCCTCCTCTTCTTCCGGCCCTCTCGGCTCCGGCGGAGGGCCGAAGTCGAAGGGCGCCATCGCCGCCTTGGGGTTGGCGAGCGCGCTCTTGTAGAGCATCGAGAAGCCGAGGGCGGCCCCGATCGCGCTCGTGAGGCCGATGAACTGCGAGGTCGAGAGCTTCACCACCGCCACGCTCTGGAAGGCGGCCGGCTTGAAGGCGACGAAGGCCCAGACGGCGGGGATGAAGGCGGCGACTTGGGTGAGGAGGCGCAGCGCGCTCTGCTTGATGATGGGCGCGATCCACAGGGCGTAGGCCACCGCGAACCCGGCGAGGCACAGCGAGAACAAGATGTGCGAAGGCAGCGCGGGCGGGATGTCGCCGCGCTCCTTGTCGTCGCGGAGGAACTCGAGGGCGAACCGAGCCGCGCCGTAGAGGAACGTGAAGTAGAGGAAGATCTGCCCCCGGAACTTCTGGTTCTTGCGCGCGAGCAGCAGGATGACGAGGAGGCCGAGCCCCACGAGCGACTCGTAGATTTGGGTCGGGTGCACCGGCAGAGAGGCCGTCGCCGTGTCGTCGATGCGTCCGTCCGCGACGTGCTGGGCCCACGCCGGCGATCCCTGCGATTTGTCCGCCAGCTCCTCGGTCCAGTGAGGAAAGGTGCCCATCTTCTTCAGCCACGGGGGCGAGGTCTCGGCGAGCGGCTGCCCGAAGTCGCAGCCGTACAGGTAGCAGCCGATGCGGGTGATCCAGAGCCCGGACGCGAGGCTCGGCACCGCCACGTCGGCCCACGGGATCAGCGGGATCTTCTTCCACGCGAGGAACCCCCAGCTCCCGACGAAGCCGCCGAGGAAGCCTCCGTACGCGACCATGCCGCCGCTACGGATTTCGAAGATCTGACCGAAGCTCTGGAACTGCTCGAGGTTCGTGAGGACGTAGAGCAGCCGCGAGAAGACCACGGCGGACAGGGCGGTGACGACGTAGCAGTTGGCCATCGTCTCGCGCGGCAAGCCGTCTCGCTCGGCGAGCCCGAGCGTCAGATACCACCCGACGATGAACGAGAGGCCGAGCATCACGCCGTAGCTGTAGAGCGGCAGCGAGCCTCCCCCCGGGAGCGGGATCTTGAACAGGATCGGGTGCACGAATACGCCTTTACCCTCGTCGCGAACGACACGGCAAGGCGCGAGTGGCCTCGTGCTACGATGCCGCGCGTGGTTCGGGTGGCCGACGCGGCTTTGCCTTGGGCAGCGCTTGCATGCGCGCTCGGCGGGTGCGTGCCCGAGGGCCCCCCGACGCCTCGAGGCGCGCCGGCGGAAGAGGACGTCGAGAGCGAAGCCGCCGACGCCGATCCGCTCCTCGGCGACTCGTTTCGGGACGACTTCGAGCGACCGGAGGTGGGCCCCGACTACAACGTCCTCTCCGACGCGTGGCGGATGGTGGGCGGCTGGCTCTGCGCGCGCGGCGCCAAGAACCACGGGGCGTGGCTCAAGCGACGCCTGCCCGAGAACGTCTCGATCCAGTTCGACGCGGTGGCCCTGAGCGAAGACGGCGATCTCAAGGTCGAGCTGTTCGGAGATGGAGCGAGCGGCGCGACCAAAACGACCTACGACGACGCGACCGGCTACGTCGCGATCTTCGGTGGCTGGAAGAACTCCCTCCACGTGCTGGCTCGCCTCGACGAGCACGGCGCCGACCGGAAGGAAATCGAGACGCTCGACGCTCCGGAGGACCCGCGCGCCCGGAGAGTGAAGGCGAGCCAGCCATACCACTTCAAGTTCGAGCGCAGGCACGGCAGACTCCTGCTCTGGATCGTGGATGGGACCCTCGAGCTCGAGATCGACGACTCGGAGCCTCTTCGCGGCCCCGGCCACGAGCATTTCGCGTTCAATGACTGGGAAGCCCCGGTCTGCTTCGACAACCTCGAGATCGAACCCCTCTGATGGAATCTCACGAGCTTGAGACGAACATCAACGAGCTCGAAGAGAAGCTCGATCGGGTCCGTGCGCTCTACGAGCAGTACTTCAGCGGGATCGAGAAGCTCGAGCCGCAGGTCCCGCGCAAGGATCTCGATCGCCGGATCATGCTCCTCCGCAAGGAGCAGATCCGAAACACCGCCCAGCGCTTCAAGTTCAACACGATCGTCCAGCGCTACAACACGATGCAGCAGCACTGGGGACGGGTGCTGCGCGAGATCGAGAACGGCACCTACAAGCGCGACCTCGCGCGCGCGGCCGCTCGCTTCGGGGTCGACGATGCGCTGACCGCCGTCGGCAGAAAGCGGGCGGAGCGGATGGCGGCCGGGCTCAAGGCGCAGCTCGAACGGCAGGGCCGCCGACAATCTCAGAGGCAGCAAAGCGAAGAGTACGAAGAGGTCGACGATCGCGACGTCGAGGCGGTCGACGAGGATTTCGACGACGACGCGCCCACGCCGCCGCCGGTCGACGACGCCGGTGCTTTGCCGGTGGTGAACGCGCCCGCGGCGGCGCCCTTCAGCCCGCTCCACGCCAACGCTCCCGCACAGGCGCAGGGGCCCTTCGCGTATGGACAGGGCTACGCGCCCCACCAAGGCTACGCGCAGCAGGGCTATCCGCAGCAGAGCTACGCCCAGCAGGGTTACCCGCAGCAAGGCTATCCCCAGCAGGGCTATCCCCAGCAGGGCTATCCCCAGCAGCAGAGCTACCCGCAGCAGGGCTACCCGCAGCAGCAGGGCTACCCGCAGCAGCAGGGCTACCCGCAGCAGCAGAGCTACCCGCAGCAGCAGAGCTACCCGCAGCAAAGCTATCCGCAGCAGCAGGGCTACCCGGGGTACCCCCCGCAGCAGAGCTACCCCCAACAGGGGTACGATCATGCTCAGGGCCAGGCCCAGCGCGGCTATCCATCCGCGGAAGGATCCGGCTCCGTGGCGCCGTCGTCCTTCCCCCACGCCCACGCGGTCCTCGGCGAGCGCGCGCCCGAAGCCGCGCCCGCGTCGCAAGCCTCACGCGAGAAGAAGGCGGGCGGTCTGCGCCTCGGCGGCGGGCCGTCGAAGAAGGCGAGCGCGGAGGCCCTCAATCGAATCGCGAGCACGTTGGGCACGGAGACGCGCGCGCCCGCCGCGCCGGGCGCCTCCGACACGACGGCGGTGCCCGGACCGGTGGAGCCGCGCAAGCCCCTCCTCTCGAGCCCGCTCGGCCTCGACCTGCCAGAGGCGACAGAGGAAGCGCCCGTCAGAGCGCCGCTCCGTGAGGCCGCCCCCAAACCCGCGCCAATCCCGCCCGCCCCGCCCGCGGACGCGGCCGCCGAGAAAGTTGGTGCACCAACGAATCGAGCCGACGCCGCGGCGAAGCCCTCCGGAGAGAAGCCAGCGATCCCCAAGCCGCAGCTCGCTCCGCCGCCGAGCTCGGCCCGCGTCGAGAAGCCCGCGACGAAGCTCGCCCCCCCGCCTTCGTTCGGCGGGGCAGCGCTCCGGCCGCCCCAAGCTCCCGCCGCGGCCGCTGCCAGCGCGGCCGCCGCGCCCGCGCCCGCGGCTGCTCCGGCACCTGCTCCCGAGCCCGCGCCCGCGGCGGCGCGGGCGAAAGATCCGGCCGCCGCGGCCGAGGCGAAGCGCGCCACGATCGCGGGCGGACCCAAGCACGGCGGCGCCGAAGACTTGAGCGAGGCTCGCATCCGGGAGATCTACTCGCAGTACGTGCAGACGCGCCGCGAGCGGAACGAGTCGACCTCGGGCATCACGTTCGAGAAGCTCGCCGACAGCCTCCGCTCCCAAGCCGAGAAGCTCAAGTCGAAGCACGCGTCGAAGCGCGTCGACTACGAGGTCGTCGTGAAAGAGGGCAAGACCCTCATCAAGCCGATCGTCCGTTGACGCGCTCCGCTCAGCTCGGCCGCCTTCGAATGCCGCTCGGCACGCGCGCCTCTGCGGGCGTCGGCGGGGCAACGCGGGGCACGCGCTTGCTCGCGGGCGGCGCCACCTTCGAAGCGCACTGCATC
Source organism: Polyangiaceae bacterium (assembly GCA_044225865.1). GTDB lineage: Bacteria > Myxococcota_A > Polyangia > Polyangiales > Polyangiaceae > Xiheicaenibacterium. The sequence continues at coordinate 76,958 of JBGAID010000008.1, read as the reverse complement.
ACGCAGCACGCCGTCTGGTTCGCAGCCCGCATGCGCGCGCACAGCGCGGCGAGGTCATGGTCCATGTCCACCACCTCCACCTCGCTCGGCTCTCGCTTGCCTTGCTCGTACGCGACGTTGTCGAGCGCGACCCAGCGCCCGAGCATCTCCGCAGACGCACAGAGGTCTTCCCACCGCGCTCGGAAGCGTCCGCCCCGGCTCGGGATGCGTCTTGGATACTCCGCAGATGATTCTTCGCGAAACCCTCGCGACTGGGCCCCCCCGCGACCTTCGTTCACGCCGCGTATGCCCATCGATACGAGACGATCTCCTACTGCACGCGCTCCCCATCGTCAAACCGCGCCGGCGCACGCGCATTCTGGCAAGATGAGGGCCAAGGAAGAGGGACCTGCTTGACACGGTCCTTGCAGGAAGCTAAAAGCCCCTTCCCCTCGTTCCGGACCCGTTTCCTTCGCACCGACATCGGCTCCGCCGACCCTGGCCGAAGGAGACCTCTCGAGACGGGGATTTGAGATCGTGGAGGCAAACAACGCCAGAGCTTCAGGCCGACGAGTCCGCGCCCGTCAGACACACGGCGGGTCGGCGTCGGTCGTGCCGCCAGAATTCTGCGGACAAACCGGAGTTGCAACGCAAGGCGTTGACTTTCGTTCGTCTTCGGTTCAAAGGCCCCGCAAAGAATCGCTGGCGTAGCTCAATCGGCAGAGCACCTGCCTTGTAAGCAGGGGGTTAGGGGTTCAAGTCCCCTCGTCAGCTCTGCCTCGCATCGATCGGCTTCGTTCGCAGCACCGTCACCCGTCACCAACCAAACATCATCACGGAGGTCACGATTCGAGAGCGCTGACGTCGTCACCACGAGGGATCGAGGGACGCGCAGTCCAAGGAGTTCAGGTTCGGAGGGTTGCCCGAGTGGCCAAAGGGAGCAGACTGTAAATCTGCCGGCATTGCCTTCGATGGTTCGAATCCATCACCCTCCACCCGGTTTCATGATCACCGCCGCGGCGGCTTCACGAGACCGGACGTTCCGATTCCAAAGGCACGACGCAGCGAAGAGACACGTTACGCGGGAGTAGCTCAGTTGGTAGAGCGTCAGCCTTCCAAGCTGAATGTCGCCGGTTCGAACCCGGTCTCCCGCTCCATCCTGCCCACCTAGCTCAGTTGGCAGAGCACGTCCTTGGTAAGGACGAGGTCGTCGGTTCAATCCCGATGGTGGGCTCCGGATCGCGAACGCTGAGGCAGTAAGTTTCTGAGAGGTCTGTTTGCCGTGTGCGCGAAAGGCTCGCGCGCCACCTAGGGAGATTCCGCGATGGCCAAGGAGAAATTCAACCGCACGAAGCCCCACGTCAACGTCGGCACGATCGGTCACATCGACCACGGCAAGACGACGCTGACGGCCTCGCTCGTGAAGGTTCAGTCGCTGAAGAAGCTGGCGAAGGAGATCTCCCTGCGCCGACATCTCGAAGGGCGAGCACGGTTCGCGACGAGACGAAGACGGTGACGGTGTGGCGGCCACGTGGTACGAGTCGCCGAAGCGCCACTACGCGCACGTCGGTTGCCCCGGACTGCGGACTACATCAAGAACATGATCACGGGCGCGGCGCAGATGGACAGGGCGATCCTCGTCGTCAGCGCGCTCGACTCGGTCATGCCGCGACGCGCGAGCACGTGCCTGCTCGCTCGCCAGGTCGGTCTCAACCACATCGTCGTGTTCCTCAACAAGTGCGACGCGGTGGACGACCCGGAGATGCTCGACCTCGTCGAGATGGAGATCCGCGCGAACTCCTCAACAAGCTCAAGTTCGACGGCGACAACGCCCCCGTCATCCGCGGCGCGGCGCTCCCGGCGATGCGCGGCGAGGACGAAGTGGTCAAGACGATCGAGGCCCTCCTCGACGCCCTCGACAACTACATCCAGGAGCCGGTGCGTGACATCGACAAGCCCTTCCCACTGATGGCGATCGAGGACGTGTTCTCGATCAAGGGTCGCGCGGCACGGTGGCCTGGCCGCATCGAGCGCGGCGTCATCAAGGTCAACGAAGAGGTCAGCATCATCGGCTTCAAGACGAAGAAGACGGTCGTCACGGCATCGAGATGTTCCGCAAGCTCCTCGACCAGGGTCAGGCCAGCGACAACGTCGGTTGCGCTCCTGCGCGGCGTGGAGAAGGACGAGATCGAGCGCGGCCAGGTGCTCTGCGCGAAGCCCGGCAGCATCACCCCCCACACGAAGTTCCTGGGCGAGGTCTACATCCTCAAGAAGGAGGAGGGCGGCCGTCACACGCCGTTCTTCACCAGCTACCGCCCCCAGTTCTACATCCGCACGACCGACGTCGAAGGAACGGTCGAGAACCACGAAGAACGTGAAGATGGTCATGCCGGGCGACAACATCACGATGAACGTCTCGCTCATCGCCCCCGTCGCCCTCGAGGAGCAGATGCGCTTCGCCATCCGCGAAGGCGGCAAGACCGTCGGCGCGGGCATCGTCACCAAGATCGTGGAGTAGTCGACAGGGGCCGTGGATTTGCCGCCGAGCTCTCGATCGATGAAGCCAGGTATTCAGGCCGCCGAGAAGGTTCTCGAGGCGCGCCTCAGCAGTCGATCCGTCTGAAGGGCCCGGGCTTCAAAGCCGTGCTAGACGCGATGCCGAAGACTCAAACCACCCAATCCGTCTCCCTCGCCTGCGTCGAGTGCGCGTCGAGAAACTACAAGACCAAGGCAAAAGCAGGCCAGGTCATCGAGCTGAAGAAGTTCTGCAAGCAGTGCAAGCGTCACACGGTTCATCGAATCGCGAAGTGAGCGTCCGACCGCGAAGAAGAGGATCTCGAGTCTAGTCAGGAACAAAAATCGAAGGGGTATAGCTCAGTTGGTAGAGCAGCGGATTCCAAATCCGCAGGTCGGGAGTTCGAGCCTCTCTGCCCCTGCCGATAGCGGTCTTTTCCAAGGGTGACGTCGATGGCCAAACAGCGACAGCGCAAAGACGACGAAGACGAGAGCGACAAGGAGGCGTCGTCGTCCGAGGAGGAGCAGGAGGAGGAAGGCGAAGAATCTTCCGACGAGGAGGAGTCCGAGGAGAACGAGACCGAAGACTCCGACGACGAGGGCTCTGACGACGACGAGTCCGACGAGGACGACGACGCGTCCGAGGAAGAGGAAGAGGATCGCGCTTCGGAGCCCCCCCGCGAGAAGGTCGCGGCCGACAAGTCGGAGAGCGACGAGGACGACGCCAAGCAGGACGACGAAGGCGAGGAGGAAGAAGAGGAAGAGCTCCTCCCTGCCCACCTCGGCGCCCAGCGCTACGTCTACAGCGCCTTCTTCGCGGCCACGATCCTGGGTGGATACATCCTCGGTCGCGCCGTCGAGACGGCGTGGGCTCGCCTCGCCATCTCCGATTGGGCGGTGGAGAAGGTCCCCCAGCTCACCGCCGTCACCGACGATTCCAAGCAGACGTACTCGTTCCTCGTCGGCGGCCTCGTGGCCGTGCTCATCGCCATCCGGCAGTTCCGCAAGGAGAGCGTGCGCAAGTGGTCCGACGAAGTCACGGCCGAGCTCCTCAAGGTCAAGTGGCCTTCTCGGAAAGAGGTCTACGCATCCACCATCGTGGTCCTCGCGACGAGCGCCGTCGCCATCGTCTACCTGTTTCTGCTGGATCGATTCTGGAGCTTCGTCACCAACCTGATCTACGGCAGCCCGACGTGAGCCCCACGTCGGCGAAGGGAGCGGGTCGGTTCAAGGCTCGCCCGCGCTTCGCCGATGAAGGCTCCGCCGAGCGGGAGCGCCACTGCCCGCCCGGCCTTCGCGAGAGTTTCTTGGAGAAGCAATGACCGCCGAAAAGTCCATCAGCAGCCCGGCCGCGCCGGCCACCCCGTCGGAAGGCACCAAAGGCCAGACGCCGATGAAGTGGTACGCCATTCAGACGCACTCCGGCTACGAAGCGCGCGTGAAGGAGACGCTGCTCCACCGGATCAAGCAGAACGCCATGGAGGACTACTTCGGCGAGATCCTGATCCCCACCGAGCAGGTGACGGAGACGAAGCCGGGCGGGCGCACGCGGGTCAAGCAGAAGCTCAGCTACACGGGCTACGTCTTCATCCAGATGCGGATGAGCGAGCTCGCGTGGCACCTCGTCAAGGGCACCACCAAGGTGACCGGCTTCCTCGGCAATCAGAAGCCGTTCGAGGTCCCCCTCACTCAGATCGAGGCGGCGCGGCGCGGGACGGCGGAGGGCACGGTCAAGCCCAAGCCGCGGCTCTCGTTCGAGGTCGGTGAAGAGGTCCGCGTGCTCGACGGACCGTTCTCCAACTTCACCGGCACCGTCGACGAAGTGAACATGGATAAGCAGAAGCTCAAGCTCAAGGTCAGCATCTTCGGCCGACCGACGAGCGTCGAGCTCGACTTCGCCGCGGTCGAGAAGCGGTAACAGGCAAGCGTGAGTCGGTAGTCGGTAGTCGGTTCGCCGCGATGGTGCGGCGCGAGGTTCGTCGTCATGAAGAAAGTCACCGGACAAGTCAAACTCCAGCTCCCGGCCGGGAAGGCCAACCCGTCTCCTCCCGTGGGTCCCGCCCTCGGCCAGCACGGCGTCAACATCATGGCGTTCTGCAAGGAGTTCAACGCCAAGACCGCCGCTCAGGGCGACTTGATCATCCCGGTGGTGATCACGATCTTCTCGGATCGGTCCTTCACCTTCATCTTGAAGACGCCGCCCGCGAGCGTGCTCCTCAAGAAGGCGGCCGGCCTCGCCACGAGCAAGAAGCCCGGCTCCGGCTCCAAGGAGCCGAACAAGAACAAGGTGGGCACGATCACCACTGCCCAGCTGCGCGAGCTCGCGCAGCAGAAAATCCAGGACACGAACGCCGCGAGCGTCGACGCGTGCATGCGAAGCATCGCCGGCACCGCCCGCTCGATGGGCATCGAGATCCGGGATTGAACAAAGACTTACCACGGTCGTGAGGCGCGCCGTGGGAGGCGAAAGCCGTTAAGAAAAAGGAGGCATGATGCCTAAAGTCGCCAAAAAGACTGCGGCCGCGAGAGCAAAGGTCGACCGCAGTCAGAAGCTCTCGCTCGAACAAGCGTGCACGCTGGTCAAGGACAGCGCGTTCGCGAAGTTCGACGAGACCGTCGACATCGCAGTGAGGTTGGGCGTGAACCCGAAGCACACGGATCAGATGGTCCGCGGGGCAGTCGTATTGCCCCACGGCACCGGACAGAAGCTCCGCGTGCTCGTGTTCGCAAAGGGCGAGAAGGCGAAAGAAGCAGAGGCAGCCGGGGCCGACATCGTGGGCGAGACCGATCTCGTCAACAAGGTCCAGGAAGGCTTCATGGACTTCGATCGCGTCATCGCGACACCGGACATGATGGGTCTCGTGGGTAAGCTGGGCCGCGTGCTCGGTCCCCGCGGCCTCATGCCCAATCCCAAGGTCGGCACGGTCACGCTCGACGTGAAGACGGCCGTTCAAGAGGCGAAGGCCGGCAAGATCGAGTACCGAGTCGAGAAGGCGGGCGTCGTGCACGCGCGCATCGGCAAGGTGAGCTTCAAGCCGGACGCGCTGCAAGAGAACGCGAAGGTCCTCATCGACGCGTTGGTTCGGCAGAAGCCTTCGACCGCCAAGGGCACGTACCTGAAGAGCATCACGCTCTCCAGCACGATGGGCCCCGGCGTTCGGGTGGATCCGCTCCAGTTCACCGCGGCGAAGGAAGGGGCGTAGCACCATGGATCGCAATCAGAAGCACGCCCTCGCGGCCCAGGTGAAAGAGCGCTTCGGCAAGATGACCTCTGCCGTGCTGCTCGACTACCAAGGCCTCACCGTCGCGGCGGTCGACAAGCTTCGGAACGAGTTCCGCAAGCAAGGGGTCGAGTACCGCGTCGTCAAGAACACCCTGATCAAGCAGGCCATCGCGGGCAACGCGTGGGCGCCGGCCTTCGGCAAGACGCTCACCGGCATGACCGGCGTCGCCTGGAGCTACGAAGATCCGAGCGCCGCCGCCAAGGTCGTCAAGGCGTTCCGCAAGGACAACGAGAAGCTCAAGATCAAGGGTGGTCTCGTCGACGGGCAAATCGTCCCCGCCGATCGCGTCGAGACCGATCTCGCGAACATGCCCGGCAAGCAAGAGCTGCGGGCGAGCCTGCTCGCGACGCTGCAAGCGCCGCTCGTCCAGCTCGTCCAGCAACTCGCCGCTCCCGCGCAGAACTTCGCGTACGTGCTCAAGGCCAAGGAGGAGAAAGGCTGATCGCGTGAGGGGCCAAAAGGGCTGCCCCACGATCGTAGGCCCGAGCGGCGTGCCCACGCTGCGACACGGCCAAAACCTTCTCTCCCTCGAACTGTCTTTTTCGCGAGCACGAGAGCGTCGCTCGCAATGTTTCTCAAGGAGTCACGAACATGGCTGATCTCACCCGCGAGCAGGTCGTCGATTACCTCTCCAACCTCCCCGTCATCCAAATGGCCGAGCTCATCAAGGAGCTCGAGGGCAAGTGGGGCGTGAAGGCTGCTCCGGCCGCCGTCGCCGTCGCCGCCGGCCCCGCCGCCGGTGGCGCTGCCCCGGCCGCCGCCGAGGAGCAGACGGAGTTCACCGTCACCCTCGCGAACGCTGGTGCGAACAAGATTCAGGTCATCAAGGTGGTCCGCGAGATCACCGGCCTCGGCCTGAAGGAAGCGAAGGACCTCGTCGAGGCCGCGCCCAAGCCCGTCAAGGAAGGCGTGAGCAAGGCCGACGCCGAGGACATGAAGAAGAAGCTCACGGAAGCCGGCGCGACCGTCGAGCTGAAGTAACCGATCGCTGAAGGGCGGGGGCATTTCGATGTCCCGGCCCTCGACCCTGTGATTTCTCCCCCCCGGCCCCCCTCACTCGCGTGAGGGGGAGCTAGCGAGGTCTTCCTCGTAGCGAGGCCTTCTTCGTCGTGAGGGCGCCCCCTCGCGAAGTGAGGGGGGGAGAAATGGCAGCCTTGCCTTCTCCGCTTTGCCGAGCCGCTCTGGCTCGTCTGTTCCGCCCGCTTCGCTTCAGCCTCGAGTCATTGTCCCGGAGGACACCCGAATGGCGTCGATCGTTCAGACCAATTTTCGCGTCCGCAAGAACCTGGGCCGCGTCCGTCGCATCGTCGACATCCCCAATCTGATCGACATCCAGAAGTCGAGCTACGACAAGTTCCTGCAAATGACCATCCCTCCGAGCCAGCGGCAGGAGGTGGGTCTGCAGGCGGTCTTCCGGTCGGTCTTCCCGATCAAAGACTTCAACGGGACGAGCGAGCTCGTCTTCGTGTCCTACAACCTCGAGCCCCCCAAGTACGACGTCGAGGAGTGCCGCCAGCGCGGCATGACGTTCTCCGCGCCGATCAAGGTCACCATCCAGTTGATGATCTACGACCAGCGCGACGGCGGCGAGAAGATCGTCCGCGACATCAAGGAGCAGGAGGTCTACTTCGGCGAGATCCCGCTCATGACCGACACCGGTACGTTCATCATCAACGGCACCGAGCGCGTCGTCGTCAGCCAGCTCCACCGCAGCCCCGGCGTCTTCTTCGACCACGACAAGGGCAAGACCCACTCGAGCGGCAAGCTCCTCTACTCGGCCCGCGTGATCCCGTACCGCGGCTCGTGGCTCGACTTCGAGTTCGACCCGAAGGACATCATCTACTGCCGCATCGACCGCCGCCGGAAGATGCACGCGACCGTCCTCCTGCGCGCCCTCGGCTACACCACGCAGGACCTCCTCAACTACTTCTACAACACCGAGGAGATCTTCATCGAGAAGGGCGGCAAGTACGCCAAGAGCATCGAGTTCGATCTGCTCCCCGGCCAGCGCGCGACCCGCGACATCAAGCTCGGCAACGACGTCTTGGTGAAGCGCAACACCAAGTTCACGCGCGCCGCCGTCCGCAAGCTGAAGGAGGCCAAGCTCGATCGCCTCCCGATCGAGATCGACGAGCTCATCAGCAAGGTCGCCGCCCACGACGTCGTGGACCCGGAGACGGGCGAGGTCCTCATCGAGGTCAACGAGGAGCTCACCGACGCCAAGCTCACGAAGCTCCGCGACGCCAACATCGAGAGCTTCAAGGTCCTGTTCATCGACGGCCTCAACGTCGGCAGCTACCTCCGCAACACGCTCCTCGCCGACAAGGTGAAGACGACCGAGGACGCCATCCTCGAGATCTACCGCCGCCTCCGCCCCGGTGATCCGCCGACCCTCGAGACGGCCCGCACCCTGTTCCAGAACCTGTTCTTCAACGCCGAGCGCTACGACCTCTCCAAGGTCGGCCGCCTGAAGCTGAACTACAAGTTCTACCGCGACGTTCCGGAGGAGGAGCGACCGCAGATCGACCTCACCGTCCTCACCCCGCAGGACATCCTCGAGACGGTCCGGCACCTCATCGAGCTCAAGAATGGCCGCGGCTCCGTCGACGACATCGACCACCTCGGCAACCGGCGCGTCCGCGCCGTCGGCGAGCTGATGGAGAACCAGTACCGCATCGGCCTCGTGCGGATGGAGCGCGCCATCAAGGAGCGCATGAGCATGTCGCAAGAGATCGACACCCTCATGCCCCACGACCTCATCAACGCGAAGCCCGTCTCCGCGGTGGTGAAGGAGTACTTCGGCAGCTCGCAGCTCTCGCAGTTCATGGACCAGACGAACCCGCTCTCGGAGGTCACGCACAAGCGTCGGCTCTCCGCCCTCGGGCCCGGCGGTCTCACCCGCGAGCGCGCCGGCTTCGAGGTCCGCGACGTCCACGCGACCCACTACGGCCGCATCTGCCCGATCGAGACGCCGGAAGGTCCGAACATCGGCCTCATCGCCTCGCTCTCGACGTTCGCGCGCGTCAACGAGTACGGCTTCGTGGAGACGCCCTACCGCCGCGTCGCGGAGGGGCATGTCACCGACGAGGTGCAGTGGTACTCCGCCCTCGAGGAGGAGGGGAAGTACATCGCCCAAGCGACGGCCGATCTCGACGAGAACGGTCGCTTCCGCGAGAGCCTCGTGTCCGCCCGCCTCAACGGCGAGTTCAAGCTCGTCACGCGCGACATGGTCGAGCTCATGGACATCGCCCCGAACCAGATGGTGTCGGTCGCGGCCGCCCTCGTGCCCTTCCTCGAGCACGACGACGCGAACCGCGCCCTCATGGGCGCCAACATGCAGCGCCAGGCGGTGCCGCTCCTCGTCTCCCACGCGCCGGTCGTCGGCACGGGCGTCGAGGGACGCCTCGCTCACGACTCCGGCGTCTGCATCACCGCGAAGCGGGCCGGCGTCGTCGAGAGCGTCGACGCGCAGCGCATCGTGGTCCGCCCGCGCGAAGGGCAAGGGTCCGAGATCCCGGACATCTACCACATGATGAAGTACCAGCGGTCGAACCAGTCGACCTGCTACACCCAGAAGCCGATCGTGCGGACGGGCGACGTCGTTGCCATCGGCGACATCCTCGCCGACGGTCCCTCGACCGACATGGGTGAGCTCGCCCTCGGACAGAACGTGCTCGTCGCGTTCATGCCGTGGCAGGGCTACAACTTCGAGGACTCGATCCTCATCAGCGAGCGCATCGCCAAGGAAGACGTCTTCACCTCGATCCACATCGAGGAGTTCGAGTGCGTCGCCCGCGACACGAAGCTCGGCAAGGAAGAGATCACGCGCGACATCCCGAACGTCGGCGAAGAGGCGCTGAAGGATCTCGACGAGTCCGGCATCGTGCGCATCGGCGCCGAGGTGAAGCCGGGCGACATCCTCGTCGGCAAGATCACCCCCAAGGGCGAGACCCAGCTCTCTCCGGAGGAGAAGCTGCTCCGCGCCATCTTCGGCGAGAAGGCGGGCGACGTCCGCGACAGCTCGCTGAAGGTCCCCCCCGGCGTCGGCGGCATCGTCATCAGCGCCCGCGTCTTCTCCCGCAAGGGCACGGACAAGGACGAGCGCGCCCAGGCGATCGAGGACATGGAGCGCGCCAAGATCGAGCGGACGCGCGACGAGGAGATCAAGATCCTCCGCGACTCCTTCTATCGCCGCGTGAAGGAGATCCTCCTCGGCCAGTCGCCGTCGGGGAAGCTCGTCGACGACAAGGGCAAGGTCCTCCTCCAAAAGGGCGTGCCCATCACCGAGGAGATGCTCGCGGAGATCCCCCGCAAGTACTGGGGCGAGATCCCGAGCGACCACGCCGACGGCATCCAGCAGATGCTGAAGGACCTCGAGGATCTCGTGCGGAGCCGCGAGGAGCACTTCCGCGACAAGATCGACAAGCTGGCCAAGGGCGACGAGCTGCCCCCCGGCGTCATCAAGATGGTGAAGGTCTACATCGCCATCAAGCGCAAGCTCCAGGTCGGCGACAAGATGGCCGGGCGCCACGGCAACAAGGGTGTCGTCTCGCGCATCCTCCCCGAGGAGGACATGCCGTACCTCGCCGACGGGTCGCCGGTCGACATCGTCCTCAACCCGCTCGGCGTGCCGAGCCGTATGAACGTCGGGCAGATCCTCGAGGTCCACCTCGGGTGGGGCGCTCGCGAGCTCGGCATGCAGCTGACCCGCATGGTCGAGCAGAAGCGGGCGATGGCCGAGATCAAGCAGCGCCTGAAGGAAGTCTACAAGGGCGACAAGGCGAACGAGGCCATCGTCGAGAAGATGACCGAGGAGGACGTCGCGCGCGCGGTGAAGAAGGTGGATCGAGGCGTGTTCGTCGCGTCGCCCGTCTTCGACGGCGCTCACGAGGCGGACATCAAGGGCGCGCTCGATCTCGCGAACTTGCCCTCGAGCGGGCAGACGATCCTCTTCGACGGCCGCACCGGCGAGCCCTTCGACCAGGACGTCACGGTGGGCGTCATGTACATGCTGAAGCTCCACCACCTCGTCGACGACAAGATCCACGCGCGGTCGATCGGGCCGTACTCACTCGTCACGCAGCAGCCCCTCGGCGGTAAAGCGCAGTTCGGCGGCCAGCGGCTGGGCGAGATGGAGGTGTGGGCGATGGAAGCGTACGGCGCTGCCTACGCGCTTCAGGAGTTCCTCACCGTGAAGAGCGACGACGTGATGGGACGAACGAGGATGTACGAAGCGATCGTGAAGGGCGAGTACACGCTCGAGGCAGGTCTGCCGGAGAGCTTCAACGTGCTCATCAAAGAGCTGCAGGCTTTGTGTTTGAACGTCGAGCTCGTCGAGACGGCAGGCGCGGCGGCGGTTGCCGCGGAGGAGGAGTGATCCATGCGTGACATCTTCAGTTTCTTCGAGAAGCCGAAGGATCCCCTTTCCTTCTCCGCGATCCGCATCTCCCTCGCCTCTCCGGAGAAGATCCGCGAGTGGTCGCACGGGGAGGTGAAGAAGCCCGAGACGATCAACTACCGCACGTTCAAGCCGGAGCGCGACGGGCTCTTCTGCGCGAAGATCTTCGGGCCGGTGAAGGACTACGAGTGCAACTGCGGCAAGTACAAGCGCATGAAGCACCGCGGGATCGTCTGCGAGAAGTGCGGCGTCGAGGTCATCCAGAGCAAGGTGCGCCGAGAGCGCCTCGGCCACATCAACCTCGCGACGCCGGTCGCTCACATCTGGTTCTTGAAGAGCCTGCCGAGCCGCATCGGCGCGGTGCTCGACATCTCGCTGAAGGACCTCGAGAAGGTCCTTTACTGCGAGGCGTACATCGTCATCGACCCGAAAGAGACGGGCATGAACCGCGGCGACCTCCTCTCCGAGGAGCGCTACCTTCAGCTGCTCGACGAGTACGGTGACGACAAGTTCGCGGCCGGCATGGGCGGCGAGGCCGTCCTCGAGATGCTCAAGCAGGTCGACGTGCACGCCCTCGCGGAGCTCCTCCGCCAGGAGATGCGCAACGCCACGAGCGAGGCGAAGCGGAAGAAGCTCGCGAAGCGGCTCAAGGTCGTCGAGGCCTTCCGCGAGAGCGGCAACCGCCCGGAGTGGATGATGCTGACGGTGATCCCGGTGCTCCCGCCGGATCTCCGGCCCCTCGTCCCCCTCGACGGCGGCCGGTTCGCGACGAGCGATCTCAACGATCTCTATCGCCGCGTGATCAACCGCAACAACCGGCTGAAGCGCCTCCTCGAGCTCAACGCCCCCGAGATCATCATCCGCAACGAGCGCCGCATGCTCCAAGAGGCGGTCGACGCCCTCTTCGACAACGGCCGCCGCGGCAAGATCATCACCGGGCCGAACAAGCGCCCCCTCAAGTCCCTGAGCGACATGCTCAAGGGCAAGCAGGGCCGCTTCCGCCAGAACCTGCTCGGCAAGCGCGTCGACTACTCCGGCCGAAGCGTCATCGTCGTCGGCCCGAGCCTGCGCCTGCACCAGTGCGGTCTCCCGAAGAAGATGGCGCTCGAGCTCTTCAAGCCGTTCATCTACAACAAGCTCGAAGAGCGCGGGTACGTCAACACCATCAAGAGCGCGAAGAAGATGGTGGAGAAGGAGCGTCCCGAGGTCTGGGACATCCTCGAGGAGGTCATCAGCGAGCACCCGGTGCTGCTGAACCGCGCCCCGACCCTCCACCGCCTCGGCATCCAAGCGTTCGAGCCGGTCCTCATCGAGGGCAAGGCGATCCAGCTGCACCCGCTCGTCTGCGCGGCGTTCAACGCCGACTTCGACGGCGACCAGATGGCCGTCCACGTGCCGCTCTCGGTCGAGGCTCAGATGGAAGCGCGCGTGCTCATGATGAGCACGAACAACATCCTGTCGCCCGCGAGCGGCAAGCCCATCATCAACCCGACGCAGGACATCGTGCTCGGGCTCTACTACGCGACCCGCGAGCGCAAGTACTCGAAGGGCTGCTACCGCGAGGGCTCGCTCACCGTCGACGAAAAGGGCGTGCCGGCGGGCTACCTGCGCGGCGTGTTCGCGAGCGTCGACGAAGTCCGTATGGCTTACGACGCCGGCGAGGTCGCCCTCCACTCTGGCATCAAGGTGCGCGTGCCCATCGTCGACGAAGAGGGCAAGCCGGTGAAGGACGAGTTCGGCAAGGTGAAGCGCCGCCTCGTCGAGTCCACCGTCGGTCGCGTGCTCATCTCCGATGTCCTGCCGCCCAAGGTCGGCTTCGACAACGCGAACAAGGTCCTCAACAAGAAGGCCCTGACGAACCTCATCGACGTCTGCTACCGCGTCCACCGCAACAAGGAGACGGTGCTCCTCGCCGACCGGCTGAGGACGCTCGGCTTCGATCACGCGACGAAGGCGGGCATCTCGATCTGCATGGATCACATGGTGATCCCCGACGCCAAGCGCGTGATGCTCGGCTCCGCGCAGGAAGAGGTCGAGAAGGTCATCGAGCAGTACCAGGAAGGCCTCATCACCGACGGCGAGCGGTACAACAAGATCGTCGACATCTGGGCCGACGTCGCGGACCGCGTCACCGACGAGATGATGTTGGTCATCGGGTCGGAGACGTTCACGGATCCCGAGACGCAGAAGCAGTCGGTCGAGCCGAGCTTCAACCCCATCTACATCATGGCCGACTCCGGCGCGCGCGGATCGAAGCAGCAGATCCGGCAGCTCGCCGCCATGCGCGGCCTCATGGCCAAGCCGAGCGGCGAGATCATCGAGCAGCCGATCACTGCGAACTTCCGTGAAGGCCTCACGGTGCTCCAGTACTTCATCTCGACCCACGGCGCCCGCAAGGGTCTCGCCGACACCGCCCTCAAGACGGCGAACTCCGGCTACCTCACGCGTCGCCTCGTCGACGTCGCGCAGGACGCCGTCGTCGCCGACACCGACTGCGGGACGCTCAACGGCGTCCGGGTCGGCAAGCTCGAGGAGGCGGGCGAGGTCATCCAGTCCCTCGGCGATCGCATCCTCGGACGCGTCGCCCTCGAGGACGTCGTCGACCCGCTCACGGGCGAGGTCCTCATCCCCGCCAACACCGAGCTCGGCGAGGCGGAGGTCAAGCAGATCGAGGACGCCGGCATCGAGGACGTCAACATCCGCTCCGTGCTCGCCTGCGAAGCGCGGCGTGGGATCTGCGCCCTCTGCTACGGCCGCGACCTCGCGCGCGGCTATCGCGTGAACGTCGGCGAGGCGGTCGGCATCATCGCCGCCCAGTCGATCGGCGAGCCGGGCACCCAGCTCACGATGCGTACGTTCCACGTCGGTGGCACCGCCGCCCGCGGCAAGATCGAGGCGAGCTACCTCGAGGCCCGGACGGAGGGCACGGTCCGGCTGCGCCGCGCCGTCGTGCAGAAGAAGAAGGACGGCACCCTCGTCGTCATGAACCGCCACTCCGAGCTCGTCGTCGTCGACGACACGGGCCGAGAGCGCGAGCACAACCGCCTCGTGTACGGCGCCGTCCTCAAAAAGAACGACGGCGAGAAGTGCAAGGCGGGCGAGCTCCTCGCGGAGTGGGACCAGTTCGCGACCCCGATGCTCACCGAGGTGAGCGGCGTCGTGAAGTACGGCGACCTCGAAGAGGGCGTGACGGTGCAGGAGCGCCTCGACGAGGTGACCGGTCTGTCGCGCAAGGTCGTCATCGAGTCGAAGGCGGCCGACCTTCGTCCTCGGATCTCGATCAAGGATCCGAAGACGGGTGACACGCTCAAGCTCCCTGGCGTCGACCTCGACGCTCGCTACCTGCTGCCCGTCGGCGCGCACATCGTCGCGCAAGAAGGCGACCTCATCGAGGCCGGCGACATCATCGCGAAGATGCCGCGCGACGCCACGAAGGTGCAGGACATCACCGGCGGTCTGCCGCGCGTCGCCGAGCTCTTCGAGGCTCGCAAGCCGAAGGACCACGCCATCATCACCGAGATCGACGGCCTCGTGACCTTCGGCAAGGACACGAAGGGCAAGCGCAAGGTCCTCATCACGCCGACGTCCCCCGACGGCGGTCTGCTCCAGGATCAGGCGCGCGAATACCTGATCCCGAAGGGCAAGCACATCCAGGTGCAGCCGGGTGACCGCGTCCGCGCGGGCGACCCGCTGATGGATGGCCCGCCGAACCCGCACGACATCCTCCGCGTCAAGGGCGAGCGCGAGCTCGCGGCCTGGCTCGTGAACGAGATCCAGCAGGTCTATCGCCTCCAAGGCGTGCTCATCAACGACAAGCACATCGAGGTGATCGTCCGGCAGATGCTCCGCCGCGTGCGCGTGAAGGAGGTCGGCGACACGAGCTTCCTCGTCGACGAGCAGGTCGAGAAGCACGTGTTCGAGCACGAGAACGAGAAGGTCATCGCGCGCGGCGGCAAGCCCGCCATCGCGGAGGCCTTGCTCCTCGGCATCACCAAGGCGTCGCTGTCGACGGAGTCGTTCATCAGCGCCTCGTCCTTCCAAGAGACGACGAAGGTCCTCACCGAAGCCGCCATCAACGGCAAGACGGACGACCTCCGCGGCCTCAAGGAGAACGTCATCATGGGCCGCTTGATCCCGGCCGGCACGGGCCTCCCCGCCTACAAGCGGCTGACCGTCCTCGTCGACGGCGAGCCCCTCGTGATGCCGCGCGAGACCCCGCGCCCGCACCGCGAAGAGCCGCTCGTGGCGGTGAACGAAGAGTAGTCGGCGAAGCTCCGACAAAGCAAAGCGGGCGTGCTCTCGAGAGGGAGCGCGCCCGTCGCGTTCTTTGTCATCGCCCCAGCTCGTCGTCGCTACGATGCCGGTATGACGGCAGGGGGGCTCGAGTCGATGGCGATGACGAAGCTGCAGAGCGGCGACGTCGCGGAGGCTGCGGACTTGTTCGACGCCGCGGCTCGTGCCCACATCGCCGTGGGTGCGACGCGAGATGCGAGCCGGGTGCTCGCCAGCCTCTGCATGGTGCGGAAGATCCTGGGCGATATTCCAGGAGCGCTTCAGGCCGGCTCGGCCGCTGTTCACTATCTGCCTCCCGATGCCCCAAATCAGGAGCGCGGGATGGCGTTCATGAACTGGGCAGGCGTGCTCGACCGCGCGGGGGACCGCACGGCCTGGGATGCCTGGTCGGAGGCTTCTCGCTGTTTTGCGCAGACGCCGCTCATGATGCTGGCCTGTGCGGCGCGTGCTGCGGGCGCGGCACGTAGACACGGCGCCGCCAACGCGTTCGACAGTCTGCGCTGGGTCGTGGATCAGCTCGGCAGTGCTCCGACAGGCGCGGTGCTCGCCGGGATGCTGGGGGCGTTCGGAGAGTCTGCGGGTATGGAGGGGACCCCGCTTCTCGCGCAGGCGGTCTTGATCATGAAGCGCGATGTGGACGCGTTCAATCCTTCCAATGCGCCATTCTGGCAGTTGCTCATCGAGCGCGTCGGACCGGGGTCGCCGATGGCAACGAGCTTGTGCGTCCTCGGCCTCTTCCAGATCGCCCTTCAAAAGGGAGCTCCCCAGTTCGCCGTGCTCCAGAGCCGAGCCAACGAAGTTCTCCGCACCGCGGCGGCCGCGCGCGGCTCGTCCGTCGACGCCTTTCTCGAGGTGATTCGCAGCGATGTGGGAGGTCTGCAGACGATCGAGACCACCCTCGGAGCGATCGCTGCCGGCGCTCCTTGGTTCTTGCCCTGGCCTCGCGCCTGAGCCGGTCCTCGCGTGAGCTCGAGGGATGGTGATGCCCACCCGCGCCTCGCTTCGCGAGGCGACCCCTCCCATGCTCGTCGCTCCTGCGGAGCTCCTCGCGGGAGGGGTGCCGCCAGTCGTGCTGGGTGGACTCGCGGGTGCCAGCTTCTTCGGCCTTCGCCGCGGGCACAACCGGGCGGCAGCGCGCTTGGCCGATCGAACATCGAAGCTGGGCGGCGATGGCCGAGCTCGAACACGCCGACCGGGCCCCTCTCATTCGCGCGCAGGCCCGCGCTTCGCGGGCCGAGCACGAATCGGAGAGGGGCGGGCGAGCGAAGCGAGACCGGGGGAGAGCATCATCGGAAGGGCGCATCTCGAGGCGAGCAGTGGTATTGGGAGCCATGAGCAAGATCATGCTTTCGACCGCCCTCGTTTTGCTCGCAGGGCTCGTCGTCGGGTGCGGAGACAAGGGCTCGGACTCGAAGGGCAGCGCTTCCGCCAGCGGTGGCGGTGGCAACGCCGACCTCGACGCGTTCTTGAAGCTCGACAGCGAGAAGGGTGAGGCGTTCGCGGCCGGGGCGGACTGCGCGGCGAAGGCGAAGACGGTCGGGGATTGGCGGACCAAGCACAGCGCGGAGTACAAGGCGCTTCAAAAGAAGATTGGCAACCCGCCCAAGGACTGGATGGATAAGAACAAGGAGAAGCTCGACGCGAACAAGAAGGCGGTCATGGACACGATGGTGAAGTGCTCCAACGACCAGGCGTTCTCCGACATGATGGACAAGACGAAGGAGTAGGTCTGTCCGTCGAACGGAAAAAGACCGACGGGGGCGAAGCCCGCGCGCGATCCGTTCTGGGTCGAGGAGAACGGGCTTTGCGCTCAGACCGGCGCGGTAGCCCATCTGGGCTCTTGCCGGCAGCGCTCGGAGCTCAAGGGACTGACGACTCGACCCAAGTCTCTGTCTTGTCGTCGAAATGGAAAGTCTTCCGGCAGCGGCCGGTGCCCTTCAGGTCGATCTTCTTTCCGTCCGAAGACAGCGTCGCCTTCTCGTATCGGCAGAGCAAGCGGCCGTCGGGGGAAAGCTCCGCCTCGAATTCCGTTCGCCAATACGGCTCTCCGGCGCGGCCGCTCTCGCCGACGTGGAGCGCGCGGGCGCTCGCAACATTGTACTCCTTCGTGGCGCGCGGGGTTGGGTTGCCCGCGAACGCGAAGACGAGATCGACGCCGGTCTTCCGCGATAGCGCCGCCGCCTTCTCTCGCCCGGTGGTGAGAACTTCTGTCACCTTCCCGGACTTCGCGATGACGAGCCGAGCGCGGTCGGCTCCCGCGAATGGCGGCTCGGCCCGCTCGATTCGGTCGATGGTCACGTCGGCGAAGGCGGCCACTCGCGTCGACTTGGATAGATCGACGTCGAGCGTCGCGGGGCTGTCGGCGGTGAATGGAGCTTCGTCGCGAGGAGTATAGAAATAGGTGAGCTGGGATGGTGAACGCGGACTGAAGAGTTGGACCGCGGTCTCGTCCAGGACGAGCTTCGATCTCAAGAACGCCTCGAGCCGCGTGCCTGCGCCCGCGATGTCGGGCGCGCTCTCGAACGTGAGCGCCGTCGACAGTCCCAGCTCGGGAAGGTCGAGCTGCAGGCTCGTCAGGCTCGGGGTCGTGAGGTCGGGGAGCTCTCCGAAGGGGAGGCGCGCCTCCACGCCCCCCGGACCGGCGGCGCAGGGGAGATCCACGTTGCGCGCGAAGCGCGCGGTGAGCGCCTTGCGGCGCTCGAGCTGTCGTTCCCGCCACGCCTTGCACTTCGCCACGAGCGCGGGCGTGGGCGGTGGGTCGCCGCCCGCGCACGATCCCTCGGTCTCGTAGCTGTCGAACGCGAACCCACGATCGATGCCCAGCGCAGGCAGGGCCGGCGCCGGGGTCGCGAGGGTGAGGGCGAGCTTGCAGGGGCCGCTCCGTGACGGCGCGTCCGACCTCAGCGCGATGAAGAGGCCCTGGGTCGTCGACCCGACGAGGAGGTCCGCGCTTCGGCCGCGCGCTTGCGCTTCGCGGCCCTTCCACTCCGAGAGGTCGCCGTCGGCGACGAAGGATGCGGGACCGCTCTTCACGGCCGTGTCCACGGGAAGCGTCGCGGGATGGGGGCCCTCGTCCGGCGCGGACGCGGAGGGGGGCGGTTGTTCTGTCGGCGTGACGGCGGAGAGCGGATCGGGCGGGCCCGCTCCGGGCGCAGGAGGCAGCGCACACGACAGCGTCAACGCGCACCCGCCCAAGAAGCCGAGCCTTCGTCGCACGATCGTGACTTCAGCACGTCGCGCCGGCCGCGTCTCGCGAATGTCGATCGGAGCGGCCGAGCGCTTTGTGCCGCGGATGGTGGATCGATGGAGTAAGCCTACCTCCTCGATGCCGCATCAGAAGCTCCTCGGACGAATGGCGAGCCTGAAGGTCTTGAGGTTCGGGCCTCCGGGTGCGTTCCTCACCATCGAAGACGAAGCGCCAGAGCGTCCCGGCGCGCCCACCATCCTGCTGCCCGGCGCAGAGGTGCCGGAGGGGGTCCGCGCCGGCGATCGGGTGGAGGTGTTCGTGCACCTCGACTCGGAGGACCGCCCCATCGCGACGACGCGCGAGCCCGCGCTGCGGCTCGGGGAGGTCGCGTTCCTCGAGGTCAGCGACGTCGCCCCGTTCGGCGCGTTCTGCCGCTGGGGGCTCCTCAAGGACTTGCTCGTTCCGAGGGCGGAGCAGACGCGCGACGTCCACGTGGGAGAGCGTCACGCGGTCGGCCTCTACCTCGATGACACTGGGCGGCTCGCGGGGACGATGCGCGTCAGCGAGATGTTGCGCGACGAGCCGCGGGTCGCGCGCGACGAATGGGTGGAAGGGGTGGCCTTCCGGCGCGAGCCCGAGATCGGGACGTTCATCATCATTGGAAAGAAGTGGATTGGATTGTTGCCTGCGGCAGAGCCCAACCAGCTCCGCCGTGGAGAATCGGCGCGCTTCCGGGTCGCGACCATCCTGCCCGACGGCAAGGTGGAGCTCTCGCTGCGCGACGTCGCCCACCGCCAAGTGGACAAAGACGAGCAGCACATCCTCCAGGTGCTCGAGAAGAAGGGCACCCCGAGGATCGGGGACAAGTCGAGCCCGGAGCAGATCTTCTCGGTGTGCGGGCTGAGCAAGAAGGCGTTCAAGCGCGCCGTGGGTGGCCTCTTGAAGAAGCGCCTCGTCACCATCGACGATGGCGGCTTCGTCGCGCTCGCGAGGCCTCCTCGCCGTTGACCGCGCTCACGCCGAGCCGGTGGACTCTTTGGCCACCTCCTCGGCGATGATCTCGTTGCAGAGGTCGATGCACGAGTCGCAGATGGCGACCTTCGGCGACCCGGAGACCATGATGCGGACGACGCTCCTGTCGCAGAAGGAGCACGTGCGGTTCGTCTCCTTCTCTGGCAGGCGTCTGCGCTCTTCGTCGCCGGTCGGGCACTTCTCGGCGAAGATGTCATTGCAGAGGTTGATGCACTCGTCGCATATCCACGCGGCGGGGGCGGAGATGATCTTCTTCACCTCGTGTTGGCTCTTGTCACAGAAGCTGCACGAGACGCCCTCCGCGTGGACGTCGATGAAGGCGGGATCGGTGCTCGTCCCCGCGCGGGCCGCTTTTGCCTGCGCGGCCTTCACCGCCAGCTCCAGGATGCACGCGTCGCACACCGCCCCTCCGAGCCCGGCGACGAAGGCTCGACCGAACCTCTTCTTGCAAAAGCTACAGGTTCGAGAGAGCTCGTGAGGGACGCGCTCCATGCCGTCGTCGTCGGTGACGATGTCGCGGCGCGCCTCGTGGAGTCCCTCGATGCAGTCCAGGCAGATCGAGGCCGCCGGTCCGCGCACGAGGACGTGGAGCGCGGAGGGGGCGCGGTCGCAGAAGTCGCAGAAGAAGCCTTCTCCGTGCGTCGACCGCAGCGCGCGCCGCCGCAGCGCGGTCGCGTCCTTCCAATGCTGGTGGCCTTCGTCGAGGTTGGGCAAGAGGTCGCGGAGCGCGCCGAGCGCGGCCTCCCATCGGCACGCTCGCTCGAGGGTGCGGGCGGCGTCCATGCGGCGGTCGGTCGCTTGCGAGCCGAAGGCGTCGACGTCGAACCGATCCGCTCCCGCCTCGAGCGTCTCGGCCGCGTGCACGAACGCCTCGGCCGCCTCGATCGGCTCGCCTTTGCGATCGAACGTGCTCGCGACGCTCTGCCATGTGGTGGCGAGGTCCGTCACCGCGCCGCGGTGCTCGTCCCGGTGGCGGACGTAGATCTCGCGGGCGGCGGCGTAATGCTCCAGCGCCTCGGCGTCGTCTTTCGCGGTGTGGCCAAGGCCGAGGTAGCAAGCTCCTCGCTGGAGCTCGGACGCGGACGTCACCCGCTGTCGTGAGAGGAGATCGAGGCTGCGTCGATAGGCGGCCTGAGCCGCAAGGCTCGCGTCGGCTCGATAGTGCGCGTCTCCGAGGAGGCGCATCGCGCGCGCGAAGAGGTACGGCTCACAGGCGCCGACGTGCCGGCCGGAGATGCCGAGGGCGATGAGGACCAAGGCGCGCGCGCGCCGCGGGTCGGCCTCGCGCAAGAACCACTCGAGGAGCAGCTCGACCAGCATGTGCGCGATGTCTCTGTCGATCGCGCCGAGGGCCTCGAGCGCCGACAGCTCGCGGAGCGCCGTCTTCCAGGCGCGCTCGACCGTGGCCGCGTCTCGGTCGGCGCCGAAGAGCGCTTCGCTGCGGGCGATCCGTGCGCGGGCGAGGTGGACGTCTCGGCAAGCGGCCGCCCCTTCGAGCTGCCTCTTCGCCTCCGGGATCGCGCCGCGCTCCAGCTGGAGCAGGGCGAGCTGGCCCCGGAGGGCGTCGTCCCCTTCGGCGACGAGCGCTTCGAGTGCCCGCGCGAGGATCTCCTTCGTCCCCTCTCCCTCCAAGAGCGCGCCTCCGGCGGTGGTTGGCGGCGCGGGCGCCTCACGAAACTCGAGGGTGCGCGCCTCCGCCTCGTCCAAGCAGGCGTCGCAGCCGAAGAGGCCTCGCGAGATCGCGACGAAGGCGCGAGCCTCGAACGAGCCGCACAGGACGCATCGCTTCCCGGGCTCGCTTCGCCGGCTCCCCGAGCGCACGCGCTCGTGGTCGCGGGGCGCCAGACGGTCCACTTCGAGGACGAGCTCCGTGATGCAGCGCGTGCAGGTCGAGACGTAGCACCCGGCGATCAGGGCCTCCGCGTCGGCCTTCTCGCACCCGCATCGAACGCACCGGTGGTCGGGGTTCATCGGCGCGGGCTGGCTGGGCGCCGAGCCCCTCAGCGCGATGTCGAAGGCGCCCGCGCATCCGGTACAGATCGCGCGAACTCGCGCGCGCATCGCGATCGCTGGCACCGCGGTCACGCAGAAGGAACAGGGCTCGAGGGTCCCGCTCGCGGGTGGGGGTGAGGCGGCCGCCGCCTCGCGGACGCAGCGCGCGCAGACCAGGCTCCGCAAGCCACGAGCGTCGGGCGCACCCGGAAACACGACGCTCGCGTCTTCGATCGCGCGATCACAGAACGCGCACGAAGGTGGCAGCTCGAGCTCCTTCGTCTCGAGCTCCTCGAGCCAGGCGCTCTGCGCTCGGTCGAGCTCCGCGGCCTGTGCGAGCGCGTCGGGCGAAGGCACCCGTCGGAGGGCAGCGGCGGCGCGAGAAGCGTCTTCGATGGCGCCGTAAGTGCTTTGATACTTTCGCGCGTAGGCCCGCGCCGAATAGGCGCTCCCGATTGCGACCCAATCCGGATGAGGCGCGTGCTCGGCCATCTCGATCACGCGATCGGCGTGGTGGCGGGCGCGTTCTCGCAGGCCCGCCGCCTCCTTCGCGCTCGCCTCGTCGATCTGCTCGCGGACCCACGCGAGGCCGTTCGCGGCCCGCGCCATCTCGAGGTGGACGCTCGGTGACTCCTCCGCCCTCGAGAGGGTCTCGAGGGCGGCTCGATAGGCGCGCTCCGACTCCGCGAGGGGGCCGAGCCGCGCCGCGACGAACGCCACCCGCGCCTCCGCCTTCGCGCGAATCAGGAGGCTCACCGGCAGCGCGCGGGCCCATTGCTCCGCGCCCGTGAACGCCGCGAGCGCGCGGGCGGCGTCCCCGTAGCGAAGGAGGGCGTCCCCCTCGACGAGGATCGCGTCGACGCGGACATCGGGGGGCACGTGCCCGTGGGCGAGGGCTCTCCGCGCGAGGTCGACCGCGCCGTGGAGGTCCGCGGCGAGCAGCGCTCGATGCGCGGCACGCAAGAGCTCGCCAGGGTCGCCGTGCGCCGCCACGGCGCCTGATTGACACGCGCGCGGCGCTCCATCAAGACCGCGGTGTGATCGTCGGCATCGATCTGGGGACGACCTTTTCTCTGGTGTCGATCCTGCCCGAGAGCGGCGCGCCGGTCGTGCTGCCGAACGCCCTCGGGGAGCGGCTGACGCCGAGCGCGGTGAGCGTAGGGGACGACGGAGCCATGCTCGTGGGGGCGGCCGCGCGCGCCCGCGCCCTCACCCACCCGGAGAGGACGCGGCTCGCGTTCAAGCGCGACATGGGCACCGACGCTCGGTACGCGCTCGCCGACAAAGTGATGTCGCCGGTCGAGCTCTCCGCGCTCGTCCTCTCCGCGCTCAGGCGAGACGCGGAGGCCGCGCTCGGAGAGGAGGTGCGCCGCGCCGTCGTGACGGTGCCCGCCTATTTTGGCGAGCTCCAGCGCCAGGCCACGCGCGACGCGGCGCGGCTCGCCGGGCTCACCGTCGAGCGCATCGTGAACGAGCCCACCGCGGCCGCCCTCGTCTATGGACTTCACGAGCGGGACACGGTGCAGCGGGTGGCAGTGCTCGATCTCGGGGGCGGGACGTTCGACGTGACGGTGCTCTCGATCGAGGACGGCGAGGTGCAGATCGAGGCGACGTCGGGCGATGTCCGGCTCGGGGGCGACGACTTCGACGCGGCCCTCTCGGGCTGGGTGCTCGAGCGGGGCCGCGCCGACCTCGGGGACGCGCTCGACCCGCGCGCGAAGAGCCGAATCCGCGAGGCGTGCGAGCAAGCGAAGAAGCGCCTCAGCGACGCCCCGTCGACGAAGATCGCGCTCGCGGGCATGCCCACGGTCGGCGGACAGGCGAAGGACCTCGAGTGGACCCTCTCGCGCGAGGAGGCAGACGCCGCGTGGCAGCCGCTCCTCGCGCGGCTGAGCGGCCCCGTGGAGCGGGCGCTGCGCGACGCGGGGGTGAGCGTCACCGATGTCGACGAGGTGCTCCTCGTGGGCGGCTCGACGCGGATGCCGTGCGTGTCCCGCTTTGCGGCCGATTACTTCGGGCGCCTCCCCAACCGCACCCTCTCTCCCGATCACGCGGTCGCGATGGGCGCGGCCGTCCAAGCGGCCCTCATTCGCGGTGCCACCGCCGTCTCGGAGATGGTCGTGCGCGACATCGCCCCGTTCACCCTCGGCGTCGACTCGACGAAGATCCTCGGCCGCCACCGGGTGAGCGGCATCTTCACCCCTCTCATCGATCGCGGGACGGTGCTCCCCGTCAGTCGAGTCCGGCGGTTCACGACGATCGACGATCTGCAGACCTCCATTACCTTCGAGGTGTTCCAGGGCGAGCACCCCCTCTGCAAAGACAACAAGCGCCTTGGCAAATACGAGGTCCGCGGGTTGAAGCTCCGGCCGGCCGGCGAGGAGAGCGTCGACGTGCGCTTCACCTACGACGAAAACGGCCTGTTGGAGATCGACTTCGAGGTCGTCTCGACGGGGAGGACGGAGACGCACCTCTTGGAGTCGACGTCGGGAAAGCTCTCCCCGGAGGCCCTCGCCCTGGCTCGGAAGAAGCTCGCGTCGCTGAAGGTGCATCCGCGCGAGGACCTGCCGAACGCGACGATCCTCGCCCGCGCCGACGCCGCCTACGTCGAGCTGACAGGCGTCGCCCGCGATGACCTCGGCGAGGCCATCGCGACCTTCCGCGCCGCCCTCGAGACCGAGGACGCAGAGCTCATCGGTGCGATGCGCGACCGGTTGATCCAGCTCCTCGGCTCGGAGGAGAGCCTCGATTGATGGCGCGCCCCGCCGTCATCGCGTTGGCGCTCTCGTGGGCGGTCGGCTGTGGGAACGGTGTTCGACCGACGGAGGCGGCGTCGGGAATGGCGACGCCGACCGCTCCCGCTGCGCCACCGGGCGCGGTATCGGCGACCCCGAGCCCACCGCGCGACGCGAGGATGGCGCCCGGGCTCCTGTGGAACATCGCCGACGTGCTGGACAATCGACGAGGGCCCGTCTCGGTGAGCTGGGTCGACGCAGGTGGCGCCGTCCAATGGACGGTCCCCCTCCCGGAGTCGCTTCGATTCAGCGTCTGCTGTCGAGACGCGAAGACCGACCGATGGCTCTCGGACCAGCGTGAAAATGGCTATTCGCGCTACTGGAACGTCCAGCGAATCGAGGACACCATCGCGATCGAGGACGGAGGCGAGCTCCTCGTCCTCGACGTCGCGAGCGGCGCGACTCGATTCGAATGGAGGGACGAGCGGACGCGAGAAGAGCGGAATGACACGTTCTCGGAGGCGGTGATCGACGAGGGCACCGTGACGATCACCCACGGGGAGGTGGTCTGTGAGGAGGCCGTCTCGCGTCAGAGCTTCATGGTCATGTGCAAAGGCGCGCTGGTGCTCTTCGACCGCGGCGTCCTCGCGCGCTTCGACGGGCGCCCGCTCCGCCTCGCCGGTCGCGTCGAGGCGCGCGGGCCCAAGCTCGCGGAGCTGAGCGGCAACTGTCCCGGGCCGCTGTCCCTCGACGTCGACAAGACCTTCGAGGTCGGCGCTATCAAGGTCCGCTTCGTCGGCCGCCGGGTGACCACCTGTCGGACGTGAGCGGGGCCGCGCCGCTCACCGATCGGTGTCGAACATGGGGGGCTCGGGATCGAGAGCCGCCGTCCCGAACAGGTGCCGCTCGACGCAGAGCTCGAGCACTTGTCCGGGGGGCGGCAACGCGCCGAAAGCTCCCACCGCCGCGCGGGCCCATTGCTCCAAAAAAGAAGCGGCCTCGCGAGCTCCGCCGACGCTGCTGGCGAAGCCGTCCCCCGATTCGACCCGCAGCGATCGGAGGATCGTTTGGATGCTCGGGATCGAATAGAAGACGGACGCGATGGGATGGGCTTCGAGCGCGCGGACAATGGCGCGCGCCTGGCCGGCGTCGTTCTCGCTCGGCGGGGAGAGCCCGATGCTCTCGAGGCGAGCCGCGAGGGCGCGCTGTTGCCTCTGTCGCTCGCGCTTCTCGCGGTCTCTGCCGAGCAGGAGTCGCACGGACCACCTCGCCGAGGGATCTTCGGCGCAGGCCACCGCGAGCACGTAGTCGTCGCACCATGCGCCGGGACGATCCCACCGGATGCGATCGCGGGTGGCGGCGATCTCCTTGCTCAGGGACGCGACGAGCCCCGCCATCTGGTCGGTGAACCCGCGGGCGGCGACCCCCGAAATCGACTCCGTCACCAGCGTGCCGGGCGTGCCCCGCAATCGGTAGTGAGAGGTCATGACCTCGCTCAGCTCCTTCAGGTTGCCAGAGACCCAGCGCACGTCGGTGTCGAGCGTCTCGGGGCCGACGTCCGAGAGGCGGACGAGCGAATCGAGCACCAGCGAGGCGCAGCGGACGGGAGCGAGGCCGGGCCGGTTGCGCGTCGCCGCCTCTGCGGCGGCCGCGATGTCGCCGAACAGCAGGCGATGGGCGATCCAGCGCTCGTCGTCGCGGCTCCTCCTGTCGACGGAGCGGAGCGCGTCCGCGAGGGCGCTCCTGTCGAAGAGCATCGACGCGCGCGCGGCGCGCTCGATCCGCCTCCGAAGGACAGCGGGCTCCAACGTCGCCGGCCTTCGACGCCCGTCGACGACGTCGGGCCGCCCCTCGCTCGGGTCGCGCGCGGAAGTGCGGAACGGGCCCGAATGTACGGGCGGCCGCGCCGGCCCACCCGAGAACACCCCCTCGACGTCTGGATGGAGGAGCGCGAGCGCGGTCTGCGCCTCTCCGAGCGTGAAGAGGATCAGGGCCCTGATCCACCCGCTCGCGCACCACGCGAGCCTCCCGTCGGCGCGAACGCACCGCTCTCGAAACGTGACGGAGCCGCGAGCGAGCGACTGCGCGCGCACCAAGGCCAGCCACATGCGGACCCTGGGCTCCGCGGCCTGCTCGAACGCGGCGATGGCCTCGAGCCTCGCTTCGATGGAGGCGTCGGGCTGGGTCCGCGCCGCCTCGAGCAGCGCCTCTTCGGCGCGCTCCGGGGCGGCGGCCTCGAGCAGCGTCGAGAGCCTCGCCGAGAGGGCGGGCCGGCCCGCGCCCTCCTCCTCGTCGATCGAGCAGTCGTCGCGCGTGAAGCGCATCGCGTCCTCGATCCGAAAGGCGAGCTCCAGCCCCGGATGTCTCTCCCGCAGTTCGAGGAGCACGGCGGCGGCGGTCGTGTCGAGCTCGCGATTCGGCCCGCCGTCGCCACGGTCGAGGAGACCGAGCTCAGCGACGAGCTCCGCCGCGGTCGAACCCCTCATCGTGTGCGCCCCCGGTCCATTGGCACGGTCGGAAACGTCTCCGACGAAGGAATGGTAACCCGTGCGAGCGGTCTCGGATCCTGCGAGGCGCCCATCGAGCTCGCGATCGCCCATCGCTGCGCCGTCGTGGACGACCTCGAGCCGTCGTCGTACCGCGACTTCCTCAACCCCGCCGGCACATCGCGGGTGCGCTCCGAGACGGAACGAAAGCGCGGCCCGGCTTCGAAGGTCCAGCCGGTCGGTAGTGCAGCTTCTTCTCTGTGGAGCCGCGGCGAACGACGATGTCGACGGGCACGTCGGGGCGCGCGGGTCGGTAGTCGATGGACACCACGGAATCACCCTCCCGTACGCCAGCGCGCGCGGCGGCGCTCCCCTCCACCACGCGGCGGACCGAGAGCGCGCGGTCCGCTCCTTCGAGGTCGATTCCGAGCTCGAAAGGCTCGATCGCTCTCTCGGCGAGCTCGAAGCACGGACCGAGCGCGCCGCGGTCGAGCGCGACCTTTCCTCGCTCCAGGCTGCGCCGCATGCGACCGGCCTTCTCGTCCCCGCGGACGGATCGGACGGCGGCGAAGAACGCCTCCACGGAGAGGGCCCCGTGCTGCTTGGTGGCGGCGTCCTGGACCAGGGCGCGCAGCACGCTCTGAAGATCGGCGGGCCCGAGATCGAGGGCGACCAAGAGGCCGCGCGCGGCGAGGTTACGCGCGGCGCGCTCTCGACCGTCTGCGCTCGGAGTGGCGGCGCGCTTCGCCAGCTCGCCGAGGGTCAGCGCGTCCGACTCCGAGAGCGCGATCTCCGAGAGATAACCGTTGATGTCACGCACCAGCTCGTCGTCCTCGAGGGCGCCGAGCTCATGAAGGGTGAAGAGCGCGACGGCGCGGCTCACGCCCTCGCTGAACCAGAGACCCCCCGCCGCGTCCTCGCCGCGCGCCGCGTCGAGCGCGAGCGCGCCGCCGATCGTGCGCTGAGCGAAGATCTGGGCGATGCGAATCCGCGTCGGCGGACCGTAGCTCGCGGAGACGTCGGCGGAGATCGCGAGCCCGCGGGTCCGGCGACGAATGGCGATGGGCCGGTCGCGGTGCGCGCCCGCGAAGATCAGGAGACCCGCGCTCGGATCCGTCTCCGGTCGCGAGATCCCCAGCCATCGATCGACCGATGTCCGGAACCCGGCCGCCTCCGCCGCCACCCATCGGGGGTCGAACGAGACATAGCCGAGCGCGGCGGTGTGGTCCCGTCCTTCGGGCGCGCGCATCTGGGCCGTGGTCAGGTTCCCGAACGCGAAGGAAGCGCCGCGAAGGTCCGCCGCGCTCGCGTCGATCTCCGTGTCGTCGTCGAGGGAAAAGGACGAGGCCGCGTCGGGGTGGAACGCCCTATCGGCGACGAGCTCGAGGCGGAGGTGCTCGCGCGCGCTGCCGGCGACCGGCAACACGAGGGCCTCTTCACCGCAGAAGCTCGCCCGGTCGGGCTCGATCACGAAGCGACATGGGTCGTCCGCCGGTCCCGACCCGTCCTTTGCGGAGACGACGTAGCGCACCTCGACGGGGGGCGAGGGGTCCCGGTCGAAGGTCAGCGTCACGCCCCCGTCGTTCCCTTCGCGACGGTCCAGCGCGAGCGGCCCCCGCTCGTCGCGCGCGCTCACCTCCGAGAGCTCGACCTTCCGCCCATCGGCCATCGACCACTCACGCCCGCTCGACCGCCTCGCCACGATCCTCCCGCGGAGGCGCCCCGTCTTCGGATCGGGCGCGAGCTCCACCTCCATCGCGAGCGGCCGAGCGGGGCTCTCTCGGTCGTGGGTCGCGGTCGCGCTCGCGGCCCGCGGCGCACCAGCGGGAGACGGCGCCGCGGCCTTCGGCGCGCAGCCCCAGGCCAACGAGAGACAAGCCACTGCGAGCACGTGCTTCATCGCTCGACGGTAGGGCGCCGTCGTCACCGTTCGAGCTAGGCAATGTCACCGTCGTGTCACCGGCTCTGTTCGCGCGACCGCCCGGCGCCTACCCTCCCGGCACTGCGCCATGACCGCCCGACGCACGGATCGGACCCCGACGACGCCGCGACCCGCGCTCGCTCGGCTCGCGGCGCTCGCGTGCGCGGTCCCTGTGCTCGGCTGCGGCGAGCCCGCGAGGCGCCACTCGATCGCGAGCGCAGAAGATGGAGAGGAGCGGTCTCCGAGCTCGGCTGCGCCGGCGCCCGCAGAGGAGGTGCGGTTCAGCTGCTCCCAGCCCCATGTCCCGTCGACCGACGGACCGAGCTCTTGCAAGGCGTACGAGGGCGGCGCGTGGAGCCGGACGCAGGCCACGTTGAGCGCGGATTGCCAGCGCATGGGCGGGACGTTCGTCGTCGGCGGGCGCTGCCCGTCGTCCTCGTCCGCGTGGGGGTCGTGCACCCAGGAGAGCCCCAGCGGGGCGCGGGTTCGAACCTGGGTGTACCGCCGATCGAGCGGCCCCAAGCAGGAGCGCGGGGACTTCATGTCCGAGGACGAGGTGAAGCTCGCCTTGTGCTCCCCTCCTGGGCAGTGGTCTTCGGGGCGCTGACGGAGCGACGGCCTTGCTCCGCGTGACGACGGGTCGCGCGTCGCGCGCCCACGAGCCGCTTGCGGCTGCCTCCTCGTTGGCGAGATAACGCTGAGGTGGACTCTCCCGGCGTCGTCATCGAGGTGCCCGCGGCCGCTCGCGAGGCGGCGGAGCGCGGGCCCCTCCTCGCCGCCTGTTCGAGCGTCGTCGCGCAGGGGGATTGCACAATGTCCCCCGAGAAGCGCGAGGCGATCGCGATCGTCACCTTTCAGGATGCCGCCGGCCTTTCGGTGAAGATCGAGGTGCGTTTGCGCCGCGACGGGGCGGCCCCGGCGATGACGGAGACGATCGCCCACTTCAGCGAGCGCGATCCGGAGAGCGAGCGCTGGCAGAGCCTCGGGCTGCTCATCGGAGCCGCAACTGGACAGTTGCAGGCGGCGTCGGCGCCACCCCTCGCTGCGCCCCCGGCGCCCGCCCCTCGCGCGCCCGCTCCTCCCGAGAAGTCGCCCCTCGTGGCACCGCGCGCCGCGTCCGCCAATGCCACCGCTCGAGGCGGCGCCCAGCGTCGATACCGCGTGCGCGTCGGGCCGAGCATCGCGGTGGAGCTCGGGGACGTGGCGCCGGTGTTGGGTGCGGTGCTGGACGCGGCCTTCGCCGTACACGAACTAGTCAGTCTCCGGGCCACTGTCGGCTATGCCCACGGCGACCGATCCAGCGACGTGACGACAGACCGCGTGGGCTTCTTCGCCGGCCTCGGCGTGCGTATCTTCCGGACTCCTGGTGGCCTGCATGGAACGGTTGTCACCGACACGGGGCCCGTGCTCGTACGGGCGGAGAACGCGACGAGCACGGGGGAGCGGATCGTCGGCGCGAGCCGCGTCGGCTTCGACCTCGGGCAGGATTTCGACTGGCTCACGGTGGGCCTAACCACCAGCCTGCAGCGCGATTGGTCGAAGACGAACATCCGCGTGAACGGAAAGCAGGTGGGACAGGCGAGCGTCTATTCCGTGCAATGGGCGGCGATGCTCGGGCTCGCGTTCTGACCGGCCCTCAACCCGGCAAATTGCACACTCCGCCGTAGTCATAGCCGGGCGGCAAATCGACGCAGTAACCATTGTCCTGGTCCGGACAGTCTTGGTCGTCCGCGCACTTGTGATAGCAGAGGAAGCCCAGGAAGGTGTGCCCGACGCAGAGCGCGTCGGGGCCGCACGCGCCAGCGTCGGTCGGGTCGCACTGCGCGGTGCAGAAGTTGAAGAGACACCACGGGCGGCCGCTCGCGGCCGCGCACTCGTCGTGAGCGGTGCAGAACGCGCCGGTGACGAGCGTCCCCGGAGTGCACTCCGGCGTGCCGTCGCAATCCGGATCCATACAGTCCTCGAGGCCGTCCCCGTCGTTGTCGGATGAGCTCGCGGCGCAGTCCGATTCGAGGGTGGTGCACAGCGGCGTCGGGGCGCCGGCCTCGCGGCAACCCCAGCCGGGAAGACAGTCGGCGTCGGACACACAGCCGTCGAGGCAGATGCCTTCGCCATTGCCGAGCGGTGCGCAGAAGTCGCCGGCGCTGCAGTCCGGTGCGTCGACCTCGCAGAAGCGGGAGCAGTAGCCAGGCAGCCCGCCCGAGACGAAGGGCCCGCTGCACACCGGGCGATCGTCGAGCGACGCGCACTCGGTGGCGAGGCTGCACCCGGCGCCGAAGGGGAGCGCGCCCGGGACGCACTCCGGCGAGGCGGCGCATGCGGGATCGTTGCAGTCGCTCTTCCCGTTGCCGTCGTTGTCGATCCCGTCCCCGCAACCGTCTGCCTCCGCGCCGAACGTGTCGGGGGTGATGGGGACGACGTTCAATACGAAGAGCCCTTCGGGGGAGCCCTCCCGCGTGTCGACGACGACGAAGTAGGTGGATCCGAGCGTGGCGTCGAGCACGAGCCGCTCGCTCGCGCCAGCGGTGAACACGTTGGGCCGGTCCGAGCAGAGGATCTCGCTCGCGGCGTCGTCGCAGTCGGTCCGAATGCTCAAGGAGAAGTCTGCGCTCGACCCCCAGCGCCCGACGATCACGACATATTGCGCCGTCCTGGGCGCGACGAACGTGATCACCTCCTCGGCCCCCGAGTCCGCCGCGCAGGAGGGGGAAATCCCCGATGGCTTGCCGAGGGTGGAGCCGTGGAACTCGTAGTCTCCGATGGTCTGGTCCGAGACGTAGATCGGCTGTGCCTGCGCGCATCCGCTCTCGCACACCGCGCTCGCGGCGCAGACCGGGTCGTTGCAGTCGATGAGACCGTCGAGGTTGTTGTCGAGGTGGTCGCCGCAAATCTCCGCCAGCGCGCACCCGGCGGTGATGAGCCCGCACCCCTGTGCGCAGCTCAGCTCGCCAGGGCCGAGGCCGAGCGAAGCGCAGGTCGCGCCTCCGAGGTCGTCCCCGTCGCATTGCTCGCCCCCATCACGGACGCCGTCGCCGCAGAGGCTGTGCTGGGGCGCGCCGCCGGTGCCGCCCATGCCCGAAGAGGTCGAGGTGGTGTCGTCGGTGGTCGGAGAGCCGGCCGCGCCCGCTCCGCCCTGTCCCCCGCCGCCGGCTGGATCTTCGCCCGCCGTGCACGCCATGAGGATCGCGGCAAGGGCGCCGGCGAGAGAACCACGCGTTGAGAGCTCGATGTTCATGGGGAGTCTCGCCATCACTCGGGGGTGGTCTCGACGGAGACGCCCGGGTCGAGCAGCCAACGCCAGCTGTCGATGAGGACGGTCGCATCCCATCCGACCTCGCCGCCCTGCCCAATGGCGAGTCGCACCACGATTGTGCTGTTGGGCTCCACCGGGGCCTGGGTCGATTGCCAGCCCGTCCCCCCGCCGGGGTCGCCTCCGTCACGACCGAAGCCCGTGCCGAGCAGATCGGCGTCGCCGAGCGGACACATCGCGTCCACCGGGGGCTGGCTTACGCTGAAGACCTTGCACGGGGGGCCGTCGGCGCAGCCGCAGGCCCGAATCGTCGCCGGCTGACCGATGAAATCCCCGGTCGCGTCGAAGACGATGTTGCCGTCGAACTGGTCTTTGGGAAACGGCTCGAGCAGCGCGAGGAACGGGCTGAGCTCGAAGCACGTGAGCGGCCACGAGCCGAGCATGTAATAGTGATCGAACCTGAACCCGTGGGCGTTCGCGGGGGTCCGAATCTCCAGCTCGAGGCCGATCGAGTCGGTCATCGTCGTCCCCGTGGTGAGGGGCGGATCCTGGTCTTGGCAAGACTCGACCGCCTTGGGGAAGCCGTCGGGGGGGCCGCACGAATACCATTTGTGGATGATCGGATTGGCATAGCCGAACGCCTTCGACGACTGAGGGTCGTCGAGGTCACGCGCCTCCCCCGTCGAGAGCACGAGCATCCCGTCCCCGCGGCGCGGCACGAGCATGGTGCCGAAGTTGGTCACCAAGCCGTGGCCGCGATCGAAGCGCACGCTCTGGAGCCCACCCTCGGGGGGCGCGGATCCGTCCATTTGGGTCCACTTCGCGGACACGATGCCCCAGCCGAGATCGCCGTCCGCGACCTTGCAGATGTCCATCGCCCGCGCGGCATCGATGGGATCGGGCGAGTCGGTGAGGAGCCCGCCGTCGCACCCGGGCTCGTCTTCGTCGATCTCGCCGTCGCAGTCCTCGTCCGCTCCTGATCCCGGGACCTCGACCGACGCGGGGCTGGAGTTCGGATCACAATCGTTGCAGTCGCCCATTTCGACCGTGTAACCGTCGCCGTCCTGGTCCGCGGTGCTCCCGATGCAAGAGGCGCCACCGAAGCCCCCAAACGAAGGCCCGGCACCGGCGCTGCCGCCAGTGGAGAGGTCGATGTTGCCCTCGTCGGCGCAGGCCGTGACGAGCAGAGCCCAGAGGGTGGCAGGCACGAGGAGGGCGCAGTGACGAGTCATGGTCGGTGGGGACATGGTTGCCGGAGCGCGGCCCAATCAGGCACCCGCCCGCGATCTGCCCGTCTTCCCCGGTCGGGGAGGAAAAGGAGCCGGACTCGCGGAGCGGGTGCCTGCAATTCCGGTCCGTCGGCAACCATCCTCCACGCGCGGCAGAGAGCGCCTCTCCGATGTCCCAGATTCCGCATGGTCACATTCGCCTTAGGACCGTCGTGCTTGTCGCGACCTTCGCCGCGTGCGCCGCGGGTGAAGATCCCGCTGGGGGAGGAGGCGCGGCTCGCGACGGTGGCGGCGGCGCCGGAGGCGACCTCTTCAACGCCGGCGGATCGGGCGCGACGAGCGCCGGGGGTGGACCGCAGTGCGGGCCCCGCTGCTCCCTCGACGCGCGGACCGTGCTCGACTGTGACGGCAACCCGACCGAGACGTGTGATGTCGGGCTCGCGTGCGACCTCACGGCGGCGGTATGCCGGCCGGCCTGCGTGGCCGCGGAGAACAATCGCAGCTCGGTCGGCTGCGAATACTACGCGGTGTTCATGGACAGCTTCGTGGGCGAGCAGGCGTGCTTCGTCGCGATCATCGCCAATACTTCGGAGCTGCCTGCCCAGCTCGACGTGTCCTACGCGGGGGAGGCGATCGACTTGGCAGCGTACGGCCGCGTGCCCGTGGGCTCGGGCCCGGACCTCGTGCTCGAGCCTTTCGATCCCGACGAAGGCCTTCAGCCCTCCGAGGCTGCGATCGTGTTTCTCTCCGGGCTCCCTGGCGATTCGGGGCCGCGCTGCCGCGAGCCGTCCGCGATCCCGACGGGGGTTCAGGTCCACGCGAAGTCGGGTTTCGGAGACGCCTTCCTCATTCAGAGCAGCGTGCCGGTGGTCGCCTATCAAGTCAATCCATTCGGGGGCGCCTCGGCCGCGGTGACGGGGTCTTCGTTGCTGCTGCCTACGAGCGCCTGGGACACGACGTACATGGGGCTCAGCGCCCCCACCTCGTTGTTGGGTGACCTCGGCCCGATGCTCAACATCGTCGCGGAGGAGGACGACACGGAGGTCGAGGTCCGGTTCCGCTCCGGGGCGACCGCTGGGGGCAACGGGATCCCGCCCGGCGAGCCGGGAACGCCCTCCGTGTTCACCCTCGGCCGTGGGCAGCAGGCACAGATTCTCGCCCTCTCCGACATGACCGGGAACGCGATCTTGGCGAGCAAACCCATTGGCGTGTTCACCGGCGCTCCTTGCTTCAATCTCCCGGCCGACACGGGCGCGTGCGATCACGTCGAGCAAATGGTGCCCCCCGCCTCCTCGTTCGCGAGCGAGGCGGTCGCGGTGATGCCTCGTCCGCGCGGCAACGAAGACGGGACCTTCCGGATCGTCGCCTTGGCCGACGAGACGACGTTCGAGTATTCGACCGACGTCGGCGGCCCCGATACGCTCGACGCCGGACGTTACCAGATCTTCTCCACTGGCGAGCCGTTCGTGGTGCGGAGCCAGGACGAAGCGCACCCGTTCATGTTGATCGCCCACATGACTGGCGGCGATTGGGCCGGGCTCTCGGGGGTGGGTGATCCCGAGATGGTGCTGAGCATTCCTCCAATCCAGTTTTTGGATCGTTACGTGTTCTTCGCCGACCCGACTTACAGTGAATCGACGGTGGTCGTCGTGCGCGCCAAGGAGGATGGGAGCTTTCACCCTGTCACGCTCGACTGCCTGGGCGAGGTCGAAGGGTTTCAGCCCGTCGGCGACTACGAGTGGGCGCGCGTGGATCTCACGACTGGCGATTTCGAGAGCGTGAGCGGTTGCTCGAGCGGGCGGCGAGTGATGGAGAGCGAAGCGCCGTTCGGCCTGTGGGTCTGGGGGTGGGCGACCCCGGAGTTCAGCCCGCCCGGCTACGCGTCATACGGCTATCCGGCAGGGATGAACGTGCGCAAGGTCAACGACGCGCCGATCGAGGAGGCTCCCCAGTGACTCGCCTCCACCTCCTCGCGATGACGTCCTGGATAGCGTTCGCGTGCGCCGAGCCGGACACCCGGGACCCGAGCGGCGGCCACCCCGGCACGAGCACGAGCACGGGCGCGGGTGGCGGGGTCGAGCCCCCGACCTGTGGCGATGGCAAGATTGACCAGGACGAAGAGGAGTGCGACGGCGAGGACTTCGGCGCCGCGACCTGCGCCGACTACGACCGACCGAACGGCTCGCTGGGCTGTGACGTCCATTGTCGAATCACGGACACGGGCTGCTTCCGCGAGGAGAAGTGTGATTCGGTGACCGGCGTCGACAGGGACGGGGATGGGCTCTTCGGCTGCGCCGACGAAGACTGCTTCGACCACCCCGTGTGCGCGACTCCGTGCGAGGTGTCGCCACCGCCGAGCCCGCTCGCTCCTTCTCCGCCCGGGAGCTGGTCCATGCTGTACCTGCCGAGCGGGCACGGCGCGGAGCCCGACGCGATGGCGGCGTCGTGCGCGGCCGCGCTCGTCGGAGGAGATCGCATCTACGCGATCGAGCCCACGGTGACAGGGACGCTCCGAGTCGAAGCCGACTCGACGCTCGACGGGATGGATCTGAGCCTCTCTCTGCGCACGACCTGTCAAGACGTCGACTCGGAGATCGCCTGTCGGCATGAGCCGGGCGCGGCGGCCCCCGAGACGCTCCAAGCGCATGTGGACGAGGGCACCGCCTATTATTTGATCGTCGACGGCTTCATCCCCAACACGATCCCGTCGATGTTGCTGTGGCTGGGCCTCGACCCCGACGAGGCGTCGGGGCCGGGGCGGGGCGGGCGGCGCGGGCGGGGCCGGCGAGCGGGGGCGCAGGCTGCATACGGTTCGCGCACCGCGCCCCGAGGCGAGCGAGCCCCCGCCGAGGCCGGCGGAGGTCGTCGAGGCGGAGCTCATCGACGATCTGCTCGCGGCGACGCCACGCCGAGCGAACGAGCTCTATCGCTACCTCGCGCCGGTGGTCCACGCCGCCCTCTTCAAGGTGCTGGGCCGCATCGACGACGAGCACGAAGATCTCATGCAGAGCGCCTTCGAGCAGATCGCGGTCAGCATCATCGACGGCAAGTTCGCGCGCAATTGTCGATTGACCACCTGGGCGTCGGTGATCGCGGCGAGGACGGGCCTGATGGCCATTCGGTCGAGGCGGCGCGCTCGCCGTCACGTGGGACCGGTGCTGGAGGAGGTCTCTCCCGAGCCCGAACACCCCGCTCACAGCGCGCGCGTGACCTCGGCCCGCGAGAGCTTGGCGGCGGTCCGAATCGTGTTGGCGACCATGAGCGAGGACCGGGCCGTGGTCCTCGTGCTCCACGACGCGATGGGGCACGACCTGCGCGAGATCGGGGCGCTGCTCGGGATCAGCGTGGCCGCGGCCCAGTCGCGCCTCGTGCGGGCTCGCGGAGAGTTCCTTTCGAAGTACCGGCAAGGAGAGGCAGACCCATGAAACGGGAGGAGGGCAGGATCGGGGTGCTCGCCGAGCTCGGGGAGGTCGCCGCGCCCGAGCGATCGGTCGCCGCCGACGAGGCGGGGGCGGCGCGCTTTTCGAGCTCGGTCCAGGCGCTGAAGGGGCGGCGGGCTCGGCCGCGGCGTCGCTTGGTGCGGGCCGCTGCGGTCGGCGCCGGCCTCGCTGTCGCCGCTGCGCTCGCGGTGACGCTCGGGTCGAGGTCGACCGAGCGCGGCAAGCCTGCGTCCCCGGACGAGGTCGCGAGCACCTCGTCAGTCGAGATCGAGACGCAGGAGAGCGAGCCCACGCGCATCGTGGACGCGGAGGGGCGCGAGTGGCTCGAGACGACCGGCGAGGACACGGTCGTGGTTCGCATGGTGAGCGGGGCCCGGGCGATGGTCGGACCGAGCTCGAAGGCGTGGTGCTGGTCCGAGCCAACCCCTTCGTGGCTACATCTCGAGCTCGGTCAGGTCGACGTGTCGGTTCCCCACCTCCGACTCGGGCAATCCCTGACTGTCCATACTCCGAACGCTTCCGTCATCGTGCACGGCACCGCGTTCACCGTGCAGGTGATTGGAATGGACCCACCCGTGACGACGGTGGTGGTGAGAGAAGGAACGGTCGAGGTGCGCGAGGGCGGGTCGTTCACGTTCGTCCACGCGGGCGAGGTGTGGCGATCGGGGTCGAGGGGAAGCGCGTCACCCAAAGCGACCTCGGAGGCGGTGGTCGCCACCCCCGGTCCCCCGGTCGCGTCGAGCAGGACCGAAGACCGTAGACAGAATGCCCCGGTGGCGCGCCGCCTAACCGCCTCCACGAGCGCCGGCGAGAGCAGCCTCGCCCGCGAGAATGCCCTGTTCCGAGAGGCGAATGAGGCCAAGCAACGAGGTGACTTCGAAACGAGCCAATCCGTTCTGGCCAATCTCCTCAGCGAGTTCCCGAGGTCGCCATTGCGCGCGAGCGCGCTCGTGGAGCGGGCATTCGCCCTCTCGCGACTGGGCCGATCGAACGAGGCGGCGGCCGTCGCGAAGCAAGCGCTCTCGGAGGGCGCGGCGGAGCACGTCCGCGAGCGGCTCTGGCAGATTGCGTTCGGTGCCTCACCGGACGGATCGGGAAGGTGAAGGAGCTCAGCGCAAGCACTGAGGGGCGCAACGGACGAGCGCCGCCGTGCGCAGCACGTCGTCCACCCGATCTTCCAGCGCGCGGAGCTCACCGGGGAGGCACGACCCGCCGTGATAGTGGGAGCGCGATTGGGTTCGACCGTTGCGCGTGAGGGAGATCTTTACCGAGGGTTGGTCGGTGACGGCGCCCTGACACCCGGGCGGGCCTTCGGCTCCGAAATAGTCACCCTTCACGAGCTCGTCGGCGAGCGCGACGAGCGCCGCGGGAGAGCGCGTGTAGCGCACGTCCCCGCGCACGCCCACGAAGATCTCGCCGTGGTAGGCGACCGTCCCGTCACCCCGCGCGACGAGCGAGTAGACAGGACAGTTCCCCAAGCAGGGCGTCCGCTCGAAGCGCAGCTCGAGGCCGGGCTCTGGCGCGCCCTGCGGTGGATGGTCGGAGATCTCCCGGACAATCACGCGGAGGGCGTCCTCGCTGGGAGCCTCATAGGCAGGGCTGCGAAATGGCGCGTAGGCCGAAGCCCCCGGCGCTGCCGTGGGCGCGACATCCGTCCTTGGCTCCGTCGCGTGGCCGCCCCCGCACCCGAGCGCGGCGAGCGCGAGCCACGCGAAGCGAAGCGCGTTCATCCGCCGAACTTGCCCTTCGCCCCGAGATCCTCGAACGCCTGGAGGAGCCGGGCGGCCATCCCCTTTTCGCCGACGTGCATCCACGCGCGCGGGTCGATGTACTTCTTGTTCGGCTTGGTGGGGCCCTCGGGGTTTCCGAGCTGCGACTGCAAGTAGGCGCTCTTCTCATCCATGTACTTCTTGATCGGGTGTAGGAAGGCCCACTGGGTGTCCGTGTCGATGTTCATCTTCACCACGCCATAGGAGACCGCCTCGCGGATCTCTTCTTGCGAGGAGCCGGACCCACCGTGAAAGACGAAATGAACCGGCTTGTCCTTCGTCTTTCGTTCGGCCTGGATGTGCGTCTGGCTGTTCTTCAGGATCTTGGGGGTGAGCTTCACGTTGCCCGGGGCATAGACGCCGTGGGTGTTGCCGAACGATGCGGCGACCGTGAACGACCCAATCGGGGAGAGCGCGTCGTAGGCGGCGAGCACGTCCGCCGGCTGGGTGTAGAGCTTGGAGTTGTCGATGCCTTCGTTGTTCACGCCGTCCTCTTCACCGCCGGTCACGCCGAGCTCGATCTCGAGCGTCATGTCGATCTTGGCCATGCGCGACAGGTACTTCTGACAGGTCTCGAGGTTGTGCGAGAGCGGATCCTCCGAGAGATCGAGCATGTGCGAGCTGAAGAGCGGCGCGCCGGTGGCCTTGAAGTGCGCCTCCCCGGCGTCGAGCACTCCGTCGATCCAGCCGAGGAGGCTTCGGGCGCAGTGGTCGGTGTGGAGCACGACCGGCACCCCGTAGGTTTCGGCGACGACGCGGACGTGGTGGGCACCCGCGATCGAGCCCGCGATGGACGCGGCGTTGGTCTTGTTGTCGAGGAACTTTCCGGCGTTGAACTGAGCGCCCCCGTGCGAGTACTGAACGATGATGGGCGCTTTCGCCTGCCGGGCCGCCTCCATCGCCGCGTTGGCGGAGTGGCTGCCGATCACGTTGACGGCAGGGAGCGCGCATTGCTCGCTCTTGCAGAAGTCGAGGAGCTCGCGGAGCGCGCTCCCGGTTACGATGCCTGGCTTGAGCTTGAGGGAGGTCACATCCCTCTGGTAGATCGATTCGCGGGCCGCGTCGACGCGGCCAGATTGCGCGCACGTCGCGCGCCGCCGAGCGCGGCCGCCCCGACCCCGGCTTCTCCGAGATGGGGCAGGCATGGCCACAGGTGTCTCGAAGCTCGTCGAACTGCGAGAGCCCGAGCCCGCCCGCGGCCGCGAAGACGATGGTGGCGACGGCATGCCGAGGACGACCCACGCCCCCGCGGGATCTGCGAGATAGATTCAGGTGGGTGACGAACGACACCCGGTCCGAAAGCGCTCCGCGGACGCTCTCGGCGGTCGCCTGGGCCGCGGCGCGCGTCTCAACATGAAACCCGCGACGACGTCGGCCTCCCCTAAGTGCGCGACTTCGCGTCGGGCATACCCGTTGCTCCAACACCGGGCATGAAGCTTCGACCTACCGCGGATGGGAGCTCGCTCGAG
Organism: Polyangiaceae bacterium; assembly: GCA_044225865.1. Lineage (GTDB taxonomy): Bacteria > Myxococcota_A > Polyangia > Polyangiales > Polyangiaceae > Xiheicaenibacterium. The sequence goes on along the minus strand of JBGAID010000008.1, from coordinate 36,980 downwards.
ACGACGGACCCGTCACCGGCTGTGTTCCTCGAGCTCCTCGAGGCGCTCGCAGCCGAGATCGAGACGTCTCAATCCGAGACGAGCGGGCAGCCAACGGATCCGGTTGCGGTCGCGCTGCGAGACGTGGCCCGCTTCGCCGCCTACGCGCCCGCGGTCGTCCGCGAGAGCGCGGTCGCGCCGCTCTTGGAGCGCGCGCACCGAATCCTGTCGCCGGGGGAGCGCACGCTGCCGATCTCCGGCGTCCGGCGGCGCTTCACGCGGCCGATGGGTATCCCTCGGGTCGTCGTCGAAGACGAGGAGGAGGAGACCGTTCGCAAGCCGAGACCCAAGGCGAACGGTCTCCGATTCGCGAGCTGACCCTCACCAGCGGTTGCTTTGGGGTAGGCTCGGCGCGTGGGTAGGCCCCCGCACGCTTCGCTCGCGTTCCTCGCCTCGGCCGCCGTCTGGCTCGTGGGATGCGACCGGATCTGGGGCGCGGATTTCGCGGACGCCCAGCTTCTCTCGGGAGGCCGCGACGGCGGAGGGAGCGGTGGCGTTCTCGACACGGGAGGCGGTGGCGCCGACGCGACCTGCGGGCCTGGCTTCCCTGACTCCACGCCCCTGTGCGTGAGCGACGACGGGACCTCCGTCGACTGCCGCGACGCGCCGGCGTGCGCCGGACATTGGGTGGACGCGGGGCCCCCCGATCGCTTCCGCCTGGTCGGAGACGACATCTCCGACGAAGCGACAGGTCTGCTCTGGAGGCCCGAGGTGCTCGACGACAGCGAGGGGACGATTCCGCCGTGCCCTTCGGGATACGAGCTCCCGACGCGCCTCGAGCTGCTCAGCATCGTGGACTATGGCCGCGCGAGCCCCGCCGTCGACGACGAGGTGTTCTTTGGTCAGAATGGCCTGTTCGTGACGGGCCCGGAGACCGCGAGCGGTCCATGGCTCATCGATTTCGCGGACGGCCGAGCGTTCCGGTCTTTGGGCCAGACCGGCCTCCACGCCCGCTGCAAGAAGGGCAAATGGGAGCCGGGGTTCGAAGTCGACGAGCTCGACGCGGAGGTCGCGCGCGAGCGCTCCTCGGGGCTCGCATTTCGTCGAGAGCCCATCTACGCGACGGGCGTCTTCGACGCCGCCGACAAGTGCGCGTACCTCCCTCCTGCGCCCTGTGGTCCATGGCGAGCCCCGAGCGTGAAAGAGATGCTCCTGGCGATCGCGGACGTCGGGGGGGTCCTCCCCGTATTCGAATCGTTCGACGGCGCCGGGAACCCGCGGCCTCTGACGTCATCACCCGAGCTCCTCGTTCCCGGAGCTTTCTGGGCGCTCCATTTGAGGAGCGGGGATGTCACCGAAGCCTTCCTCTCCTCGCCGGCCGCCGGGGACTATGCCGTTTATTGCGTGTCGGGCGGCATGCGCCATTGATGGACCCGGTCAGTTGGTATGACCGACATAGCTCAATGGAACATAGAAGACAGAAGGTCCGGCCGGGGAGAACACCACCCGCCCCGCGAGCGTGTCGGGGTGGGCGTGGACCGTGAGCGCGGTCGTCACCGCGTCGAATGTGCTGATTGTGCTGTCGCTCGCTTTGCTGCCCACGATCACGACTTTGCTCGTCTCGAACGGGCTGGCCGTCAGCACGCCGTTGTTCAGCGCGTAGGGCTCTCCGTCCGGCTCGATGAGCACGGCCTTGAAGCTCGCGCCCCCGTCTCCCGAATAGAAGAGCGTATTCGACTGATCGGAGATCCTCCGCGCGAGGGTCCAGATGACCGCCGGGTCGACGGCCGAAATGGCCGAGTCGACAATGGTGTATTCGCCCATCGCGATGTCACTCAGTTGCCACGTGAGGCCTCGGTCGTCGCTCGTCTCCAATGACTCTCCCTCGGCCGAGAAGGCCCGGGCCACGAGAAATTGTCCGTCGATTGAGGAGAACGTGAACCGATCGTGTCCAATGCTCTTGGACACCAGGTCGAAGGACGCCCCGCCGTCCATCGACTCGTAGACCGCCCCGTCACTGGCGAAGAGCAAGTGGGAGCCGGCGTCGGGGTAAACGAGCAAGCTCTCGATAGGGTACCCCGAAGGCCCCTGGTCGTAGAGCTGGACGACCCCGAGCTTGGAATAGCGGAACAGTCCGCCTCCCGTCCCCAATCCGTAGACGAGGTCCGGCCCCGCCGAGAAGAGGCGGGACGCGTCGGGCGCGGCCGCGACGTCCTCCCAATCGCAGCCGCCGTTCATGGAGCGGATGAGGGTGCCGTTCGACTGCGCATAGAGGAGGTTCGGCTGGGGCCCGGTCGCGACGTCGAGCGAGTACGTAACGTTGTCGGGAGGGGGGCCGACGACGGGTGCGAGCGTCTCTCCGCCGTCGGTGGAGAACGTCACCGCGACCGTCCCGATCACGGCAGGGCAGACAGGGGCCCGCCAAACGAGATCCGCGCCGGCTTGCGCCTGGTTGTGGGGTGCCGGGAGCCCCTCGGCGTCGGAGCCACCGAATGCTCCGGAGCCCCCTTCGCCAGCGTCGCCCGGCGCCGTGCACGCCGCCGAAAGAAGCCAGACGAAGGCAAAAGAGCTCCTTCGAACCACGGCCCATTCTATCGCCCGAGTGGTTCGACGTCTCTGTTCGTCACATCATATGACGAAGAACATAAAATCGACCCGCGAGGCCCCTTTTGCACTTGTGAAGTGTAGGCGCTGGGGTTACAAGGTGCGCGTTCTCGGGCTCGGGGGGTTTGGAGATCGCCATGACTTCGCGTCTTTGTTTGATCGTCGCGGTCGTCACGACCGCAGCCGGCTGCGCACCTTCTTCGCCGACGGAGAGCCGGGAGAGCAATGAAACGGATCGAGGCTCGCTCGAGGTCGACACCGTCTTCGTGGTGACCCGGCCCGACCTCCGAAAGTGCGCCTACCCCATGTGCGGCGGCGTCTACGTGAAGGCCGTCAACAAGGCCAAGACGACGTGCCTCGACGGCTCCAAGCACGCCGAGTGCTACGTGTCCTCGCTCGATCTCGCCGCGCTCGGATTGGCTGACGCCAATCAAGAAGAGGTGCTCGCGGGCATTCGAGAGGGGCGCGTGGTCGTCTCTGGTCAGCTCGCGGAGCTGGACGAGCCCGAGGGCGTCCCGCCGGGCTTCGCCGTCTTGCGCGCCCACGAAGCCTACCGAGCCGCCACCGACCACGGTGCGTCCGGGACGTATTGGCGAGTCGAGCCGAGCGGCATCACGTGCATCAAGGCTCCGTGCCCGACGCTCACCGCCCATAAGCTGAACGCCGCGACGGAGAAGCCGGTGACCGACGTGGACTACTCCGCGCTCGGTCTGTCGGATGAGGAGATTGCCGGATTCAGCAACCAAATGGCGTCCACCGGGCTCGTCGTCTCCGGATCCGTCCACTCGGTCACGAGCTCTGGGGAGACCCACAAATGGCTAAACCTCACCGAGGTGTTCGAGCAGGTGCTCGCGGAGGGGCCGAAGCTGTGCCTCGACGACGCCGCGTGCGGGGAAGACGCTCACTGCGACACCACCGAGTGTCTCTCCAACTGCAAGCCGGGGATGATCTGTCCGGCCGTCTGCTACGGTCAATGCGTGGCTGGCGCGCCCGCGGGCGGCTCCTGCGTCGACGCGTGCGGTGACATCGCCGCCGACGGCAGCTGCTATTGCGACGACGTCTGCGTCGAGTATGGAGACTGTTGCGCAGACCGAGACGCGATTTGTCTCTGACGTCTCAGAGCTCCACCTGACCAAAGAGCGGCAGGGCACCGAGGTGCACTCGGTGCCCCATCGCGCTCGACATGCGATCGACGAACGAAGAGACGCGGATCGCCGGCAGCGGCGTCGCGCCCAGCTCCAGCGGTCGCGTGAAGTCGTCCCAGTGAGACAAGAGCACGCCGGCAGGGTTCAGGGCACGCGCGACTCGCTCTGGAAATCTCTTGGTCGCCGTCCAGCCCGCGACGCAGACGAGCGCGAGATCGACCTCGATCGGTTTCGCGGCGGCCTCCAGGATCTCGGCGCTCCCGACGTGATAGATGCGGCGCCCGGCGACCGAGATGTCGACGCCGAACACGGCGCCGCATCGGTAGCGCTCGGCTCGCATGGGGAGGCTGTCGCAATCGGTGATCTCGCCGGGGAAGGGTATACGGCCCAGCACGAGGGGGGAGTGCGCGCTCGGTACGAAGCGGATTCGGAAGGGGCCGACCTCGCGGGTGACGGCCTCTTGCCCCATCGCGCGCTCGACGTCCTCCACGCGCTCGTCGGCGATCCCAGCGGCGCGGCACAGGGCGACCGCCGATCGAGAGCCGAAGACGCGGGCGCCGGTGCGGCGCGCCAGCGCTGGCACGTCGAGGACGTGATCGAAATGGGTGTGCCCGCAGACGATGGCGTCTGCGCGCGGGAGAAACCTCTCCAGCAGTCGCTCGCGAGATCGCAGCCGGCCTCGTACGAGATCGAGCAACGAGCAACGGCTGAGGTAGGGATCGACGAGCACGGTGGTGCCCGCGAACGAGATCTCGAAACCGGCGGTCCCGAGCCATCGCACGTGGACCGGCCCTTCCGGGCGATCCGCCGCGAGCGCGCGAGCGGGAAAGGCGGGGAGCGAGTTGGTCATCATCTCGAGTCGCGGCCTCGTTTCCCCCCGCCGCCACGCTGCGTCTCCCGCTCGGCGCTCGGCCCAACGCCCCGATGCTCGCTCGCCCATGAGGCTCGCTGCGCCGGTCATTGGGGGCTGGGCGCGAGAATTTCAGCAGCTGTCAGTCACGCTTCCGAAACGTGCCGAAATCGTCGCAGTCGAGCAGCCCGTCGCTGGTGATTCGACAGTTGTCCTCGATCTTGTCGGCACCAGAGCACGAACCGGTGAAGGTGACCTCCAGGTCGTAGTTGTCGCTGCCGGTGTTGGTGACGTCGATATCGTAGTTGCAGTTGAAGCTGCTCACCCCGTCGTTGAACGTGCCGTCACCGTCACCGGTGAGGTCGTCTTTGACGTCGAACGCGGCGTCGCCGCACTTGTCGTCGTCGTCGCAGTCCCAGTGACCAACAATCGGGTCCCCACACGCGGCGAGCGACAGAAAGGCCACTGCCCCCAAACCGAACAGTCTCTTCGACAACATGAGCGTCCCTCCAAAGACACGAACCATAATGGATGGAGGGTGCCGGAGTCGAAGAAAGTTCCGAGGGCGAACGATGTTCGGGTGCCGCGCGCCCGCGGCACCGCCGAAGCGCGCAAGGGTCTGATCAGAACCCCTCCCGCGACGGCGCTCGAAGCACGAAGTCGCCTGGGAGGGGGGCGGCGAGCGCGAAGCGCGCCGGGGGCGCTGAGTCAGAGCGAATCGAGTGCACGGGTGAGGCGGTCTTTGACCTCGGCCGCCAGCGGTACGAGCGCGGCGTTGCCGGACGCGGCGACTGTCGTCGTGGGATCGATCGCGAGGATGGCGGCCTTGCCCGGCTCGCGCTCGTAGACGACGACATTGCAGGGCATGACCAAGCCCACGGCGAGATCGGCGGAGAGGGCCCGGTGGGCGAACGGCGGGTTGCAGGCGCCGAGGATGCGATAGTTGCGAAACTCGACGCCGAGCTTTTCGGCGAGGGTCGCGCGCATGTCGATCTCGGTGAGGACGCCGAAACCCTCGCGCTTCAGGGCGTCACGGACGGCGCCGAGCGCCTCCTCGAATGGGCGATCGACGTCTTTTCGGATGGCAAAGTCGTTGGGTTGGGCGCTCATGGGCACTCTCTCTCGTCGTCTCGGGAGCTCTTGGGATCCGGGGGCCGCGCCGACCGGCGCGGTTGTGGCACCGCTCAAGTGGCGACTCCGAGCCGAGGAAAGACCCAGACTTGGAGCACGATCCAGCCGGCCAGGATCGCCACGATCAGAAATGCGTCACTCATCGAACGGAAGAGAGCCTACCGGAGGGGGGAAGGGTTCGGCCCTTTCGTCACGGAAGGGATAGGGAGAAGAGGACGGCTGCGTACTCGAACCGATTGTTGTCGGCCACCGTGCTGTCGATGAGGAGGCTGCTGCCGTTCTCTTCGAGCGCGCCCGCGTAGTTGACGGCGAGCCAGAGCTGGTCCCCATCCACCGCGAGCGCTCCCGCGCTGGCGAAGAGGGGGGCCTCGGCGGAAGAAGCGGCGGCGCTGAGCTCCTTCATGAAGAGCTGGTCCCCGGACGTGAGATCGTAGGCGGTCACGAACGCGATCGTGGCGTCGCCGGAAGGATCGCTGGGGTGGGCGTTGCAATCGTCCGTAGAGGAGCCGGCGCACCCCGCGATGAGGACGGCGTCGACTCCGCAGACGGTCCCGAACGCGATGTCGACCGGCGCGTCGAAGCCGGGTAGGGGGAGGGTGGTGCCCCACAGAGGTTTCCTCGTGAGGCGGTCCAGCACCAGGATGAACGAGTCCGTTCCTTCCGCGGCCTCGACATCGACCGCGTCGGGCCCGCTGCCGAACCTCAGAGAGCCTTCCAAGGAGCCTCCGACGACGACGCGGTCGCCTCGAACGGCGACGACCGAGCCCATGGAGTCGTCGGCCACGTCGGAGGTGACGGCGACGTCGACGGCGTAGGCGGGGGGATTCTCCGGGCTCGCTTGGGTGCTCAGCGCCACCGTGCAGCTTTGGTCCTCGCAGTTTCGGTAGGCGATCCAGAGCAGCCCCTCTTCGTCATAAGCGATGTCCCCGAAGTCGCGCGAAGGATTGCTGACGTCGTAGGCGGCGCGGTCGAACTGGAACGTGCCGATGGGCTGGACGCTGGTGTCGAATCGCGTGACGAACCAGCTCGGCGTCGTGTTGCTGTCGTCCGAGCCGAACACGCTGGTGTTGGCCGCGTACATGCCGAGCATCGCCACCTCCGTGTCCTCACCGTTCGCGTTGGGGTGGCCCGCGAGGGCGACGGGCATGGCGTTGACGGGGCCGTCCGCGATCGCCACCACCGGCGCGGTGACGTTGGTGTAGCGGACGAGGTGAGGAACTTGGTGGAGGTCCGCTCCGGCGGAGCTCATCGGGGCGTCGCAGGCGTCTTGCGCGCTCACCCCGAAGCCGACATTGGTCGTGCCGTTCATCACGAACCCACCGGCGACGGTGGGGGCTCCGTTGAGATAGCGCAGGTGCTTGGCCACGAGCGGGTATCCGTCTGTGGTCCCGCTGCACTCCCTAGAGAAGCCGACGATTTGTCCAGCGTTGCCGCCCCCGGGGAGTCCAATGACGAGATTGACCTGTCGATTGGTGGCAGGCGAGGAGTAGTCGAGTGGCTCGTTCAGACCGACGACGTTCTGGCCTTGGACGAAGGGGCGGTTCTCGTGGATGAAGAGCCCTCGAATGTCCACCGCCCCGTTGCTGTCCTTGGGGGGACTGAACAGGATGGGATCCGTCCGATTGACAGGGGGGGTGCAGGTCTGTCCGCCCATTCCTCCCGTGCCGCCCATTGCGCCGGTGCCGCCCGTTCCCCCCGTGCCGCCTGTCCCCCCCGTGCCGCCCGAAGGGACGACCTCCGAGACCTCCGGGAACTGGTCGATGAAGGAGCACGCGGCGGCGAGCGCCACGAGCGCGGGAGCGGCGACGCGGAGAGGTCTCACGGCAGCTCGCCTCCGATCGTGACGACCGCGCCCGGCCTCACAGAGGCGAGGGCGGCGACGCCGACGCGGAGAGCGGGAGCGCGGGGGGCCGTGAGAGAGACGACGATGCCCGTCGCGGCGAGCGCGGCCCCCGCGAAGAGGAGCACCGTGCTCGCGGTCGCGAGCTTCTGACCGTCGCCGGACAGGGAGACGGCGCGGTCGTGATCTTCCGTGCTGGTGCAAGACAGCGTCGCGTCCTCCTCCGTGCAGCTGCCTCCGTTCGCGACGAGGAGCTCGTCGAGGGAGGAGCGCTTTCCGTGGGCGACGACGCCAGTGACGAGGGCGGCGACGAGCGAGAGCCCTCCCGTCGCGGCGAGGCCGATCCCCGCCCCGAGGTGCACGGCCCGGCGCGAGTCATCGGGGGGAGGCCTCCGGATCGGGGGCGGCGGAGGCGCGACGACGACGGGGGCCTTCTCGAGCGCGACGTTCACGACGACGCGCTGTCCTTCTGCGAGCTCCACGGTGCGACGCTCCGTCGTGTAGCCCGGCGCGGCGAGCACCAGCTCGTGCCGACCGGGGTCGAGCGGGATCGCGACCCCGAGCGATCCGGTCGGGAGCTCGGCGCCGTCGCTCGTCACGACGAGCCCCTCGGGGCGCGCGCGGATGTCGATGGTCACATAAGGGACCCGTTTCTCGAGGCGCGCATCCGCTTCATCGAGGAAGCGCTGCACCTCCGCCCGTCGTGGCTCGGGGGTGTGCTGGTTCAGAGCGCGTGCCTTCTGGAACTCGGCCCAGGCCGTCGCGATCTTGCCGAAATGCTCGGCGCATCGCCCCACGTTGAGCTGGGTGCCGACGGAGGCGTCCAGCTTGAAGCTCGCCACGTAGAGCTCGCACGCGCGCTCCCATCGCCCGGCGTCTTCTTCGGCGAGGGCCTTTCGAAACAGCTCCTCTGCGGCGGCCGGGTTCGTCGCCGGCTGCCCCTGCGCTGCCCAGGGCGAGAGCGCCATTGCAATGGTCAGCGCGAAAGCGATTGTTCGCGATGTGGAGCGAGCTGTCGAGAAAGCCCGAGAGCGATTCACCGACCGTCAGCATACCATTGCCGAGGCCTCACCCTTTACGAAGATCCTGCGTGGCGCGCTTCACCGCGACCATTGCAGCAGCCCCTCCTTCTCGAGCGCGGCGGCGTACAGCTCGAACGTCGACCGGGCGGCCGTCGCCGCGGACCGACGCTCGCGCTCGCCCGCGCGCCCCCCGAACGCCTCCAGCTCCGAGAGGAACGCCCGCCACTTCGGCAGCGTGTCCGGTCCCCGCAGCGTGAGGTAGCGCATGGCGCCGAGGGTGAGCCCGAGCCGGGGCGCGAGCTGCTTCGCGAGGGCGAGCCCGCCGAGGGCCGAGCCCTCCACCACGTAGGCGCAGCCGTAGCTCTCCGCGATGGTCGAAGGCGCGAACGCTCTGGACCGGCGCGCGACGGTCGTCGCTTGCGTCCCCAGCGCCTCCAGATCCAGCTCGATGGCTCGCTTTCGCAGCGCTGCGTCGGAGATCCTCCACACGCCGGACGCGACCAGCGAGGGCCCGACGCTCGTGAGGGCGGCGTCCGTCGCCCGGAGGAAAGCGGCCAGCGCGTATCGGTCGTTGACGGCTTCACCCAAGGCGCGGTCGAGCCTCTCGTGGAGGTGCGAGGTGGCGCGGGCGAGGACGTCGCGGAGGCTGACGCCTTCTTCGGAGAAGGATGTCATTGGCGGCTCCACGCGCAAAGCTCGTTCCAGCCACCTCGCCGCCTCCGATGCGGCCCTCGTGCCCCGCCGCCGCCACGCCGTGGCAAAACCGCACGACACAGGGTCTCGACGTCCCACGCGGGACACTCGAAGATGGCCCAATGGTGAGGTCTCTCCGACGAGCGCCCGCTGCCGGGTGGAGCGCGATGGTGATTGGAGCTCTCTCCGTGGCCGCCGGCTGCGGTGACGACGGGTCGAGCGCGAACGACGGGGCGGGGGGGAGCGGCGCCGGTGGCCCGAGCGCGGGAGGAGGCCAGCCGCACGGCGGCGGGACCGAAGGGGGCGGCGGGATCGGCGAGGGCGGCGGAACATCCCAGTGCGAGCCGTTCGGGCATTTCCCTGCCCCCGAGACGACCTTCACGCTCCCGACCGATGGCCCCCTCTATTATCCCGATGTCCAAGCAGCGTTCCCGGAGGTGGATTGGGCGACCCTGGACCGCCTCTATGTGCCCGCCGGGGATTATCTGGAGCTCAACCTGGGCAACCTGCCGGACCGCACCGAAGACCGCCCCCTCGTGATCACGAACCTGGGCGGGCGCGTGAAGGTCGGGCCGAACCCCGGCGCCAACTACATCTGGTCGATGAGCGGCGGCTCCCATTGGATCCTCACCGGTCGCTACGACCCCGACGCTCAGACCGGCGACGTCTCCGCGCCCGGTCATCGCTGTGGCGCCTACGCGACCTCCCGCGGCGCCTACGGGTTCTTGAGCGATGACGGCTTCGACGACACGGGGGCTTACCTGCACATGGGCATCGCCGTGAGCGACGCGACGGACTTCGAGGTCGAGTTCGTGGAGGTGACCCGCTCCGGCTTCGCTGGGATCCGGTTCTTGAACCAAGCCAACGGCTCGGCCACGAAGCCGATGGCGAACGTCTCGCTCCACGACTCGTATGTCCACGACGTGGGCGGCGAGGGCATCTATCTCGGCTGGACGGGGGCGCCTCCTTCCAATTTGCTGCCCGGCCTGCAGGTCTACAACAATCGATTCGTGCGGACCGGCAACGAGGCCCTCCAGGTCCAGAACCTCGGGGAGGGGTCGCGCGTCGCGAACAATGCAATCGTCCACGCGGGGCTGCACTTTCGCGACAACGGCCTCGGCCTCTATCAAGATCACAATAGCCAGATCAATGTCCGATCCGGCTCCGTCGTCGTCGAGAAGAACGTGTTCATCGGGAGCGGGGCGGAGCTCATGTCTCTTTGGCGCGGCGAAGAGGCCGGAGACGGTTCCGCCGACATCGTGGTCCGCGACAACTACTTCGCCGAGTCGCGGTCCGGCAGCGCCGGATATCTCGGTGGCAGCGCGGGGTCTGGCTCCCATTACACGATGGAACGGAATTTCTTTCGGAGCCTTGCCTTCAGCTACACGGAGATCGATCCGAGCGCGACCGATCCGAAGATCCTCTTCGGGGTGAATGGCGCGGTCACCGCCCCCATCGCCTTCGACGACAACCGCTGGGAGGGGGACGAGTCGCTCACCTATGGGCTCCCTGCGGACGGCACGGCGGGGGCCTTCGTGGCGAGCGGAAACGTGCATGGACCGGTGGACGCGATCGCGTTCACCGACGCCCTCGACGTGAGCGGAGACCGGATCGAGTTCTGGGTGGCGGCGACGACCCTCGCCCCCGGCTCGCCGCCGCGGACGTACGCGCCGGGCGATGTCGTGCTGTTCCGGGATGGAAACCTCTATCGCGCCACCGCCGCGAGCACCGCGGCGCCTCCACCGGACCACCCCGAGGCATGGGAGCTGCTCGAGACGCCGAAGGACGACTACCGGGTGCCGTCGGGCTCGATGTACGAGACGATGAGCATCGAATGACGGCTCGCGATCGAGTGGGGAGTCGGATATTCGTGGGAGCATGAGACCTGCGTGCGTGCTCTTCGCTTGCGGTTCGATCGCGGTCGCTTCCATCGTGGGGTGCGGGGCGGCGAGCGGTCCGAAGGAGGCCTCCGCCGAGCCGGAGTCGATCGTCACGGGGCGCTCGTGCGCGCGCGCGATCGGCAACTGCGGGCAAGGCCTCTGCTCCATTCAAATCGACAATCGGTGCGACACGCCCGTGACCTGCCAGCTCCGCGTCGAGACCCTCTGCCAGACCAGCGGCGGGGACGTCGGGCCCGCCCACGCCTCGACGAAGCACGTCACGCAGCTGCAGGGAACCAAGCGGTTGCTCGAGGCCCAGACGGACTGTGGTCAGGGGACACCCGTCGCGACGAAGGTCGAAGCGCTCGACTGCATTTGACCCACCCCTCGCCCGGCTGAGCGCTTCGGAGCGAAGGCGGCACGGGGAGGGGGCGGCGGCGCGAAGCGCGCCGGGGTGCTGGATCGAGGCGAGCCGACGGGGCATCATCTCGGCGCCTCGCCGGTGCGAGGGTACGCTCCGAGCCTCCGTTGCCGCCCGTCATCGAGATCAGAGACGTCTCCAAGGTCTACGCCTCCGGGTTCCGGGCGCTCGATGCGGTGGATCTTTCGATCGCGCGCGGTGAGATCTTCGCCCTGCTCGGCCCCAACGGGGCCGGCAAGACGACGCTGATCCATATCGTGTGCGGGATCGTCCGGCCGAGCTCGGGCCGGATCGTCGCGGACGGCCACGACATCCAGACGGACTATCGGCTCGCCCGGCAGAAGATCGGGCTCGTGCCGCAAGAGCTCCACACCGACGCCTTCGAGACGGTCTGGGCCTCCGTGCGGTTCAGCCGCGGTCTGTTTGGGAAGCCACGAGACGACGCGTACCTCGAGAAGGTCCTCGCCGACCTGAGCCTCACCGAGAAGCGTCACGAGAAGATCATGAACCTGTCGGGGGGGATGAAGCGCCGGGTGATGATCGCGAAGGCGCTCTCCCACGAGCCTCGGATCCTCTTCTTGGACGAGCCCACGGCGGGCGTGGACGTGGCCCTCCGCCGGGAGATGTGGGCGATGGTCCGGTCGCTCAAGCGGAGCGGGGTGACGATCATCCTCACCACCCACTACATCGAGGAGGCGGAGGAGCTCGCGGATCGGGTGGGGGTCATCGCGCGCGGAAAGATCGTGGTGGTGGAGGAGAAGGCCACCCTCATGAGGAAGCTCGGCGGCAGGACGATCGAGCTCAAGCTGAAGGAGCGAATCGAGAGCATCCCGGAGGCGCTCGCGCGGGAGGGAGCGACCCTCGGATCGGACGGGGCGTCGGTCGTCTACACGATGCCCGCGCGCGGCGTGGGGCCGACCTTGACCGAGCTGCTCGGCCGCGCCGCCGCCGCTGGCGTCGAGATCGAAGACGTGGAGACCAAGCAGACGTCCCTCGAGGATATCTTCCTCGAGCTCGTGGGGAAGGGCTCATGAACCTCCACGCCGTCCGCGCGATCTACGTCTTCGAGATGACGCGCATGTGGCGCACGCTCGTGCAGAGCATCGTCTCTCCCGTCCTCTCCACGTCCCTGTATTTCGTGGTGTTCGGGGCGGCGATCGGCTCGCGCATGACGGATATCGACGGGGTCCGTTACGGGGCCTTCATCGTGCCGGGCCTCCTCATGATCTCGCTCCTCACGGAGAGCGTGTCGAACGCGTCGTTCGGCATCTACATGCCCAAGTTCACGGGGACGATTTACGAGGTGCTCTCCGCTCCCGTCTCGAGCGTCGAGGTCGTGCTCGGGTATGTCGGGGCGGCCGCGAGCAAGTCGGTCATCCTCGGAGCGATCATCCTCGCCACCGCTCGCGTGTTCGTCCCGTACGAGATCCAACACCCGCTCTTCATGATCCTGTTCCTCGTGCTGACGAGCGTGACCTTCAGCATGTTCGGCTTCATCATCGGGGTCTGGGCGGACGGGTTCGAGAAGCTCACCGTCATCCCGATGCTCGTCATCACCCCCCTCGGCTTCCTGGGGGGGAGCTTCTATTCGATCGCGATGCTCCCGCCGTTCTGGCGCACGCTCGCGATGGCGAACCCCGTCGTCTATCTCGTCAGCGCCTTTCGCTGGAGCTTTTACGGCGTCTCCGACGTGAGCGTGACGGTGAGCCTCGCGATGACGGTCGGGTTTCTCCTGCTCTGCACCGGCGTCGTGCACTGGATCTTCAAGACCGGGTATCGGCTCAAGAGCTGAGCGCCGGGCTGTAAGGTTGGGCTCGCTCCGCCGTTGTCGCGCCATGATCGTGCGTCCGGCGCTGGTCCTCCTCGGGCTCTCCATGTTCGCATGTGGCTCCGTTCCGACGGAGATCGAGGGGCCGGAGGGGCCCGGCGGGGAGGTGCCGCCGAACGCGGTCGCCGCCCTCGCCGACCATCGACCAGGGGAGGCACCTCCCGCGTGGCTGCTCGTGGACCGACCGCGGGAAGGATGTCTGCCGCGTCCCGACGACACCACGACCGTGTTCTCCTCGATCGGCGATCCGGAGCTGCTCGTCGCGGTGGTCGAGGCGCCGGGGGCTTCGCGGGGCGCAGCCGAGCACGCCCTCGAGCGGGCCCTCCTCCTGCGCGGCCCAAGCTGGGTCTTCCAACGGATCGATCCCGCCGGTCGGCTGCCGCTCGTCGAGGCGCGGGCGCGGGAGAAGCAAGTCTGGGTCTCCGCCTCGGCGGCGATGAACGAGTCGCAAGAGCCGCCCGAGGCGGCGTACCGAACCATCCGCGAGCTCGCGGATCGCGTCGGCCACGGAGAGGCTTGGGGCGACGTGTACGAAGACCTCTTCCGGCGCCACGCCGCCCTCGTGAACGAGGGGGACTTCGTCCTCTCCGAGAGCCACCCGAGCGCGCGACCGTTCCGCGACGTGGCCGTCCCGATCGACACGGTGCACGCGCTGCTCGAAGCGGCCCCCGGCGACGTCGTCGTCGTCCGCGAGCGCGTCCCTCACGACGCCTATCGGGTCGCGGCGTACGAGGTGAAGGAGATCTTCGCCCCCGCGCCGTGACCGCTCACGGTGGGAAGCGGCCAAGGTATCGCAGCACGAGATCGGCCCTGTCGGTTTGGCCGATGTCGAGGCCGGTGTCGAAGATGGGCCCGTAGAGCGAGACGTCGTCTCCCGCGAGGCCGACGGCGATGTCGGTGCCGAACAGATCGAGCAGGGCCCGATGGCCCTTCGCGTGGACGGCCGGCACCATCGTCGCCGGCGATTGCCCGATCTCGACGATGACCGGCGGGTGAGCGGCGAAGTGGGTGAGCTGAGCGTCGAGCTGGGTCGTGTCGTCGACGCGGATCATCGTGTAGAGCGCGGGCTCGAGGGCGAGGGCCTCGTCGATCTTCTCGATCGAGCTCGTGTCGAAGATCGCCCACGCTAACGTGTCCGTCTCTTGGATGGCGCCAACGAGGAGGTCGACGCGATCCGTCTTGTTCGCGTCGATGAGGACGTGGATGCGGCCACGCGCCGCGGTCAGGATCTCCTGGAGGGTAGGGACGTGCTCGCAGGAGAAGTCTCCCGTGAGGCCGGTCGTGTCCACGTGGAGCGCCTGGACCTCGGCGAGGGTGAGGGAGCTCGCGTCTCCCGTCCCGTCGGTGGTGCGATCGACGGTCGGGTCGTGGAGGTTCACGAGGTGACCGTCGGAGGTCGGCCGCGGGTCCGTCTCGACGAAGTCGGCCCCGAGCGCGACGGCGGCGAACACCCCGGACACCGTGTCCTCGGGGGCGAGGTGGCTCGCCCCGCGGTGACCGGAGACGAGCCTCTCGGTGCAGGTGGGGTCGGTCGCGCACTCGACCGGGATCTCGGTGACGCGCTCGGGGTCGCCCTCGCGCGTGCAGTCGAACACGTGCGGATCGACGGGGAGCGAAGGCGCCCCACCCCCGCCTTCGGGGGCGCCGGCCGCGCTCCCTCCCGCGCCGGCGCCTCCCGCGCTCGTGTCGTCGCCGCACGCGACGAGCGTGAAGACGAGCGGCGACGCCGCGAGCACGAGCATGGAGGCGCCACGAATCATGGGCGGAGGATCGTTCGCGGGCGGGGGCGGCGCAAGGGGGCGACGACACCCGCGCGCCTCGCTCGCTCGTCAGCGCCAGATCTCTTCGAGCACGCGCGCGCCCTCGGGGGTGATGCTGGCGACGCGCGCGAGCCCCTCCGGGCGCGCCCCCTCGCGCCAGATCAAGTCGGCGGCGAGCTCGAGGCGCTGGCCGTAGACGCGCACGTCTCCCACCGTCTCCACGCGCGCTCGCGCGTGGGGGCTCATGAAGAACCGCAGCTCGTTCCAGTCCACGTCGAGGAGGGCCGACGCGGAGCTCCCCTCCGCGAGCGGCACGGGCGCGATCGTGAACGCGCCGGCGCGCCATTGGGTTTGCGTCTCACCGGGCGCGCTCGTCACGACCCACGACGAAGGGGGCCCGACGAGGACGAGATCTTCGCGGGCCGGCTTCATCTCGCCGACGCGTCGGCGAAACGCGTACAGGAGATCGGGGATGATCGCCTTGGCCACGACCTCCTCCACCGCGCCGACGCGCACGCGACAGCCTTCGATCTGCGCTTCCCCGCTCCGAAATCGGAGCGCGTCGCGCGTCCACCCTTCCGTGGAGAGGGCCTCGAACACTCCTCGGGCGCCCTCCCGGAAGGGACAGGGAACGTCCTTGTCGGGGCTCGCCTTCGCGGGGGAGTAGAACGCGCGCTGCCTCGCGACCACCCGCGCGATCGCGCCGTCCGCGCCGCGGAGCCGGTCGTCGTCCGCCGAGATCTCGAGCTCCAAGGGCGGCTCGATGGACATTGGCGCGGGGGCGACGGGCAGGTCGTCGTACGCGAACGGCGACGAGGCGAGCTGAGCGGGGCGCGACAGGCCGACGACGGGCTCGCGGGGCGAGACGAGGGCGCTCGGCTCGGGCCCGTCCGCCTGGGTACGCGGCGAGTTGGGCTCGGAGGCGGCGTCGACCTGACAGCCCGCCCCCCACGCCACGAAGAGCAAGGCCGCGCACGTCTTCGGAGGCACACCGGATGCTATGAGCTGCATGACGAGATGACGAGGATGAAGACCCGAGATTTGGATCGAACGCGGATCGAGCAGACGAAGATCAGAAGGCGTCCGAAAGGATCCGGACACGGCGACGAGGCCGAGGTCGCGCCCGCGCCGGGCGTGACGGTGCCTTCTTCGGGGCCGAAGCTCCGGGCGAGCGCGCCACGATCGTGGCCACCGCGGCCGCGCAGGGTGACCTCGCCCGCGCTCGCCCTCGGGCTCGGCTCCCTGGTTCTGCTCGCGGTCGTGGTGGTGACGCGAGCGCTCGGCGTCGCGACGGGGTGAGCGCTATCGTAGCGCGACGATGTGTCTGCTCGTCGTGGCGATCGATCCTCTCCCGGGCGTGCGTTTCGTGATGGCGGCCAATCGCGACGAGGCCCACGAGCGGCCGACCGCGCCCGCCCACGTGTGGCCCGCGGCGCCCGAGGTCACCGCGGGCCTGGACCTCCGCGCGGGGGGAACTTGGATGGGCGTGACGAGCGCAGGGAGGCTCGCCGCGATCACGAACGTCCGAGATCCTTCGGCCCGGCGAGAGGGGCACTCCCGCGGGGACCTGCCGCGGCGCTTCCTCACGGGCGCGGGGGACGCGTCGGTCCAGGCCAGCGCGATCGCGGAGATCGCCGCGAGCTATCCGGCGTTCAACCTCTTCGCGGGGGACTCGGACCGGGCGTTCTACATCACGGAGGCGGGGGCCCCGCGCGAGCTCGAGGCGGGGATCTACGGCGTCTCCAACGCGCGCCTCGACGTCCCGTGGCCGAAGCTCCGAAGCGCGAAGACGGCGATGCGCGAGGCGGTCGCGCGTGCGGGGCGCGTCGAGGTCGAAGCGCTGTTCGCGATGCTCCGCGACGAGACGCCGGTCCCGGACGCGGAGCTGCCGAGCACGGGCGTCCCCCTCGAGGTGGAGCGCTTGCTCGCGACGCCGTTCATTCGCAACGAGCGCTACGGCACGCGCGCCTCCACGGTAGCGATCGTGTTTCGGGAGGGGCCACCGTTCTTCGAGGAGCGCTCGTTCGGGCCGGATGGAGGCCCGAAGGTCACGGAGGGACACAGCGTGCGCCGCTTCGGATCGCCTCCCGCCGGGTTCGCCCTCGGGTAGCGCGCGCGGGCGCGGCCTCATGCACGGGGCTTCGCCATCAGGGCGATGAGAAGGAGCCCGATCGGCTGGGCCAGCAACAACGCCAGCGCGAGGGTGAGCCCGAAGCGGTCGGAGACCGCGCCGAGGGCGAGGGGCACCGTCAGATCGAAGGTGACGAAGAGCTGAGCCATCGCGCCGACCAGCCCCGGCGTGCCCGGCGCGCTGCGATAGGCCTGGGCCTTCGCGAGCGGGTAGTGAGGGCCTACGAACACGCCCACGAAGAACAGGCCGAGGAGGGCGGCGACGGTGCCGCTCGAGGCGAGCCAGGCCGCGAACGCGACCGCCGTCGCGGCCGCGGACGCGATCAAGGTTCGGCGCGGGCTCGCGGCCGAGAGGAACCGCTCGAAGACCACGAGCCCGACCACCTGCCCGAAGGAGAGCGCCGCCATGGCGGCGGCGACGGCGCTCCACATCGCGCCGCTCGCGCGCTCGGCCACGAGCAGCGACGCGAAGGAGACGAGCGTCTCGTCCATGAGGCTCGTGAGCGAGGCGGCCGTGAGCCAGATGACGAGGCGGCGGTTGCGCAGCCCATCCCGGATGGACGCGAAGAAGCTCCGCCGCTCATTGGCGCTGGGATCCTCCGTCTCCTCCTCTTCGTCTTCTTCACCGTGGACGCTCGTCGCGCTCGACGCGGAGCTGGGGACGAGCAGCGCCCACGCGAGCAGCGCCGCGCCCGTGAAGAGGAACGCCGCCCGCCAGCCCACCACCGACGACGCAATCCACAAGACGGCGGGGGCGGCGAGATCGCCGAGGGCGCCCGCGAGCGTCCAGCGCGCCATCGCCCGCTCGCTCGACGCGGCGTTCCTCGCGATGAGCGCGGACTGCGCGACCCCACACGCGATGCCGCTCGCGGGGGCGTAGAGGCAGTACGAGACGGTGAAGGCGATGGCCGAGCGCGACAGCGCGCAACCCACCATCGAGAGCGCCATCACCGCGACCGCGATCGACGCCATCGTCCCGCGCGGCCTTCGATCGGCCGCGACGAGCACGGGCGCTTCGATGCCGAGCGCCACGATCATGGGCGCCACGAACACGAGGACCGCGAAGAGCGTGTTCGACTTCGCGAGCTCCTCGACGATGGCGGGAGCTCCGACGACGGGCAGCCCCGTCGCGAGCTCATCCAGGAAGCAGACCCCGCACAGACGCAGGGTGTCGGCTCCGGATCCGCGGACCTTCGCTCAGATGCGTTCGGTGAAGGCGCTCACCGCCAAATCGTGTCTGCCGCGTGACGAAAGGTCAAGCGGACGAGGGCGGGGGGCCTCGCCGATCCAGGCAAGGGTTATGCGGACTTGCCGGCAGGCTTGCGAAGAAGGTTGCGAAATCCCAGCAACAAAGGTACCTCGCGCGGGCCCTTGAGGGCTGCTGACCGCGCTTCGGCGCGTGAATCAGCTGGCGCGGGGGGGACGACCCTCCGCGCGACATTCGCGTGCCTTTCATTTCAGCCACGGCTCGCGCGGAGACGCGTACGAGCCTTTGGTTGTCTGCGCTGCCCAGCACCACGGGCAGGCCTCCGGAGGAGAAGCTTCGCAATGATGACCACACCCATCGCCGCGCTCCGTCGAGCTTGGCCAGCCCTACTGACCCTCATCGCGATGACCGTGTTCTCCACGGCCGCGTTCGGTGCCGAGGAGCACGGGGGCGGCGAGGCCAACCTTCAGCTGCCCGATCTCTCGACCGTCTCGAAGTTCGGGCTCGATGGCCGCGCGCTCCTGTTCGTCGGGATGGGCGTGTGCGTCCTCGGCCTCGTGATGGGCCTCGTCATCTTCGCGCAGCTCAAGAACCTTCCGGTCCACCAGACCATGAAGGACATCAGCGAGCTGATCTACGAGACCTGCAAGACGTACCTGTTCACCCAGCTCAAGTTCATCGGGTACCTCTGGGTCTTCATCATCGCGGTCATGCTGGCCTACTACGGGTACTTCCAGAAGTTCCCGGTCGGCAAGCTCGGCCTGATCATGATCTTCTCGCTCGTGGGCATCGCGGGCAGCTGCTTCGTCGCGTGGTTCGGCATCCGCGTGAACACCTTCGCCAACTCGCGTACCGCGTTCGCGAGCCTCGAGGGCCGCGGCTACCCCGTCTATTCGATCCCCCTGCGCGCCGGCATGAGCATCGGGATGCTCCTCATCTCGGTCGAGCTCTTCCTGATGCTCTCGATCATGCTCTTCTTCCCCGACGTCGCTGGCCCCTGCTTCATGGGCTTCGCGATCGGTGAGTCGCTCGGCGCCTCCGCCCTCCGCATCGCGGGCGGCATCTTCACGAAGATCGCCGACATCGGGTCCGACCTCATGAAGATCGTCTTCCGCATCAAGGAAGACGACGCCCGCAACCCGGGCGTCATCGCCGACTGCACCGGTGACAACGCCGGTGACTCCGTCGGCCCCTCCGCCGACGGCTTCGAGACCTACGGCGTGACGGGCGTCGCGCTCATCACCTTCATCCTCCTCGCCGTCGAAGAGAAGTACCGCACCGAGCTCCTCGTCTGGATCTTCGTCATCCGCATCGTGATGGTCGTCGCGTCCGCCCTCTCCTATTTCATCAACGAGGCGATCGCGAAGAGCCGCTACGGCACCGTCGGCAAGTTCAACTACGAGGCGCCGCTCACCACCCTCGTCTGGATCACGAGCGTCGTCAGCGTCGCGCTGACCTTCCTCGTCAGCTACCTCCTCATCCCGACCCTCGGCGGCGGCACCTACTGGTGGAAGTTCTCCGCCATCATCAGCTGTGGGACGCTCGCGGGCGCCATCATCCCCGAGCTCATCAAGGTCTTCACCTCGACCGAGTCGGCCCACGTCCGTGAGGTCGTGACCGCGTCCAAGGAGGGCGGACCTTCGCTCAACATCCTGAGCGGTCTCACCGCCGGCAACTACTCGGCCTACTGGATGGGCATCGTCCTCATCGTCCTGATGGGGGCCTCGTATTACATCACCGGGCTCGACGTGCCGGCCTACGCGGCGAACCACGCCGACGCGACCCTCCCCCCGAAGGCCCTCGGCGCGATCATGACGTTGAGTGGCATCGACGTGAGCGCGGTCTTCGCGTTCGGCCTCGTCGCCTTCGGCTTCCTCGGCATGGGCCCGGTGACGATCGCCGTCGACTCGTACGGCCCCGTCACCGACAACGCCCAGAGCGTCTACGAGCTCTCCCTGATCGAGAACGTTCCGGACATCAAGAACGAGCTCAAGAAGAGCCACAACCTCACCGCGAACTTCGAGCTCGCGAAGGAGCTCCTCGAGGAGAACGACGGCGCCGGCAACACCTTCAAGGCGACGGCGAAGCCGGTGCTCATCGGGACCGCGGTCGTCGGCGCGGCCACGATGGTGTTCGCCACGATCGTGATCCTCACCCACCTCGGCAAGCCGGACTTCTCGCCGGCGGTGCTCCAGAAGCTCTCCCTCCTCCACCCGCCGTTCCTCCTCGGCCTCATCGCGGGCGGCGGCATGATCTACTGGTTCACCGGCGCCTCGACCCAGGCCGTCACCACCGGCGCCTACCGCGCCGTCGAGTTCATCAAAGCGAACATCAAGCTCGACGGCGTCGAGAAGGCGAGCGTCACCGACTCCAAGAAGGTCGTCGAGATTTGCACCGTCTACGCCCAGAAGGGGATGTTCAACATCTTCCTCACGGTGTTCTTCGGCACCCTCGCCTTCGCCTTCTTCGAGAGCTTCTTCTTCATCGGGTACCTGATCTCGATCGCCCTCTTCGGTCTCTTCCAAGCGCTCTTCATGGCCAACGCCGGCGGCGCCTGGGACAACGCGAAGAAGGTCGTCGAGACCGAGCTCAAGGCCAAGGGCACGGACTTGCACGCGGCCTCCGTCGTCGGCGACACCGTCGGTGATCCATTCAAGGACACCTCCAGCGTCGCCATGAACCCGATCATCAAGTTCACGACCCTCTTCGGCCTCATCGCCGTCGAGCTCGCCGAGAAGCTCGGTGACGCGAACCACGGCGCCCGCATCGGCGTCGGCGTCGGGCTCTTCGCGCTCTCCGCCTTCTTCGTCTACCGCTCCTTCTACGGCATGCGCATCGAGTCGGGCGGCGGTCACGCGAAGGAAGCGAGCCCGTCGAAGACGGCCGAAGCTTCCTGATCAGCACCCCCGGCGCGCTTCGCGCTCGCCGACCCATCCCCGCGTCGCGGGAGGGGTTCTGATCCGCGCCGCCCCACCCGGGCCCGCTTGAAACAGAGAGAGAGGCGAGTTCGCCTCTCTCTCGCTTTTGTCCGCACGGTCGTGGGCGCAAAAGGCGTGTGGAGCGCTCGTGGACCCGAACGTCCTGCGCGGGCAGGCAGCTCGTGGGGCGTCGAGGCGAAGCTGAGCCGCCTACACCTCACTCCTTGTGCTGCGAGCTTCGCGTGTCGTTGATCGGGCGAAGGGATCGCGTACGAGATCGAATGCGCATAAACTGAAGGGCTCGGCCACTTCGATGAAGCAGCCCGCCGCGTCCAATCAACGCCTCATCGACCGCATGATGGCAGAGGGTCGCCTGAGCGCAGAGGCGCACGCGACCATCGCGTCGTTCGTGAGCCTCCACGGGGGGCGGGTGGAGGACGCCCTCATCGAGAACCAGATCATGAGCGAGGGCGACCTCCTCAAGTACGTCGCCACGATGCACGCGACGCGCTTCGTCGGCACCGATCGCCTCTACAAGGCCAACATCGATCCGAACATCCTTTCGTTCGTGCCCCGGAAGCTGGCGGACGCCTACGGCGTGCTCCCCGTGATGTACGACGAGGGGAAGCGCGCGCTCAGCGTCGTCACCGCCGATCCCGACGACCTCGGGATGCTCCACGACGTGAAGGCGGCGAGCGGCGCTCGCGAGGTGGCCGCTTTCGTGGGCCGACCCGCTTCGATCCGTGCCGCGATCGCGCGCGCATATCACGGCGACGCCTCCGCGTTCGCGCAGCTGCTGAGGGGCGGGGACGGCCTCCGGCTCTCCGTCGATCGGTTCGCCCCGACGGGCGCGGCCAGCCCGGTGGTCGTGCACGGAACCGTGTCGGAGCAGGGCCGGGCGACCTCCGTCAAGCTCGCCCCCGCGACGACGGGCACCCCCGCCCCCGCCGTCCCTCCCGAGCCGCGCGACTCCGCCCCGAAGTCGGCGGCGCTCGCCCGGGTCTCCAGCGCTGCCCACGCCGCTGCGACGTGGAGCACCGTATCGACGGACTACATCGAGACGCTCAACGTGCTCGTGGCTCTGCTCGAGAACGAGCGCGCCGATCTCCGCGGTCACTCCGCGGTCGCGGCGCGGCTGATGCGGCGGGTGTGCGATCGCATGGCGTTGCCGCCCGCGCAGGCGGCGGCGTTCGTGGTGGCGGCCCAGCTCCACGACCTCGGCAAGGCCGGCACGTATCACCTCACCTCGCTCAACGTCGCGGAGTACGAGGGCCACCGCGCCGCCGCTCAGAAGGTCTTCGACGTGGCGGAGCGCTTCTTCCAGTCGGTCGCCCTCCACCCC
Organism: Polyangiaceae bacterium; assembly: GCA_044225865.1. Lineage (GTDB taxonomy): Bacteria > Myxococcota_A > Polyangia > Polyangiales > Polyangiaceae > Xiheicaenibacterium. Next base: position 14,230 of record JBGAID010000008.1, on the reverse strand, counting down.
GAGACGAAGAGCGCGGTGAGCTCGATGTACGAGCGCTTCGACGGCAAGGGGTTCCCCTTCGGTCAATCGGGCAAGGAGATCCCGATGGGGGCGAGGCTGCTCGCGGTCGTCGACAGCTACTCGGACCTCACCACGAACCCCCGCAACCCGGCGCGGCGCGTGCTGGACCCGGCGGGGGCGATGCAGCACCTCGAGAAGTATCGCGGCACCATCTTCGACCCGACCGTGCTGGACCTCGTGCGCGCCGAGGTCGCCGGGAACGACCTGAGGGCGCGGATGCTCGCGAACCGTCCGATCGTGCTCTTGGTCGACCCGGATCCGGAGGACGCGACCGCCCTCGAGCTCCGCCTCCTCGAGACGGGCTTCGATGTCCGCGCCGCCCGGACCTACCAGCAGGCTCTCCACGAGCTGCGCACCCGCGACGTCGCCATCGTGGTCAGCGAGATCGACATCGACGCCAAAGACGCCGGGATCACCCTCCGCTCATGCGCGGCGAGCGAGCCATGGGGCGAGAAGGTCGCGGCTTGGGTCATCCACACCCGCAAGACGGATCGGCAGGTCGCGGAGATGGTCTTCGATCTCGGGGTCGACGATCTGGTCTCGAAGCCCACGCCTCCCGATGTGTTCGCCACCAAGCTCCGCCAGCTCGTCGAGAAGAAGCAGCGGGCCTCTGCCGCGGGAGCGAAGGCGCGCGGCGTCAGCGGCTCGCTCTCCGAGATGAGCCTGCCCGACGTCGTGCAGATCCTCTGGCACGGGCGGAAGACCTGCACCGTCCGGTTGGTCACCCCGGAGGGCGCGGGCGAGGTCTCGTTCGCGGAGGGGCAGATCATCGACGCCCGGTTCGGAGGCGTCCGCGGCGAGGAGGGCTTCTACAAGCTCCTGACCCTCCACGAGGGCGAGTTCAAGATCGACACCGACGCGCCGACTCCGGAGCAGACCATCGACGCCTCACCCGAGTCGCTCCTGCTCGAGGGGATGCGCCGGCTCGACGAGGGCACGATCTAAATCACCGGTCGTGATCCTGACACACTCGACGCCACAGAGCGGATGGATGGGGCCCCGTCGCCGCAGGCGATGGGGCGCGCCCGCGTTTCCCCGTCGCCGCAGGCGATGGGGCGCGCCCGCGTTTGGTGGGCGCGGAGGCGGAGGGGGGCCCCACGCGGAGCGTGGGGGGAGGGCTGCATCAGCCCTCCGGACGAGGGGCGCTCTGCGGGGCCTCGCGTAAGCGGGAGGTCTCATTGATGCGGGGCGAGAGGTTCCAGGCCCAGATCCAATGACCGAAGCGCGCGAGGCCCTCTGATCGAGAATTGCGCTCGCTCATTTAGCCAGCACGGACTTCGTACCTGGAGCCGCTCCGCCCTTCACTTGCCGCGCCGGGCACGAGCTTCGGGGCCCGCGGTACCGACCTCGGTGTCCTTGTCGCGAGGCCTTCGCCGGCCTATAGAGAGAGTAGGCGTGGACTGCACGTGCAGCCGCGACCAGGAGGAAAATGTACGGTCCCGTGAAGCCCGCCGATGGTGATCGGCGCGATCTCGAGAGTGCCGCTGCGTCGAACGAGCCCCCGGCGGCTCCCGCTCGGAGCGCCGAAGCGCAGGCTCCGAAGCCCCCGCGACCAAAGGTCACCGTCCCCGCGATCCGCGCCCGGAAGCGCGGCAAGGCCCACCTCGGTTCGCGAGGGGTGCCCGCGACGCCGCTCGCGATGATCACCGCCTATGACTTCACCATGGCCCGCCTGCTCGACGAAGGCGGCGCGGACATCCTCCTCGTCGGCGACTCGCTCGGCATGGTCGTGCAAGGGCACAACAACACCCTGACCGTGACCGTCGAGGAGATTTGCTATCACGGCCGAGCGGTGGCCCGCGGCGCCCGGGCGGCCCACGTCGTCGGCGACATGCCGTTCATGAGCTTCCAGGTCTCGCCCATCGCCGCCCTCGAGAACGCGGGCAAGATGATGAAAGAGGGCGCGTTCGAGAGCGTCAAGCTCGAGGGCGGCGCGGAGGTCGCGGAGCACGTCCACCGCATCGTCTCTGCCGGCATCCCGGTCATGGGGCACGTCGGCCTCCTGCCTCAGTCCGTCCACGCGATGGGCGGCTTCAAGGTCCAAGGCAAGCGCGAGGACGACGCGCGCCGCGTCCTCCGAGACGCGAGGGCCCTCGAGGACGCGGGCGCGTACGCCATCGTCCTCGAGGCGATCCCCCCCGATCTCGCCGCCGAGATCACCGAGGCCGTGAGCATCCCCACCATCGGGATCGGCGCCGGCCCGAGCTGTGATGGGCAGGTCCTCGTCTGTTACGACCTGCTCGGGATGTATAAGGGCCTCTCTCCGAAGTTCGCGAAGCGCTTCGCCGAGGTCGGAGACGCGATCGTCCAAGCGACGCAGCAGTATGTCGACGAGGTCGGCCGCGGTGCCTTCCCTGCCGCCGAGCACTCCTTCAAAGCCAATGGGTTCTCGGTCGCTCCGCCGTCCTCGCCATTCCTCTCCGACGGAGCGGGACAAGAAGATCCCGCCGGAGAGCCGCCGCCCGCGATGCACTAGTTATTTTCGCGTGCGCGGAAGGCCGCGCACCAGTTATTTTCGCGTGCGCGGAAGGCCGCGCACCGGGCGACACTTCTCTGGATATTTTTGCTTCGCAAAAATCCCAGGAAGCTTCGTCGCCTGACCTGAGGGGGGGGCTATCGCCCCCCCGGCTTCGCCTCCCCCCTCCAGGCTCAAATGGGAACAGAAGCAATCAGCCCACGGCGTGAGGCAGTTATTTTCGCGTGCGCGGAAGGCCGCGCCACCAGTTATTTTCGCGTGCGCGGAAGGCCGCGCACCGGGCGACACTTCTCTGGATATTTTTGCTTCGCAAAAATCCCAGGAAGCTTCGTCGCCTGACCTGAGGGGGGGGCTATCGCCCCCCCGGCTTCGCCTCCCCTCCAGGCTCAAATGGGAACAGAAGCAATCAGCTCACGGCGTGAGGATTTTCGCGTGCGCGGAAGGCCGCGCCACCAGTTATTTTCGCGTGCGCGGAAGGCTGAAGCGTCGTCGTGCTGGGGATGTTGCGTTGCGAGCGCAGGGCCCCGTGGCTCAAACCCCTGGGAGGGAGTCAGCGCGCTGGCGGGGCGGGCTTCTTCTTCAGTAGGGCGAGGTGGGTCGCGATTACGATCGGGACATAGAAGGTCGGCAGGAGCGGGAACGGAAAGCGGAGGAGGCCGGCGAGCGCGTTCGGGGCTCCGAAGAGGAGCGCCCGCTGCGCGAGCACGATGACGGAGAGGATGTCGATCAGCCCGAGGAGGCTGAAGATCCGTACGGCGGGGCGGGCGGCGTCCTTGGCGGCGAACGGGGCGATGGCGAGGGCGGCGAGGCCTACTGCGATGTCGCCGAGGCCAGCGGGGCGAGCGAACGCGGGGGTGAGCAGGCCCAGGCCCTCGAGCAAGAGGAAGCTCGCGCCGATGGGGGCGCGCAGCGCGTGGAGCCCGACGAGCAAGCGCACGTCGAGGCCGCTGACGAGGGCGCGGAAGCTCGCGACCTTGCGATGGGCGAGGACGAGAGCAGCCGTCGCGGTTATCAAGCACGCGGGGATGAGGAAGCGGCGCTCGTAGGTGATGACGCCGGACACGGCCACGACGACGGCGGTCGCGAGCCATGCGGCGATCGCGGTCCAGGGCCCGAGGGGGCGGGTGTGAGGAGACGAAGCGACCGAGTTCGAGTGGGGCGTGCTCATGATTCGGCCCGAGAACACGATTCGTTCCAGACCCGAGGCGTGGCACGCTGATCGCCGGAAGCGCCGCATGGGCAACGAAGACGGGCCTCGCGTGGAGTCCGATCGTACGGGGCGCCGACAGGGGGGTGTCGGCCGGCACGACAACCTCTCGGGCGGGGAGGCTCACGTCCTTCTGCAGGCGGCGGCGCGGAGCTTCCTGCGGGTGCGGCCGCTCGTGGTCGCGCCGACGGCGGTCGTCAACGGGGCGCTGCTGTTCTCGTCCGGTGCCCCCGCGGGAGAGCGCGCCGTCGTCGGGGGCGCGTTCGCGTCGCTCGTGGTCGCGTTCTTCGCGGAGCGGTGGGTGCTGTCGCGGCGGGACGTCTCGTGGTCGTGGCTCTCGGCGAGCCTCGGGGCGACCGTGGTCGCGATATCGGTGGGACTCGCCTTCACGGGCGGGCTCGCGAGCCCGCTGCTCTCGCTGTGGCTCGCCCCGTCCATCACCGCCGTCGCCGCGTTCGGGTGGCGGCGCGACGTCGCGTGGGTCGTGGGGCCCGGCGTCGTGGCCGTGGGCGTGCTCGGGCTCGTGCCGGCCGCGACGCGGTTCCCGCCGCCCCCGCCGCCGTGGGCCGGCCTCATGGGGCTCACTTCGCTCGCGGCGACGGCGGTGCTCCTCGGCTTCTCCGTGACCGGCGTCGCGGGCGCCCATCGGAGAGCGCTGCGCGCGCTCGACGCGCTGCGATCCCACGCCATCGCGGAGGCGCGAGGACGCGCTCGCCACGTCGAGCTCACGAGCGCGCGCATCGGCCACGAGCTGAAGAACCCGCTCGCGGCGGTGAAGGGCCTCGTCGCTCTCGAGGCGGAGGCGGCGGCCACGGACGCGCGCCGCGCGCGTCGCTACGAGGTGATGCTCGCGGAGATCGAGCGCATCGAGTCGACCCTGCGCGAGCACCTCACGACGCTGAAGCCGCTCGAGGAGCTGCGCCTCGTGACGGTGGATCTCCGCGGGCTCGTCGAGGATCTCGCGGTCTCTCTCGAGGGGAGAGCGGCCGCCTCGCGCGCTCGCATCGTGCGCGCGGGGACGGCCACGATCGAGGCGGATCCCCAGCGTCTGCGCGAGGCCCTCCTGAACCTCGCGACCAACGCGATCGAGGCGATGCCGGGGGGCGGGGAGCTCCGGATCGAGATCGAGCGCGGAGACGACGACGGGGCCGTCATCCGCGTTCGAGACGAAGGGACGGGGTTCGACCCCGCTTCGGCGGCGACGGGAGCGAGCGAGAAGCCCGGCGGCTCGGGGCTCGGGCTCTCGATCGCGCGCGCCGCGGTGGAGCTCCACGGCGGCGAGATGCGCATCGCGTCGAGCGCGGTCGGGACCGAGGTGGCGGTGCGGTTGCCGCCCGCCCCGCCCGCGCGCACCCTGGCGAAAGGAGGAGCGAACCGATGAGCGCCGACAGGGAGCGGACAGTCCTCGTCGTCGACGACGACGCGGCGGTGGCGTTCACGATCGGCGAGATCCTGGAGGCGCGCGGTCATCGTGTGGTCCACGCGAGCTCCGCGGAGCGGGCCCTCTCGATGCTCCCGGCCGCGGACGTCGTCGTCACCGACTTCGCGATGCCGGGGATGGATGGGCTCGCCTTCACCGAGCGCGCGCGCGCCCTCGAGCCGGCTCTCCCCGTGATCGTCGTGACCGCGCACGGATCGGAGCGCGTCGCGGTGCGAGCGATGAAGCTCGGCGCCTACGACTACCTCGCGAAGCCGTTCGACAACGAGGAGCTCCGGGCCACCGTGGAGCGGGCCCTCGAGCTGAAGGCGCTCCGCGACGGCGCGAAGCTGCGCGACGCGGAGGCGAGCGGCGCGGTGCAGATGATCGCCGAGGCGCCGCCGATGAAGCGCGTGCTGGAGGTGGTGGCGCGCGTCGCGGAGAAGCCCGTCCACGTCCTGCTCCGCGGAGAGACCGGCACCGGAAAGGAGCTCGTCGCCACCCTCCTCCACGCGGGGAGCCCTCGCCGCGACGGGCCTCTCGTTCGGTTCAATTGCGCGGCCGTCCCCGTCGAGCTCGCCGAGTCGGAGCTCTTCGGTCACGCGAAGGGGGCGTTCACGGGTGCCACGCGCGACCGCGCGGGCGTGTTCGCGCAGGCCTCGGGGGGGACCCTCGTCCTCGACGAGGTCGGCGAGCTCGACCCGCGGGTGCAGCCCAAGCTCCTGCGCGCGCTCCAGTCGGGGGAGATCCAGCGGGTGGGGGACGAGCGCGCGTCCCGCGTCGACGTGCGGGTGATCGCGTCGACCCACCGCGACCTGCCGCGCGCGGTCGAGCAGGGGGTGTTTCGCGAGGACCTCTACTACCGTCTCGCCGTCGTCGAGATCGTCGTCCCTCCCCTGCGCGATCGGCGGGAGGACATCGTCCCTCTCGCGCGCCACTTCGCGCGGATGGCGAGCGCGCGCTTCGGGGTCGAGGGGGTGACGCTCGCCCCCGATCTCTTGGATCGGCTCGTGGCGCGGCCGTGGCCGGGCAATGTCCGCGAGCTGGAGAGCACGATGTCGAGGCTCGTCGCCCTCGCCGACAGCCCGTCGATCGACGCGCGCGCGCTGGAGCGAGCGGAGCAGCCGAGCGAGCTCGCGGTCTCCGCCCCCGCCGAAGGTGGGTCCTTTCGCGCGCACGTCGCCGCCTTCGAGCGCTCCCTCCTCACGCGCACCCTCGCCGCCAGCGGGGGGAACCAATCGGAGGCCGCGCGTCGCTTGGAGATCTCGCGCACCACGCTGATCGACAAGATGAAGCGGTTCGGGCTCGCGTGACGGGTCTCTTCGACGCGGCGGCCCCCGACCCTCGTCGACTCGAGATTGACAAGAGCACCGATCACGGCCGGTGCTCTAGAGCACCGATCATGTTGAAAGCCGGCGCATTCGCGCGATTTCGCGCCCGATCCACACGGCCTCGTCGCTCCGCTCCTCAGATTACGAGGAGTAGTCTTGCGGTGCTCACTCCTCGGGCGCGCGCCTCAGCCGCAAACTCCCTCGACTTCACTCGGCTTTCAACATGTTCGGTGCTCTAGGGGACCGCCGGAGCGAGCGTCAGCAGGTAGCGCGAAGCCCCGCAGCCATCGTCACCCAAATCCCTCCAGTCGTCGTTGCGCACGCCCGAATAGACCGGCGCGCCCCCGGCGATTGGCGTGATCGTGATGGACGCGAAGAAGTTGGTCGGGCGCACGTGTCCCCCCGTGCCCTCGGAGACGCGCCAGACCTCGACCGTCGCTCCCGGCGGGATGTCGAGCGTCCTCGGGGTGACCCCGCCGCGATCGACTCCGCTCGCGTGGAGGGTCTGCCTCTGGTTGTTTCGAATGAAGTAGCGACCGTAGTTGATCGCCTCGACGATCATGCCCGGGCTCGGCGCTGGCTGCCCGGGCGTCGGCTCGCACGGAGCATCGAGATCATTGCGCACTCCGGGCGCTCCGATCGAGCTCGATGGCTCCCGAGGGCCGGCGCTCGACTGGGAGAGGCTGGTCGCAGACCGCCTCGCCTCGCACCCGAGGAGAGCCGTCAGCCCGAAGAGGCTCGCCAGCCAAACTGCGCGCATGCGGGTTGGACGAGCTCGCGCGCTTCGCGATCCATCGGAATCGCACCCAGGTTCGGAAATCGATGGTTCGTCACGCTCCCCGCGGTCGCGGCTACGTGGGGGCCGACCGCTCGAAAGACGGTATGCTCACGCTCTGCCATGAGCTCGATGGGTCTGGTTGCGGGGACGATCGTTGGCGGCGATTTCCAGATCGTGCGGCCCCTCTCGGCGGGGGGCATGGGCGCAGTCTACGTGGCGAAGCAGCTGTCGACGGAGCGCGAGCGAGCTCTCAAGGTGATGCTCGGCGAGCTGGTCGGCAACGACGAGCTCAAGAAGCGCTTCGTGCAAGAGGCGAAGGTCGGCGCCCAGATCGACAGCGAGCACGTCGTGGAGGTGGTCGCGGCCGGCATCGACCCGGCGATGGGCGTGCCGTGGCTGGCGATGGAGCTCCTCCAAGGCCAGGATCTCGCGGCATACCTCGCCGCGCGCGGCGCTCAATCGCCGGCGGCCACGCTCGCGCTCTTCGAGCAGCTCACCCACGCGCTCGGGGCCGCCCACGACAAGCAGATCGTCCACCGCGACCTCAAGCCGGAGAACGTGTTCCTCGCCCAGGCGAGGCGCGCGGGCGGCGAGTTCACGTTGAAGGTGCTCGACTTCGGGATCGCGAAGCTCCTCGGTCAGGCGCGGACTTCGGCGACGGCGGCGATGGGCACGCCCCTCTGGATGGCCCCCGAGCAGACCCAGCCCGGCTCCCGGATCACGCCCGCCGCCGACGTATGGGCGATGGGCCTCATCGCGTTTCGTGTGCTCACCGGTCACTCCTTCTGGCGGAGCGCGACCGCCGCCGACGCGTCCGCGATGATGGTGTTGCGAGAGATCGCGTTCGAGCCCATCGCCCCCGCGAGCGCGCGGGCAGAGGCCCTCGCCGGACCGCGCTTGCCCCCCGGCTTCGACGCGTGGTTCGAACGCTGCGTGAACCGCGATCCCGCCGCTCGCTTCCCCGACGCACGCGCGATGCATCGCGAGCTCGTGCGCGTCCTCGGCGGATCCTCGGCCGCCACGATGGTCTCGGCGTCGCCGCCCATCTCGCCGGTCGCCCGACCCTCTCCCCCCACGACGGGCACGCTCGTGGGCACGCCGCTCTCGATGCCCGGGAGCACGGACATGGTGGGCGCCGTGAGCAGGCCGGCCGTCAGCGTCTCTCCGCGGAGGTCTTCCACGCCTCTCATCGTCGGAGGCGGGCTGGCGGTGGTGGCCCTCGCGCTCGGCGTCGCCGCCGCCAGCGGGGCACTCTCGAAGTCGAGCGACGCCGCGCGCGCTACCGCATCCGAAGCGCCCGCGGTCGAATCGACGCGTCCGGCCGCGCCCACCTCGGATGCGACGGCGTCACGCCCGGAGACGGCGCCGCCGGTCACGGCCTCCTCGAGCTCGACGGTGGAGAGCGCCCCCGCGCCCGCATCGCCGCCCGAGACCTCTTCTGTCGTGGCGGTGAAGCCGAAGGCGCCGCCGCCGCCCTCCACGTCAGCCCCGACGAAGGTGGCCCCGCCTCCCGAGAAGCCGAGCGGCGGCGGCTTGAAGTCACGCCCGGTGAGCTCGCTCAGCGAGAGCGAGCTCCGGATGTTGAAGGCGCAGTGCGCTCAAGAGGGAGATCGCGTCTGTCGCGACCGAGCGTCGGCCGAGCTCGACCGGCGCTCCTTTGCGCAGCCGCCTCCCCCTCGGAAGCCCGTGAAGGCGGCCGGCGGCGATCCCTACGATTGAGGACGCGGGCGTCGGCGCTCGTCCGTCGGCGAGCTGGCGAACGGCAGGCTCGGCTCAGAGGTTCCCAGAAGCGGTGACGAGCGCGCCCGGCTCGAACGCATCGAAGGCTTGTTCGAAGGACGAGCCGTCGATGGCGACGACGCGGAGGGTGAACCCGCCGTCGCCGAAGCCGCCCGCGTCGGTGAAGGTCCCGTCAGGGCCGCGCTCGAGGGGCGCGAAGTCGGCGTGGTTCGCGCTCTTCACGAGGAGCTGGTCCACCGCGATTCGAGGGTTGCGGACCCAGAGGCTCGTCCAGTAGGTGTTGGCGCCCGTCTGGTACTGAAATGAAAGCGGCCCCGTGTCGGGGCACTCGACGAGCTGCCACGTCATGGTGCGCGGATACTCGCCCTCGGTGAGGACGTCGTAAGCGGCTTGGCTGACGTCGATGTTGCCGGGGGCGGTCGTCACCCCGTACGTGACGACGCGCGCGATCGTCTCGTGCCCGAGGGCGGTTGCGATCTTGATGCAGGCGTCGCATTGGCTCCCGTCGGCGGCGTACTCGTTGCTGAGGCCGGCGAGCAGGTTGCCTTCGATCGTGGTGATCTCGGCAGGGTAGGGGCCGCACGCGTTCCAGAACGAGCCCTCCCATTCGACCGGGCCGAGGTTGTACTCACCCGCGACCTCTTCGCCGAGCGGAAGGCCTCCCGGATCCCCCGCGCCGCTGCTGGTGCTCGCGCCGTCGCCGGTGCTCGCGCCGTTCCCGGCGGTCGCCCCCGCGCCGCCCTCGCCGTCGTTCGAATCACCGTCTTGCGAAGACGACCCATCGCACGCAGCGACGAGAACCACGCACGAGAGCACCAAGCACAGCGAGCGGACGTAGGCCACGGTCGCTCGATGATAGCGTCGCCGTCGACGCAGACGCCACCGTCACTCTTCAAGGGCAGGTGGTGAGCGCGAACTGCGCGACCGCCTCCTCCTGAGCCTTCGTCTCGATGGAGCCTGGCCGAAGGGCCCGCACGCGAGCGATCGCGGCCTCCGCCGTCATCCCCTGTCCCACGAAGTATGCAGCGAGGAAGGTTCCCGTCCGCCCGAGCCCCGCGCCGCAGTGGACGCCCACGCGCCTGCCGGAGGCGAGGTGCTCGCGAGCCGCCTTCGTGAACGTGCAGAGCTGAGCGAGCGTCGGCGCTCCGAAGTCCCTCACGGGGAGGTGGAGAACCTCGACGCCGAACGACGAGGCCGCGTCCTCGTCGACGCCAGTCTCGGTGAGGGACACGAGGAGCTCGATCTCTCGGTCGGCCAAGAACGAGAGATCCGCGTCGAGGTCGCCGCGCGCGCCCGGGCGCGGCATGCCGGCGAGCGCCTCGTCGATCACCCAAGAGAAGCCCTTCATCTCGTAGGGCACGGCCACGACCTCCAACGCCTCCGGCTCCTCGTCGCTGGGTGGAAGGGAGACCTGGGTGCACCCGGCGAGGGTGCCGGCCGCGCTCGCGATGAAGTCACGCCGGCGCAGGCTCATAGATCATAGAACTCGGTCGCGCCCAGGATCCCCACGCTGACCCCGAAGAGACCGGCTCCGTCTCTGTTCGCCACGTACATGACGTCCTTTTCGAAGCCCCCGACGCCGCGGCCCCATTTGATGTTCGGGATCCACGAGGAGGGCAGATTGTCGATGACCGTCACCTCGCCCGCGGGATTGATGCGATAGAGGTTTCCGGAGACGAACTCGGCCGCGTACACGTTGCCGCATTTGTCCCAACCCATGCCGTCGATCCCGCCCCCCGCGAAGTGGGTGCCGTCCGCGAACGTGGTGTAGGTGCCGGGCTGGCCGGGGACGGGTTGGGTCACCTTGTAGATGACGCCATAGCTGTAGCTGCCGACATAGAGCACCGTCGGATCGTCGGTGAAGGCGACGCCGTTGGGCCCCGGCAGCTGGACGACGATCGTCGACACGCCGGTGTCGGGGTTGACCCGTCGCAGTTGATTGCCCGAGTCCTCCGCGACGTAGAGGAAGCCGTCGGGGCCGACGTCGAGCCCGTTGGGATAGTTCAGGCCGCCGATGACCGTCTCCACATTCCCGCCCGGGTACGCCCGCTTGAGGGCGCCATTCTGCACGTCGCAGAACACGACGGAGTCGTCGGGTAAGGCCACCATTCCTGCGGTGTTGAAGCCAATCGAAGGCACCCAAAGCGACTTCTGTCCGCTCTTGGTGATGCGGACCAGGTTGCCGTTCTCGTCGATGCTGACGTAGTTGCCCTGCGAGTCGAACACGAAGTCCTCCGACGCGGTGAAGCCGGAGAGCTGCTCGTAGGGGACGGGCGGGGCGGGGAGCGTGTCGCACTCGAGCGGCGGTCCGCCGCCGTCGCCGCCGCTCCCTCCTCCCCCGAGGGGATCGCCTCCCGTGCCGAAGCCGCCGGGGCCGGAGCCGCCGCTCGGGAACCCGCCGGTGCTGGGGAAGCCGCCTGTCGTGGGGGCGCCCCCTTCGACGCCAGCGCCGGCGCCGCCGTTGCCACTTCCGCCGCCGCCTTGCTGTTGCACCGTCGGTCCGCAACCGACCGCGAGGGCGAGACCGATCCAGCAAAGGCTCTTCGGCACGATGGGCAAGGTCGACATCGACGGCTCCCTCCTGGCGCTGCCGGCCGGAAGTCCGCTTCCGGATCCGGCAGCACCCAAGAACAAAGAAGTCCACGGCCAGACTCGGCGCTTCGTGCCTGGAGCGGCTCCGCCCTTCACTTGCCGCGCCGTGCGCGGGGGCGGAGCAGATCCAGGCACGAGCTTCGGGCCGGCAGTACTAGGTCCAAGTACACGACGCATCGAACATCACTTCGGCTTGCAGGCGGCCGACGTCTCCGTCTTCCATCCCGGATAAGGACGCGCTTGTTTGACGAAGAGTCGCGGCGTGCCGGGCGATAGCTTGTCGTCGAATTTCCAGTCGACCTCGAGCGCGTAGAACTCCCCCGGGGCCCCGCCGTAGGCGCTGAAGAAGTAATTGTGGATGGCGTCGAGCGCGACTCCGAGCCGATAAGACTCTTCCTCGGTCAATACCGTCTCCCCGGCGGGGATCAGCGTCGAGTGCTGGATATAGACGATCGGCTGACCGGCGCTGTAGAAATAATGCAGATAGGAGTCCGGAAGCACTCCCGGGTCGGGGGTCACGACATCGTTGTTTCCGATCTGACCATTGACGAAGAAGGCTGTCTCGAGCCCGCTCGTGTCGAACGGGTTGTTGGTGATGGCGACGCCCTGGGATTCTTCTTGGGCGAAATTGGCGTGGACGAGCAGGCCCATCCCGACGTCGAGGTGGTTCATCGAATAGAACTCGCGCTCCTCGAAGGCGCGCGGGTTCCACACTTGGGACCAGACCTTCTTGATGGCCCACTCGACGGAGTCGTGCTCTCCGGCGGGGACGCTCGGGTCGCCCGTCTCGGAGTTGTAGAGGCCAGCGCCAGTGAACTTCCCCAAGTCCTCCGAGTTGGTGCTCGACCGGAAGCGGATCTTCTCTCCCGGGAAGAGCTCGTCGGCGCGGGCGACGATGTCCGCGACGACCTCGGGCCGCATCGGCGCCGCGCGCAGCTCGTCTTTGAACGCCTCGAGCGCGGTCGCACGGAACGCCGGGTCGCCCCATTGCGGATCGGCCATCAGCTCGTCGATACGAGCCCACAGGCCGTTGTCCGTCATGAACTGGTCGTAATAGAACATCGGCACGCCGAAGCCGGGCTGGATCGGGCCGGGCTGGTCTTCCGGAGGCAGGTCGTCGAAGGCGCCGTCGAGCTGGGCGTTGGCGAGCGCGCCGTAGTTGGTCGCCTTCGCCCCGAAGGCGGGGATGGCGGCGCCGATCGCCTGCTTCAGCGTCATCGTCTCGAGGTCCACCATCTCGCTCGCCTCGCGCAGATCGGTGACGGTGAGATCCATCGGGCTCACGACGATCGGGTCGGGCTTGTGGGCCTGCCACCACGTCTCCGCCTCGTCGGCGGTGATCTCTTTGATCGACCAATCGAAGGGCCCGACCGTCAGCTCGACCCACTTGCCCTCGAGCGCCTTCAGCTCCTCGTTGTTCTGGGCGTCCCGCAGGCCCATGTTGGGGGTGCCCCGATTGACGGAGAGCACGTTGATGTGGGCGAGCGGGGTCTGGAATTGTGCCGTGATGAGCCCGGACACGATCGAGATGTCGTTGGGGACGGCGTCGAGGACGACGACCTCCCGGAACGGGGTGTACGTCCCATCGACCTCCGCGGCCGTGTGGAATCGCAGAATGCCGGTGGTGGTGCCGGGGTTGAGGGGCTGGTAGTCGACGCCCGCGTAGAGATCGTCGGTGCTGACGATGGGGATGTCGTCGGGGAGATCCTTGGCGACGTTCTCGACGGTCACGCTCGTGGGGTGGAAGGCGAGCTCTTCTCCGAGCCAGGTGTTGTCCCGGATCTTGTAGAAAGCCGTCGCGATCATGTCGGCGTCGGCGGTGTCGTAAGGTGAGATCTCGTAGACCCACTTCGCCGGGCCGTCGTAATGCGACAAGGCCCCGAGGATGAAGCGGCGATCCGGGCTGTAGTACTCCGTCGTGTTGAACGTGCTGAGATCGCCGACGATGGGCTTGCCGTTGCCGCTCAGGTGGCTCGAAGCGAAGTCCCAGTGGATGCAGTAGCGCTTCGAGTTCTGGAAATAGAGGGTCTCGTCGTCGGCTCGGTCGACGATCGTCTTCACGGAGGTGGCGCCGGGGATGCTGGCGTCCGTGGGCTCGCTCGCGAGGATGTCGTAGTCGGCTTCGCACCCGAGCTGGGGGGCGGAGTCGGGATCGCTCCCTTCCTCGAGGAGACACTGCCATTGGGGGGGCGCGCCCCCGCCCCCGCCGCCTCCGTCGCCGCCCGTCCCCCCGTTGCCTCCCGTCGTCTCGCTGGAGTCGCCACATCCGGTCGATGCGAGGCCCGCCGCGAGCCCGAAGGCGATGGCCCATACCGGCAGTCGAATTTTGGAGATCATCGTGAGCACCTCAGCGCCGGCGACGCCGGCCACACGCCGGCTTGATGCCCGGACGCGGCGAGCTTGATCGTTCTCGTGGCGCCAGCACCAGCTATGCCAACGCAGGTGCAATGGTAGCCCTCAACGTTCACGGGGTGGCGCCATAATTCACGTGGTCGGAGCGGACGGCGACGATTACGATCGTCAGTGGAATGAAGCTCTCTCTTTTGCTTTGCGCTTTTGCTTTTGTGCCTGTGCTCGGCTGCGGCGACTCGAGCGAGACGACGGGCGGCAGCGGTCCGACGGGGGGCTC
>JBGAID010000145.1:0-19069 GCA_044225865.1 Polyangiaceae bacterium | reverse complement strand
GGAGGGGGCGGCGGCTCGGGGGGGACGAGAGCGGAGGAGCCGGATGAATCTTGGGCCCGCGCCACGGGTGCTCCGAGCCAAACCCCAACCGCGAGGACCCACGCTGCAGCGCGACGCACGGGACTCGACTAATCCCGAGCAGGGCGCACTCCAAAGGGATAGTGCGGTCGTCGCGCAATCGTTGAAATGGTCTCGTGACCGATACCGAACCTCCTTCGATCGGTCACAAAGCGCCTTCGTCCCCTCCGATCCAACGCAAACGATACCGCTCGTTCACATCATCGAGACGCGCGCGCGCTCTCATCTCCTCGCCGGCGCGAACGCGCTCGGCTCTTCGGAAGGAGCATTCGTGAAAGCTCGGATCGATCTGGTGGTCTTCGACATGGCCGGCACGACCGTGTCGGACGACGGAGACGTCGTGGCGCGCGCCCTCGCCGGCGCGATCTCGGATGTGCTCGGCATCTCGAGCGAGCTCGACGACATCCGCGGAGTGATGGGGTTGCCCAAGCCGGACGCCATTCGCATCCTCGTCGAGCGCTCGGGGGTGGGAGCCCGCGCGTCGGATGTGGAGCGCGCCCACGCCGGCTTCCTCCGGGCGATGATCCGCCATTACCTCGGCGCGCCTTCGGTGCGAGAGATCCATGGCGCCTCCGAGACGTTCCGGCGCCTGCGCGCCCGCGGGGTCAAGGTCGCGTTGGACACGGGGTTCTCCCGGCCCATCGTGGACGCGATATGCAGCCGCCTCGGCTGGCAGGAAGGCGTCGACATCGACGTGACGGTGGCGAGCGACGAGGTCGAGCAGGGCCGGCCCGCCCCCGACATGATCCACCGCGCGATGGCGAGGACGGGCGTGACCGACCCCGCGCGCGTCGCCAAGGTCGGCGACACGCCCTCCGATCTGCTCCAGGGCCGCGCCGCCGCCTGCGGGCTCATCGTCGGGGTCGGGAGCGGGAGCTCCTCGCTCGAGACCCTCGCCCGCTTCCCCCACTCGCGCCTCGTACGCGACCTGCGCGCGGTGCCGGGGCTGCTCGAGGAATTGTCGGGCCGGGTCTTCCCGACGCCGGCCGTTCGCGTCTGATCGACCTCGGCGAGCCTCGCCCCCTCGCGTTCGCGGCGTTGCGACCCGCTCCGGGAGCGGATATTCGGGAGCTCCATGCTCCGCCGCACCGTCCTTTACGTGGGCCTCGACCCCGTCCTGGTCGACTTCTCCGCCATGCCCGATCTCGACGCCGAAAAGGTCAACGCCGGCATTCGAGCCGACGTCGCTCGCATGGCCGAGCACGGCTATGACGCGGTTTGGTTCCCCGTCGACCGCGGGGAGACGGCCGCCGGGGAGCTCAGCGCCGAGCTCTCGTCTCGCGCCTACGACGCCGTCGTCATCGGCGCGGGCATCCGCGCCCTGCCCGCCCACCTGCTCCTCTTCGAACAGCTCGTGAATGTCATCCACGAGAAGGCCCCCACGGCGAAGCTGTGCTTCAACACGCGGCCGACCGATACGCTCGAGGCGGTGCGACGCTGGGTCTGAGCGCTCACGGAGTGGTCGCTTCGTCCTTGGTCATTCCGTCATTGGATGGCTCCTCCGTCATCGCCGCGGAGCTGGCCTTTCACATCCGCGTCGTCGTCGGCGTAGGCGAGGGCGGCGAGCGTGAACGAGAGCGCGCGGACGAGCGGCGCGACATCGCTCGTCCGTCCCTGCTGCGCCGCGCGCGATTCGAGGCGCTCGATCAGGCGTCGATGGTGGCTTCGTCCATGGCCGAGCTCACATCTTCGTCTGAACGACAGAGGACGACGACGATCCTCTTGGAAGGACGGTTTCGCGGGAGAGGCGGCGAACGCCCTTGAGCACCGCCGGCCCCAACCAAGTTTGGGGGGAGGTGGCCGGGCAACCTCCCGCTCAAAAGCCGATTCTGCGGTGGGGGCGATAGCGGACGAGCCGGTAGAGCATCGAGATGAGGCCCGTCCTCGCACGCAACGGGGTGAGGTTCTCGCGAACACCTCCGATCAAATGAGCGGGCGCAATTCCCCGTTCAGACTCCTCGCTCGATTCGGTCACTGGGTCTCGGCCTGGATTGTCTCGCCGCGCTTCCATGAGTCCTCCGCTCACGCCGTGCGCTATGACAAACGTAGCAGCGCGGCGACCCCTCCCGTGAGGAGCGGAGCTCCGAACATGGGAGGGGCCGAGGAGCGAAGCGACGAGGGGGGTGGGCATCGGGCGGGAGTGGCGCGTGAACCCCCAAACGCGGACTGGGTTGTCGGTTGTCCACGCGGACGCGAAGACGCGGCCTCACCGATAGGGAGTCTGCGAGGCGGACTCCGCCGCGGGACACAGCGCGAGCGCGGCGGAGTAGGCTGCCTTCATCAGCTGATCCAACGACTCTCGATCGAGGATCATCTTCTTCGCCCAAGCGGTGAGCTTTCCGTCCCCGATCTCGATGGCGACGCCAGAGTCCACGAGGGCGAGGATCTCCTTTCGTGCGCCGGGGCCGAGCACGGCTCGGACCCAAGGCTCCGGCTTGCCCTTGATGACGAACGCGGCGTCGAAGGTCGGGTCGCCGACGGTCACATCTTGACCTCGAAACAAGCGGCTGAAGAAGCCGTCGCCACCTTCCTGGCGAGCAAGGGAGAGCTCGGAGCCGGGCGGGAGCACGACTTCCACTTCGACGCGGGTGACGTACGCTCGGCGCCGCGAGGCAAAAGCGAGGACGCTCGTGCCGAGGCCACGGACAACCCCCGACATCGAGGCGCGGCGAGAATCGAGCGTCATGCCCCAGCCCTCGGCCAGCGAAGGCCATTGAGCGGCGATCTCGAGCTCCCAGGGAGGTGGGTTCTCGGCGCGGCGCTCGAGGATCGTCTGTGCGGTCGAGGCGAAGAGGTCGAACGTGTCGCGGTAGCGCTCCAGCTGTGACTCGTAGTGCGCCCACGTGCCGCGAATACCGCCGTCGTTGATGCTCGCGTGTTGCATCCCGAGCGCTTTGGTGCGCGCGCGAAACTCGCTCTGGAGCGCCCCGTCGACGATGATGGTCCACGGCTCCGCGCTCTCGATCCACTCCACGCCGAGCGGCGGGTCGAAGCGCGATTGGACATCGGTGAAGTGGTCGTAGGCGTCGCGATGACGGTCGTGCTCGTTGTAGAAGCTCGCCTCGATGGGGATCCCGCGCCAGGTCCCCGACATCACACCGCCCGTCTCGGCAACCGTCATTCCGAGCTGGGCCGGGAGATCGTCCCACCGAGACTTCCCGAAGTAGAGACCCGCCATGACGGGAGCATACACATCGAGACATGGATGCGCGCACGATCTCACGTCCGGACTACGCGATCTCGCGACGCAAACGCGAGAGGCGCGTTCTAATATTGGCGGCGTCGGCGCGAGAGATGAGGGGGTCTCGCGACTCGCCCGGGCCCTGCGCCGCGACGCCGATCGAGGCGGTCACCTGAATCGGCAGGCCGGACGTGAACGTCGTCCACGAGAGGGCGCCGACCGCGCGCGGCGCCGAGCACCGTGATGGCAGCCCCCCAAGCTCCCAAGCTCCCGAGCTCACGGCTCCCAAATCGCGGCGCAGGTCGTTACGGCGGCCGCGTCTACCTCCGGAATCGGGACCGCGGGAGGGTCGGCGAAGGCGGGCGCGCTGAAGTCGAACATGTCCCAAGGAGCGAGCGCGTTGGCGTCGCGCGCGGTGATCGCGGGCAGGACGAAGCGGGCCTCGATGAAGCGCAGGATCGAGGTGTGGTCGTAGACCTCGTGAGAGACGTAATGGGGCTTCGCGAAGGGCGAGACGACGATCATCGGCACGCGGACACCATAGCGATCGAAGTCACCCGGCGGATCGCCTTCGGCGACGTTCGCGGGGAAGTCTCCCGGCGGGCAGGCCTCGGGAGGAGGCATGTGGTCGAAGAGGCCGCCGTGCTCGTCGTAGGTGAAGAAGAGGGCGGCGCTCGACCAGTTCGGGCTCTTCTCGAGAGCATCCGTGACGTTCGCGACGAACAGCTCCCCGAACTGCATGATGGCGGGAGGATGCTCGTCGTCTTGATCGTAGGCCTCGTCGGCGATGTGGGGGTCGATGAAGGCCACCTGCGGGAGAGTCCCGGCGGCCGCGTCGGCGTAATAGTCATCCATCGTGCGCTGGTGCTCGACGTTGAAGCGGCTGAAGGCTTCGAGCGTGAGCAGCCACCCCGGCGTGCCGGCGGAGTAGATTTTGAAGTCGATCTTTCGCTGGTCCAGATAGTCGAAGATCGTTCGTCCCACGGGCGAGCAGACGCCGTCCGGTAGCTGGCAGGCGCCGATCGGCGCGTCCCGCCCGCAGTCTTCGTCGCGGCTGCACGTGCCCTTGCAGGCGCCGCCCGAACAAGAGCCCGGCTCCCCCCCGCACGCCGCGTCGTCCTCGCAGGCAAAGGCGCGGTCGTCGAACGAAGGGACCGCGCTCCCGGTCGAGCCGCGCGACGAGGCAGCGTAGAGATACTGCCGGTTGGGGAACGTCGGCCCGAGCAGCGAGCAGAAGTAGTGGTCGGCGATCGAGAACTCGTTCGCCAGCCAGTAATAGAAAGGTATGTCGGTCTCGTCGTAGTAGCCAATCGCGCGCGTGCCACGCATCGAGGTGGGCGTGGGGTGCGGCGGCGCCGTGCCCGCGCCCTCGTTCGCGACGACGAAGCCGTTCATGAGCCCATCGGCCCACTCCACATGAGAGCCTTCCCATTCGTGATCGGTATCGACGAAGCACAGCTCCGTGCTGTGGAATGGCGCGACCGGATTGCCTTCCGAGTCGAGGTTCGCGTAGTCCGCGGGGGCGACCTCCACGTCTGGCTGCCCGTACTCGGGCAGCTTCTGGAAGTAGTGATCGAAGGAGCGATTCTCCATCATCACGACGACGATGTGATCGATGGGGATCTCGTCCCCGTTCGGGAACGACGCGCCCTGGGTCTCCGCGGGCAGACTGCCCGCTCTTGAACGCACACGGAGAGGCGGCCCGAAGCGCGTCGTCGGCGTCGCTCGGCGGCGTCACGTCGCGATCCCAGGATGGAGGCGGACCCGCGTGCTCACCCCACCCCCGCGCCGCCCCCCGCGCCCCCTTGAGCCCCGTCGTCACCGCACCCTGCCGCCGACGCCGCGACGAGAGCGAACACTCCAAAGGTCCTGGCCACCATATCGATGGCGCATCCCTCGCTCGACCTGCACTGGCTTGCAAGAGCGGAAGCCGGCTCGATCGCGACGAGAGGCGCCCATCGAGCTTCGGGGACGCAATCGGATCGGTTTGTCACACGATCGCCTCGGCGACGACACGATGCCCACCCCGGGGCGACGTCCGTGTCGTGGCGGCCGGGGTCTACTCGGGACACTCGATCGCCTCGACCGTCCCCTCGATCGCGATCGGGAAGTCGTCGATCTTTCCTTTGCCCTCGAGCTTGAGCTCGACGGTCGGGCCATCGTCGCTCGTGCCCTTCGCGCCGGCCGTCACCTTCATGTCCTTCGTGTTCTCGTCGGGGGTCATGCTGTTCGAGAGCTCTCGCTCGAGCCATTGCCCGGTCACGTGCCAGATGCCGCCCCTCTGATCGAGGACGATCTCGGCCCACGGCGTCGTCGAAGAACAGTCCTTGGGCCCGGAGGAGAGGACCAGGTCGCGCGCCTTCGGATCTTTTCCGGTCCGGATCGCCCCGACGATGGGGAGCTTCTTTCCGGCGATGGTGATGGACGCCGCGGAGGGGTGCTTGGCCTTGGGCATGCCGGAGCGGTCGGTCTCGGCGCGCTCGCCGCACCCCTCGGCGATGAAGGAGCCGTGCACCTCCCTCTTCTTCTTGTCGGCGAGCTCGACCATGTCGAGCGTGACCTCGACCTTCTCGCCCTTGTCGGCTTTGCCGGTGATCTTCACCTTCGTCCCCTTCTGCTGCTCCATCGAGCCGGGGCCGTAGGAGTAGGTGACGACGGGCGCCAGCGTGCCGTCCGCAAAGAGGTGCTGGCCAATGTCGAGCAAGAGGTGGTTCTCCCCGACCGACTTGCCATCGAATAGATTGTCGAGGAGCTGGTCGCACTGCGTGACCGAATCGTTGATCAGCAGCTGATACCGCCCGGCGAGAGGGATGCGCTTGATGAGCGCCTGTTGAATCTTCACCGGGGCGCCGTCGACGGTCACCGTGAGCTTGTCGAACGACGGCGCCGCCGCGCTGGCCGAGACGGACGCCGTGGGTCCGGCGCTGGCCGGTCGCGCGGTGACGCTCTTCGCCCCGGAGGGAGCGGCCTTGTCGTTGGGGGCATCCTTGGTGGCGCAGGCGCAGAGCAGGGCGGTCGTGAAGAGAGCACGCATGGCGACAAGCTATCCCAGCCGGCCGCCGAAGAGCGCCGGGACCAGCGAGGGTCGTGAGCGCGCTCGATGGGGGGGCGTACGCGACGAGCCCCATGACGAGCGCGGCGCGGACCGTCCCCCTTCACCATCCGGCGACGCTCTCACGACCGGCCGGCTGAGGGGCGTCGCTCGCCTTTCGAGGGCTCGGCTCGGCCATGGGCACCGCCGCGAGCGACGCGGCCCCGCCGAGCCGCGTTCGCGCGGAGAGCGCCGCGAGCGACGCTTGAACCCGAAGCAGCGCGCTCGCGTGGAGGCTCTCCCCATGGTGGACCTCGGCGTCGTAGGCCCGCGCCGAAAGGTCATCGAGCGTCCTCGCTTCGTCCATTCCGTCGATCGCGTCGAGCAGCCGATCCGCGGAGGGCGGGTCTCCCCGCGCGAGATCGTCGAGGAGCGCGTCGAGGCGAAGCGAGGCGGAGCGCACGCCCGCCCGCGCGGCGTCGCGCGTGGTGCGGGCCGCGGACAGGGCGGTCGATGCGTCCCGAAGTCGATGGTCGACGCCGGCGAGCATCGCGCAGAGGTCCCCCTCGCGCGAGCGCTCGAGGGCGCGGGTCGTCGCTCGGATCGAGTCGCGCGCGGCGAACAGCCGAGCGGCGACCGTATCCGCCGGCCCCGATGACGTGGCGCGCGCCCGCGCGAAGTCGACGAGCCGGCGCTGGGGCTCACCGAGCGATCGCGGCTCGCGCGCGGAGCCGGAGAGCGCTGGGCCGCGGACCCACGATGCGCCCCCGCGGACGGCCTCCATCAGCGCGTCGAAGGACGAGACCCCAGAGACGCAGAGGGGGATCTGTCTTCGACGCGAGAGCTCCCTCGCCTCGCCTCCGTCCTCCAGCGCGATCGAGGACGCTTCGGCGTCGAGGCAGACGCGGACGCCGAGGGCCGCGAATCGATCGAGCGCTCTCCCGTCGACGCCGCCGACGAGGGGCAGGGCCGCGCCGAGCAGCGACGGGGGCAGGCCGCGCGAGCGGAGCCGCCGCGCCGCCCGGGCGAAGCCGTCGATGGCCGCGTCTTCGTCCGCGCCTCGCGCGGCCGGCACGAAGAGCGGCGCGCCGAGCCGGACCACCCTTCGACCGAGCGACCGGCACGCGAAGCCGAGCTGCTCGCTCGCGCTGCGGCCCGGCATCGCGAGGGCGATGGCGGCGCGTCTTCCCGAGCCGAGGTCCACGACGTTCTCGAACCAGGCGAACATGGGCGGCAGCATCCCCGACCCGCGTGACGAACCCCCGACGCCTCCGTCACGCAAGTGGGCCTTTTGCATGAATCCCGACGAGACAGCGGCCGCCGGCCTGGTAGAGTCCACCCCCCAAGGAGCCGAAATGCGTCTGTCTGTCCTCTTCAGCGCGTTAGCCACCATTCCCTCGACGTTGCTGCTCTCGACCGTCGCCCGCGCGGATGCGCCGCCCATTCAACGGCACACGTGCAAGAACGGGCTCGAGGTCCTCGTCGCGGAGAGCCACGCGGTGCCGCTCATCACCGTCGAGATCGCGGCCAAGAACGGCTCGATGACGGAGAGCCCCGAGTACAACGGGCTCAGTCATCTCTATGAGCACATGTTCTTCAAGGCGAACGCCGCCATCCCGAACCAAGAGGCGTACCTCGCGCGAGTCCAAGAGCTCGGCATCCAATTCAACGGGACCACCAACACCGAGCGCGTGAACTACTTCTTCACGACGACTTCGGACCATTTCCACGACGCGATGGTCTTCATGCGAGATGCCATCGCGACGCCGGTGTTCGACGAAAAGGAGCTCGAGCGCGAGCGGGTCGTGGTCACGGGCGAGATCGACAGGAACGAGGCCAACCCCTATTACCACTTCAATCACGAGGTCCAAAAGCGCGTCTGGTACAAATATCCCTCGCGCAAGGATCCGCTCGGGACGCGAAAGACGGTGCTGGGGGCCACCGTCAAGATGATGAAGACGATCCAGGAGCGCTATTACATCCCCAACAACTCCGTCCTCGTCATCACGGGTGACGTGAAGGCGGCCGACGTGTTCAAAGAGGTCGACGCGCTCTACGAGGGCTGGAAGAAGGGTGACGATCCCTTCAAGAAATTCCCGCTCGTGAAGCACCCCGCCCTGAAGAAGAGCGAGGCGGTAGTGGTGGAGCAGCCCGTCCGCGGCTACATCGGCGAGCTTGTCTTTCACGGGCCTTCGACGGTCGGCAAGGACGTGGATCTCACCTACGCGGCCGATCTCCTCACCGTCGCCATCTCCGAGCCATCGTCCAAGTTCCAGAAGCACCTCGTCGAGTCGGGGGCGTGCGTCTCCGCCAACATGAGCTGGTACACCCAGATGAACACGGGCCCCATCACGGTGAGCTTCGAGGCCGCCCCCGAGAACATCGATCGGTGCGTGAAGGCGGTCTTGGAAGAGCTCCCGAAGATGAAGGAGAGCGACTACCTCAGCGACGAGGAGATGAAGAACGCGGGACGATCGGTGGAGGTGAGCACGATCAAGGAGCGCGAGCGGGCCTCTGCCTTCGCCCACACCCTCACGTTCTGGTGGACGAGCGCGGGCCTCGATTACTACTTCGGCTACGTCGACAAAATGAAGAAGGTCACCCGCGCCGATATCGCGCGGTACCTGGACACGTATGTGATCAAGAAGAGCTTCGTGTTCGGATCGATGCTGTCTCCCGACATGGTCAAGAAGGGCTTCGACCAGGCCCATTTCGAGGGGCTCGCCGGGCTCTCCGCCGCGCCCGCCCCGAAGGCGAAGAAGGGAGGCGCGAAATGAAGCGCGTCCTCCCCCTCCTCGCCCTCGCCGCCGCCGTGACCGCCTGCGATCCGGAGCCGCGGCCCCTCGTCCCCACCGGCCCGACGGCCAAGCCGACGGAGACGGCGCCGCCCGCCTCGACGGACGCGGCCAAGGACGCGGACACGCCGCCCGTGACCGAGGGCGACGTCACCGAGCAGAAGATCAACGGCACCAAGATCATCGTGAAGCGCGTGCCCGGCGCCGAGCTCGTCGCGATGAACCTCTACGTTCGAGGCGGCGTCCGCAACTGGGGCGCCGCCGACGCGGGCGTGGAGGACATGGCCCTCTCGGTGGCCTCGTCGGGCGGGACGACCAAGCTCGATCGCGACGCGTTCGCGCGCAAGCTCGCCACGATGGGGAGCGACCTCGGCTCCGCCTCCGGGAACGACTACGGGGCGCTGTGGGCGAAGTCGCTCAAGGCGACGAGCGACGAGACCTTCGACATGCTCTGCGACGCGTTCCTCACCCCCGCCCTGCCCGCGAGCGAGATCGACCTGCGGCGGCAGCAGATGATCGCGCGGCTCCGCCACGAGGAGGATTCGCCGGACGCGCTGCTCGGGCTGATGGTCCACCAGACGTTGTTCAAGGGCCACCCCTACGAAAATCGTAGCGTCGGCACGATCCCCTCCGTGACGAAGCTCAACGCCGCCCAGCTGAATGCCCACCTCGAGAAGCTCCGCCAGGGCTCTCGTCTGGTCCTCGTGGTCGTGGGCGACGTGGACCCGGCCCACATCGCCGACCTCGCGAAGAAGCGCCTCGGATCGCTCCCGCGCGGCGACTATCGAGAGACGGCGCTGCCGGGGATCTCGTTCGCGGCGGCGAAGCTGGAGAAGGAGGCGTCGAAGCTGCCGACGACATACGTCTCGGGCACGTTCAGCGCCCCCACCTGGCGCGAGCCGGAGTTCTACGCGGCGATGGTGGCGATGGAGCACCTCGGCTTCCGGGTGTTCGAGGAGGTCCGCACCAAGCGCAACCTCTCCTATGCCCCTCACGCCTCCTTCCGCTCGAGCTCCGCGGTCCCGATTGGACAGCTCTACGTCTCCGCGGTGGATCCGAACGCGGCGATGCAGGTCATGTTCGACGAGGTCGGCAAGCTGAAGTCGCAGCCCCTCACCCCGAAGCAGCTCGAGGCGGCGAAGTCGACGCTCCTCACCGAGCACTGGATGAACACGGAGACGACGGACGGCCAGGCCTCCGCCCTCGCCCGTGCCGAGCTCCTCGGCGGCGACTGGCGGCTCGAGAAGACGTTGATCGAGCAGGTGAAGGCGGTCACCGCGGAGCAGGTGTCCGGCTTCGCCAAGAAGTACATTCAACACCTCCAGTTCGACGTCCTCGGGAGCGGCGCCGTCGACGCGAAGCTCTTCGAATCGCAGTGACGATCGGCTTGCGCCGGACGCGGCGCATCGGCTCTCCTTGGAGGATCCGATGCGTCGCGCAGCTCTTTTGTCCGCCCTGATGATCTCCTCGTCGGCCGCGTGCGGCGGCAGCGACTCCACCGCCCCGAGCGCGAGCGCCGCCCCGAGCTCCGGCATCCCCGACGAGATGGGCGAGCTCGTGTTCCAACACCTCGGGGTGCGCCTGCAGGCCCCCGTGTCGATCAAGTCGGCGCCCGAGGTCCCCAACGCCGCCGACACCTCCGGCAAGCGCTACAAGGCCACCCTCTCCCTCGGCACCGTCGTCGACCCGCTCGACGTCCTCCTCATGAACGACCCGATCGTCGTCCCCAAGGACGCAGACGCGATCCAAAAGGACTCGCGCAACACCCAAATCGAGAAGCTCCCCAATGGCGCCGTCGCTTATCTCCGCGGCGACGAGCCCACCGTCTGGCTCGCCGTCCCGGGCAAAGACAGCGTCACGTGCGCGCTCTCCAGCAAGAAGACACCCAAGGCGGTCGAGCTCGCCTGGAAGATCTGCAAGACGCTCCGCCTCAACGACGGATAGGCGCCCTGCGCCGGAGCTATTTGGCGATCGCGATTGAGGTCCGGCCGAGCAGCCGCACCATCTTGGCACCTTCGTCGGGCTCGCCGGGCTCGCTGTAGCCGAGCCAAATGTAACGGGGGCCCACCTCGAGACGTCCGAGGGCGGCGTCGAGGGCGACCCACTCGCCGAGCCACACCTCTGTCCAGGCGTGATAACCGGCTTGGGCGCTGGAACCTTCGACGAGGACGATGCCGCCCGCGTTGCGCGCCGGGATACCGGCCGCGCGCGCGAGGGCGACGGTGAGGGCGGCGTGCTCGGTGCAATCGCCGCCGCCCGACTCGAGGGTCTCCACCGCGGAGGCGGTGCCGCGGGTTCCGTCGCGCTTCGCGAGGTTCTTGTAGGCCCACGCGATGATGGCTTTGGCGGCAGCGCGACTGTCACGCTCGGCGCCGACGATCTCTTTGGCCTTCTTCACGACCGTGGGCGCGTCGGATTGGCTATCGGCGGTGGATTTCAGGAATTTGGCGACGTCGGCGGGCAAGTCCTTCATTGGCAAAGAGGGCGGGGTGAGCCCGGGGCTCCCCTCTCGGCCGTGGAGGGCGAGGGTATAGACCTCGCCATTGCGCTTCACCGTCTGGTAGGGACTGTCGACGAAGGGGGGCGGGTTCGCGTCGCCGTCGCCCTTGACCGTCACGACCACGGAGAGCTCCTTGACGGAGCCCGCGAACCCGCCCTCGACGGGCAGGTGCGAGTCGACCACGGCCATCCCGCCGCCGCCGCCGGCGGTGCCGGCGATCACGATCGACAACGGCCCGAAATCCCCGCGGAGGGGAAGGCCCGCGTCGTCGACGACGCTCGTGATCGTCTCTCCGTCTTTCTCGTTGGTCGACTCGACCTTCCATCCTTCGACGGTGCCGGAAGGGGTCTCGAGCTTCGTCTTCTGGATGAGCTTGATCCGGTGCTTCACGAACGCCATGTCGTCCGACTCGAAGTCGCTGTAGCGCTGCTCGAGCGGGAGCGTCGCGCCCGCGAGGGCCTGCCTCCGCAAGTCTCGGAAGACCGCCATTTCGGTGTGGAAGTCGGCGGGGATGTCGACGTCCTTCTCTTCCTTGTGGGAGGGCTTCTCGACCTTGGCGTGGATGACCTTGCCCTTCACCTCGAGGAGCTCGCTCTCGTTCACCGTCTCTTCGTGCTTGACCTTGTCGGCGCGGACGAGCTCGAGGTTCTTGTCGTAGACCTCGGTCTCGTCGGACTCGGTGCGCGACTCGTGCTTCTGGATCTCGCCCGTCATGACGGCGAAGACCGTCTTCGAGCGCATCCGGAACGTGCCGTCGGGGGAGGCTTGCCACTCCATCGTGACGTCGCCGAGCTTCTTGTCCCCCATGCGGACCTCGAAGCTTCGGGTGACCGCCTTCGCCCACGGCGCGTCATCGGCGGCGGCGGGCGAGGCGGACGCGCTCGACTTCGCGGAGGCCTTCGCAGAGGCGGCCTCCGTCGAGATCGACGTGGTCCCGTCGATGTTCGGACCGTCCTGGCGCTTGCCGGAGTCGCACGCGCTCGCGAGGGCCAAGGCTACGAGGGCGACGAGGCTCGCACGCACCGATCGCTTCTGGGTCATCGGCCACATGGTGCTCCGGCCTCGCGACGCTGCCAACCCCTCGCGCTACCATGACGTTCATGCATCGGTGGATGATGACGGCCCTCGTCCTCGCGGCGTGCGGAGAGCAGCCCCCGTCGAAGCGACCCTCCGACTCCAACAGCAGCGCCACCACCATCGCGAGTGGGCCGGCGATCCGTTGGGGAGTCAGCCAAGGTCTGTGGGGCACGGAGACCTTCGAGGTCGGACAGGACGGCCGCGGGCACTACCGCTTCCAACCGGTCGGTCCCGGCGAGACGAAGGACTACGAAGTCCAGGTCTCCGCGGCCCAGCTCGACGCCATCGGGAAGGAGGCGGAGGCTTCGTCGTTCTGCGACGAGAAGTCGAGCCGGCTCGGGATCCCCGACGAAGGGAAGCCTTCCCTGTCGATTCAGCGAGGCTCCGTCCATTGCGAGGTCACGTTGTGGGACGGCGAGTGGGCGGAGCGCAAGGGGCCGAAGCAGGTCTCGGGGATGGTGTTCGCTTTGCGCAAGCGCGAACGGTGAGCGCGCTCAGGCGCGCAGGCCGTCGAGGAGCTCCGTGACCGCGCGCTGCTCCAGATGGACGAGCACGGCGATGAAATCACCCGGACGCGCGTCGGCGAAGAACGCGGTCAGGGCCGCGACCTCCGAGTCGGCTTCGAGGATCGCGCCCTCCGGCAGACGGTGCCCGGCGAGGGCGGCGCGGAAGAGGCGGGGGACCTCGCCGATCGCGCGCCCACGGAGGTAATGGGGCAGCTCGCGGATGTACACGCGGTCGGGCCCCGCCTCGACGATGGCCCGGGCGATGTCCGAGATCTCGTCGTCGGTGCGGTCGCCGGCGCTGCCGGTCACGATCGCGAGCCGCCCCGAAGAGCCCTCGCGCAATCGCCGGACGAGCCCGAGGACGGCGCGCACCCCGTCCGGGTTGTGTCCGAAGTCGAGGAGGACGCGGACACCGCGCACGTCCGCGAGCTGTCCGCGACCGGGGTTGTCGGCCATGGTGAAGGCGCGGAGCCCGCTCGCGATGGCGGACGTCGAGACGCCGAGGGCGGTCGCGGCCGCGGCGACCCCGAGCGCGTTCTCCACGTTGTAACGGGCGCGCCCGCCATAACAGATCGGGACCGCCTCGATCGGGACGATATCCTCGCCGGGCCCGTCGCCCCCGTACCATTGAATGGTTCCAGCGCGCGCGACGACGGCGCGCCCGCCCGCGGCCCGATGAGCGGTCACCGCGACCTCGGCGGCGTCGTCGGCGCGCTCGAGATCGGCGAACAAGATCACGGAGACGAAAGCGAGCGATCCGGCGAGGGCGACGAGCCGCGCGTCGTGGGCATTGAGGACGACGGTGCCGCCGGGGCGCACGGCGCGGGCGGTGACCGCCTTCACCGCCACCATCGCGTCGAGGTCGTCGATCCCGTAGCCGCCGAGGTGGTCATCGGAGACGTTCGTGATGAGGGCGACGTCGCTATGGTCGACGGCGAGCCCGCGGCGGAGGATGCCACCCCGCGCCGTCTCCAGGACGGCGACCTCGACGGCGGGGTCCCGAAGGACGACGCGGGCCGCGGCGGGGCCGGTCCAATCGCCCTCTTCTCGCACGACCCCGCCGATCACGATCGCCTCGGTGGAGGTCTGACCGACGACGCGACCGCTCTCGGCGACGACGCGCGCGAGCAGCCGCGCGGAGGTCGTCTTGCCATTGGTGCCGGTGACGAGGGCGATCGGAACGGTCGCGATCTCCGACCATTGAATGGTCGATGGATCGGGGACGGCGAACCGGTCGAAGGTGCGGGCCGTCTTCCCCGCGCCCACCGTGACGAGGGCGTCGTCCCATAGAAATGGAAGGTCGCGCGCGCGCGCCTCGCGCCCGAGGGCGACCATGTTGGGAGCGCGATCACGGTCGATGATCCCCTGGATCAGGCCGCGCTTCTCGTCGATGGTGGGGGGGTCGGCTTTGGCGTGGATGGCGCAGGCGCGGAGCGCGGCGAGCTCGCTCATCTCGGTGCACGCGAGCATCAGGTCGACGGGGGCCTCGTAGCCGAGGACGACCCCGCCGCGGTGAGGACGCACCACGAACGACAATGCATCGGTGAAGCCGAAGGCCTCCCGGACATGCCCGAGCTCCTCGCGATAGACCGCTTCACACGCGGCCTCGTCGTCGCCGGCGTCGAAGGCGAGCTCGACGACGACGAGGGGGAAGGGACGAAGGAGGTTGGGCCCGGTGAGGCGCCTTGCGTCGACGAGGCGCATGGCGCGCTCAGTCGTCCTGCTCTCGGGCGAGCCGCACGCCGCGCTCGTCTTGGATCACCGTCACCCCCTCGAGGGACGCTTCGGCGGGGCCGCCGAAGTCCATGGCCCCCGCGTCGGCGACGGGGGCGGTCGCGCGACCGACCCCGGAGACGGGCGGAGGCGGCGCCGACTTCACGTCCTCCCCCTCCGGCTTGAAGTAGATGACCTGCTTCCAGCTGCGCGAGACCTTGTCCGCGAACACGAGCATCAAGTCGTTGCGCCGCCCCATTCGCAAGGCGGCGTCGATGGCCGTCTGCTCGTCGGGGATGATCTCGAAGCGATCTTTGGGGACGCCCATTTCGATGAGCTCGCGCTCCATCATCTTCGGCACCTCGTCGGAGCCGCGCCCGCGCAGATCGTCGTCGCGCCTGAGGATGATGTAATCGAAGGCCTTGCCGGCGATCCGGGCGATGGCGCGGATGTCCTCGTCGCGCCGATCCCCAGGGGCGGAGAGGACGCAGATGCGCCGGCCCTGGCACTCGAGGCGGGAGGTCAGATCGGCCATGGCCTGGACGGCGGCGGGGTTGTGCCCGTAGTCGAGGATGACCTTGAAGGGCAGCTTGTCGAAGACATTGGTGCGCCCGGGGACCTGGAAATAGGACGTGTCGAAGGTGCGCAGGCCCTGGCGGATGTTCTCGACCCGGACCCCCATCGCGTAGGCCATCACCGCCGCGAACATCGCGTTCTGGACGTTGTGCATCGCCTTGCCCTCGAGGGTGGCGGGCACGAGGTGGGTCCACACGAGCGGGATGTGCGAGCCCTTGTCGTAGAGCGTGATCATGTGGCCGTTGATGCCCTCTTCGAGGACGGCGGCGAGGCCACCCGCGCGCAGGTGCTTCTTCACGAGCTCGTGGCGGGGGTTCATCGTCACGTAGGCGATGCGGCTCGCCTTGGTGTGGTCGGCCATGCGGAGGCAATGCATGTCGTCGGCGTTGAGGACGGCGCAGTCGCGCGCGACCTCGATGACGATCCGCTTCACCTCCGCGAGCTGCTCGAGGGTGTCGATGCCCTTGATGCCGAGGTGATCCTCGCTGACGTTGAGGACGGCGCCGACGTTGCAATTGCGATAGCCCATGCCCGCGCGGAGCAGGCCGCCGCGCGCCGTCTCGAGGACGGCGAGATCCACCGTCGGGTCTCTCAAGACCATTTGGGCCGATTGGGGGCCCGTCATGTCCCCCGCCACCGTGCGCTCGCCGTCGATGTAGACGCCGTCGGTGGTGGCGAGGCCGACCGTGAAGCCGTTCATCTTCTGGATGTGGGCGAGCATGCGGGCGGTCGTCGTCTTGCCGTTCGTGCCGGTGACGGCGGCGATGGGGATGCGCGTCGGGGTGCCCTTCGGGAACAGCATGTCGATGACGGGGCCGGCGACGTCGCGCGGCTTCCCCTCGGTGGGGGCGACGTGCATGCGGAAGCCGGGGGCCGCGTTCACCTCGCAGATCCCTCCCCCCACCTCGCGATAGCTCTGCGAGATATCCGGGGTGATGAAGTCCACCCCGCATACATCCAATCCAATGGCGTTGGCGGCGCGAATGGCCATATCGCGGTTGTCGGGGTGGACGACGTCGGTGAGGTCGATGGCGGTGCCGCCGGTGGAGAGGTTGCCGGTGCCGCGCAGGAAGAAGACGCGCCCGTCTTCGAGCACCGTCTCGGCGGTGACCTCGGCCTTGGCCATCAGGCGGTCCGCCTGGGCGTCGAGCTCGAGGCGGGTCAGCACCTTCTCGTGACCGATGCCGCGGCGCGGGTCGGCGTTGAGGATCTCGACGAGCTCGCGAATGGTGTGCTTGCCGTCGCCGACGACGTGACCGGGGACGCGCTTCGCGACGGCGATGAGCTCCCCGCCGACGACGAGCATGCGGTGATCGAAGCCGGAGAGGAAATTCTCCACCACGATGCTGCGGGCGTGCTCGCGAGCCTTGTCGAACGCGGTCCGCACCTCGTCCGACGTCTTCAGATCGAGGGAGACGCCCCGCCCATGATTGGCGTCGAGGGGCTTCACCACCACCGGATAGCCGAGGCGCTCCGCCGCCGAGACGGCGCCCTCCGCCGACCGGACGACGCGCTGGCGCGGCACCGGCAAGCCCAGGTCCCCGAGGATGCGATTGGTCTCTTCCTTGTCGGAGGCGATCTCCACCGCGATATGGCGCGTCTCGCTCGTGACGGTGGCTTGAATGCGCTTCTGATATTTCCCGTGGCCGAACTGGATGAGGCTGTAGTCGTTGAGGCGCATCCACGGGATGTCGCGGGCCTCCGCCGCGCGCACGATGGACCCGGTGGAGGGGCCGAGCTGGCGGCGCTGGGCGAAGTCGATGAGCTCCACGATCTCGCGCTTGAGATCGAAGGCGGTGGGCTTGTCGTCCTCGGCGCGAGGGCGGAGATCCGCGGGCAAGAGGTGATGGAGGAACCGCAGGGCGAGATCGCCGGCCGCCTCCCCCACCCGCTCCTCTTCGTACTCGTAGACGACGTGATATCGGCCCTTGGTGCCCTCCCCGCGCGTCTTGCCGAACGAGACGTGGGCCCCCGTCAGCTGCTGGAGCTCGATGGCGACGTGCTCGAGGACGTGCCCGAGCCACGTCCCGCCGTCCTCACGCAATCGCCGCACGAAGCCCCCCGCCTCCCCGAACGAGCACGTGTGGGCGTGCAGCGTGGGCATCGCCTCGAGGAGCGCGTCGTTGAACCCCGGGATCTTCGCGCTCGGCCACTCCTCGAGCACGCCGAGGTCCACGGTGAGGCGCATGACGGGGAAATGGGCATAGAGGCTGGGGCCGCGATACACGCGTCGTTCGACGACAATCATCGGCCCCGTTTATATCAGCGCCGCGCCCGTGGTGGCTGCCCCTCTCGGGTCGCGCCCTCTCGCCGCTGCACCGTTCAAATGAGCATCTTGGTGCCGCTCGACGCCGCTCGATAGCCTGTCGCCGTCCATTCATCAGGAGCGTGGCCATGTCAGAAGGAAACGGGGTGGCGCCGAGCGCGGCGTCGCGAGAGAGCTTCAAGACGAACTTCGCCGGCCTGGAGGCGGCCATCCTCGAGGAGTGGCCGGCGGTGGACAAAGCCAGCCTCGCCGCGACGCAAGGAGAGCTCGACCAAGTGGTGGAGCTGGTCGCCGAGAAGACGGAGCACACGAAGACCCTCGTGCGAAAGCAGCTCCAGGAGCTGGAGAAGCTCGCGGGCGAGAGGCGAGACGAGCCCAAGAAGAACAAGACGGAGGCCCTCCTCGAGGCGTGGGAGAAGAAGACGGCCGTGCTCGCAAAGGAGCTGCGAGAGAAGGTCCTCGTCGACGCGGAGAAGCGCGTCCGCGAGAACGTCCTCGTGAGCCTCCTCGTCGCGCTCGGGCTCGGGCTCCTCGTGGGGCTCTTCATCGGAGGAGGGCGCCGTGGCGGACGAGCCTGAGAGCGCCCTGACCACCCGCGTCGCCCGCGTCGCCTCGAGCCTCGTGCAGATCCACGTCGAGGTCGCCAAGCGCGAAGCCGACCGAGACAAGAGCCGCCTCGTCCGCGCCGCCGTGCTGGGCGCGGCCGCGCTCGTCCTCCTGGGGCTCGTGCTGGTGGCGTTGGACGCAGCCTTGGTGGTGGCTCTCCACGACCGCGGCCTCGGCTGGGCCCCCGCCCTGCTCGCGGTCGCGGGCACCAACGCCGCCCTCGCCACCATCTTTTTCATAGCGGCGTCCAAGCTCGCGAAGGAGCCCATCATGCCCGAGACGCGCGGCCTCGTGCAGCGCACCATCGCCGCGTTCACGGAGGCGTGAGCGCCGTCGAGCCGGTCGGTCCGGGCGCGGCCAGGCGACACGCGTCGACCCTCCTTGGCCCCAAGGGCGGCCGTCCGTGTCGCCGCTTGCTATCGTTTTCATAGCAGCGGCCGGTGCGGCCCCCTCCCGCGACGCGCGGAGCGCGGAGCTTGGGAGGGGCGGCGAGCGAAGCTCGCCGGGGGTGGGCATCAATCGGCGGGGGCTTTGGCGCGGCGGGTCTCGAGATCGAAGGTGCCGCCTTCGATGAGGACGTGGAGGCGGACGTTGGTCATGCAGACGGGGCGGCCCGCTTTGGTCTCGGCGATGGAGGAGTGGGTGAGCTCGGAGGCGTCGATGACGGTGATGGCGCCGGTGCCGACGACGGTCATCGTGCGGGCGTGATCGATGAAGGCGGCGGTGTCCTCGTCGAGGCC
>JBGAID010000144.1:0-18700 GCA_044225865.1 Polyangiaceae bacterium | reverse complement strand
GGCGGCAAGCGCGCGAAGGAGGTCGCCTCCCAGGGCCAACACCGCATGATCACGCTCGCCCTCAAGGCCGCCGAGCGCGCGGCGGTGGCGTCGATCACCGGGCTCGAGCCCATCCAGCTGCTCGACGACGTCTCGAGCGAGCTCGACTCGGAGCGCACCGCCGCCCTGCTCGACTACCTCGACGAGAGCCGCGGACAGGTCTTCATCACCACGCCGAGGCCGGAGGTCTTGACACCGCTTCTCACCCGGCGGAGCGCGGGCCGAGAGGGCGGAGACGATGAGCGATTAAGCTCGTTATTTCAAATAGTTGGCGGCGCACTCAGGATCGCGTGAAAGCTTGCGTCGCAAGCACGCCCGACCTATGACTTCTCCGCGGTTGCACACGCGCGATCGCGACGAGAATCGATGTCGCAACAAGAACCCGTGACGACCCAAACGACTCCCCCGGGGGCGTCTGCATACGACGCCGGAAGCATCACCGCCCTCGAAGGGCTCGAGGCCGTTCGCAAGCGGCCCGGCATGTACATCGGTGATGTCCATGACGGCTCGGGCCTGCATCACCTCGTCTGGGAGGTCATCGACAACGCCGTCGACGAGCACCTCGCCGGCGTGTGCACCAAGATCACCGTCACGATCCATTTCGACGGCAGCGTCTCGGTGGAGGACGACGGGCGCGGCATCCCGGTCGGCATGCACGCGCGCGGGGTGAGCGCGGCGGAGGTCGTCATGACGGTCCTCCACGCCGGCGGCAAGTTCGACAACTCGAGCTACAAAGTCTCGGCCGGTCTGCACGGCGTCGGCGTCAGCGCCGTGAACGCAGTGAGCGAGTGGCTGCGCCTCGAGATCAAGCGCGAGGGGAAGGTCTGGGCCCAAGAGTACGGACGCGGCGCGCCGAAGGGCCCGCTCCTCCCCAAGGGCGAAGCCGACACCACCGG
This sequence comes from Polyangiaceae bacterium, assembly GCA_044225865.1. Lineage (GTDB taxonomy): Bacteria > Myxococcota_A > Polyangia > Polyangiales > Polyangiaceae > Xiheicaenibacterium. The sequence goes on along the minus strand of JBGAID010000144.1, from coordinate 17,765 downwards.
CACCAAGGTCCGCTTCAAACCAGACCCGACGATCTTCTCCATCACCGAGTTCAGCTTCGACGTCCTCGCGTCGCGCCTGCGCGAGCTCGCGTTCCTCAACGCGGGTCTCGTGATCGATCTCGTGGACGAGCGCGGCGAGGGGAAGAAGGAGCGCTACGAGTATCGAGGCGGCATCGAGGAGTTCGTCGCCCTGATCAACAAGTCGAAGGAGCCCCTCCACGAAGAGGTGATCGGCTTCTCCGCGCTCGGGGACGCGTCGACGGAGGGCAAGCAGCTCGGCGCGCCCATCAGCGTGCAGGTCGCGATGCAGTGGAACGCCTCCTACACGGAGCTCATCCAGTGCTACACGAACAACATCCACAACAAGGATGGCGGCACGCACCTGACCGGTCTGCGCGCCGCGCTGACGAAGCTGATCAACTCCTACGGGACGTCGCACGGCTTCTTCAAGGATCTGAAGCAGGGCCTCCAGGGTGAGGACGTCCGCGAAGGTCTCACGTGCATCATCAGCGTGAAGCACCCGGACCCGTCCTTCAGCTCGCAGACGAAGGAGAAGCTCGTCTCGAGCGAGGTGAAGGGCATCGTCGAGAACATCGTCGCGGCGAAGCTCGGCGAGTTCATGGAGGAGAACCCCGGCACCGCGAAGAAGATCCTCGAGAAGGCGGTCGTCGCGGCGAAGGCGCGCGAGGCCGCTCGCAAGGCGCGCGAGGTCATCCGCAAGGGGACGATGGATGTCACGTCCCTCTCCGGCAAGCTCGCCGACTGCCAGTCGAAAGATCCGAAGGCGAGCGAGCTCTACATCGTCGAGGGAGAGAGCGCCGGCGGCAGCGCGAAGCAGGGTCGCGACCGCCACTTCCAGGCCATCCTGCCTCTCAAGGGGAAGATCCTCAACGTCGAGCGGGCCCGCCTCGATCGCATGCTCAGCTCGGCCGAGGTCGGGACGCTCATCACCGCCCTCGGATGCGGCATCGGCGACAACGGCAGCTTCGAGATCGACAAGCTCCGCTATCACAAGATCATCCTGATGACCGACGCCGACGTCGACGGCTCGCACATCCGGACGCTCCTGCTCACGTTCTTCTATCGGCAGATGCCGGCGGTGATCCAAGAGGGGTACCTCTACATCGCGCAGCCGCCGCTCTTCCGCGTGAGGAAGGGGAAGAAGGATCTCTACCTGAAGGACCAGGGCGCGCTCGACGAGTACCTCGTGCAGAACGCGGTCGAGGGCCTCACGATCTCGACCGCGCGCGGGGTCACCGTCTCCGGGCAGCCCCTGTTCCGGTTGGCCCAGCGCCTGAAGCGCTTCCGCGCCGTCGTCGCCCACCTCGACAAGCGCTGCGACGCGCGCGTCGTGGCCGGGATCATCCGCTCGAGCGCGCTCGGGGTGGACGCGATCAAGCGGCGCAAGGACGTCGAGGACGCGGCGGCGAGCCTGCGCGCGTACATGGAAGCGCGCTATCCGGATCTCTTCCCGCTGACGATTCAGGTCGACTGGGACGCGACGGCGGGAGCGGGCTCGATCACGGTCGCGCCGCGCGCCGCGGCGGGGCTTCGCCCGTCGAAGGTCGACCTCGCCCTCGTCTCATCGGACGAGTACCAAGAGGCGTGGGGGATCGATCAGGATCTCCGCTCGCTCGGAGAGCCGCCGTTCAAGGCCGTGACCGACAAGTCGGAGGAGACGGTCCCGGACGGGGAGGCCCTCGCGGAGCTGCTCGAGGAGCGCGGCAAGAAGGGCATCTCGATCAGCCGCTACAAAGGTCTCGGCGAGATGAACGCCGACGAGCTGTGGGAGACGACGATGAACCCGGACGCGCGCACGCTCCTCCAGGTCCGCGTCGACGACGTGATGGCGACGGATCAGCTCTTCACCGTGCTGATGGGCGATCAGGTCGAGCCGCGCCGGGCCTTCATCGAGCAGAACGCGCTCCACGTGAAGAACCTCGACATCTGAGGAGAGGACGCCGATGACGACGAGAGCAAATCGGTTCGGGCTCGCCGTCGCGATCGTCTTCGCGCTGAGCGGGTGCGCGGCGCGGACGTCTCTTCAGGTCGCGCGCGACCTCGACGTCGACGACGTCGGCACCCGCAGAGACGCGGCGGAGACGCTCGACGATCGGGCGGTCGACGGGGGCGGGCTGCCGCACGACGTGATGGACATCGTCCTTCACGCCGCGGCCGCGGAGCGCGATCCCGAGGTGCGCGGCAAGCTGATGCTCACGCTCGGCCACTCCGGCGACATGCGCGCGAAGCCCGTGCTCGACGCGTACGCGCGCACGGATGATCCGGAGGCGCGGAAGATCGCGTCGCAGGCGCTCCAGGCCTGGGCGGTGGGCGCGGGTCGCTACCCGAAGGGCCACGTCTTCGAGAAGAGCTGGCCCTACGGCACCGAGACCTATCCGAAGTGACGCCTCTCGGAGGCTGCGCTCAGTGAGCGTGCGGTAGATTCCTCGCCCACTGATCGAGGAGCGGCGAAGCGTTGAAGACGTCCGACCGGCGCTTGTAGGGGCCGTGGCTCGTCGTCAGCGGCGCGGTCGAGGCGCCGTTCGAATAGATCTCGAAGTGCAGCATCGAGCTACCGGACGAGAGGCGACCGACCTTGCAGATCGGCTGGCCTTTCCGCGGGTGCTGCCCCCCGATGTAGCTGCCGCCCATGATCTCGCCGTAGCGCACGAGGTAGGGTCCGTGGCGAACCTCGACCGCGTAGGTGTTGCTGTAGAAGTAGTACGGCGATCGCACGAGCGTCCCGTCCGCGATGGCGTAGATGGTCGTCCCCGCGGGGGCGAGCAGATCGCAGCCGGCGTGGAGGCGGTTGCCGTTGTCGCGCCTCGCGCCGAAGTATCGGGCGCCGCCCTTCCAGTCGGGGGAGGGCCGGAACGAGAAGGGGAAGCAGAACCCTTCACCGGTGCTCGCGACGGGGCCGTTGTCGGCGGGAGGTGGCTGCTCCGGCGTCGTGCGCGCGTTGACGTGCGCGGCTCGCTCGAGCGCCGACCACGTGCGCGTGCCGACGATGCCGTCGTCGGTCAGGGCGTGATGGCTCTGGAACCGGCGGACCGCACGATCCGTCGCCGGTCCGAACTGTCCATCCGCGCGAAGCCGAGGTGTCGCGCCAGCGAGGTTCAACAACTCCTGGAGCCTTGTGACGTCGCGGTTCGAGCTGCCGAGCTGAAGGGTGCTCATGGTTTCGAATTCGGGCAATGCAACCGAGGCGCCATTCGAAGCGCTCCGGAGGATCTCGACGAAGCAGCGGAGATCGCGATCGCGGGCCTCGACAGGTTGCGCAGCCGAACGTGACAACTTGCGCATTCTTTCGAATCGCGCACCGTCTTGTCAGAGGTTGGCACAGTCTTAGCTTTGAGGCGCCATGAGACTAGAACGAATGACGACCAAGGCGCAGGAGGCTCTCCGCGGCGCCGTCGATTACGCCAGCCGGAATGGGCACCCCGAGCTCTATCCCGAGCACTTGCTGAGGGAGCTCATCGTTCAAGAAGGGGGGATCGTCGCCCCGATCATGACGAAGGCGGGGGCTCGACCCGAAGCGCTGAAGACGGCGCTCGAGTCGAAGCTCGAGAGCTATCCCCGCGTCTCTGGAGGAGCCGAGCCGCAGCTCGCTCGCCGGAGCGTCGCCCTGCTCCAGAAGGCGGAGGACGAGGCCAAGGGTCTGAAGGACGACTTCGTCTCGACCGAGCACATCCTTCTCGCCGCCGCCAAGCACGACCGCGACGCGATGGGGCTCCTCGAGAAGGCCGGCCTCTCCTACGAGAAGATCCTCCACGCCGTCTCCCAGGTCCGCGGCTCGCAGCGGGTGACCGATCGCGATCCGGAGGGGAAATTCCAGGCGCTCGAGAAGTACACGCGCAACCTCACGGAGCTCGCGCGGCGCGGCAAGCTCGACCCGGTCATCGGGCGCGACGAGGAGATCCGGCGCGTGATGCAGGTCCTCTCGCGGCGGAGCAAGAACAACCCCGTCCTCATCGGTGAGCCGGGCGTCGGCAAGACCGCGATCGTGGAAGGGATCGCGCAGCGGATCTTCCGCGGCGACGTGCCGGAGAGCCTGAAGGACAAGGAGCTGTGCGCGCTCGATCTCGCGGCCATGGTCGCGGGGGCGAAGTTCCGCGGCGAGTTCGAGGATCGCCTCAAGGCCGTGCTCAAGGAGATCGAGGACGCCAACGGCCGGATCATCCTCTTCATCGACGAGCTCCACACCCTGGTCGGCGCGGGCGCGGCGGAGGGGGCGATGGACGCGGCCAACATGCTGAAGCCCGCCCTCGCGCGCGGCGGACTCCGGTGCATCGGCGCGACGACGCTCGACGAGTATCGGAAGCGGATCGAGAAGGACGCGGCGCTCGAGCGGCGGTTCCAGCAGGTCCTCGTCGGTCAGCCGACGGTGGAGGACACGATCGCGATCCTCCGCGGGCTGAAGGAGCGGTACGAGACCCACCACGGGATCCGCATCCAAGACGCCGCCCTCATCGCGGCCGCCAACCTCTCGAACCGCTACATCACGGAGCGCTTCCTCCCCGACAAGGCGATCGACCTCGTGGACGAGGCGGCCTCCCGCATCCGGATGGAGATCGACAGCCTGCCGACCCCGATCGATCAGATCGAGCGCCAGCTGCTCAAGCTCCAGATGGAGGAGCAGGCCCTCAAGCGCGAGAGCGACAAGGCCTCGAAGGTGAGGCTCGAGGAGGCCCGGAAAGAGATCGCCGAGATGCAGTCGACGCGCGACGCGATGCGCGCGCAGTGGCTCGCGGAGAAGGAGATCATCGCCGAGCTCCGGGCCATCCCGCCGAAGATCGAGGAGCTCCGCCTCGAGAGCGAGACGTTCAAGAGGCGAGGGGATCTCGGGAAGGCGGCGGAGATCGAGTACGGGCGCATCCCCGATCTCGAGCGCAAGCAGGAGGCGATCCGCAGCCGCCTGAGCGAGCTCCAGAAGGGCCAGGCCTACCTCAAGGAAGAGGTCACGGAGGAGGACATCGCCCAGGTCGTCTCGCGGTGGACGGGGATCCCCGTCTCCAAGATGCTCGAGAGCGAGATGCAGAAGCTCCTGCGCCTCGAGGAGGATCTGCGCAAGCGGGTCGTCGGGCAGGAGGAGGCGCTTCAGGCGATCGGCAACGCGATCCGACGCTCGCGAGCCGGGCTCGGTGACGAGCGCCGCCCCATCGGGTCGTTCCTCTTCTTGGGGCCGACCGGCGTGGGCAAGACGGAGCTCGCGCGGGCCTTGGCGGAGCGGCTCTTCAACGACGAGCACGCGATGATCCGGCTCGACATGAGCGAGTACGGGGAGCGTCACGCGGTGGCGCGGCTGTTCGGCGCGCCCCCCGGGTACATCGGCTACGAAGAGGGCGGCCAGCTCACCGAGCCGGTGCGGCGCCGGCCCTACAGCGTGGTCCTCTTCGATGAGGTGGAGAAGGCCCACCCCGACGTCTGGAACGCCCTTCTCCAGGTGCTCGACGACGGTCGCCTGACGGACGGCCAGGGTCGCACCGTCGACTTCAAGAACACGGTCATCATCCTCACCTCCAACGTCGGCTCGGCGGCGGCGGCGGTGATCGAAGAGGACCGCGGGCTCAGCGACGAGGAGAAGACGAAGCGCTCGCGCGCGGCGATGCTCTCCGAGGTGCGCCAGCAGTTCAGGCCCGAGTTCCTGAACCGGCTCGACGAGATCGTCGTCTTCCGCCGGCTCGGCCGGGAGCAGATGCACGCCATCGTCGACATCCAGCTCGGGCGGTTCGAGAAGAGGCTCGAGCGGCGCGGGGTCCAGATGGAGATGTCGGGCGCGGCGAAGGACCTCCTCCTCGAGCACGGCTGGGATCCCCAGTACGGCGCTCGCCCGCTGAAGCGCGCGGTGCAGAAGTACCTCGAGGACGAGCTGGCGAAGCGCATCCTGGCCGGGGAGTTCGTCTCCGGGGATCGCGTCACGGTCGACCGGAAGGGCGACGAGCTCACCTTTGCGAAGGTCGTCAGCAACTGAGGAGGCGACTGCGCAAGGGCGACTGCACAAGTAGCGCAATCGCGAAGTGATGGCCGGCTGCACAACTCGTGCAGCCGGCCTTCGCGTGTCGGGCCCCGAGCGGGGGCGCGAGGAGGAAACGACGGAGATCTCGCGGGAAGGCGGCGTGGCATGTCACGTGCGAAGACCGTCGTCCGATGGACACCGAATCGATCCTCGACCCCGTCCGCTCGTCCTTTCGGCTCGAAACTGCGATCGAGGACAAGCTGGATGTCCGCGACATCAGCATCGACGACGGCCTGAACGCGCTGTTCACCGTCGATCTCGAGGTCGTCTCGCAGAACCCCGCGATCGACTTCGAGGAGCTGGTCGGCAAGCCGGCCGCGTTCCACATGGAGCTCGACTCGAACGCCTACCCCGACACGCCCCGCCGCACGTGGTCGGGCGTCATCTCGGAGGCCCACCAGCTTCGATCGGAGCCCACGGGCGCCTCGACGTACCACGTCACCGTCTCTCCGAACCTCTGGCTGCTCACCCGCCGGACCAACTGCCGGACGTGGCAGCAGATGACGGACCTCGACATCGTGAAGCAGCTCCTCGGCGAGTGGGGCATCACCGCCGTCGACGAGTGCACGGGCAGCTACAAGCCGCGCAAGTACCGGGTCCAGTACCAAGAGACGGACTACGCCTTCATCTGCCGCCTCCTCGAGTCCTCCGGGATCACCTACTTCTTCCGCGCCGCCGACGGCGAGTCGCAGGTCGTCCTGAGCGACGCCCCCGAGCGCGGGCAGGAGCGGTCCTCGTCGCTCGAGCACACCGACGTCCCCGTCACCAACACGCGCTTCGCCACCCGCCTGCGCGCCTCGCGATCGGTGACCTCGGGGCGCATCGCGGTGTCGGATCACGATCACCGCCTCCCGAACAAGCCCCTCGTCGCGCAGACGGCGGCGAGCGCCCACTCCACCGAGTCACAGCTCGAGCGCTTCATCTACAAGCCGGGCTGGTTCCGCTACGGCAACGAGGGGCCGAAGGACACCCCGACCGCCGACGATCGCGGCCGCACGCGCACGGACATGAAGGAGGCGCAGCGCCTCGCCGATCAGCTCGGCAACGCAGCGATGGCGCGGGCGCGCCGCTACACCTTCGACTCCAACGCCCTCGATCTGTCGCCGGGCCTCCGCCTCAACATCGGCCAGCACGCGGTCGCGGATCGCGTCGGACAGATGCTGATCACCCACACGAACATCACCGGCTCGTCGAACAGCGAGGCCCACGTCACCGTCCAGAGCACGGCCGCGAGCAGCCCGTTCAAGCCGGAGCTCACGACCCCCCAGCCCGTCATCCACGGCATCGAGACGGCGACCGTCGTCGGCCCCGCGGGCGAGGAGATCCACACCGATGAGTTCGGCCGGGTGAGGGTCCAGTTCCACTGGGATCGCTACGGCAACATGGACGAGATGAGCTCGCTGTGGGTGCCGGTGAACCAGCCGTGGGCAGGCGGCTCCATGGGCGCGATCAACATCCCGCGCATCGGCCAAGAGGTGATGGTGAGCTTCCTCGCCGGCAACCCCGAGGAGCCGATGATCATGGGCCGGATGTACACGAACCTGAACCGGCCCCCCTATCCGCTGCCCGCGAAGAAGAACATCAACGGCTTCAAGAGCCAGGAGACGATCGGCGGCACCGGCAAGAACGAGCTCCACTTCGACGACACGAAGGGGGAGATGCGGATGTACCGCCACGCCGGGAAGAACGAGGACACGGAGACGGTCAACAACCGCACCGAGTGGGTCGGCAACGACCGGACGGCGCGGGTCGACAAGAACCGGTCGTCGAGCATCGGCGGCAACGACAAGAAGGAGGTCGAGGGGAACGAGACGGAGCAGATCCAGGGCGACCAGAAGCATTCCGTCTTGGGCGACAAGATCGGCAGCGTCCTCGGGAATCTCTTGCAGATGACGCAGGGGGAGCGGATCCTGCAAACCATCGGCAACATGGTCTCGAGCGCCCTCTCCCACTCGATCTCCAGTCAGGAGCAGACGACGATCACGGTGGGCGGCTCTTCGATCACCATTACGCCGAACGCGATCATCCTGAACGCACAGAAGATCCTGCTCAACCCGGGTGACACCGTCGCGCAACAGGCGGGCATGACAGGGTCGACAGGAGGAGGCGCTGAGGCGTGAAGCTCCTGCGAGCGACGTTCCTTTCGATCCGAGGTTTGCCCGACATCACGTGTGAGTTTGGCGATGCGATCAGCGGCGCCGCGTTCGACGTCGTCGTGATCACCGGGCCTCCATCCTCCGGCAAGACGCGGATGATGGAGGCGATCCTCGCGGCGAAGGAGGTCCTCGCGCCCTATGGCCCGCTCCTGACCGGCGAGGCCTGGATCCGCGAAGGAGAGTCGGCCGCGAAGATCGAGCTGACGTTCGCCCTGGACGCGGACGAGCTCCGCGCCTCCGGCCTCGAGCAGCCGATCGTAAAGGCGGAGGCGCTCTTCAACCCGCGCGCGTGCCGGCGCGAGGCGGACGAGGGGTTCCTCTCCGTGCTCGAGCGGTACGAGCACGATCCGCGCTACGGGAAGATCGAGTACTTCCCCGCCAACCGGACGTTGCCGCCCCCCGGCCATCCGCACGGGCTCTACGCGATCGAGCAGCGCCTGTGGCGCATCACGCGCGACGTTCGGAAGTACAACTTCGTCCCGCGGCTCCTCATGGAGCTCTCGACCAACCCGACGAACGCCGCGCGCTTCAGCGCCGCCCTCGAGAGCCTCTGCCCGACCCTCCGCTACGTCGGGTCCACGGGGGGGGAGTTCCTCCGCTGCTTCTCGAGCCACAAGCGCAGCGCGCGGATGCCGCACGAGCTCTCCACGACGGAGTCCGACGCGGTCGTGATCGCGGCCACCGCGACCCTCCTCCACTTCGAGAAGTCGATCGTCTTCATCGATCGGCCCGAGTCGTCCGCCTCGGAGGCGAACATCGTCGCGTGGGCTCAGGCGGTGCGCGCCCTCGCGACCGATGTGCAGATCATCCTCGCTACCTCCAGCCCCGCGCTCGTCGCGAGCGCGGATCCGCGCTCGGTGCTCAACCTCGCAAGCGGGAGCGCCTGAGCGCGGCCCGCGGACCCGACAGTCCTTCCGTGGCCGGCTACCCGAGAGCACCGCTCAACGTCGCCCTCGACGATCCTCTCGCGGTCGACGGGATCGTCTTCTGCGACGAGCGGCAGCGGGTCATGTGCTCGATCGCGGTGAAGGGCACGTATCGGCTCTTGCCCGACGAGTGCGCGCTCGAGTCGCGCCCGTCGCCGATCTTCTTCGAGGACCAACCCCACGAGGGCGGGCCGGCCAAGGGGATCGCGCGGCCGAGCGACGTGGAGCCGTTCAAGCACGCGCCCGAGATCGTCGTCGTCGGGTCGGCGTACGCGACGAACGGTCCTGCCGATCACGTGCTCGCTCGCGTCACCGTCGGTGAGGTCGACAAGTCGGTGGACGCGTGGGTGCCGCGTCGCTACCGGACCGAAGGGACGCTGGAGTCGAAGGGGACGGCGACGCGCTTCCCGCTCGACTACGGAAGCGCCGCGGGCGGACCAGGCACCGACAACCCGATCGGCGTGAGCGTCGAGCGGGTCGACTCGAAGGGCCGGCATCGAGTCCCCGGGTTGTTGCCGCCGAAGTTCGCGCTCGGGGGCGCGGGCGCGTTCGTCCCCACGGTGGGCCTCGGACCGATCGAGCCTCGATCTCCGATGCGCCAGCGGTACCTGCGCGAAGAGGATCATCGCTGGCTGGAAGACCCGGCGACCCTCCCCCAGCCGGCCGGCTTCGACGACAGGTACTTCCAAGCGAGCGCCCCCGATCAGTGGCTCTCCGCGCCGTTCAGCCCCGACGATTGGTTCGTCCTCGAGTCGCTGCACCCGAGGCAGGCGCGGCTCGCGACGCGGCTCCCCGGCTTCGAGCCGCGGGCGTTCGCGTACGGGAAGCCCCTCACGCTGCGCGCGGAGCTCGTCGTCATCGACAGCGATCTCGGCGTGCTGACGGTGACGTGGCGGGCCCGCTGCGAGCTCGACACCTCTCGCAACGTGGTGCCGCTCGCGGTTCGAACCGCGCAGTTCACCCCGGCGGCGACGCCCCCGCCGCCGCAGGCGCCGCCCGCGCCGGCGAAGCCCCACCCGAAGCGGCCGACGGCGCGCATCGTGCGACCGCCCCCGCCGGATGGCGGCTTCGAGCGGACGGCGATGGAGCTGCCCGCGGCCGGGCCCGCCGGAGCGCTGCCGTTCGCGAGCTCCGGCCCGATGTCGCGCGGCGCTCCGCGCGCGTCCCTCGCCGATGGGGCGCTTCCATTTCGGGACTCCGTGGGCGGCTCGGGTCGATCTCCGTCACCGCCGCCTCCTCCTCCGGTGCAGACCGCGTCGGCGCTCTCGCCGATCACGGCGAACGTTCCTACGTCGGCTTTGACCGGCGGCCCGATGCCGCCGCCGCCGCCCGTCCCGACCGCGTCGGCGATTCCTCCCCCGCCGCCTTCGCGAATGGGCGGGCTGCTCGGAGGCTCCGCGCCTTCGGCGGCGGTTCCTCCCGCGGCGGTTCCTCCCGCGCCGCTTCCGCCCGCCCCGGTCGGACAAGGGATCGTCCCCGGGCCGATTCCTTCTGCGAAGCCGCCGTCGGTGGCCCCTCCCGCACCGGTCGCCCTCGCTCCCATGTCGGCCTCGGTGTCGGCGCCTGCGAGCATGTCCTCGAGCTCGGGGCTGTCGGGCTCGGGGCTGTCGGGCTCGGGGCTCTCGAGCTCGGGCACGATCGGATCGATGGGCGGTCTCGGCGGATCGAGCTCGGGGGGCTTGGGCCTCGGGCCGAAGCCGCTCGGATCGAGCTCGGGCACGTTGGGGCAGAGCGTCGCTGCCTCGTCGATGTCGTCGTCGATGTCGTCGTCGTCGCCGCTCGCTTCATCTCTCGCGTCCGCGCCGATCGCGCCGCCGGCGCCGGTGACGAAGAAGCAAGAGCGCGATGACGGATCGTTCGGCGCGGCGTTCGGGTCCCTCCGATCCGCTTCCCTCGCCACCCCCGCGAAGTCGGATCCCGGCGCGGCCAAGAACGCATCCGACGCGGCCGCGGAGCGGGAGCGCGCGAAGGACGCGCCGCTGCGTACGCAGCCGCAGGAGGAGGTGCCGACCCTCCGGAGGCGATACTCGATCGATCTGCTCGGGTTCGAGCCGCCGATCGCGAAGCGCCTCCGACAGCGCGCGCCCTATTCGGGGATCCTCAAGGCGACGCCCTTCCAGCGACGCCCCCAGGGGCTCGACGGCACCAAGGAGATCAGCGACGACGAGCGCGATCGTCTCGACGTGCTGCGGGTGCTCTCGTACGGCCGGCCGCTCGACGTGGGTGAAGCGCGCAAGGCGGTGCAGGCGAGCTTCGACGACGACCTGGATCTCGATCCGCCGCTGCTCATGTTGGCCGGCGAGGCGAGGCCGACCTTCGACGAGCTCGAGACGCTGCGCGCGACGGTCGCGATCGTCCAGCCCCTCGGTCCCAACGAGAAGAAGGTGCAGACGGCGGTCGCGCTCGCGAGCGAGGCGCTCGCGGCGAACCCGCCTCCGACCGCGGACAAATGCAGCACGATCACGAAGCAGCTCGAGCAGGCTTCGCAGTCGCTCTCGCTGCCGCCCCGGTTCGTGGTGAGCCAGGTCGAGCGGACGCTGCTCGAGCAGAGGAAGTTCAAGCGCCGGGAGCTCTGGGGGACCCAGCGCTTCCGGGTGGATCTCGTGGTGGGGACGGAGACGCTGCCTTGCTACATCGACGACGCGCGGAGCGCGCACTGGCCGCTCTTGCCGAGCGTCCAGATCGTCGTGCTCGGGGAGCTCCGCCCGCGCGAGGACGCTTCCGAGACCTCGGCGGACGCGTTCGTCGTGCGGGCGCTCGGGCGCGTGCTCGCGGCGCGGCAGCAGTGACCGGCGATCAGCGCGAGGGAGGGCGCTGGCTCATCGGCACCTCGGCCCCCTCGGGGAGCCCGGCCGCGGTTCGACGGAGCAGATCGAGCGCGGCGTGCGCGGCGTGGACCTGGACCTCGTTGCGATCGCCGTGGAAGACGCGCTCGCGCACGATGGTCCCGCCCGGATGCGCGACCGCCCAGTAGACGAGGCCCACCGGCTTGGTCGACGTGCCGCCGGTGGGACCGGCGATGCCGGTGACGGAGAGGCCGACGTCGACCTCGCAGAGGCGCCGGACGCCCTGCGCCATCTCGATCGCGACCTCCGGGCTCACCGCGCCGTGGCCGCGGAGGGTGTCCTCCGAGACGCCGAGCAGGCGCGTCTTCGCGCTGTTCGCGTAGACCACCGCCCCGCCGACGAGGAAGTCGCTCGCGCCCGGATAGCTCGTGAGCAAATGCGAGATGAGACCGCCCGTGCACGACTCCGCGATCGCGAGGCGCCAGCCGCGGGCGCGGAGGGCGCGACCGGTGATGCTGGCCAGGGTCTCGTCGCCCTCTCCGTACACGACGTCCCCGAGCCGCTCGCGCACGACGGCGGCGACCTCGATCGCGCGGGCGCGGGCCTCGCTCTGGGTCCGGCCCTTGGATTGGACCTTCACGTCGAGCTCGGGGAAGTGGACCCGATAGCCGAGGGAGAGGCCCTCGAAGTCGGCGTCGAGGCCATCGAGGAGCTGGGCGGCGGTGGACTCGGGGAGGCCGAAGGTGCGGAGCCTCACCACGAACGTGTCGTTGGGCGCGCTCGGACGAACCCGCGGCAGGACCTGCTCCCGGAACATGCGCTTCATCTCGCGCGGCACGCCGGGCATGAAGAACAGCGTGCAGCGACCGAGCTGCACCGAAAACCCGGGCGCCGTACCGTCCGCGTTGGGGCAGATCTCCGCCCCGACCGGCAGGCGGGCCTGCTTCTCGTGGAGCGCGTTGAAGGTGCGCCCGCGCGACTCCACCCGGCGACGAATCGCCGCGACCGCGCCGTCGTCGAGGGCGAGCTCGACCCCGAGGGCGCGCGCGACGCACTCGGCCGTGATGTCGTCGCTCGTCGGGCCGAGCCCGCCGGTCGCGACGACGACGTCGTGCTCGCCCGCGAGGCGCTTGATGACCTCGATGATCCGATCTCGATCGTCGGGCACGGAGCTGGACGAGGCGACTTCGAATCCCTCCTCCGTCAACGTGGCGGCGAGCCAGGCCGCGTTCGTGTCGATGATTTCACCCCGAGTGAGCTCGGTGCCGATGCTGAGGAGAGCGATCGTCATGGTGTGGAGGTAGGGGTGGTTGGGTCTTGATTGGAGAGGGGCGGGCTAGGCGCTGACCGCGACGTCGAGATCGAGGCTGCCGATCTCGGGGATCGAGATGTGGAGGCGATCCAAGCCGCGAAGGGGACCGGTGCCCTCCGGGGTGCCGGTGAGGATCACGTCGCCGGGCTCGAGCGTCACCGAGCGACTCACGTGGGCGAGGACGGCAGGGAGCTTGAAGATCATCGCGCTCGTTCGACCGCGCTGGCGGAGCTCGTCGTTCACCGAGCAGGAGATCTCGAGATCGTCCCACGAGAGGCCGGCCACCACGACGGGGCCCACCGGGCAGAACGTGTCCATGCCCTTCGCCCGCCACCACTGGCCGTCCTTCTTCTGGAGGTCGCGCGCGGTCACGTCGCACGCGAGGGTGAGGCCGAAGATGGCGGCGGCCGCCTCCGCCTCGTCCGCCCTCTGCAGCCTTCGCCCGATGACGAGCGCGAGCTCCGCCTCGTGCTCGACCCGCTCGCTGATGGTCGAGGGCGGCAGCACGATCGTGCCCCCCGGATCGAGCAGGGAGGTCGAGGGCTTGTAGAAGAGCATCGGCTCCTTCGGCACCTCGTTGCCGAGCTCCTTCGCGTGGGCGGCGTAGTTTCGCCCGATGCACAGGATTTTACGGGGCTCGACCGGACAGAGCCGCCCGAGCGCGCCGCGCCCCTCTCCGTCGTAGCCGGCGAGCTGCTCGCCGGTCCGCGTCCCACCCAGCCAGGGGGCGCGGTCGAGGACATGCGCTACGCCGTCGGCGAGCTCAACGTGCGCGGGCGGCTGCGGGCTTCTTTGGAGACGAGCGAATCTTGTCTGCATGGATCGTAGCCTCCAGCGGCTCTTCGTCGTCGCGCGCCTCGTCGAGGGAGCTCCGGTCCGCGCGGGACCGTCCCTTGCGCTTCGGCTGGTCGAGCCCGAGCTCGGCCCGCGCCTCCGCCAGGCGATCGACGATGCGGGCGAGCGCGTCGAGCATGGCTTGGCGGATGCGGGCGTAGCTCTTCGGTCCGATCTCGCCGCGCGTCTTGGCCCGCTCGAGGGCGACGAACTCGTCCAAGAGCGAGCGCTGGGCCTCGACGAGGTCGTCGTACGACTCCTTCGCGGGGAGCTTCTTGCCGCGCCTCGAGAGCGCGTAGCCAGCGCCGGCGGCCGTCGCGATGACGGCGAGGACGACGGCGAGGTACGCGCCGACGGGCCGCGTCGGGAGCCCCGAGATCGTGATGTCGAGCTGCTCGATGAAGGGGTCGTTGCGCGACTTGATCTTCTTGCCGGTGATCAGCCACTGCGACTGGCCGTCGTACTTGCGGACCGGCGATTCGAAGCCGGCGACCTGCATCTTCATCTTCTTCGAAGCCGTCACCCGCACCGAGGCCTGCACGATGCGCGGGAACGTCGCCATCGCCAGCCGCTGCTCTCCGTCGGGCTCGAGGGGGACGTGGTAGGTGAACCGGATCAGGTGCTGGCCGGGGGGCAGCGTCCCCGTGACCTGCGCGCCCAGCTCCGTCTCCGCGACGGTGGTGATCGCCTCTTTGTTCGGTTGTGAGAGGGCCTTGTGACCATCCGGCAAGCGGATGGGCTGGTCGAGCACCAAGGCGTACGGTCCCGGGTTCAGGTACGTGAGGTCGTAGGTGACCTCGAGGTAATCGTCAGCCTGGCCGACGACGACGTCGACCGCCCCGAACGCGCCCGCCGTCTCGATATCCGAAGTCGGCTCGTAGAGGTGCAGGAGCACCACCGTGCCGGAGATGTCGTCGAGGCGGATGTTGTCGACGGCGAACTTCGCGTCCTTGTACCGAACGACGACGCGGTAGTTGTAAGCGCTGCCGAACTTCAGGTCGTCGAGGATGGCGTTGCCGTCGGGGCCGGTCGTTCCCTTGATCGAGTCGCGCGACTCGCCCTCGCCGACCGTCGACCGGACGATCTGGAGATCGAAGTCGATGTTGGGCATCGGCGCCTCGAAGGCGTCGCGGATGGCGATCGCGAGGGTGCCGCGCGGCAGGGTCTCGTCCTTGGCGGACCCGTCCTGGGGCATCTCCTGTTGGCCATGGGGGTTGCTGCCGGGCGGCCCTCCGCCTCCGCGCCCGTGCGGGTTCGGCGCGCCGCTCCCGTCGCCGGGGGGCATGTTGCCGTGCGGGGACGCAGGGGGGCCGGACGGAGCGGGCGCGGCCGAAGGAGCCTGGGACGGCGCGGCCGAAGCGGCGGGCGCAGCGGAGGCGGCAGGCGCAGCGGAAGCGGAGGCGGCAGGCGCAGCGGAAGCGGCGGGCGCGGCGGACTTCGCCGGCGCGGCCGATGGCGCGCCTTGACCGAGCGCCGAGAGCGGCGCGAGCAACCACCCGCACGCGGCGAACGTCACGACGATGGGCGCGACGCGCCATCGCAGGGAACGGGCTCGTTCAAGCATCGTCCGACCTCTCGGGCTCTCGGCTCTCGGGCGGCGGCGGCGCGCCCTGAGCGGCGGCATCGGCGGGCCCCTCCGCCGCCGCGACGAGGCCCAGCTTGCGGAGCTTCTTCTCGACCACGACCTCGGCGCGCTGCCGCTGGTCCTGCGACGCCTTGTCGATGGCGCGCAAGAGGCGCTTCGCCTCCTCGCGGTAGCGCGCCGCGAGCACGCCGTAGTCCTCGTCGCTGATCTTCCCGACGGAGCGCTCGAACTCGAGATCCTTGAGCGCGCGCAGCACCGCCCGCTTCTGCTCCTCTTCTGCGTTCGGCGCTCCGAGCGCGAAGGCGTCGGCGCTGCTCAGCTTCGACTCGCCGAGGAGGGTCCGCACGCTCGACCAGAACGCGGCGATCACCAAGATCAGCGCGACGCCGGTGATGATGAGCACCACCGCGGGCGCGCCGAACTCCACCCCGCCGTAGATGAGCACGAGCGCGAGCACGACCCCGGCCCCGGCGAGGAGCCGGACGCGGGCGCGCCGCACCTCCTCCGGATCGAGCTCCTCTTCTACCTCCGGGGCGGTGGCAGACGCGCTGGCGGCGCTCTTCGGATCGATCTCGGCATCGGCCTCGGCCTCGGCGCGCGCTTCATCGGGCTCGGGCTCCGCTTCGGCCTCGGGCGTCTCGCGCGCTTCTTCGAGGACGTCGCCTTCCGGTCGAGCCTCCACCGCCGCGCGCTTTCGCGCCCGCCTCCGCGCTCCCTCCGAGCTTGCTACGCGTCGTTCACCGCTCATTCGCGGTCGAGATCCTTGAGCTCTTCATCGAGCCGGTCATCGTAAGCGTCTTTTTTCGCAGGCTCAGCCTTGGATTTCGAAGCCTTCGTCTCCGGGGCGGGGGCTTCGGCGGCAGCGAGGACGGCGCCCCGCCCCGTCCAGCGCTTCAGCAGCCGGGCGATCACGAACGCGGCCAGGACGATCCCGACGAGCGGGAACAGCCAGATAAGGAGACCGGCCCCCTCGTTCGGAGGGACGGCGAGGGCCTTCGTCCCGAAGCGCCGGGCGTACTCCTTCCGAACCGCGGTGACGCTCATCCCGCTGTCGAGCTGATCGCGGATCTCGTCTCGGCGCTCGCCCGCGTAGTCGCAGGTGCAGGTGCCGAGCGTCTCGCGCGGGCAACCGCACTGGCAGATGAGGCTGAAGAAGAGATCGCGCTCGGCGGGGGTTCGGATCCCCACCGTGCCTCCGCGGGGGACGTGGGCCTGCCCATCGGCGCGGCCCGCGAAGAACATGGGCACGAGCAGAGAGACCGCCGCCACCACGAAGAAGCGCCTCAGCCAGCGCCGGGCCCCCTCGCCGGGGCGCGAAGATCGCCGAAGCTTCCAGCGACGCAGGGTGGCTCGCACGTGGGGGAGATTCATTGCTGACTCGACGCGTCCGATAGCCATCCCGGATCGATGGAGCCGGGCGGCTCGGGGCTAACCTTGGGCCAAAACACCAGGGAAAGGAAGAAGATGATCGTCGTCGCCACGCCCGCCATCGCGCGCATGTAGCTGTAGACCGTGACTTCCTCCTCTTGAGGATCGGGCCAGAGCGAGATGAGGGCGCCCAGGATCATGATCGCGCCGCCCAGGACGAGGAAGATGGCGAGCGGGTTCACGAAGAAGTGGTAGTTCGCCGTCTTCGTCTTCGGATTGACCATGTGTTGAGAGATGTAGAGATCGTCGCGCAGGGTGATGTGCCGCGCGATCTCCGTCGACGACTCGCCCCGCTTCGACTTGTAGATGTTCTGGGCGGGGTGAAGGACCTCGACGAGCTTGCCGAGGCGGAACGTCGGGCTGTCCGCGAGCGGGATCATCCGCTCCGCGCCTTTGGTGAGGATGTCCCCCTCCTCCTTCCAACCCTCGCCGAGGAGCGCCTCGCGGGTCGTGGCGACGGCGGGCTTCACCGTCTCGATCACCTCGACGTCGGTGATGATGGAGCGCTTCTCTTGGTCGCTCTCCATGTGCTCGTCGAGGTAGCGGACGGTGTAGCGAGCGTCGACGATGAGCGGCTGGCCCCGCTCGAGGGTGGTCTCGATATCGGAGGACCACGCGCGCCCGGTGAAGTGGATGTAGACGAGGACGATGCCGAGGTGGACGACGTACCCGCCGTAGCGTCGGCGCGCCTTCGCCACGAGCTGGATGACGGACCACGGCAC